>JAFSRX010000024.1 GCA_017445905.1 Eubacterium sp.
GCCTTCATTAAGAGATTCTCGGGAATACCTTTTGCTTGATATGGATTTTGACCGTGAGTCGTTTGACTACGAAAAATGGATTGAGAATCGTAGAAAAGCAATTGAAGAATTGTCATATTTACTTCAAAATGTTATCGTCGGCTACTGTTATTATAACGACGAATTCTCTCCCGAATATAAAATTGAAGTCATAAATAATATGAACGGCATACTTAAAATGCTAGGAGAAGATAATAAAAATGCAATTCATATTATTTACAACTACGGTCATTTGGGATACCTATATGCTCAAATCGGTAACAATGAAAATGCGCAGAAAAATCTGCGCACAGCAGCCGAGTGCGCAGTTGAATTTGATAATCTCCCCGAAGATATTAGAATGACTGCGCTGTTCTATGAACAGGAAAATCGTTTCCGTAATATGACTATGCGCGAGCGTATGTATGAACTTATGACAAAACATTATCCTCTATCCGATGAGTTTAAATCATCGCCGAAGTTCAAGGAAATAATTAAATCATTGAAATAAAATGCAAACCCGCTCTGCGCAAGCAGGGCGGTTATCATTTTCAAACGATATAAAAATTGTATATTATTTGAGAATCACAGTCAAGAAAAATCGGTTTTTGCGACTGCGGTTTTTCTTTCCTGTCCCAAAATTTGTACGGTAAATTGAAAACTATTGCAGCGGGATATGTGTGGTGTTATGATTAGCCTGGAACAAGTTCCGCCCTTATGATTTTTAGTTTTCGGAAGGAGGTTTGATGATGACTTTTCAGGAACAAAAAACATTTTTGAAAGCAGGAAATTATTTCTTTATCCCTAATGATATTTTTAAGTATTATGATTTATCGCCGAAAGCATTTTATGTTTTGTGTTACCTAGCTTTCATCAGTGACAACATGGGCGAGTGTCATCCCTCCCGAAAAACTATCGGAGATAATTGCGGCGGGATAAGCGTATCTACTGTTGATAAAGCGCTTAAAGAATTAGTCGAAAACGGGATGATTGAAATCGAACCGAGATACAAAGACAATATTCAAATCACCAGTATTTATTCAATCTGCAACCTCAATAAATGGCATACGAAAAAGAAAATCATTTACAATATTGTGGCGGATATAAACGGCATACTTGAACATAACGATAAACGCGGAACAAAGTATCTTGACGGCAGGCTTGATTGATAGAAAACATACCAAAGCAGATGTTTACAGATGCTTTGGTTATGGCGAGTTTCGGCTTTGTATTTCGCTCGCCAAAGGCGGCGAAACAAAGCCAATGGGGCGCGCCCCAAACCCCGCTATTTAGGAGAATTATATGAGCAACAGAAATTACATTATGACCTTCAGGGTTAACGATAAAGAAAAGAAGATTATTGAAGATAAGGCATTTACCAAGTACGATACCTTGGCTCCGTATCTGCGCGATGCTGCGCTTGAAAAAGATATATTTGTTATCCCCGGACTGACGGGTATTGATGATGAACTTAATGCTATCGGTAACAACCTTAATCAGTTAACCAAGCTCGCTAATATGGGTAAGATTACTTGTGTTGACCTTACCGAAACAAGAAAAGAGGTGGCTCGGATATGGCAATTGTTAAACTCCTCGCTTCAAAATCTCCGGTGAGTAATGCTGTAAATTATGTTACGCAAAAAGAGAAAACGCTTGATAAATTAATCAGCGGAATTAACTGTATGCCCGAGAGTGTTGTTGATGAATTTGAAATGACGAAGCAGAAGTTTAATAAGCTCGGCGGCAGAACATATTATCATATGATTCAGTCCTTCGCTTCTGATGATGACATAACGCCGGAGCAGGCACACGAAATTGGTTTGCAGATGGCGGAGCATTGCTTCCCCGATTATCAGGTATTAGTTGCTACGCATATTGACCGACAGCACACGCATAATCATTTCGTTATCAATTCCGTAAATATGGTTGACGGAAAGAAAATGAACGTGGCTCCGCAGGATTTAATTGCAATAAAGAATTACAGTAATGAGCTTTGCGAGAAAAACGGTTTAAAAACTACGGAGGCAAAGACGGACAGAAACCGAATGCCGCGCTGGAAATTTGAAATCAAAATAACTGCTCTGCGTATGATGAGTGAATCGTATTCTATGCTTGAGTTTATTGAAAAAATGAAACTGCACGGCGTGGAAGTTAAATACAATCCCGACTATAAGTATATGACATATACCGACGCAGACGGTCACAGGGTGCGCGATTCAAAACTGTTTGATGAAAGGTTGCTGAAAGAAAACCTGCAGACATATTTTGAACTTGGCGGTTGTGAATCTCCGCTTACAGAAACGATACTGAATTATGAAACGCCGAAATCAGGCGACTGCACAACGGGACTTGATAACTTAATCTTTGATGTGCTTGGTGCGCTGTCGACTCCTGAACCTGACTTTGATAATTATGATTACTATGACGTTGACGACAAAGACCTTGACATTTTAGTTTTGAAAATGCGTGCTCACGGTATCAGGATTACAAAGGCAGAGCTCAACAAAAAGATATCCTACAATATGCCGTATGAGCAAGAGCGCGAACAGGGATTATTTATGTAAAGAATACGCTACCCCTATCCAAATTCTTTACACAGAACAATAAAAAGGAGATTTTTATGGAAAAGATAATTGAAAATGAAATACCCGCAACCAAAACGGAAGAAGAAATTGTTTTCTTAACGCCGATGGATGTTGCAAAAATTATTGGTTGCTCCGTTCAGGCAGCAAGAGAATTATTTTACCGTGATGACTTCCCGACAATCAAGGTCGGCAAGAACTTTAAGGTGATGAAATCCGCATTTATTGATTGGTGCAGGGAACGGAGAGTATAACGAAAGCCTCGGCATCGCCGAGGCTGTTATTGCGTGTATCTATAAAAATGATATAATGAAAGTGAATTAAAAAATGTAAAAAATCATCTTCCTCAATCGTATATAAAGTGAAGGTACCTTAAAGGCGGTGACACAGTGAATAATGACGAATTTATATATGCCGTTAAAAGAAACAGTAACCGGCTTTATCTTATTGCGTTAACCTTTACTAAAAACCATTATGACGCAGAGGATATTGTGCAAAATACTTTTCTTAAGCTTATGAAGCAGAACAAAACTTTTGAAAGCGAAAAGCATATGGACAACTGGCTTACAGCGGTTTGCATTAATGAAAGCAAGGATTATTTAAAATCCTTCTTCCGCAAGAACAGCACCTCGCTTGAGGATGCAAAGGAGCTTTATACCTTTGATAAACCGAAGGATTTTGATTTATTCACTGCGGTAATGTCGCTGCCGAAAAAAGAAAGAACGGTAATTCACTTGTTTTACTATGAAGACCTGAGCATAAAAGAAATAGCAGTTGTAATGAAAATAAGCGAATCCTCCGTAGGAACACGGCTCCACCGAGCAAGAAAACACTTAAAAGAGATTTTGGGAGATGAATGGATAAATGAATAAGGATAATTACAAATCGGCGATGTCAGGAGTCCGTCACTCCGCTGAATTAACGGAAAGGATAATGGATATGACAACCGATAATACAAAAACGAGAATTAAAATGAAACCGCTGTTAGTTATTGCAGCGTGTATTGCGCTCCTTGTAACGGGAATCTTCGGAGGAAGCGCAATCAGCGCAAGAATTAACGCTCCCGCAAACACTTTCGGTATAACCGCTTACGCAAATGACGGCAAAGAGGTTAATCTTAAGGATGATCCGGTTGTCAAAACGGATGTGCATCTCCACTATAAATTAGTTGACGGCAAAATCCCGGCAGTAAGCGAATCATCAACAGGGTTCCGGATTGACGGAAAAAACATTAAATCAATCACTTATTCGGCAGAGCATGGCGATTTCAGTTACACCACAGGAAACAGCAGTAATGTTAAGGTAGAACATTCCGATAATCCGAAAACGCCTTATGCAACGTCAATGAAATTGTCTATTAATAATGATGAATCGGCAGTTGTATTCTACAAACCGGCGGAAGCGGTTGATATGATTTTGACAGCAGACCAAAATACCGTGGGATTGAATTTGCTGATAAACGATACAATTACCGTTACCATTGAATACAAGGACGGAACAACCGCAAAGGCAACTATCAACACCTCGTTTGATAACGACGGCAATATGCTCCTTGAGTATCAGGAATAACCTATTGACTTAAAGTACTAACAAAAGCCTCGGCATCGCCGAGGCTGATTTATTGTATGTAGGTTTTCAGAATGATATAATAAAAATGAAAATAATTGCAACCTTTTGCTCCATTCATTCGTAACTATAGTGAAAGGACCTTTCAAGAGGAGGTGATGGAATGACCGAAAACAACTATATATGCGCTGTTAAGCGAAACAGTCAGCGGCTATATCTGATAGCGTATTCATATACGCAAAATCAGTGCGATGCCGAGGACATTATGCAAAACACATTTCTGAAGCTTTGGAAAAACAAAACCGACTTCAAAAACGATGAGCATATTGACCGATGGCTGACAAGGGTCTGCGTGAACGAGTGCAAGGATTTCTTCAAACTCTCATTCAGAAAATCCGTACCGCTTGATGACGCTAAATTCATAACAAGCTATGACGAGCACTTTAATATAGATTTGTTTAACGCCGTTTCATCACTGAAAAAGAAGGAACGCCTTGCCGTACATCTGTTTTACTACGAAGAATTACCGATAACGGAAATTGCGTCGCTTATGAAAACAACCGAGGGAACTGTTAAATCCCTGTTGCATCGGGCAAGGAAATCACTAAGAGCAAAGTTAGGAGATGAATGGATAAATGAATAAGAACATTGAAAACTATAAAAATACCTATTCAGCCCTTCGTCCTTCTGACGAAGCGATTGAAAGGGCAATGAATATGACTAACGAAAAACAAAAAATCAGTTTTAAACTGACTTATAAACGCCTTGCAGCAGCCGCGCTTGCGCTTGTACTGTTTATCGGCGGCGGATTCGGTATTAATCACTTCACAAACAAAAGCGATGGTTTAACTGTACTTGTTGCCTATGCCGAGGATGGCAGAATTAAGGTTGGCAGCGCTTCCAGTCAAAAAATAGTGAAAGGATTATATTTTGCGCCGGTTGATGACGAAAAAGCGTGTGAAAAACAACACGAAAAAGCCATAAAAGACTATAACGAATACCGTATTGATTTTGAAGAATTAGATTCTGTAGAAGGACCGACAATGTGGAAGGGGGTAGGTTCCTATGACGTTTATGATGAAAACGGAAAGGTTATCGCAAAACTTTATTCATCAAGCGCAGGGGAAATTGTTGCGAGCAAAACAGATTATTCCAATGTTAAAAGCTTTACGGTTGAAAATGAAAGCGAGCACGCGCTTTTGCAGTTTGAATATGCCGGACTATATGAAAAGTGGGAAAGCCATTTAGAAAGCCGTATTGACGAAGAATCGCCCTATCCGGATTTCATCAATCATAAATTTACTCTTTCAGGCGATGAGCTAAGAAAAAGCCAAGAGGATTGGGGGCATTACGGCTATATGCTGGAATGGGTTTCAACCGCTGAGGTATATGATTATCCGCCTGATGGCATTACCGCCGATTTCAAGGCAAGCGATATTAAAGATAAGATAACCTTTACCTTTGAAAATAATGATGGAAGTATTGAAACTGCAAGTGTTAATATTACCTTTGACAACTACGGTCATATGCACTTAGAATAAAACATAACAGCCTCGGCAGTGCTCTGCCGAGGCTATATTTTTGGTTGCAAAATGGTTGGCAAGTGGTTGACGTTCAGGCAAACTCAAGTCAACTAATGGAAACTGAAGTCAGCCATTGAGATTTTTGCAAAATTAGTTTAGTGCCTGTTTAAGCCGATTTAGAGCGACTTGCATAAAAATAAGACGACTTAAAATTAAGCCGTCTTTGGTCGGAGTGACAAGACTTGAACTTGCGACCCCTTGACCCCCAGTCAAGTGCGCTACCACCTGCGCTACACCCCGATCGCTCATATACTATAACAGAGTATTTGCGAATTTTCAAGTGAAAATTTGATTTTTTTCAGGTTTTTTTGAAATAATTATGATTTTTCTTGAAAGATAGTGGCGTTTATGATAAAATACTTCTCGAATTTTAAGATAAAGGCAGTGATATATATGAGCGGACATAGTAAATGGAGCACCATTAAGAGAAAAAAAGGTGCAAACGACGCAGCTCGTGCAAAAGTTTTTACAAAAATAGGAAGGGAACTTGCAGTTGCAGTTAAAAACGGCGGTCCCGACCCAAATAACAACGCAAAGCTCAGAGATGTTATCGCAAAGGCAAAGCAGAATAATGTTCCAAACGATAATATTGAAAGAATGCTTAAAAAGGCAGCGGGCGAAAGCGATAACACCAACTATGAAGAGATAGTTTATGAGGGCTACGGTCCAAGCGGTGTTGCTGTTGTTGTTGAAGCGCTTACCGATAACAGAAACAGAACTGCAGGCGAAGTTCGTCATGCTTTTGATAAGTCGGGCGGTAATATGGGCAACCCGGGTTCGGTTACCTTTATGTTCTCGCGTCAGGGCGTTATTGTTATCGAAAAAGAGGATGTTGATGAAGATCAGCTTATGGAAGATGCTCTTGAAAGCGGAGCTTCGGATTTTCTGACTGATGATGAAGATGTTTTTGAAATCAGAACAGAGCCTAACGACCTTGGCGTTATCCGCGACGAGCTTGAAGCAAAGGGATATAATATCGTTTCATCAGAGGCTGCATACATTCCTTCAACCTATACCCGCCTTGAGAGTGAGGATGAAATGAAGAGAATGGCAAGAATGCTTGAAATGTTTGATGATAACGATGATGTTCAGAACGTTTATCACAACTGGGAAAATGAAGACGAATATGAATTATAAACAAAGTCCAACCGCTGAAGGTTGGATTTTTGTTTTATCTGTTGGATAACGCTCAAACAATAACACATTTCTAACTTTTTATAAATAAAGGTTGTATATTTTTGTTAACTGTGTTATTATACTACAGAGCTATTATATTATTAATAAATTTAATATATAATTATAGGAGGGAAGAAGTATGTATTCCGATTATTATGATTCAATTGGCAAGGTCAGGGAAACCGACAACGAGGTCGCAGATGCGATGGCTCTTGAGCTGGGAAGACAGCGCGAAAACATTGAGCTTATTGCTTCCGAAAACCTTGTATCACCCCAGGTTATGGCGGCGATGGGGTCAGTTCTGACCAACAAGTATGCAGAGGGTTATCCGAGTCACCGTTACTACGGCGGATGTCAGTATGTTGACGTTGTTGAGGATATTGCAATCAAAAGAGCTTGTGAGCTTTTCGGTTGTGACTTTGCAAATGTTCAGCCCCATTCGGGTGCTCAGGCAAATATTGCGGCTTATTTTGCACTGATTAAACCCGGTGACACTGTTATGGGAATGAGTCTTGACAATGGCGGACATCTTACCCACGGCTCAATGGCAAATATTTCAGGCAAATATTTCAATTTCGTTCCTTACGGAGTTGATGAAAACGGATATATCGACTTAAACGAATTCAATAAGCTTGTTATCAAAAACAAACCCAAGCTTGTTGTTGCGGGCGCTTCGGCTTATCCGAGAGAGATTGATTTCAAAACAATGAGTCAGATTGCTCATGCAAACGGTGCAATGTTTATGGTTGATATGGCTCACATAGCAGGTCTTGTTGCTGCAGGACTTCATCAGTCTCCTATTCCATATGCAGATGTTGTTACAACAACAACCCATAAAACTTTAAGAGGTCCGAGAGGCGGACTAATCTTAACTAACAATCCGTACATAGCAAAGAAAATGAACTCGGCAATCTTCCCCGGAACTCAGGGCGGACCGCTTATGCATGTTATTGCAGGAAAGGCAGTTTGCTTCGGCGAAGCTCTCAATGATGACTTTAAAGCATATCAGCAGAGAGTTATTAACAATGCTCAATCCCTTGCAAACGGACTTATTTCAAGAGGTCAAAATCTTGTTTCAGGCGGAACGGATAACCATCTCTGCCTGCTTGATTTAAGGGGAACAAATGTAACAGGTAAAGAACTTGAAGCAAGACTTGACGAAGTTCATATCACTCTTAATAAAAACACTGTACCAAACGAGCCTCTTTCACCATTTGTTACAAGCGGCGTTCGTATCGGAACTCCCGCTGCAACAACAAGAGGTCTCAATGAGGCTGATTTTGATAAGATTGCAGAGTTTATCGACCTTGCAGTTAAAGATTTTGATAATAAAAAGGAGTATATTACAAACGGCGTTGCTGAGATTTGTAAGAAATATCCTTTGTACGAATAATGGCTGATTAATTATGAAGATTATACTGATTCGCATATTGAAAATTATTCTCAGAGTAATTTATGCACCGCTTACACTTTTGAAAACTAAAAACAGAATAGTTTATCTTTCGCGCCAAAGCAATGAAAAAAGCATTGATATGCGCCTTCTTGAAAGCGAAATAAGCAAGGAGTGCAGCGATGTTGACCAGGTTTTCAGGCTAAGAATGCTTGAAAGTGGCTTCATGGCTAAGGTCAGATATGCTCTTGGCGTTATCGGCGATTTGTATTATCTTGCAACCTCAAAACTTGCAATAATTGATACATATTCATTAACCGTTTCCTGCATTCACCACAGAAAGAGTATAACAATTATTCAGATGTGGCATGCTCTCGGCGCAACAAAGAAATTTGGCTGGCAGGCGCTCGGAACCAAAGAGGGAAGAGATGAAAAACTCGCAAAAGCCCTTTCAATGCATAAGAACTATGATTATGTTATTGCTCCAAGCAAGGCAACAGCTAAATTCTATATGGAAGCATTTAATGTTGAACAGGATAAAATTAAGATTTGTCCGCTTCCGAGAGTTGACTATATAACCGACGGCAAAGCAAAAACGGGAGAGTTTTATTATAACAATCCGGGCGCAAGCAATAAGAAGGTTGTTTTATATGTTCCAACCTTCAGAGAGAGGGAAGAATATATAACTCAGGTTCTTAAAACTGAGTTTGAGGGTCATGATGAGTTTATGCTTATCATCAGCCCCCATCCTCTTTCAAAGGTTAAGAAGGACGAAAAATATCTTCCTAACGGCGATTTTTCATCCATCGACCTTATGAAGCTTGCCGATATTGTTATAACCGACTATTCTGCGTGTGCATATGAAGCGGCGCTGATGATGAAGCCTTTATATTTCTTTGTTCCCGATTATAAGGAATATGAGAAGGATAGAGGAATAAATGTTAACCTCTATGAAGAGCTTCCAAAGGCAGTTTTCGATGATGCCCAAAGTATGATATCTTCAATAAAAAATGATGAATATGATTTCAATGCTCTTTATTCTTTTAAGGAAAAGTATGTTGAAACCATAAACGGTTCAAATACCGAAACACTCACTAAATTTATTAGAATGATTATTGGTGAAAAATAATGAAGCGAGTTTTAACCTATGGAACATTTGATTTGCTCCATTACGGTCATATCAATCTGCTGAAAAGAGCAAAAGAACTCGGTGACTACCTTGTTGTTGCGCTTTCAACAGATGAATTTAATCAGACAAAGGGAAAGGTTGCATACCACAGCTTTGAGACGAGAAAGAAAATGCTTGAGGCGATAAGGTATGTTGACCTTGTTATTCCCGAGGAAAACTGGGAGCAGAAGCTCAGCGATGTTAAGGATTATCACATTGATGTTGTTGTTATGGGTTCCGACTGGAAGGGCAGCGACAAATTTGATTATCTGAAAGATTATTGCGAGCTTGTATATCTTGATAGAACTCCGGGTGTTTCAACAAGACAGATAAAAAGTGAACTCGGATTAAAGGATGCCGAGAAAGGTAAGGATCAGTTACCAGAATGAGTTATAAAATATCGGATAATTTTTCAAATATGAAGCCCTCGGCAACGAGGGAAATATTAAAGGTTACGAGTCAGCCGGGTATGATTGCATTTGCAGGCGGCTCACCCGATACAGACGCTTTTCCCTGCGAGGAGGTTAAAAAACTTTCCTCGCAGATTTTGGGTGAAAACCCTGTTTCAGCCCTTGTCTATGGCGTTTCGGAGGGGTATGAGCCACTGAGAAACAATGTTAAAAGGTGGCTTTATAAAACAAAGAACATAAATTTTTCAAATTCGGATTTAATTATAACTTCGGGCGGAACTCAGGTTATGGATTTAACAACAAGAGTTCTGACTTCGAAAGGTGATACGATTATTTGCGAGGAGCCATCTTTTATAGGCTCGCTCAACTGTTTTCGTTCCCACGGCTGTAATATAGTCGGAGTCGGAATTGATGACGACGGAATGAACATAGAAAAACTTGAAAGGGCAATTAAAGAAAATCCCGATGCAAGATTTATCTATACTATTCCTAATTTTCAAAACCCGGGCGGAACAACTCTGAGTCTTGAAAAGAGAAGAAAAATGTATGAGCTTGCAAAGAAGAATAATATTATTATTCTTGAGGATGACCCCTATGGTGATCTGAGAACAGCGGGCGAAGGTCTTCCTTCAATCAAGAGTATGGATACCGACGGAATTGTTATTTATGCAGGCTCGTTTTCAAAGATACTTGCACCCGGAATAAGAGTTGCATATGCAGTTGTTCCCAGTGAGATTATTCCTGCATTCACCATTGCAAAGCAGGTTTCAGACGTTCATACGGGAGTTTTAAATCAGATGATTGTTTCCCGTTGGTTTGATGAGTATAATGTTGATTTTCACATAAAGGAAATTCAGAAAATTTATCGCAGAAAGCTGAATTTAATGTGTGATTGCCTCGATAAATACTGCAGTGATTTTATTAAATATGTTCGTCCCGAGGGCGGTCTCTTTATCTGGGCAAAACTTGATGATAAAATTGATATGATGCAGTATGTTAAAAAGCTGCTTGAATATAGGGTTGCGGTTGTTCCCGGAAATGCATTTATGATTGATGATACAGCGCCCTGTCAGCATATACGCCTTAATTTTTCAACTCCGAGTGATGAGAATATTGCTCGCGGAGTTGAGATTATGGGAAAAGCATATAAAGAATTGAGTGTCTGATACTGTGCGTTTAAGGTAGCGTCTATTCGTACGCCATGAGGACACACCTCCGAACGATATACTAAAAAGAACAGTGTCGGGAGAGGAATGTCCCCGTGTGCTGTGGAGGGAACGCCCGATTCGTATGCCGTGAGGGCACTAACTAATCACTTGAATATGGAGAATACTATGGCAGAAACAAATGAAAGAAAAAAGAGAAGTTTATCGCTGATACAGCCGACATCTATTCCGACTCTCGGAAACTATCTTGGAGCGATGAAGGGATGGCCGACTTTTCAGCAGGATTTTGATACAGTATTCGGCGTTGCCGATTTACATTCAATAACAGTTCGCCAGGAGCCTGCAAAGCTCAGAGAGCAGACAACTCAGCTTTATGCAATGCTTCTTGCTCTTGGACTTGACCCCGAAAAGGGAATTGTTTTTATTCAGTCCCACGTTCCTGAGCATTCCCAGCTCGCGTGGCTGCTTAACTGCTACACCCAGTTCGGAGAGCTCAACAGAATGACTCAGTTCAAGGATAAGAGCGCTCAGCACAGCGATAATGTTAACGCAGGACTATTCACTTATCCCTGCCTTATGGCTGCTGATATTCTCTTATATCAGGCTGATGTTGTTCCCGTTGGCGCCGACCAGAAGCAGCACCTTGAAATTGCAAGGGATATTGCAGAGCGTTTCAACGGTATTTACGGAAATGTTTTCACAGTTCCTGAGCCGTATATTCCTAAGGCAGGCGCAAGAGTAATGAGCCTTCAGAACCCGACTTCAAAAATGAGTAAGTCAGACCCGAATCCCAAGGGAACGGTTTATCTTACTGATGAGCCAAATGTTATTATGAAGAAGTTTAAATCCGCAGTTACCGACAGTGAAATGAGCGTTCGCTATGCTGAGGGTAAGGACGGAATTAATAACCTTATGACAATTTATTCCGTTATAACAGGCGACAGCTTTGAAACTATTGAACACGATTTTTCAGGCAAGGGATACGGCGACTTCAAGAAAGCTGTCGGAGAGGCAGTTGTTGAAGAGCTTGCTCCTGTTCAGAAGAAATATAACGAGCTTATGAAAGATAAAGCATATCTTAAAGAGTGTTGGAGAAACGGAGCTGATATTGCTTCCCGAGTTGCAGGCAGAACTCTTTCAAAGGCTATGAAGAAGATAGGATTTGTTGCTAAATAGGTGATATAAGTGCTTCAGATAATTCCTTATCCGAAATATGTTGTAGAAAAAGACGGAGTGTTCACTCCTGAAAGATATCTAAAAATAAAAAGCGATTTTGATTTGCCTTTGCTAAAGGATTATTTCAGCTTTTCCGATACGGCAAGTATTAAAGTTATCAAAGACGATGAAATGTCAAAAGAAGGCTATAAACTCAGCGTTTCAGAAAACGAAATAATAATTCTTGCATCAACTAAAACTGGCGCTTATTATGCTTTTCAGACCTTGAAAATGATATCTGAAAATGACCTCGGAAAAAGAGAAATACCCTGCTGTGAAATAGAGGATGAGCCTTATTTTTCCTGGAGGGGAATCAATGTTGATGAGTCGCGCCATTTTTTCGGCGAAGAACAGATAAAAAAGATTATTGATTATATGTTCTCCATTAAGCTGAATGTTCTTCACTGGCATCTTACCGATGACAACGGCTGGCGAATTGAAATAAAGAAATATCCTCTTTTAACCGAGATTGGCTCAAAGCGTTCATATACCCATATTGGCGGATGGAAGAGCTTTAAATTTGAGAAAAAGCCCCACAGCGGATTTTATACTCAGGAGCAGATAAAAGATATTATCGCTTATGCAAGTGAGAGGGGAATAGAAATAGTTCCCGAAATTGATTTTCCTGCTCACAGCATATCTGCGATGGCGGCGTATCCCTGGCTTTCCTGTTTTGAAGAAAAGCAGGAGGTTGTTGGATATTTTTCGTGGAATTATCCCAAGTATAAAAGCCTTAATTTCAGAGCAAATAAAACGCTCTGTTTAGGCAAAGAGGAGGTTTACGAATTTGTTTTTTCGGTTCTTGACGAAGTTTGCAGTCTTTTTGATTCAGACTATATTCATATCGGCGGTGACGAAGCGCCGCACAGTGAATGGAAAAGGTGCGAAAAATGCCAAAGTGTTATCAAAGAAAACAACCTTAAAGACGAAACCGAGCTTCAGGGATATTTTGAAAACAGGGTTTTTGCTTTTCTTAAAGAAAAAGAAAAAACGCCGATCGGCTGGAACGAAATAGCAAGCGCTAATAATCTTGATACAAATAATAAAAAAGCGGTTATTCAGTATTGGACAGTTAAAAGAGATAAAAACGCCGAAAGCTATGTTAATTCAGGCGGAAGTATGATTTTATCAAACCATCAGAGCTTTTATATGGATATGCCCTATGCTCGGTATCCGCTTTCAAATACATATAACTATGACCCCGCAGATTACGGCGTTAACAATGAAAATCTTAAAAATGTTCTCGGCGTTGAGGGCGAGTTCTGGAGCGAGTGGATACGGGATAAAAAGAAACTTGAAATGCAGATGTTTCCCCGTATTTATGCGCTCAGCGAGGTCGGATGGCTTCCCAAGGATAAAAGAGATTATGAAAACTTCAAAACAAGATGGAATTCAAAGAAGCCCCTATTAGAACAGCAAAACATCAATTTTGCCGAAGATGAAATCGCTTATGCAGAAAATAAGCGTACATCGAAGAAAATTGTATATAAATTCACTCACGGCAATCCTTACCTTGAGGTTGAATTAAACGATAAATACAAAGCACAAAGGAGAAACAAAAATGAAATTTAATGAATTTCCGCAGGCAGTTGTTAATGAGAATGTTGACTGGTCCATTCGTGAGATAACCAATGTTATCAAGAGATACGGACCCCGTGAATCAGGAAACGAAAACTGTCTTGCAGCTCAGAAACACATCAAAAAGGAAATGGATACCTTCTGTGACGAAACAGGATTTGAGGGATATCAGATGAATCCGAAAGCATTCCTTCATTTCACAAAAACTGTTTCAGTTGCAACATTTCTTGCAATTGTTGTTTGTATGCTTTTAACCTTCCTCGGCGTTTTTGAAAACGTTGGAAAATTCGATTTCTTTTTACCCCAGATTATTGTTGGCGCAGTTGTTATCTGTTCACTTTTCGTTGCAGGAATGCAGTTAACTCTTTATAAGCCTTTCTGCGATATTTTCTATAAGAAAAAAGACGCTAACAATTTCTATGCAAAGCGTGCTCCGAGAGGCGAGGTTAAAAAAAGAATTGTTATTTGCGGCCACGTTGATGCAGCTTATGAATGGCGCCACACAAGATATAGCACAAAGAAAGTTCATCTTATGTTCCCGCTTATGGCGTTAACAATCGGCTCAATGATTTTATCCGCTGTTATTGCAATTCTCAGCATTGTCGCTGCCTTTGCAGATATGGGCGCTTTCGGTGACTTTATGACCGATTACAGCTTTTTAATTCATGGCATAACCGCTCTTGCAATGGTAACTCTTTTCTTCTATGTTGACTTTAAAACAATAGCTCCGGGCGCAAATGATAATTTAACAGGAACATATGCCGCTGTAAGCGCTCTTCGTATGCTTGATATGGCAGGAATTGAACTTGAGAATACAGAGGTTGTTGCTCTTATCACCGACGGTGAAGAAGCAGGACTCAAAGGAACAAAGGCTTGGGCAAAAGCTCATAAGGAGGAATATGTTAATTCAGATGTTAAAACCGCTGTTCTTTGCGTTGATACACTTGCAGATGAGGGATATCTCAATGTTTATTCAAAGGATATGAACTCACTTGTTAAGAATGATAAAGCCTTCTCTGAGTTTGTTCTTGAAGCAGGCAAGGAAGCAGGTGCCGAGGATATGAAAATGGCAAGCGTATTTATGGGCGCTTCCGATGCTGCAGCCTTCTCTCAGGCAGGTATAACTGCAACAACTCTTGCAGCAATGGATCCTGCTCCTGCTTACTACTATCATAACTCAAGGGATAACTACGATATTCTCAATCCCGAAGTTATCAAAAAGGGATTTAACACAGTTATTGCAACAATTCTTAAATTTGATGAAGAATAAATAAAAACGGGATTAAATCCCGTTTTTATTTAGTTGCGAGTGCCGAGTGCCGAGCTCCGAGTTATAGGGCCTTGCAGACGGCAATTATATTGGAGAAATTATGACAAACAAAAATAATAGACTGAACGCCTTCCTTCTCGTAATTGCGGCTTTAATCTGGGGAATAGCTTTTGTTGCCCAGAGCGAGGGAGGGGATGTAACAGGACCATATACCTTTACCTGCATAAGATATTTTATCGGAGCCATTGTTCTTCTTCCAATAATAAAAATTGGTGATAAAACAAATTTCTACGGCGGCTCTAAACCAAAAACTGAAGAAGAAAAGAAAAATCTGAGAATTGCAGGGCTTTGCTGCGGACTCTGTTTAACCGTTGCAACTATTCTTCAGCAGGTTGGTCTTTACTACGGAACAACTGCTGGAAAGGCTGGCTTTTTAACCGCCTGTTATATTATTCTTGTTCCGATTATCGGCTTATTTTTAAATAAAAAATGCCCTAAAAGAGTTTGGCTTGCTGTTGCAATAACTCTAATAGGACTTTATCTTCTTTGTATAAACGGTGCGTTTAAAATGCAGATGAGCGATGTTATAACCCTCTGCGGCTCGCTTGTCTGGGCATTGCATATTTTAACAATAGACCATTTTATGATTAAAAAGGTTGACCCCGTAAGATTGAGCTCGAGGCAGTTTTTTGTAACAGGAATTATCAGCGCATTTCCGATGTTTTTCATCGAAATGAAGGGGGATTTTTCAAATGTTTTGTCCGCTGTTGCCGTTGCTCTTTCGGGAAAAGCGCTTATTTCAATTCTCTTTGCAGGTGTTATGAGTTCGGGCATTGCGTTTACTCTTCAAATTATTGGGCAGAGGGGAGTTAATCCAACCGTTGCATCGCTTATAATGAGCCTTGAAAGTGTTTTTTCAGTTCTTGCAGGCTGGATAATACTCGGAGAAAAACTAAGCCTTAAAGAAGCGCTCGGATGTGTTTTGATATTTGGGGCGATTATACTATCTCAGTTACCAAGTAAGATAAAAGAAAAGCCTTCCCTACAAGTTTAAGGGAAGGCTTTTATATGTTACATCGAAACGGAGTGCATAGCGCCCGTTTCGACACGAATGATTGAAAGTATGATTGTGTTGATAAAAGGGGTTTCCAAAGGGGACTTGACCGAAGGGAACTCCCCTTTGGTTGCTTTCTTGGCTCCACCATTCTTTCGCAATCCGAAAGAATGGTGGAAAATGCATAAAAACTATTTCACAAGTTTAACAAGTACTGCTTTTTGTGCGTGGAGGCGGTTTTCGGCTTCGTCAAAGATTTCGTCTGCATGTTCTTCAAAAACCTTTGCCGTTATTTCTTCCTCTCGGTGTGCCGGCAGGCAATGAAGAACCATTGCATCTTCTTTAGCAAGCGCCATAACGCTGTCATTAATCTGGAAGTTTTTAAAAATCTTTTCGCGCTGTTCTTTTTCGTCCTCCTGACCCATTGAAGCCCAAACATCGGTGTAAAGAATATCGGAATCCTTAACGCATTCTTCAATATTATCAGAAACAGTGAGCTTTCCGTTTTCGTTAGCCCATTTCATAAGCTCACTATCTGGCTCATACCCCTTCGGGCATGCAACTGCGCATTCCATTCCCATAATAATCGAGCCTGCAATAAGTGAATTTGCCATGTTGTTTCCGTCACCGATAAAACATAGCTTTAAGCCATCGAAGCTCTTTTTATATTCCCTTATCGTCATAAGGTCGGCAAGTACCTGACAGGGATGGCAGTAGTCTGTCAGACCGTTTATAATCGGAATTGAGCCGTACTGAGCTAAATCCTCAACCTCTTTTTGTTCAAAGGTTCTTATCATAATTCCGTCGAGATAACGGGATAAAACACGTGCCGTATCCTCAACAGGCTCGCCCCTTCCGATCTGAAGGTCACGGGAAGAGAGAAAGAGCGCCTGACCGCCGAGCTGATACATTCCCGTTTCAAAGCTGACTCGTGTTCTTGTTGAACTTTTCTGAAAAATCATTCCAAGGGTTTTGCCCTTTAACAAATGATGCTCAGTGCCGTTTTTCTGTTCAAATTTGAGTTGGTCGGCAAGGTTTAATATATCGAATATTTCAGCTTTTGTTAAGTCCTGAAGTTTAAGCAGATGTTTCATTTTCAATTACCTCCTTAATAATGGAAAGTCCTTCGTCGATTTCTTCTTTGCTGATATTCAGCGCAGGAAGAAGTCTTATTTTATTATGATGAGCCGTTAGAATGAGTAAGCCTTTTTCAAGACATTTTTTTGCGATTTCAGAAGCATTTTTGTCGCATTCAATTCCAATCATAAGACCGAGACCGCTGAGTCTTTTAACACCCTTTATACCCATTAAATTATTTCTTATATATTCGCTTTTTTCATCAACGCTTTTAAGAAAATTCTCATCAACTCTTTTAACAACGCTGAGCGCTCCTGCACAGGCAATCGGATTACCTCCGAAGGTTGAGCCGTGAGTTCCCGAAGTTAAAGTATTTTCAGTTTTTTCTCCGAATAAAACTGCTCCTATGGGAAGTCCGTTTCCAAGCCCCTTTGCAGTTGTTACAATGTCGGGAGAAAGTTTGAAATGTTCGTATGAAAAGTATTTTCCTGTCCTTCCGTTACCAGTCTGAACTTCATCAACGATTATAAGAATATCGTTTTCCTCAGCGATTTTTTTGATTGTTTCAACAAATTCCTGGTTTAAATCATTAACTCCGCCCTCGCCCTGAACGCATTCAAACATTATTGCGCATATATCATCAGAAATCATTTCTTTTAGCGTCTTTATATCGTTTGCAGGGCTGTATTTAAAGCCGTCAGTAAACGGATAAAAAACTGTATGAAATTCGTCCTGACCCGTTGCCGCAAGGGTTGTTATTGTTCTTCCATGGAAGGAGTCGCAAAGAGTTATTATAGTGCTTCTTGACTCTCCGTATTTATCAAAGCTGTATTTTCTCGCAGCCTTGATTGCACATTCGTTTGCCTCAGCTCCGCTGTTTGCAAAGAAAACCTTTTTTAAATCAGTTTTCTTGCAGAGAAGCTCGGCAAGCTCGGTGCAGGGCTCAGTATAGTAAAGATTGCTGACGTGCTGGAGTTTTGTAAGCTGCTCTTTAACGGCATTTTGCCACTGCTCGTCGCAGTTGCCGAATGCAGTAACTCCAATTCCCGATGTGAAATCAATATATTTTTTTCCGTTTTCGTCAAAAAGAGTGCTGCCCTTTCCATTTGTTAAACAAACATCAAAGCGGGCATAAGTGTTTGCAATATATTTGATGTCTTTTTCCTTAGTTGTCATAGTTTTCTCCTGTATAGTTTGGAAGGTGGAGAGTGGAGTGTGGAGTTTCGGGTGGGCTGCGCCCACACCCATGATAATTATAATTGGAGCGAAGCGACCCTAAACTTAACTCTTAACTCTCAACACTCAACACTTTTTATAAACTGAACATTGTTCCCATACCTTCGTCAGTAAGCATTTCCATAAGTATGGAGTGGGGAACTCTTCCGTCAATTATAAACGCTTTCTTGCAGCCCTGACGAAGCGCCTTGGTCATTGAGTCAATCTTAGGTATCATTCCGCCGCTTATGATACCCTGGGCAATAAGCGCGGGAGTATCGGAAATATAAACCTTTTTAATAAGCGTTTCGGGGTCCTCTTTATCCTGGCATAAACCAACGATATCCGTCATCGAAATCAGCGCTTCAGCTTTTAGTGCGCCTGCGATTTCAGCAGCTGCAGTATCAGCATTGATATTGTAGCATCTGCCGTTTTCATCAAATCCGATTGTTGAGATAACAGGAATATAATTGTTGTTGAGAACTTCGGTTACAACATCCATATTTATCTGCGTTATGTTTCCGACAAAGCCGTGAATATCATCAGCGCACTCACATTTAAGCATTCCGTCATCCATACCTGAAAGACCTATTGCGTGACCGCCAAGATTACAGATGCGACATACCAGATCTTTATTTACCTTTCCTGCGAGAACCATCTGAACAACATCTATTGTTTCTTCATCCGTAACACGAAGCCCATCAATAAACTTGCTTTCAATATTCATTTTTTCAAGCGTTTTATTGATTTCCGGTCCTCCGCCGTGAACAAGAACAATCTTAATTCCGATAGTTGAAAGATAAACTAAATCGTGCATAACCGCTTCTTTTAGTTCTTCGTTTATCATTGCGTTTCCGCCGTATTTAACAACGATTGTCTTGCCGTCATATTTCTGAATATGGGGAAGCGCCTCGGCAAGTATCTGCGCCTTTTTAAAATTATCGATATTCATAGTTTTCTCCGATCCTTTTAGGCTTCCCCTTGAGGGGAAGCTGTCTGCGAATGCTTGGAGCAGACTGATGAGGTGACTATATTTTTTGAATGCTTTCGGCGAACGGTTAAAGAACTGTGTACTAAAGGCAACACACCTCATCCACCGCAAGCGGTCCCCCTTCCCCTCAAGGGGAAGGTGTGAGTTTATTATGTCCTATAGTCTCCATTAATCTTAACATAATCATAAGTAAGGTCGCAGCCCCAGGCTGTTGCGTCAAAGCTGCCCTCATTAAGATTAACGAGAATTTCAATTTCATCGCTCTTGAGTATTTCAGCAGCTTCGTCCTCGCTGAATTCAACTCCTGAGCCGTTTTTGCAAACCTCGGTTTTTCCAAATTCACTTTTAAGTGAAACATCAACCTTGTTTATATCAAAATCCGCATTTGCATATCCGATTGCACAGAGAACACGTCCCCAGTTAGCATCCTCGCCGAACATCGCCGCCTTGAAAAGAGTTGAACAGATAACGCTTTTTGCAATAGTTATTGCAGTTTCTTTATCCTTCGCACCAAAGCATGTGCATTCAAGAAGCTTTGAAGCGCCTTCGCCGTCTTTAGCAAGCATTCTTGTAAGATTAGCCATAACCTCAAATAGTGCATTTTTAAAGGTTTTATATTCTTCGCTTTCTGTTTTTATTTCATCATTTTCGGCAAGACCGTTTGCCATTAAAACAACCATATCATTTGTCGAGGTGTCGCCGTCGATTGAAAGACAGTTGTAAGTGACCTTAACTATCTCGCTGAGCGCCTTTTGAAGAAGAGCTTGAGAAATATTGCAGTCGGTTGTTATGAAATTCAGCGTTGTTGCCATATTAGGATGAATCATTCCGGAGCCCTTTGCCATTCCGCCGAGAGTACAGGTAACACCGCCGATTTCAAATTGAACAGCGTATTCCTTTTTAACTGTGTCGGTTGTCATAATCGCAGTTGCAGCTTCAAGGTTTTTATTATAATCAAGCCCTTTTGCAAGAAGGGGTACTGCCTTTTCAATCGGCTCAATCGGAAGAATCTGACCTATAACGCCAGTTGAGGCAACAATAACTTCTTCGCTTTTTATATTCATTTCATCTGCAACGAGGTCACACATCTTTTGTGCCTTCTCAACGCCGTCGGCATTGCAGGTGTTTGCATTTTTTGAGTTAACAATAACCGCAAGCGCCTTTCCTCCCGATTTATCGAGATTCGCTTTTGTAACAAGAAGGGGAGCGCCCTTAACCTTGTTCTGAGTATATACTGCTGCAGTATTGCAGATAACATCAGAAGCAAAAAGGCAAATATCGTTTTTATGCTTGATTTTTGGGCTATCGTTTGCAGGACGCTTTATTCCGCAGTAAACTCCGCTTGCCTTAAAACCCTTGGCGGCGCATATTCCGCCCTCTTTGTATTTAACCATAATAATATTTCCTTCTGTTTAATTCACTGTGCCATTTAGGCTACGTCTATTCGCTCGCCATGGGGACACACATCCGAGCGCAATTCAAACAAAATCGGTTCGGTGGAGGAATGTTCCCGTGTGCTGTATAGGAAACGACTTGATTATTTTCCAACTTTCAAGCCTTTTGTTTCATCAAGTCCGAGCGCAAGGTTGAGGCATTGCATTGCTGCACCGGAAGCGCCCTTGCCGAGATTATCAAATCTTGTTGTAATTAAAATACGCTCGTTGTTGCCGTTGATTTCAATTTCCATATCATCGCGCTTTGCAAAATTGTTTGCGCCAATCATATTGCTGTAGCCAACGTCACGAACTTTTATAAGCTTTTCGCCCTCATAGTGCTTTGCAAAGAATTGCTGAAGCTCTTCAGGGGTCATTTTCTTTTCCATCATATCTGCAAACAGGGGAATTGAAACAACCATTCCGTAGCGGTAATCGCATATATGGGGAGCAAAGAAGGGAACACGTGCAAGAGAGGGAATTGCCGTCATTTCCTTTAAGTGCTTATGCTCCTGCGATAAGGCGTACTGCCTCGGTGCGTCAAGCTCTTTGTTTCGGTCAACAAATTCATACTGGGCAATTCCGTTTTTGCCTGCACCTGTATAACCGCTGATAGCATAGCAGGTTATCGGATAATCATTTGCTATAATTCCACTTTTAACAAGGGGATAAACTATTGCCGAAAAACCGCTTGCATAGCAACCTGGGATTGCGATTCGGTTTGAAGTCTTGATTTTTTCTCTGAAAGAAGGGTCAAGCTCGGGAAAACCGTATGCCCAGTCAGGCTCAGTTCTGTGTGCCGTTGAGGTGTCTATTATTTTAACATTCTTATTTCTGATAAGCGAAACAGCCTCGCGGCTCGCTTCATCGGGAAGGCAGAGAATGGTGACATCTGAGGAGTTAATCATTTTTTCACGCTCGTCGATATCCTTTCGCATATCCTCATCTATTTTCAGAAGCTCAATGTCATCCCTCGCATTAAGCCTGCTTTCTATTTTCAGTCCCGTTGTTCCCTGAGAGCCGTCAATAAATACCTTTGTCATAAAACCACCTGCTTTGTATATTTATAACATTTCTTTTGTATAATTATACCAAAATGATTATATATGTCAACAGAATATGCAAAATTAGTAATAAATATACACAAATATATAGCCATATGAAAAAACTTTTGTGCATAATTAAAATCAAGAAAGGGGTCTGACCCCTTTCTTGATTTTGGGGATAAATAAAAATCAGGGGACGAACCCCTGATTTTTATTTGTGCTCGTTATAATAATTTGTTAAGCTTTTGCTTTTGAAAACAAGATTTCCGCTTTTATCCCAGGAGCAATCCTTCGGCTCAAAATAGAGGCTGCCCTTGCTGTCGGAATAAACATATTTGTATTCGTTGTAATCCTCCCAATCCTCATATGAATAATCATCTGGGGGAACTTCATCTTTTTTCAGTTTGCTTTTATCAAGCTCAACAAGATAACCGTCTGAATTTACTGCTGCTTTTTCTTCGGGAATAACGATTTTTTCGTCCTTGCTGATAAGGATTAGATGGGTGTCCTGATCATCTAATGCATCAAGATTTTCATAATCCATAAAAAACTCGTCTCCCTTGATAGTATAATAAGGCATTGCATCTTCATCTATATAATCATATTTTTTTCCTAATTTATCATAGAAAACATAATGACTTTCATCTTCATTGAGATATGGCATATGCATTGAGCCTTCATATTCACTTTTTAGCGTATCCTTTTTTATCTCATAGTTATAAATGGGATAGCTTACCGAAGACAAGGCTATTGTTGCCGCACATATTATTAAAGTTATTTTCTGAAGTTTTTTCTCTTTTTTATCTTTATTCTTAGTTCCGAGTTTAATATTTAAAATAAAATATAAAACGGCAGGAATAAGACCGAAAAAAAACGTAAGTATAGCCCAAATTTTTCCGTTATCAAGGTTTCGGCTTTTTGCATTGCTGTTAACAAAAACGGCGAGTGAAATATTAAAAATAATTGTTAGTATTATCAAAACGCATAATGTAACAGGAAAAACATCGAAAAAAATATATAATAAGTATATTAAGCCCATTTTAACTCCTCATCAAAAAGATGAAACTAAGAATGAATATAATTATTGAAATAATTTCAGTTGAAAAACCAATATATGTAAAAATATTCAGCTTTTTATATCTTTTGAGAATACTTGTTTTAGCTGTTCCGCTGATATTTGATTTAATTTGAGCTGAGCCCACAACTCCTAAAACACCCGAAAGCAGCATATAAACACCATCGTATATTCCGAAGGCATTAAATGTGAATTCCAGAATTATCGAAATGATATCCGAGGAATGGGTAAACATAAGGCTTGAAGATGCAAGCGGTGAATTTAACCATAGTGAATCATCAGTATCCAGAATAGTTAAAAAGCTAAATACTCTTGAAAAGAGAACAAGATTAAATATTGAAATCAGCATAATTGCCTTATAGTTCTTATGCCTTGCAGCAAGAAGAAAGCAAATAGTATAGATAAAAACACCTGAATGAAAGACCAAGCCCGATAGATTGAATATGTTATTGACATAATCAAGTGAATTAAAGCTCAAAGCATTAATAAATGATATTAAGCAGAACAAGATTGCCAAAATCCATATAAATGCAGTGGTTTTTTTGTTCCCGTGAAGGTTGTTCATCTGATAGGCGATTGTTTGGGCATTTCCCATTCGTTCAATTGCTTTTTTGGTTGCATATTCGCTGTCATATCCTGCATCGGTATAGAATGCAATTCTGTCGTCAAGATGAGCTTCGAGTTCGGTTTTAATTTCGATTTTTGCATATTTATCATCAATTCCGGATAAAATGCTTTCAATATATTCTTCTTTTGTCATATGTAGTTCAAAACCTTGTTAACGCTTGTTGAAAATGATTTCCATTCTTCTTTCTTAGAAGCAAGCTCTTTTTTGCCCCTCTTGGTTATATGGTAGTATTTGCGGTTTCTTCCGTCAACTTCCTGCCAATAGCTTTCAAGATACTTTTCTTTTTCAAGCGCGTGAAGAATGGGGTAGAGCGTTCCTTCGCTCATTTCAAAGGCGTTTTCGCTTCTGATTTCAAGCTCATTGATGATTCGGTAGCCATATAAATCCTTGTTTTCAAGAACGCTTAAAACAAGGGTTGATGTGCTGCCTTTTAATAGTTCTTTGCTGTATTTCATAATTATCCCCCCCGATACCTTGTTATTCAAGGCATATACATTGTAACACAAGGTATTGATGTTGTCAAGCTAAAAAACGGGAATAGGGGACGTACCCCTATTCTCGGAAAGAATGTATTAGGGGTCTGACCCCATATACATAAAAAAGAAAACGCTGAGTTTGCCCCACTTGTCATAAGGAGGTCACGGTTTAAGTTGTTCGCTTTCACCCATCTTGGCGATTAAAAATCGCCAGAATACGCGAGTATGCAGACAATTTTGTAATCACCAATCTGAATAAAAACAAACAACTTAAACTGCTTTGCACCTCAAAATCAAATATTTTTGCAAGTAGCAGGCATAAACAAATGGCAAGGCTGGCGCCTTGCCATTTGTTTTAACGAACTAATTGTGCAAAAAAGTTAATTATTGAGGCGTAACATCCTTATGACAAGTGGGGATTAGTCAGCGTTTTGGTTAATATTAATTTGATTTGAATATGCTGTTTTCAGTTTTCCGTTTTCATCAAGATAGTTTATATAACCTCTTGCCGCCCAGTTATATTCATTGAAATGCAAAACATCAACAACATAAATTCCGCTTTCTTTTTTATCAAAGAATTTTGAATTGAAGTTTGTGTTATTAATCATTAAAAGTGTATTCTGAGAGGAGAAACTTTCTTTATTTCCATGTTTAAAAAGCAATCCGATTTCCGTTATTTCAGTATTTTTGGGAATGCCTGCTGCAAGCGAGAATATTCCGACATTGCTATCGGTATCTTCTTTGAAGTGAAGCTCACATACAGGAGCATTGTTGAATACGGGAATCTTAATTTCTTCTTCCCAGTCAAATTCATATTTCGGAGTAATAACGGTGTCCTCGCCGTTTGCAAGTTTTTGCAAGACTTCTGCTTCATCATAATCCCAATATCCGTTTTTATATCCTTTCTGATAGGGAACGGGGGGAAGAATTACTGATAGATTTTTTATTCTTGACCATTCAGCGCAGGTCTTTGTTATATATTTCTGTGTCCAGCCTGATTCGTTTCGGCAAATCAGAGTTGCGTCGCCTTCTTTTGCAAACATAGCGTGAAGATGGGTATGGGATGAAAGAGTAAAGGTTAAGTATTCATCAGAGTAAATCTCTCTTTTTGTTATGCTCTCATACCATCCGACAAAAGTGTAGCCCTCTTCGGGAATGGCGTGAAGAGAAATAACGCTGCCAAATAAAAGCCGGCTTCCCTCAATACTTCTTTCAACCATTCCGCCCTCGCTCTCTAAATCAAAATCAAGGTAGGGGACTAAGTCATAAATCGCATTAAGGAGCTTTTCGCACAAATTATCAATAATGAGCTGAGGATAATTTTCAGTTTCAATAATCTTTTCACTCTTTGTAAGAATGCTTTCAAGAGCTTCAAAGGATTCTTCTGAATAATCCTTTTTATTCAAACCCTTTGCAAGATTATCTACTGCAATAAGAGCTGAATCATCGCTCTGATTAAATGCGTTTTCATTTATTGAAGTTACGCTGTCGGGAATGCTTATGCTTTCAAGATTATCATAGTCATAAAATGCATATTCACCGATTGAGGTTATCCCTTCTTCAATAACAAGATTCTCAATAATCTCACTGTTGAACTGATAGTCAAAAACGCTGTTTGTTATCTGGTCTTTCCACGGAGCATTAACTCCGATATTGTTTTTGCCGATATTTTCACAAAGAGAAAAATCCTTTATTTCTCCGCTTCCGCTAATAGTTAATGTCTTTGTTTTTCGATTAAGCTCAAAGCTGATGCTTTCATCGCTTCCGGTTACTATATCCGAAACAGCCTCGTTGCATTCAATAACGGGTCTTGTTACTGTTTCATCAACAAAATCCATCGGTATAATTCCCGAAGGCTTAAGATTATTGAAATCCAGTGTTTTAATCTGGGGATTGATTTTTTCGCTTGCTGATTGAGGATATTCCGTTCCCGTGTTCATTGAGGTGAAATTAATATAGTATTCGCCTTTGTTGTGGGGCAGGGCAAGGGTTTCTTTTATAGCATTGATTTTATCAGAGGATTTATACCTGTATTTATCCTGAACATGAATTGTTCCGATTCCTGTGTTGTTATCGGTATAATCCTCGCAAACAGGGGATTTATATGTTGAAGAGGTTTGGTCTGGCCACTTAACTTTTTGCCCTGATTCTTCTTCGCTTACTGTTGAGCCTGAATTCTGAATATCATTATCAAAACGGTTAAATAAAACTATTTTTCCTCTGACTTCATCAAGAGTCGGAATTGATTTGCTAAGATACCAATAATCGTGGTAATTGTAGTCTTCACCGTAGAAATATTTGTTCTGACCGTATCCGTGGATATATTCATAAATTGCTTCGGTGAAATTCGGTGCGCCGACGTTTCCGTCATCCTCCTTAATTTGAAGAAGAATGGTTTCGCTCGGGTGGGCGTCAAGAAATTCATAGCATTCTTTGAAAACATAATCAAGATAATAAAGGCTTCCGTTTCGGTAGCAGTCCGAGGTGCTGTGAACAGTTTTTGTTGAATGAGTTGTTTTGCTTGTTTCGCATCTTATATCAAGATATCTTACGCCGTCTTCAAGCAACTCAGGTATTGTTTCTTTCTGACATTTGAAAATACGGGTTAAAATGTTTGCTGTTGCAAATTCTTTGGCGCAGGTGTCGTGAGTTCCCGGAATAGTTATTTCAGTTAGTTTTGTATTTCCCTGAATTGCGCTCATCCAGTCGGAAAGAGCAACTTCACTTAAAGTTTTTGATTCTTCATTTTGGGCATAGCTTTCAAAAGGCAACATCGAAAATGATGAAGCCAGTAATATAAACGATAAAGCTAATGATATAATTCTTTTCATTTTTATCACCAAAAAAAACTCTGCCTTCATTATAGAACGAAAGCAGAGCATTTTCAAGATATAATATGATTATAATTATTTAATGATGGATTCTCCTGTCATTTCCTCGGGTTGCTTCATATTCATAACCTTGAGCATTGTCGGAACAATGTCGCAAAGTCTTCCGCCCTCTCTGAGCTCAACATCGCCGCAGTTAATAGCAATAAAGGGAACTTCGTTTGTTGTGTGAGCGGTGAAGGGTGAACCGTCTGGCTCTTTCATCTGGTCTGCATTTCCGTGGTCAGCGGTGACAAAAAGTGTTCCGCCGTTTTCAATAACAGCCTCATAAAGTGAGCCGACGCATTCGTCAACTGCCTCAACAGCCTTAACAGCCGCATCAAAAACTCCTGTGTGACCAACCATATCGCAGTTCGCGAAATTGATGATAATAACATCATATTTTCCGCTTCTTACTGCTTCATTGAGCTTTTCTGAAACAAGATATGCGCTCATTTCAGGCTGAAGGTCATAAGTTGCAACCTTGGGTGAGGGGATGAGAATTCTGTCCTCACCTTCATTAACCGCTTCAACACCGCCGTTAAAGAAGAAGGTTACATGAGCATATTTTTCAGTTTCGGCAATTCTCAGCTGAGTCATATTGTTTTTAGCAAGATATTCTCCGAAAGTATTTGTTAATGACTGAGGCTTGAATGCAATTTCAACATTCGGCATTGTTGCATCATACTGAGTCATACAAACATAGCTAACATTGAAAAATTCTCTTTCAAATCCCTTGAAATCCTTATCAACAAAGGTTCTTGTTATTTCTCTTGCTCTGTCGGGTCTGAAATTAAAGAAGATAACTGAATCATCCTTGCCGATTCTTCCTTCGTTTTCAAGGCAGATAGTTGGAAGAATGAATTCGTCTGTTAAATTCTTTCCGTCGCCATCCACTGTTTCATAGGATTTTTCAATAGCTGCAACAGGATCATTTGTCTGAATGCCCTGACCGAAAACGAGTGCATTATATGCTTTCTGAACTCTGTCAAAATTTGAATCCCTGTCCATAGCATAGTATCTGCCGACAACGGTTGCAACCTTGCCAACGCCGATTTCGTTCATCTTTTTAATTGCCTCGGCAACAAAATCCTTGCCCGAGGTCGGAGGAACATCTCTTCCGTCCATAATGCAGTGAAGATAAACTTTGTTCTGACCAAGTCTTTTAGCAAGCTCAACAATCGCCCAGGCATGAGAGTTGTGGGAGTGAACTCCGCCGTCGCTCATAAGACCCATAAGGTGGAGCGAAGTTCCTTTTTGGATGCTTTTTTTGATAGCGCCAACAAGAGCCTCGTTTTCAAAGAAATCGCCATCCTGAATTGATTTTGTTATTCTTGTTAATTCCTGATAAACAACTCTTCCGGCGCCCATATTTGTGTGTCCGACTTCTGAGTTACCCATCTGACCGTCGGGAAGACCAACATCCATTCCAGATGCGCCGATGTATGTATAGGGGTATTTTTCCATCAGTTTATCAAGATTGGGCTTTTTGGCAGCAGCAATGGCATTACCGTAGTCAGACGGATTATGACCGAAGCCATCCATAATGCAAAGTACATTAGTTTTTTTCATAAGTATTTTTCCTTTTTGCTTGATTGAAATATAATCGGGTGCGGGTTATTCCCCTGCTAGGGAAAATGTCGAGCTTGCGAGACAAAAGGGTCTGGCGCCCGCTCCAAGGGTCCCGCCCGAAATTCTTCATTCTTAACTCTTAATTCTTCATTTAATAAAAGGGTTGCCTTGCAACCCTTTTTATTATTTAGATGCTGCTTTAACGATGATAGAGAAATCTTCTGCTTTAAGAGAAGCGCCGCCGATAAGACCGCCGTCAACATTCTCTTTTGCAACAAGCTCGTCTGCGTTTTTAGCGTTCATTGATCCGCCGTACTGAACAACGAATGCGTCTGCAGCTGCTTTACCGTAGAGGTCAGCAATAACCTGACGAATATAGCCGTTAACCTCGTCTGCCTGGTCAGCAGTTGCGGTTTTGCCTGTTCCGATAGCCCAAACAGGCTCGTATGCGATAATAACATTCTTGAGCTCTTCTTCAGAAACGCCCTGAAGAGCAACTTTGGTCTGCTTGCCAACGATTTCGAATGTTACGCCCTGTTCTCTTTCTTCAAGAACTTCGCCAACGCAAAGGATAACAGTAAGTCCGTTGTCAAGTGCAGCACGAACTCTTTTGTTAACTGTTTCATCGGTTTCACCGAAATACTGACGTCTTTCACTGTGACCGATAATAACATAGGGAACACCCATAGCCTTGAGCATGGGAGCTGAAACCTCTCCTGTGAAAGCACCGCTTTCTGCCCAGTGGCAGTTTTCAGCGCCGATTTTGATGTTTGAGCCCTCAGCTGCATCAAGAGCTGCCTGAAGGTCAACAAAAGGAGTGCAGATAACAACATCACAGTCAGCGTCTGCAATAAGGGGTTTCATTTCATTAATGAGAGCTGTTGTCTCAGCAGGAGTTTTGTTCATTTTCCAGTTTCCTGCAATAACTGCTTTTCTTAAATTCTTGTTCATTTTAATTTACCTCGAATTATTATTAATTGAACGCGCGAAGCGAGAATCCGAAAACTTGGAACTCGGCACTCGGAACTCGCAACTTATTTATCCTGGAGTGCATCAATACCGGGAAGAACTTTGCCTTCAAGGAATTCAAGTGATGCACCGCCACCTGTTGAAATGTGGCTCATCTTGTCTGCAAAGCCGAGCTTTGTTACTGCTGCAACTGAATCACCGCCGCCGATGATTGAAATAGCACCGCTCTCGGCAACTGCATTTGCAACTGCAACTGTTCCTGCTTCAAAGTTTTTCCACTCTGAAACGCCCATAGGACCGTTCCAGATAACAGTTCCTGCGCCTTTGATTGCGTTAACGAAAAGCTCCTGTGATGCAGGACCGATGTCAAGACCCATCCATCCGTCAGGGATTTCATCTGAATTAACAACCATAGCCTCAGTGTTTTCATCGTATTCCTTACCAACCTTATTATCAACAGGGATAAGGAAGTTAACGCCCTTAGCCTTAGCGTCAGCCATCATTTCGCCAGCCTTTTCAACCCAGTCAGCCTCTAAAAGAGAATCGCCGATTGAGTGGCCGAGATATTTCATAAAGGTGTATGCCATTCCGCCGCCGATAATGATTGTGTCGCACTTATCGATAAGATTTGTTATAACTCCGATTTTATCAGAAACCTTTGCTCCACCGAGAATTGCAACAAGCGGTCTTTTTGGATCTGCAAGAGCGCCGCCCATAAACTCGATTTCCTTTTGAATAAGATATCCGCAAACTGCAGGAAGGAAGGAAGCAACGCCTGTTGTTGAGCAATGAGCTCTGTGGGCTGTTCCGAATGCATCGTTAACAAAAACATCTGCAAGAGAAGCGAGCTCTTTTGAGAAGCTTTCTTCATTCTTTGTTTCTTCTTTTCTGTAGCGAACGTTTTCAAGAAGCATAACTTCTCCGTCTTTAAGGTCAGCTGCAATAGCTTTTGCGTTTTCACCTACAACCTCAGGGTCCTGAGCAAGCTTAACTTCAACACCTAAGTACTCGCTGAGCTTTTTAGCAACAGGAGCAAGGCTGAATTCGGGTTTATATTCTCCCTTAGGTCTGCCGAGATGAGAACAAAGAATAACCTTTGCGCCATTTTCCATTAAGTATTTGATTGTTGGAAGAGCAGCAACAATTCTCTTATCGTTTGTGATTTCGCCGTCTTTAAGCGGAACATTGAAATCGCAGCGAGCAAGAACTCTTTTGCCCTTAACATCAATATCTTCAATAGTCTTTTTGTTGAGTGCCATAAATAATACCTCTCTTTTTTTATAGACTTACTAATTTTTATCTTGATAATTATATAACATTCTAATGAATTATGCAAGAAAAATATGAAAAAAGTGCCAACCAGCTCAAATCCAACTATATTATCGTGTGGGCAGAGACTACCATCAATTCTTCATTCATCATTCCTCATTCATCATTAAAAAAAAGCCCTTCAGGGCTTTTTTCGTTAGTCTGTTGCGTTTGAAACAGCGTCTCCGGCTTCGTCGATTGCTTCTCCGACTCCGTCGGCAACATCGTCAACGCCTTCGCCGATATCGTCTCCGACTTCGTCAGCTCTGTCCTTAGCCTCGTCACCTGCATCGGAAATATCCTCTTCCATTTTGTCGGTTGTGCTTGTTGTGTCGGTAAGCGTGGTATCGGTTGTTGAAGTTGAATCGAGTGTCGAATCATTATCCGTATTCTTTGCGCAGGCGGTAAATGCTGCACTAATAATAATGAGCGACAATGTCAGTGCTAAATATTTTTTCATATTATTTCGCCTTTCTGCCTGCGAGTATTGTTTTTTTCTTTTGCCTGCAGGCAATTATATTATTATCAATTTTTTAAAATTTATTCATAATTTATATGCCATTTCGTTGCATTGCTTTTAGTCACTCGATTAAATATTTCGGGACTATTTAACGAGCGTTCCGTTGTCGGTGTGAAGCAGTATTAAAATATCCTCTTCTCTTCCTGTGTCGCAGTTGATATAAATCAGCGCATCTTCACCTGTCTGAGAGCTTGTGCATTCAAATTCCCAGCACTGAATTTCTTTTCCGTTTTCCTTTGGAATATAGCATCTTTTTGCTGAATTGATAGTAAGATAAGGAGAAACGAGTGAAGCTGCTTTATTCTTGTTGATATTCGGAGAAAAATTTTCTCTTTTAATATGGTTTGTAAGATAGGTTTGAGCATCGAGGGAAACGATTTTTCCGTCATCCATCGAAACTCCGCATTTTATTAAATCAGGATAACAGTAAACATTATTTTTGCAGTATGAAAAGTTGATTGTGCAAACATTATTTTGGGTGCTATAGTAGCTCTCAGCCATATTTTTATATCCGATTGAGTTCAAAAAATCCTTGGCAATATTTACTGCGTTTTCTTCACTGATATTTGAATTTTTAATTTTTCCCGAATATAAAATAGACTTTATATATCCGCCCTGTTTTGTTACTGATATATTGTATCTCGCTGAGTTGAAAGTATAGCAGGGGAGCTTGGATTTATCGTCACCCTGAAAGCTGACAAAAGCAATATCAGTGTTAAGACACTCAGCTGCAATTTTTTTGCATTTTTGTCTTGAAAAAACTTTTTTATTTGAAATATATTTTGATTTTTTGTTTAAAACCTGGTCGGAAAAAGGACCGTCATAAAGCAACGTCGGAAAGCTCTCAAAGGTTTTTGCACTTTCTGAAAAACCGTTTGACAGGGCGCTTTTCGGGATTTTAATATCGCTTTTGATTTCGCCGTCAGTTATCCTTGCGCCTGCCTGGGATATTCTTATCATATCCTGCGCTTCCTTGCTCAGCTTTTGAGAATAATCAAGTAGGGAAGCGAGGTTTTTATGCTCTTTATCGCTGATAGCCTCTCCGCTTTCTATTTTTGAGCCGATATACTGAGCATAATCTCCTGCCTGTGAGAGAAATTTATATGTGTTTGATAGTTCCATCTGTGATACAGGCAGCCTCGAAAGAGCGTTTTTTGCAACCGAACAGGAAGCATATAAATCCCTGCTGATATCATAAATTTCGCCCGAAGAATTCGAGTAAAGGCTCTTTGTTAAATCTGTATTAACATTGTCGAGACAGTCGCCGAGTTCGTTAAGCGATTGTTGATATGAAACCTCTAATTTTTCTCGATAATCCATCATATTTCTTGTGTTTATCATTGCAAATGCGATAAGAACAGCAAGCAGAAATATGATATAAGAGCTGATTCTTATATATGTTCTTCTTTCCATAATTTTACCTCCGAATCTGAATTTCTTTTTTATTATTCTCAATATTTCGGATTTTATTAAATAATTAATTGAAAGTGGATATCTATTGTGATATAATATCTAAAATTATTATTTAAAGTATTAAAATGGAGTATTATAGCCATATGGAAAATATTGACAAAAAGCGATTTGTTGTTAAGGTTGGAACTTCAACCTTAACCCACAAAACCGGAAAAGTGAATATTGCAAGAATGGCAAAACTTGTTTCAGTGCTTGCTGATTTACATAATATGGGGCATGAGGTTATTCTTGTAACCTCGGGAGCAGTCGGAATAGGAATGGGAAGACTGAATCTCGCTGCCAGACCGGTTGAAACAAAAGAACTTCAGGCGCTTGCTGCAATTGGTCAGGGCGAGCTGATGTTTATGTATGACAAGCTCTTTGGCGAATATGACGTTGTTGTTTCTCAGCTTCTTTTCACCTTTGATGTTCTTGAAAACGCCGACAGCCGAAGGCATTTACTCGATACCTTCAATCAGCTTCTTGACTACGGCGCAATCCCGATTGTTAATGAAAACGACAGCGTTTCTGTTGAAGAACTCTTAAACGGTGATAACGACTGTTTAAGCGGAGCTGTTGCAGCGCTGACAAATGCTGATATGCTGATAATGTTGACGGATACCGATGGACTTTATGACAGCAATCCGAGTGAAAACAAAAATGCTCAGCTTATTGAATACGTTGAAAAGATAACTCCTGAGATTGAAAATCTTGCAGGCGGAGCAGGTTCAAGAGGAACGGGCGGATTTGCAACAAAAATAAAGGCTGCAAAAATTGCAACCGAGGCAGGAGTGCCCGTTGTTATTGCTAACGGAGCGAAGCCGACGAAGATATATAAGATAATTGACGGGAAAAGTGAAGGAACTAAGTTTTTTCCGTACAAAAACAGTTAAGAATGAAGAATTGAGGCTGGGCTCAGCCCACACCGGATTATAGGGTGATAAGATGACAGTCAGAGAATTAGGAAAAAGCGCAAGAAAGACCCAGTCATTTTTGGCTCAGGTTACAAGCGAAGATAAAAACAGGGCGCTTGAGTATATTGCAAAAGCGCTTATTGAAAATAAAAACAGAATAATTGATGCAAATAAAAAAGACCTTGAAAACGGAAAAGAAAACGGCTTAAACGCAGGGTTGCTTGACCGTCTTATGCTTGATGAAAACCGTATTGAAGGGGTTGCCGACGGCGTTAAGCAGGTTGCATCACTTCCTGACCCCTGCGGTAAAACAGTATATGAATATGAAAAAGAAAACGGACTGAAAATCAAAAAGATAACCGTTCCTTTGGGCGTTATCGGAATTATTTATGAAGCGCGTCCGAATGTAACCGCCGATGCAGCGGCACTCTGTTTAAAAAGCGGTAATGCGGTTATTTTAAGAGGCGGCAAGGAAGCGATTAATTCAAATCTTGAAATAACAGCCGTTATGCAGGAGGCGCTTGAAAAAGCAGGCTTTCCGAAAGAGGTTATTCAGCTTGTTAGTGATACCTCAAGAGAAAGCGCTAACGAGATGATGGAAATGCGGGATTATTTTGACTGTCTTATTCCAAGAGGCGGAAAGGGTCTTATCAGAGCGGTTGTTGATAATTCAAAGGTTCCTGTTATTGAAACAGGCTCGGGCAACTGCCATATATTCGTTGACGAGAGCGCTGATATTGAAATGGCAGCAAATATTATTTTTAATGCTAAAACTCAAAGGATAAGCGTATGCAATGCCTGCGAGAGTCTTGTTATCCATAGCGCTATAATTGACAGGGCACTCCCGATTATCAAAGCAAAACTCTATGAGAAAAATGTTGAGATAAGAGGGGACGAAAGAGCAAAAGCGGTTTGCCCGGATATTATTCAGGCAAATGAAGAGGACTTCTTCACAGAATATCTCGATTATATTATTAGCGTTAAGACTGTTGACTCACTCGATGAAGCTATTGAACACATAAACCTTCATTCAACGGGACACAGCGAAGCTATTATTACTGAAAATGATGAAAATGCAAAGAAATTTATGCAGTGCATCGATTCATCGTCGGTTTATGTTAATGCGTCAACAAGATTCACTGACGGCGGCGAATTCGGACTCGGCGCTGAAATCGGAATATCAACCCAGAAGCTCCACGCAAGAGGACCTATGGGAACACAGCAGTTAACTTCAACTAAATATCTGATTTATGGAGACGGACAAATAAGATAATGAAACAGGATTATTTTAATGAAGAGATAACGGACATAGAACAAAAGTCCAAAAAGAGAAAAAAGAAAAAGGGAAAAATGACCTTCGGGAAGTTTATTCTGCTTGTTATATCACTGGCAGTTGCGGCGCTTGCATCGTTTATTATAACGGTTAAGATTCTTGTTCCCGACTATGATTTAAAACAGCTGCTCCCTCAGAAGGTTGTTGACATTATTGAAGGGGATAATAAGGAAAACGCTGAAGCTTCTTCAACCGAGCTTACAACAAAGGCAACAACTCAAACTGAAACAACAACCCAGAAGCTGCTCAATTACTTTGATTCAAAGGAATTTAAAACCGATGATTCAAAGGCGGGCAATCAGCTTGGAAATCTTTTGAATGGCGGTAAAGTCGGAACTGATTATAACTATATTTATCACATTTCAAAAGGAAAAGGTATTTACCGTTTTGTTCCCTCATATGAAGGCTATTCAAGAATATATAAAACCGATCATAAGCTTTCTTCAATGAACTTAAGAGGGGACTATATCTATTTCGTTGATGAAACCAAGAGCAAACTGAAAAAACTTGCAAAGGGCGCATCAAAGCCGAAAACTATTGCCGAGGATGTTAAGTTTACATATGTTTATGATTCAGATATCTACTACATAACAAATGAAAACGCGCTCTGCATTATGGACGTAAAAAAGCTTGAACCAACAACGCTTTACTTCGCGGCAGACAGCGAGCTTACCCTGATGGGCGTTTCAAAACACAGAGTTTTCTTCACAGTCAATAATGGAAGTGAACTTGAATTTTATACGATAGATAATAAGGGCGAAGAAAAAGCAACAAAGTTCAGGGAAAATGAAAATCCTGAGGAAAGAGATAAATTCGTTATGGAAAACGGCTTTATCTATTATATAGAAAAGAATGACGATAATGATTACAGCATTGTTCGTCAGAAATACGGAAGCGAAAAGGTTTTTGCTCTAAAAAATACCAAAACAAACCGTTCATATCCGATAACTGATAAAAACAGGCTCTTCTATTCAACTATAAAGGATAATCAGCTCGTTTTGAAAGAATATAATATGAACAGCAAAAAAACAAAAATAATGCTCAGAAGCAATGATCTTGACAGTGAGAGCGATAAGAATATGGCTCAGATATTCCACGGCGGTGAATATGATTTTATCATCGGTGGAGGAAGCTATAAGGCAAGCTCAAATATGACTTCATCAAATAATGTTATGAAGTTTTATAAAGGAAACTGGAGCTATTAATAATTACGAATTACGAGTTACGAATTTTGGGACCTGCGGTCAGCTAATAATATAATCGGAGTGAATCGACCCGAAACTCCACACACCACTCTTCACACTCCAAACTAAATCAGAGGTAAAGAATCTTGGATAAATATAAAAAGTTAGCGACAAATACATTAATATTTGCAATCGGAACATTTTCATCGAAGGTATTAAGCTTCCTTCTTATGCCGTTTGTAACAAGAATGATGGCAAGGGGAGAATACGGTGCTGCCGACCTTGTTCAGCAGACTGCGAATGTTTTAATTCCGATTGTCTTTCTTCAGATAAACAGCGCTGTGCTTCGTTTTGCGCTTGATAAGGCTGCGGATAAAAAAGAAGTTTTCACTGTCGGAGTCAGAACAACTATTCAGGGTTTTATCGTTTTTCTTTTATTTGCATATCCGTTAAGTCTGATAAGGATAAACGATTTTGAACTCGGCAATTATATAATTTTAATCTACGTTTTTGTTCTTGTTTCGGGAACACGTCAGCTCTGTCAGCAGTTTGTTCGAGGAATGGGTCACGTTAAAACCTTTGCAATAGACGGAATTATTGCAACGGCAACAACGCTTTTGTTTACACTTCTTTTCCTCGGTCCTCTCCATATGGGAGTTACGGGTTATATTGCGGCAATTATCGCGTCCGATGCCTGCTCAATAGCATTCTTCTTTATAACCCAGAAGTTATATAAATATATTACCTTCGGCAAAATTCAGAATGGACTTAAACTTGATATGCTCAAGTACTCAGTTCCTCTTATGCCAACAATTATTCTCTGGTGGGTTATCAATGTTTCAGACAGATATATGATAACCTATTTCATAGGCTCAGCAGATAACGGACTTTATACCGCTGCATCAAAGATTCCGAATTTCATTATTATGTTTTCATCAATTTTCATTGATGCGTGGCAGCTTTCTGCAGTTGATGAATATGATAACGAGGGAAGGGCTGATTTCTTTACAAAGGTATTCAGAGTATATAGCGGAGGAATATTCGCCGTTGCTTCAATGTTGATTCTTTTCTGTCAGCTCTTTACAAAGATACTTGTTGCTCCTTCATTTTATGATTCCTGGAGATATGTTCCGATTTTAGTTATCGCAACCTCAATGAGCTGCCTTGTAAACTTTCTTGCATCTGTTTATATGGCCGAGAAAAAATCGGTTATGGCAATGGTAACGGCACTTTCAGGCGCTTTAACAAACGTTTTGCTGAATCTGTTATTAATTCCGAGAAGCGGTGCAAACGGCGCTGCGATTGCAACAGTTATTTCATTTTTTGTTGTTTTTGCTTCAAGAGGGCAAAATACAAGAAAGTATGTTAAAATCAGATTTAAACTCCCGATACTGTTTGCAGAACTTGGAATACTTGCTCTTCAGTGCATAGTTCTTCTTATGGGCGAGGGCGGAAAACTGACCTATGCTATTGAAATATTGCTTGTTTTTGCGATGCTTCTTCTCAATATCAAACCCATTAAAGAGCTTGTAACTCTTATTTTGGAAAAATTCCTTAAGAAAAAGGCAAAGTAAATAATCAACTATTTTCGATTATTCCTTGATTTAATATACTAATTAGTGTATAATACACAAAGCGAACGCTGAAAATTATTATATAAACAAATTTTTTTGGAGGATTTGTATGAAAAATATAACAGTTTCTCAGGCTAAGAAGGATATTGTTGATAAGCTTTCGCATTATCATGGCGTTTCTGCTGAAAACGCTTCTGATATGCAGTTTTACAGTGCTGTTTCAATGATTGTCCGCGATAAAATTGCCGAGATGAATGTTGAGTTTAATGAGTCTGCTAAAAATCAGGATTCGAAAAGAATCTATTATCTTTCAATGGAATTCTTAATGGGCAGATCGCTAAAAAACAATCTCTATAACTTAGGTTTAACCGATGTTGTTGAAAAAGCGCTTGCCTCAATGAATGTTAAACTGGAAAACCTTTATGAGCAGGAGAGGGATGCGGGGCTCGGAAACGGCGGACTCGGAAGACTTGCTGCCTGCTATCTTGACGGACTTGCAACAAACGGCTTCCGCTCAATGGGCTACTGCATCAGATATGAAGCAGGTATCTTCAAACAGAAGCTTGTTGACGGTTGGCAGACCGAGCTTCCCGATATCTGGCTTCCAGGCGGTGAAGTATGGCTTGTTCCGAGAAATGAAAGAGCAAGAGAAGTTATCTTCGAGGGAAGACTTGAAGAAAGCTGGAACGGTGAATACCACAATGTTAACTATGTTGATGCTAATATTATTACAGCTGTTCCTTATGATATGTATGTTTCTGGTAAGGGCAAGGGCGTTGCAAAACTTCGTCTCTGGGCTGCTAAAAAACCTGCATTTGACTTTAATCAGTTCAATCAGGGTCAGTATGTTAAGGCTATGGAGCAGAGCGCTATGGCTGAGGCAATTTCAAAAATTCTTTATCCTGCAGATGAAACTCCTGAAGGAAAGAGCTTAAGACTTCGTCAGCAGTATTTCCTTGTTTCTGCTTCAATCCAGGATATTATTCAGCGCCACTTAACCGAGTTTGGAACTCTTGATAATCTTCCTGAAAAGGTTGCAATCCATATCAATGATACCCATCCGACAATGGCAATTCCTGAGCTTATGAGAATTATGCTCGATGAATGCGGCTATGGCTGGGATGAGGCTTGGTCAATAGTAACAAGAACTGTTGCTTATACAAACCACACTGTTATGAAAGAGGCTCTTGAGTGCTGGAGCGAGGAGCTTTATTCAAGACTTCTTCCCCGTATCTATCAGATAACAAAGGAAATTGATAACCGTTTCAGAGCTTATGTCTGGAGCGCAACAGGGGATGCAGACAGAGTTGAAAGAATGGCAATCGTTTCAAACGGTATTGTTAAAATGGCAAATCTATGTGTTGCAGGTTCCCACAGTGTTAACGGCGTTTCTGCACTTCACAGCGAAATCCTTAAGGATACTGTTTTTTCTGATTTCTATAAACTTACTCCTGAAAAATTCTGCAATGTAACAAACGGTATTGCATTCAGAAGATGGATTTGTCAGGCTAACCCGAAACTTACTGAGTATATAACCTCGCTCATCGGAGACAAGTTTATTACTCAGTCGGATGAGCTTCTTAAACTCAGAGAATATATCAATGATAAAAAAGTTCTCAAAGAGCTTACTGCAATCAAACGTGAAAACAAAGTTCGTTTTGCAAAATATGTTAAAAAGACTATGGGAATTGAACTCAATCCCGATTCAATTTTTGATGTTCAGGTTAAGCGACTTCACGAATATAAACGCCAGCAGCTTAATATACTGAATATTATAGCAGAGTATCAGATGCTCAAGGCTAACCCGAATGCAGATTATTTCCCGAAGACATATATCTTTGCGGCTAAGGCTGCTCCGGGCTACAGAATGGCTAAGCTTCTTATTCAGCTTATTGATTCGCTCTCACGTCTTATCAATAACGACCCCGATGTTAACGAAAAGCTCAAGGTTGTTTTCATTGAGGACTACAGTGTTACTCTTGCAGAGCTTCTTATGCCTGCTGCAGATATTTCAGAACAGATTTCTCTTGCAGGAACAGAGGCTTCGGGAACAGGTAATATGAAGCTTATGCTCAACGGCGCAGTTACTCTCGGAACTCTCGACGGTGCTAATGTTGAAATCAATGAGCAGGTCGGCTCGGATAATATCTTCTTATTCGGTATGAAGACTCCGGAGGTTGAGGATTTAAAGAGAAGCGGATACTATCCGATGAACTATTATAACAATAACGAAGTTCTCAGAAATGCGATTGATTTCATTTCAGCAGGCATTTGGGGAAGAAACTTTGACGATGTTGCAAACACTCTCAAATATAATGACCCATATATGGCTCTTGCTGATTTTGAGGATTATCAGAAAGCTCAGAAACTCATCACCGAAACTTATAAGGATACAGAGAAGTTCACGAAGATGAGCCTTATGAACATCAGCGGTGCAGGAATATTCAGCGCAGACCGTTCTATTATGGACTATGCAAACAGAATCTGGCACACAAAGCCGATAGTTATTGATGAAGCTCCTGCGAAGAAAGCTGCACCAAAGCGTTCAACAAAGAGAACAGCTAAAAAGACTAAATAAAATCTCACACCTTCCCCTTGAGGGGAAGGGGGACCGCTTGCGGTGGATGAGGTGAGTTGCTTTTATGACTGTATTTAATTCCAGAAATCCTGAATATAAATCAGCCATTCGCGCTATTAAGGTTGGCGAAGAGGTTAAGCTGAGAATATGCGTTCCGCGTTCAATGAACTGCAACGGAGCGCTTCTTTGCGTTACAAAGGATTGGGAGAGTACAGTTTATAACAATATGTTCTGGGCAGGCTTTGCGCCTGATGACCATGAATACTGGGAAATACATTTTTCTGCTACAACCTCGGGTCTTTACTGGTATCATTTTGAACTTGAAACTCCCTGGGGAAAGAATTTCATTACCAACTCGGGCAGCGGAATAGGGGATATAACCATTGAAGGCGGAGAATTTCAGCAAACCGTTTATGACGATGATTATAAAACTCCAGGGTGGCTTAAAGGCGGAATTATCTATCAGATTTTTCCCGACAGATTTTATTCATCGGGTGAGAAAAAAGAGGGAGTTCGCCCATCAAGAGTTATGAGAAAATGGGGCGAAGAGCCGTTTTGGTCAGAGGAACAGATGAACGGAATCTGGAACAATGACTATTTCGGCGGAGACCTGAAGGGAATTGAAAAGAAACTCGATTATATTAAATCTCTCGGTGTTACCTGCATATATTTGAATCCTATATTTGAAGCTAATTCAAACCACAGATACGATACTGCCGATTATGAGAGAATAGACCCGCTTCTCGGAACAGAGGACGACCTTAAATCCCTTTGCGATAAAGCTGAAAAAATGGGTATTTCAATAATTCTTGACGGCGTTTTCAGTCATACAGGCTGCGACAGTAAGTATTTTAATATGTATAATAATTATGACTCTGTCGGCGCATATAATTCAGAGAGCTCGCCGTATTTTTCGTGGTATAAATTCATAAACTATCCCGATGACTATCAGTCCTGGTGGGGGATAAAGCTACTTCCTGAGGTTATTGAGGAAAACGAGGAATACAGAAATTATATCTGCGGTAAAAACGGAATTTTAAGAAAATGGCTCAAATGCGGTATTAAAGGCTGGAGGCTTGATGTTGCAGATGAGCTTCCCGATGTTTTTCTCGATGATCTGAGAAATGCTGTTAAAGCTGAAAATAAGGATGCGGTTATTATTGGTGAAGTCTGGGAAGATGCAACCAATAAAACGGCTTATAATATAAGAAGAAGATACCTTCTTGGAAAACAGCTTGACTCGGTTATGAACTATCCGTTTGCAGATGCGGTGCTTAATTTCGTCAGGTTTAATAATGCTGCTGCGTTTATTGACGATGTTATGAGCATTATTGAAAACTATCCTCCCGAAGCGCTTCATATTCTTATGAATCATATCGGAACGCACGATACTGAAAGAGCAATAACTCGCCTTGCAGGTGAGAATGCTGAGGGCCACGGAAGAGACTGGCAGCATGAACATAATATCCTTGATACTGAGGACTATTGCAGGGGTGTTTCTATGATGAAAATTGCCTCGCTGATACAGTTTACTTTGCCTGGAGTTCCTTCGATATACTACGGTGATGAAATCGGTATGCAGGGAATGAAAGACCCGTTTAACCGAGCATGCATGAAATGGGATGATATCGATGAAGAGCTCCTTAGATGGTATAGACGCCTCGGCGAAATCAGAAAAGGCTGTGGTGCGTTTATCGAGGGGGAATTTATTCCTGTTTATTGCTTACACAAAACTGTGGCATATAAAAGAGCAGGGGATGGCAACGAAATTCTTGTTGCATTAAATCTCGATGAAGAAATTCAGGAGTTTGAAGTCGGATTTGAATGGGATAATTCATATGCCATCTTCGGAGAAAGCTCAAAAAATGGCAAAATAACTCTTGCACCATTCAGATATGCATTATTATCAAGGTAACTAAAAGGATGTCTCCGACATCCTTTTTTTTAAAATGTATCAGGAGTCAGACCCCTGATACATTTTTAAAATATTTTTGAGAAATGATAAAAAATTATTGACAAACAATAATTTAAGTGGTATATATTGGTTAGAGGTGAGAAAATGAAACGGAAAGAATTAATTTTTCTTTTTATTTTTATACCAATAATCTCTTTTGGCTTTATCTTACATTATACATTTGCAGATGTTACCTATCACAGCGATAAAGCAGCATCGCAGTTTTGGTATTATGCTGACAGGTGGATTTTGGGTTCGGATGATTATGATTCAAAAAATTATAAATCAAAAATGAATGAAATGCTTTCTGAACTTGGGTTTTATGATAATTATGAGCTTAACACAAGAAAAAGGCACATTTTGTTTTTTGAATCAAGGGGAATGACTCTTATCGGGAACTATAACAAAAATAATTACCTTAAACAAAAAGAATATATTGAAAAGAATTATGATTTTGCAACAAAAGATAATGACAGTCAGTTCAAATATGAGCTTGATGAAAAAAGTGCGTTTGAATTTGATTTGGAGAATTGGCATTTCAGAATTCTGATTGACAGTGAGAACACCTTTATTCCCGAATATTTCAGAATGGTTGGGTTTAACGGTAAAGAAAACAGAATTGCATTTCTTTCATACGCTGATCAGGACCAAGATTGTTTTGGCGATAATAACGACGAAGCAGATATGAGGAAATTTGTCAAAGAAAGCTTCAGATTGAAATAACAAAATAAATGTATATGGGGTCAGACCCCTGATACATTTGAAAGGAATTGGGTTATGGATAAAAGATCAACTACACTATGCCAGATAGTTATTAGAATTTGCTATGTTTTGCTTTTGGGGGCAATTATAGCATTCCCGTTTTTAATGAGGGTTAAAGAGGGAAATCCGTTTTTCTTTGTTATGATAGGAACTCACGGAAAATATCTTATCTATCCGTTTTATGCAGTTATTCCTGCAGGGTATATAGCGCTAATTTGTCTTGATAGGATTATGGGAAACATTCTTAAAGATGTTGTTTTTGACAGAAAAAATGTTAAATTGATGAATATAATCTGCTATTGCTGTATTTTTGCCTCATTAGTCGGATTTATATCCTATATTATTATAGCGCTGATTTATAAATCAATCGAAACGGTAATACTGCTTTCAATGGGCGAAATGTTTGTTGCGCTTGTTGTTCGGGTTTTGAGCAATGTTTTTAAAAAGGCAATAGAAATCAAAGAAGATAATGATTTGGTGGTTTAAATGATAGTTATAAATTTAGATGTTATGCTTGCAAAACGAAAGATGAGTTCGCTTGAGCTTGCAAAAAGAATAGGAATCACTCAGGCAAATCTTTCAATACTAAAAACAGGCAAGGCGAGGGCTATCAGATTTTCAACTCTTGAAGCAATATGCAAGGAGCTTGACTGTCAGCCGGCGGATATTATTGAATACAGGGAGGATTAAATAATGGATAACAAACCTGAAAAAAATATTGAATTATTAAATCCGAAAAGTGCATATTTTGTTCCGAATACAGCGCCGTTAAAAAAGGAATACACCCCTCTTTCAAAGAAGGAAAACATATTTATATTTATAACTCTTGCTGAGCTTTTTATATTTGTTGATTTAGCTTTCTTTCACGGATTTTCACTCGGCTTTACAATATCATTTCCTATTATTTTTGGTTTTACAACAGCATTTATATATGACAAAAAAGCCGAGAATAAGCTGTTTTCGTTTATCTGCGGAGCATTTTCTCTGATACTAAGCATTTCGACTACGTTTTTTAATAATACGTTTATAAAGCCTGTTTCACTTCTGATAATTCTCTTCTTATTTGCAATCTACTGTCTCGGAATAAGCGGTGGAATAACAAGGTTTGCAGGCAGCTATAAACTGCTTATTGATTTATTTTTAGAAACCGTTGGAGCGCCCTTCGGAAATCTTGAAAATGTTTTCGGCTCTATAAAAGCGGGCGCAAAAAAGAACAAAGGAGCTTTATCTGTTCTTATAGGTTGTCTCTGCGCTCTGCCTGTTTTAATCGTTATTATTCCGCTTCTTGTCAGCTCAGACGCAGCATTTGAAGGGCTTGTTGGAACGGTCTTTGAAAATATCGGCGAATATCTGATTGAGATTGCCGTTGCAGTAGTAGTTCTTCCGTTTTTCTATTCATATTTACTCAGCAGAAGAAGAAAAAACTATAAAATGAAGCAGACCAAAAAGGCTGACCAGAAGAAGCTTTCCTCAACAATCTGTATTTCATTTTTATCGGTTATTTCATTAACTTATATTGTTTATCTTTTCTATCAGCTTGCTTACTTTTTCAGCGCATTCAAAGGTATTCTTCCCGAGGACTATGTTTATACTGCAAGCGCCTTTGCAAGAAGAGGATTTTATGAGATGTTTGCAATATGCGTTATCAATATTGCGTTGATTTCGTTAGTTTCACTTTTGAGCGAGCGAAAAAATAAAAAGCTCCCTGCATTTATCAAGGTGCTTTCAACCTTTATTTCGCTGTTTTCGGTTTTACTGATTATCGTTGCAATGCAGAAAATGAGACTGAATATTTCAACCTACGGACTTTCTGTCAACAGAATTCTTGTTTGTGCATTTATGCTGATGATGCTTTTTGTTATTGCGTTTTTCATTCTTCATATTTTTGCACCTAAAGTTAAATATATGCAGGCAATAATTATTATCTGCGCTGTTATATTTACAGTTCTGACCTTTTCGGATATAGACAGAATTGCTGCTGAATATAATATCTCTGCCTATACTTCGGGCGAACTTGAAACTCTTGACGTTGAAGCTATCGCAAATATGAGCGACAGCGCAGTTCCTTCCCTTGTTAAATTAACTGAAAGCAAGGATGAAAAGATTGCTAAAAAGGCGAAAAAGGAAATTGCAAAGAGAAGATTTTACCGTATGGATTTAGTTCAGAATGATTCTGAAACTGCACTTGTTTATACAAATGAGGGCGATTTCAGAGAGTATAACAGAGCAAAGGTAATTGCTAATAATACTGTTAAAGACTATTTTGCAAAGCTCTCTGATAAAGATAAAGAAGAGTTTATCAATGTTTATGATTAATAGTATTAAGAAACACCCAAGGGCTAGCCTTTGGGTGTTTTTTACGGATTACAAATCTTGCAGGGAGAATATCCGTTTTTAATAAGATTTTCTTTTGTTCCTTTATATTTCTTTTTGTTGTTTTCACTCATTTTGTCAACTGCTTCACAGCTTGGAAGATGGAATTTCTTTGAATTGATATTGATTATATATGTATTCTTTTCGTTTTTGTCATCAAAGGTGTATTCCTTTTTAGACGCCCTGTTGTCTCCGGTTTTATAGTCGATTTCAATACCCGGCTGAGCATTATAGCAGTAAACATTAAAAGAGACGCCGTGACCATTGTCCTCGACGCTCATTGCCTGCATATGTACTCCTCTTGCAAGAAGCTCAGCATCTTTAAAGATTGGAGTTACTTCATATAATACATGGTTGCCTGTTGATTTAACATAATCTGCAACCTCATCCTCAAAGGGGAGCATTCCCTGAACATTGAGATATCTTGTTCCCGTTATCAGATTTCTTTCGTTTGCGTTTTCGGCAGTGAGCTGATATCCGATTAAGTGACAGCGGTTATATAAATAGTGGCCATCAACATTATCATATTTATCCGAATGCCAGCCCGTTGGCTTAACTTCTCCGATTGCGCCCCGATTTTGTGTTGGCATTATATCCTGACCGATGCAGGAGATACATCTTGTGCATCTCCCGAGGTAGTCAAGTTTTCCGTATGTTTCATACGAAGTTGTTGTAAGCTCGCTGGCTTCAAAATCGGGAAGATTGTTGTTGAGCGGTATATAAGGCTTATTATCAAACTCGGGAATATCATCGGGATCTGTAGTCTCCTCGGAGGGATTAGTCTCGGGCTCAGATGCTTCTCTTGTTTCCTCGGTGGTTTTTTCCTGAGTTGTTTGGGTTTGTTGGTTTTCGTTTGCATACTCGGGATCAATATATGTGCATGAACAAAACAGCAGCAGTATTGCGAGTATAGCGGTTATTATCCTTACACTTGATTTCATGATTTTACTCCTGAAAAAGTTTCTTTTTATAATAATAACACATATGAATTATTTATTCAATCTTAACTTTCGGTTTTCTATATCAAAAATAACAACTGCGCAACCGATTATCATAACTGTGCTTAGTCCTGTTCCAAGTTTGCTTATTTCAAAAGGCAGACTTGGGGAAAGCGAAATGCTCGCAGGAGATATATCAGGAAAAATAAGAAGTATTATTTTGCATATGAAAAAAGATAAAACTGCAGAAATGACTCTGAATATGAAAAATCTTATGTATTTTATCTTCATATCTTTCAAAACCGAAAAAAGCTGAAAGTGAATACATTCTCCGCCGAAACTCAGAAAGAAAGCTGTCATCGGCAGGGGAGGGAGAGTTTTGGACTTGCATATTCCGTTAGTAATTTCAAGAAGGGGAGTTAAATAATCCGCAATCTTTACCAGCGATAAAAGAGAGGAAAAAAGAATTATATATGCGCTCATAACAGCAAGACTTTTAACTGAGTTTTCAACAGCATCGCAAAAAGCAGTGCTGAAATTTGTTTTCGCCAAAGCGCTTTGACTATGCTTTTCGGATTTATAAAACGGCTTAGTACAAACGGCAATAATAATCGACGATAAAACACAGCTTGCAAAAAGAATTAAACCTGTATTTGTATTTTTATATATAACGCCTCCGACAGCACTTATAATAAAAGCAATTCCTCCGCAGAAATTGAAGGACATAATTCTCTCAGCTTCTTTAAATGTAATACAGCCTGACTGATAAAGCTCTCTTGTTAAAATTGCGCCTGAAGGATATCCTGATATCATACCGAGGATACTCGCCTTTAAAACCACTCTCTTTGATTTCAGCCTTATCAGCGTATTACTTAGTATAAGAATAGGAAGAAGAGCGGGAATGATTATCCCTTCACATAGGTTTATTCCCTCAATAGCGCCCGCTTTTGCAGCAGGGGAGAATATAGTTAAAACAATTATTATGCAAAAAATTATATATGAGATTATAGCTTCGCTTATTTTTTTCATATATAATAATATGAATTATAAAAATAAAAATTCCCGAAGAAATCCTTCGGGAAAAATTATTTCAATAAAGCTGCTGCATTGCTCATAAGAACGTCAACGGCTTCCTGTCCGCTTTCTTTTAAGATAACATTGATTCCGTCCTCATATTCAGGTGGGCGGGAATCAAGATTATGACAGTCGGAGCCGAGTAGCATAATCTGTCCGTTATTAAGAAATTTAAACAGCTTCTTTTTTATTCTTCTCGGCGCTTCGGCAAAGGTGCTTATATTAACCTGAGGAAGGCATCCGATATCAATTAAATCAGCAAGCTTGTATTTATCATCCATAAGCGCTCTGTATCTTTCAATATGGGCTAAAACAGGCTTAACTCTGTAGTCACAGTAGAGATTAAGTAGTCTGTCGTAATCCTTATCATCAAAGCGCGCAGAAAACGGATGCTCTATCAAAACGTAGTTTGAAGAGCCGATACATAAATCCTTTATGTTCTTGTTGTTGAACAGATATTGACTTATGTAAACCTCCGCAGCCGGAATAAGCTCGGGATATCCGCTTGGAACCTCTTTTATCAGAGTGTTATAAGCGGCTTCTCTTTTTCTGAGAAAGTCATCAAGGGATATTGTATCTGAATAATAGTGGGGAGTTAAGAGAATTTTCTTAGCGCCCTGATCCCTGAGCCTTTCGATCATTTTAAGGCTTGTTTCAACATCCTTTGCTCCGTCATCTATTCCGGGGAGAATATGAGAGTGCATCTCAATCAGATTGTTTATAACCATTTTATGTTACTTCCTTGGGTCGTATTGATTGCCCTTGAAAATAGAATTCGAATTGTTATCAGTTCCGAAATTGCCATAGCTTCCGTAGTTACCGTAGCTGCTATAACTGCTGTAGTTACTGCCTGCTCCGTAGTTAGGAGCAACGCCCGGTGAATTCTGTGGCTGAGGAGCATATCCGCCGTAACCACCGTAGCCGCCGTAGCCACCATATCCGCCGTAACCACCGTAGCCGCCATATCCGCCATAACCGCCGTAGCCACCGTAGCCGCCGTAGCCACCGTACCCGCCATAGCCGCCGTAGCCGCCGTAGCCATAACCATAGCCGTAGCCATATCTTCCGTAGTAGCGGCGATAGTAGTTATATCTGTATTTTCCGCCTGCTGCAGATTCAACGTAGTTGACTATGAAGCCGATGATTTTAGCATCAATGAATTCAAGTGTTCCAAGTGCTCTTTCAACCTCGGGATGAGTTGACTGATTGTACTTAACAACAAGAACAACTCCGTCGCTCTCTCTGATAAGAGGAAGCGCATCCGATACGATATTAATAGGCGGTGTATCGATAATGATATAGTCGAAATCGTTTGCAATTTCGGTAAGGAAATCCGACATGGGCTCGCTTCCGAGAAGCTCAGCAGGGTTAGGAGGAATTGTTCCCGAACAGATAATTGAAAGATTTTCAAATTCAGTTGCGTGAACAACTTTAAATAAATCAACCTTCTCTGCGCTTGATTCAATAACGCTTGAACCAAGGTAATTTGTAAGTCCCGGTGCGTTAGGAACAGTGAAATAATGGTGAACCTTCGGCTTTCTGAGGTCGGCGTCTATAAGAAGAACTTTCTGACCCGCCTGTGCAAAGGTTATTGCAAGGTTGATGGTTGTTGTTGTTTTACCTTCACCTGCAACAGATGAGGTTACAACAATGGTCTTGCATCCCTTTTTCATAATTGAAAACATTATGTTTGCTCTGATACCTTTATAAGCCTCTTCAACTCTGAACTTAAGGGTAGGATTAATGTCAAGGTTTTGAATAAGTGTTCTTGATGTATTTGATGTGACTCTGTCATTATGCTTTCTTCTTGCCATTATTTATCCTCTCCTTTCTGCTTTACTTGTTCTGAAGCTGGACTATCAGCGCCTGCTGCAGCAGGTGCCGGAGTATTCTGTCTCGGTGCAGGTCCTGCATTACTGAAATTCGGGATAGAACCGAGAACAGGAATGTTATACTTGTCTGAAAGCTCATCACTTGATTTGATTCGAACATCAAATAATGTTCTTAGAACAACATATGCTGCTGCAACAACGATTCCGATTATTGCGCCTATAGCACATTTTTTAGGATATCCGAGACTTCCTGCTGATGCTGCTTTAACAGCCTTGTCCTGAACAGATGCGTGAACGAGTGAGTTATTTGTCTGCCTCATCATCTGGGGAACAGAGGTTTCAAGCTGCTGAGCAATATTGTATGAAAGCTCAGCATTTGTTGTTGTAACGGCAATTTTAAAAATCGCAGTTTCTTCTATCAATTCAATTTCCATTGAGTTTTTAATAGTTGAAACACTGTAGTTTGAATTCTGCTTTTTATTTAGCGCATTCGTAACCTTTGTCATAAACTCATTAGTTCTCATGACTTCAACATAGGTTGGAAGCATTTTCATAGCATAATTCATTTTACTTGTATTACTGGTTCTGACGTATTCGCTGCTTTGCTCCTTGCTGCTTGACGGAGCCTGACTGATTTCACCGAGGTCATCGTTGCCATCAACGGCATAAGCAAGGAATTTTACTTCTGAAGAATAAGTCAGTGTTGTGAAATGTGAGGTGTAGAAATAACCCAGCAGCACTCCTATGAGCGCAAAAACAATAAGCAATTTCCATCTTCTTAAAAGTGAAATTAAAATTTTCTGAACATTAGCATCAATATTCATAGTCACTATTCATCCTTTTTCAATATTTGTTTCATATGGAAAATGTGAAATCTGATAAGATTTGCTCAACACATTTTGTCCTAAATTACATTTTACTTTATTAGTCGTTCTTTGTCAATATTTAATTATTTTATAAAATAAAAATTAATAAAATAAATTCTATTTTTTATTGACATTTGACTAATAATTATAGATAATATTTTCAGAAATTTTTTTTCAGCGGAGATACTAACTATGGCAAATACCTTTGAACTGCCTCTATGGGGGCCTTATTCAAAAAAATATATGGGACTTTCAAGGATTATTGACTCTCTCAGCGACGTAGGAGCAAGATTTGATTTCACCGTTCATCCGACACTCTGGAACTCATCGACTCCTGTTCCTAATGTAACTGTTCCATCGAACTATCATCTCTGGCAGTGCAATAATGATTTTAGCTTTTATGCTTATAGATACGAGCTTCTCTGGAAGGATATTGTTTATGCGGATGTTTCTTTTTCAAAGATAAACGATGAAGCTTATCTTGCAAGAATATGCGTTAATAACAACAGTGAACTGAAGCAGAATACAGTTATAAATTTCTTTTCATCTCTTGAATTTCCAAGCGCAAGGGATATTGTTCTCGACCTTCCCGAAAAATCAAAAGTTATAAATGCTGTTGATTATGAGAGTTTTGATTATGCAAATAAAAGACCGTGGGATGAACAAAATCCCGACGGACTTTTCAAAGGAACTTTCAGAGACAGGGATTTCTGGGGACGTTCGGGTCTTGGAGATCGTTTCGGGAACAACCATGTTCATTATCGTAATTTTAAGCCCTTCGGTGAAGAAGAGGGCGACAGGGTAAGCTATGGAATAAGCGGTGAAGGCTTTGATAATCCTGTTTTTATAATTAGATACAGAACTACTTCCGATACTCCTGCTGAGTTTATTTGCGGAGATAAAAAATATATTTTTGAAGCAAGCGATGAACTTAAAACTCAGTGCTTTGAATTCTGCGAAAATCCTGAATTCGTCAGCGTTGGCAAGGGAGGAATTGAGCTTGATTTTATAGCTGTTGTTGAAGATGGAGAAACAGTTACTCCACGACTTGAACAGCACAGAATTATTCCCGATATTGATGTTTCTCAAAGCAGAAACTGCATCAAAACAAAGCTCAGCTACGGATATGATGATTGTGATTTCACAGTTCTGACCTTCAACAAAAATACTCGCCACAGAACTCTTAATAGCGGAAGTCTTGAGGACGCGCTTATCAACAGACTTTCAAACGGCGATGTTACATATGATGATTTAACCGAAACATTTTCAAAGGTTTTTGAGAGAAAGCACAGTGATCAGGGCTTTTTCCAGAACACTCTGATTAAATCCATCTTCATTGATCCTCATTCAACTCATACCGAATACGCTGTTATTTCTAAGGGCGATATTGAGCCGATGAGTCTTGAAGAATATGAATATATCTATCTTAAAGCAAGAAATAATGCTCAGGATGTAAGCTATAACAGAAGCGGAAAGAAATATGAGCTATCAACAAATATTCTTAAATCAACGCTTTTAACAAATATAGTTTATCCTGTTTACAGATACGGAAAATATGTTGCCCATCATACACCAGGAAAGCGCTGGGATTCATTTTACACCTGGGATTCAGGTTTTATCGGAATGGGTCTTCTTGAATCATCAAGGGAGCTTTGCAGATATGTTCTTGATATGTATCTCAAAACAACTGAAAACGATGATTACTGCTTCTTGCTTCACGGCTCTCTTGTTCCTACTCAGTTTGAACAGTATCAGGAACTGTTAAAGAGAACTGAGGATAAGAGCGAGCTTGATTATCTATATGATAAAATGAAAATATACTATGAATTTCTTCAGGGAAGAACTAATTCGTCAACCTGTGCGAAATTCGGAAACGGTCTGTTGACAACGTATGATTACTGGTATTCAAGTTCCGGTATGGATGATAACCCTGTTCAGCTTGAAATGATAAAAAATAAGGCGGAGGAATATACCTGTCCCTGTATTTCAACATCTCAGGCAATCAGAGCGGCAAAAATACTCAGAATGACGGCTCTTTTCCTCGGAAAAGATGAGGATGTCAAGGCTTATGATGCGGATATCAGGCGTTCAACCGATGCGCTTAATAATCTCGCTTGGGACGATGAATCGGGCTACTACGGCTACACAATGTACGACAAGGATGAGCCGTATATAATGAGAACTAAGGACGGCGAAAACTGGAATAAGGGCTTCGACGGTGTTTATCCGCTTATTGCCGGTGCAGCCTACGGTGAGCGCAAGCAAAGACTTATTGAGCATCTTAAAAATCCGAAGGAAATGTTTTCAAAATCAGGTATCAGTGCCGTTGATATGAGCGCTTCCTATTTTATGGATGACGGCTACTGGAACGGAAACGTCTGGATGAGCCATCAATGGTTTGTTTATAAAGCAATGCTTGATAACGGCGAAACTGAATTTGCCTATGAAATTGCCCACAGGGCGCTTGAAATATGGAAGAGGGAAACTGATTTTTCGTATTTCACATATGAGTGTTTCGGAATTGAAACTCAGAGGGGCGGATGGTTCCATAATTTCGGCGGGCTTTCTTCACCAATCTGTATCTGGGCAAATGCTTATTATAAGCCGGGAACGGTTACAAGCGGTTTTGATATATGGACCGATTATCAGAAAACAACCGATAAATCGGCTGAGATAAAGTTTAAGTATTACGGCGAGAGCGAAAACTATTCGATAATTGTAACGCTAAAAGAGGATGAAACATATCAGGCATTTTTAAACGGCAGTCCTGTTTCATTCAATGAAAGAAACGGCGGATGTCTTGAATTTACCTTTAACAGCGATGTTAAAGAGGGCATACTTGAAATTTATTAACGAAAAGGGGAGTAAAAATGAGTGAAAAAATCTACGGAAGTAATAACGAGCCGTTAAAAATTCAGTTTATAACGGACTTGCATTATTACTCAAGAAAAAACGGTACAGAGGGCAAAGCATATGAAAATGCCGAGTCAAAGAGTCAGAAGGTAATCAAGGATTCAGATTTGGTTATCAAAGCGGGATTTGATATTCTCTGCGAGGATACATCAACTGATATTGTTGTTCTTTCGGGCGACACAACGAAGGATGGCGAACTGAATTCCCACGAAGAATTCATTGAAATGCTTTATGACCTAAAGAAAAGGGGCAAGAGAGTTTATGTTATAACAGCCACCCACGACTACAGGGGAGAGGGTTATACAAACGGCTATGACGGAGATAATGTTATTCAGGTTCCGACTGTAAAAGACAGAGCTGACCTCTGGGATATGTATTATGATTTCGGTCCAAATGAGGCAATCGCTCAGCACCGTCAATCAATGAGCTATGTTGTTCAGCTTGCACCGGGTTACCGTCTTTTTGCACTTAACGATGACTATAATCTCAAAGAGAACGGCGAGGGTGGCTCCGGTTACAGCGACGATTGTATGGCATGGATTATGGAGCAGCTTGAAGACGCACATAAAAACGACCAGTTTGTTATTGCAATGACCCATCATCCGATGGTATCCCCGTCACCGTTTTATTCAATTATCGGAAGCGGCGATATGCAGAAAAACCATGCTGTAACAAGGGAAATTTTTGCAGATAACGGACTCAATATTATGCTTTCGGGACATACCCATGTTCATGACATCGGTTATGTTACAACTGAAAAGGGCAACAGATTTTATGATATTGCCTGCGGAGCTATGATTGGTTGTCCGCCCGTTATGAGAAATATTATTCTTGACCCGAAAAACGCAAAGGTCGATGTTGAAACAATAACAATCAAAGAGGTTCCCGGACTTGATACAGGCGGAAAGCCATTTGATGAATATATGAAGGGCTTTTTCTTTGGAATGATAGGCAATGTCATTGATGCGCTCGCAAATGACTACGACCGCTTTATTGAGACTGCGCCTTCCTTCTCAATCAGCAAGGATAAGGCTAAGAAATTAAAGCCAATCCTTCACCCCTTCGGTAAATTCCTCAATAAGCTGACCTTTAAAAAGGTATGGAAGCTCTGTAAGAAAGAAAGCGGACTTAAAAAGGCTGATATCGAGGATATAAAGGATAATAAGGTTGTTGACTTTATTCTTGAACTTGTTACAAATCTCTATTGCGGAGATTCTCCCTACGGACCTGAAACAAGGGAATATAAGCTCACCTGCGGTTTCCTTAATGTTATTGATTCGTTCCTGAATGTTATTCATCTTAAAATAGGAAAATTCCTCAAGGGAGCAACAAGTGTAAGAAGCCTTGTTGAGCCTCTTCTCTGGAACAGCGGATACTGTGACGCCGAGGCAACTCTGCCGCTCTATCCGATTTTCGATGACGAAAACCCTGCTCCGAAAGAGATGTTTGAAGAAAAAGAATTTATTGACCCTGTAAAACCGAGTAAAAAAGGCTTCTTAGTTCTTCTTTGCTTAATTCTTCTTGTTCTTCTCCTTCTTGCAATTATTGTTGGAATTATTGCTCTTATTGTATGGCTTATTACGCTTATATTCTGAGAAAGATAAAAAATTATTGCATTGCAAGATTATTGCTGATATAATATATTTGTTAATGATTATTTTTAAAGGAGTAAAATTATGGCAGACGAAAAGAAAAAATTCAGCCTTGGCGGTATTGATAATGCTGCGGAGGAAAAGGGTTCGTTTATGAAAACACTCTGGCAGCTTGTTAAATTCCTTGTTGTCAGCGGACTTGTTACAATCATTCAAATAGGTCTTGCATATCTCTTGCCCTTGATTTTTGACCATGTAACAGCAACTCTTCCTGTTTTTCTTCAGGGAATTTTCAATCCGAATCTTATTTTTGAACCCGGAAGCAAGGAATTTACAAAGTATGTTGTAGATGGCGTAACAACATGGGGCTACGTTCTTCCTTTCCTTCTTTCAAATCTTATTGCTAATATCTATGGCTATATTCAGAATAAGAAAACAACGTTTAAATCAGATGCACCGCAGTATATGTTTGTTATCTATATCGTTCTTATGCTTGCGCTCATTCTCTTCTCAACCTGGATGCAGGGCGCAATCTACGGAGCACTTTCAAAGGTAGATAACGCATTTATCAGCGGAATAGCAAGACTTATCGCATCAATGGTTGCAGGCTTTGTTCAGATGGTTGTTCTCTTCCCGATGGAAAAATTCGTTCTTCTCAAAGAGAAAAAGCCGGCTGACGGCGAAGAAGCTGTTGAAACTGTTGAGGAAGCAGTAGAAACAGTAGAAGTTGCTGAAGCAACTGAAGTAGCAGCAGAGGAAACAGCTGAATAAACAAAAAACAATTAAAAGCGTTGCTTAGATAAAACTAAGCAGCGCTTTCACTTTTTTATATATCCTTAATATAATAAAAAGGTGGGATTTATGCATTTTGTTGAGTATAACAGAGAAAAAATAGTTGAATATGCAAAGAAATGGGCGCTGAGAAGAAATCCCGAATACTATAATTTTGACGGTATAGGAGGGGATTGTACTAACTTTGCTTCACAATGCCTTTATGCAGGGATCAGGGTTATGAATTTCACAAAGGATATCGGCTGGTATTATATCTCTCTTAATAACCGCGCTGCCGCCTGGACCTCTGCTGAGTATTTCAGAAAATTTATGCTATCAAACAGGGGAGAAGGTCCATTTGCAGCATCAAGAGAAATTCATCAGCTCGAAATTGGGGATTTTATCAACCTTAAAAACTCAACAGAAATTTATCATACCTTAGTTGTAGTAGGCTTTGATGGGAATATGCCTCTTATTGCAGCGCATACAACTGACGCCTATATGAGAAGGCTTGACAGCTATCATTACGAAGAAGCACTGGGACTTCATATTATTGGAGGAAATATCAGTTAACGCTTCTTTTAATGTCGTTTAAAACCTTCTTTTCTATTCTTGAAACATATGAACGGCTTATATTGAGTCTCTGCGCAACTTCACGTTGGGTAAGAGGCTTTTTATTATTTAGTCCGTAGCGAAGAATTATTATCTCCTTTTCACGTTCATCTTCCATATTCATAATATATTTTGCAACCTCGCTCCATTTTGTTTTTGTTTCAAGGTTTTCTGCAAGATCGCTGGGGTCGGCTATGGTTTCTTCAATGGTCAGTGGGTTGCCGTCTTTATCAGTTTCTATTGCATCGCTCAGAAGAACATCGTTTTCCTGTTTTTTAGCAGCGCGAAAAAACATTAATATTTCGTTTTCAATGCAACGTGAGGCATAGGTTGCAAGCCTTGTTCCCTTCGAATTATCGAAGGAGTCAATGGCTTTAATAAGTCCTATAGTTCCGATAGAAATCAAATCATCGGTGTCATTAGTTTTTGCATAGTATTTTTTTACTATGTGGCTGACAAGGCGCAGATTACGTTCTATTAAAACTGCGCGAGCCTCTTTATCTCCGTTTGTTTTCCTTTCGATATATTCCTTTTCTTCCTTTGGCGATAGCGGTTTCGGAAAGGAAGAAGAATTCTGAATGTGCAAAATGAAATAGATAATATTTGCACTTAAAAAGGATAGTATTGCGCTTATCATTTTCATCACCAATTAATACTATGCGCATATATCGGATTAAATGAAAAAATAAAAAGCTCCGAGACCGAAGTCACGGAGCGTTTTAATGTAATTAGTCCTGAGCAGGAGCGCCAACAGGGCAAGCATCTGCGCAAGCACCGCATTCGATGCAAGTATCAGCGTCAATTTCATATTTTGCATCGCCTTCAGAGATTGCGCCAACAGGGCATTCGCCTGCGCAAGCACCGCAAGAAATGCATTCATCAGAAATCTTGTATGCCATAACGATTACCTCCATAATTATTTGTCGATTATAATATATCAAAAACGATATAAAATTGCAATAGATTTATAAAAATTACTTATTTTTACCTTTTATTTATTTTTTAAGAATACGCACTTCGTTTTTATTAACAACAACGGGAGCGCCTTCGGGCATATCATCAAGCTGAACTTTGAGAGTTCCTGTTAAAACAGCTCTGTCAACAACAGTTCCTCTTCCGCTTCGGCAGTCAACTCTTGTTCCGACTGACGGAGTTACTTTGTTGAGATATTCATATGAATTCTGTTCATACTGTAAGCAGCACATAAGCCTTCCGCAGCAACCGCTGATTTTTCCGGGGGAGAGGGATAGCCCCTGAATCTTTGCCATTTTTATAGAAACAGAATGAAAATCGTTTAAAAATGTTGAACAGCAAAACGGTCTTCCACACATTCCGAGTCCGCCGAGGAGCTTTGCTTCATCTCTGACACCAATCTGGCGAAGCTCAATTCTCGTGTGGAATTCGCTTGCAAGGTCTTTAACAAGCTCTCTAAAATCAACTCTTCCGTCGGCTGTGAAATAAAAGATTATTTTAGACCTGTCAAAAGTGTATTCAGCCTCTGTTAAATCCATTTCAAGACCGTGGTTTTCAATCTTTTTAAGGCAGATTGCGTATGCTTCCTTTTCAAGTTCCTTGTTTTTTTCGAGCTGAATTAAATCCTCTTTTGTTGCTATTCTTAAAATAGGCTTTAATTCGGTAACAACCTCATCATCGGGAATTTCAGTTATTCCTGTTGATGCTTTTCCGCATTCAACACCCCTTGATGTTTCAACTATAACATCCATCCCTGTATGAATATCTATATTCTTTGGGTCAAAGTGATATGTCTTGCCCGTATCCTTAAAACGAACACCTACTACTTTTACCATTTATTTTCCTCCATATTTTAGTTGCCGGTGATAAAGTGTCCGGCTATCTGTTCTGAGCGCGTCGCAGTTCATAGCAGAGCTTTGTTATAAGAATTGCATTATTCCCGTTGCTCTGAGCTAAATTAATAATCCTGCTGCAGACATCGCTCATTTTTAAAAGCTTTCCTTTTGATAAAACAGAAGATAGCTTTCTTACTGTTTCTTTCTGATTTGAAATCATATTGCTTTTTCCGTCTGAAACAACGGCATCCCTGAAAATTGATTTCAGGAAGGTCAGCGCTCCTATCAGAGTTGTTTTATCTCTTTCAAAAACGCCGCAAGTTTTAATTAAATCATATTCATTTGCGCTTATTGAAGAAAGTGCAAGTTCATTTGCAATATCTATATATTTTTGTAGCTTTCCGTCGCTGAGCGATTCAAGCGCTTTTCCGATATTTCCGTTGCAAACGCTCAGGGAATGGAGAGCATCGTTATAATTTATATCAGGATTGTTTTCGCAGATATAATGAGCGCCCTCAGAAAAATCAACTCCCTGAAGAGAGATAACAACGCTTCTTGATAAAACTGTTTCAAGAAATGCGGATTTCGTTTGAGTGCAGAGAATAAAAAGCGCATATTCAGGCGGCTCTTCTATGAGCTTTAAAAGCGCATTTTGAGCAGCAGTATTCATTCTTTCGCAGTCATAAAGAAAGTAAATCTTATACTGTGATTCATTTGGTTTAACAGCGGCATCGTTAATAATGTCGCGAACAGTGTCAACAGTAAAAGGTCTTGTTTTCTTGCTCTCGTCGGGACCGTATTCACAAATATCGGGGTGAACGCCTTTAAGGACTTTATTGCATTGAGCGCAATTTCTACAGGGTCGTTCTTCCTCGCTTATGCACATAAGTGAAAGGGCAATTTCCCTTGCGAGCGTTTTTTTGCCGATTCCCTCGTCGCCTTCAATTATCAGAGCATGGGGAAAACGGCCTGAGTCGATAAGAATTTCAAGCTGCTCTTTAACTTTTTGATTTGATATAAATGTTTCAAATTTCATATTGTTTATAATTTGATGAACTCTTCAACGTTAACAATAAACGCAACGATTCCGTATTTTTCAACGTCAACTGCCTGGTTGAGCAGCGAGCCTGTTATTGTGCTTGTAACTCCTGTTGAAGCAACAGTACGCTTTGTTACGTTGTTTTTCATAATTTCAAGCAAAGGTTTAACCTTCTCGTCATCGCATCCGATAAGAAGGGTTGTGTGACCATCTACAAGGAACTGACCTCTTGTTGATATTTTTGTTGAAGAATATCCTTCCAGCGCTATTGCTGAAATAACTTTTTCTGTATCTGTATTTGATATGATAGCTATAACTAATTTCATTATATCACTCTTTTTCAATTAATTTTACTATATTATAATTATTATTTTTAAGATTTTCAATATTGCAGAAAAAAATTTACAATCCCGAAACACGGAATTTATTTTTAAAGTATTGATGCAAGAGCAACAATAATCGGCATTGTTATAACCGAGAATATGCTCGTCTGACCAACAATTTCTGCGCTCAAAGCGGTATCGTTATCGTATTTTGCGCTGTACATTGCAGTGTTTGTTGCAACGGGAGCGGAGGTTGAAATAACAAGGGAAACGAGCATATTTCCGCTTGCTCCCAACAGCTTAAATATAAATAGCATACAGCAGGGTATAACGATGAGTCTGAGCAGGGATACGAGATATATCTCTTTTTTTACGAATATATTTTTATACTTGCAGTTTGCAAAAAAAGTTCCGAAAACAATCATTGCCATGGGTGAGTTACATGCTGCAATTCTTCCCATTGTATCTGCGAGAAAATCGGGGAGATGAACTCCCAGAAGAAAGAGGGGGAGTCCGATTATAACGCTGATTGAACCCGGATTCAATATCAGCTTCTTTGCATTGATTTTTGCTTTTCCGCCTGAAATCTGATGAATGCCATATGTGAAGGCGAAAACATTGAAAATTGCTATGTAGCAGGAACAGTAGAAAACACCCTCATTTCCAACAACACTCTGTGCCAGAGGAAGCGCAAAAAACGCCGCATTGGAAAAGGTTGTTGCATAGTGGTATATTCCACTTTCTTTTTTGTCCCTTTTCCTGAACGTAAGGGAGGAGAGAGCAATAGCGAAAATATGCGTTATCAAAGCAAGTAAAAACGCAAAAAACAGGAGCTTAATGTGCTCCTTGGTTCTCTCCATTGAAAGAAAGGAATTTATAACTGCAATCGGCAGTATCATATTAAAAAGCAAATCGACAAGACGCTTTCCGTCCGCCTGAACAAATATCTTTGTTTTGTCGGAAATGAATCCAACCGAGGCGATAAGATAGAGTATGCCGACCTGGATTAGAACTGTTTGAAGATTTTTTAAAAAGTCATTTATCATAGTTAATTAATAGTTTTTATAATCTTGGAGATAGGAGATTGTTTCTGAAATAATGAGCAAAGGAGAAAAGGCATAGCGAGGTTACAGCAAAAAAACTGTCTTCACTAAGTAATTCTGCTTTACGAAAGCGCAATTCAAAAAATCTGAGTGAAAAAATAAGCAGACAGAGATATGAAAATGCGCCGACAAAGAAAACAAAAGACCTTTTTGCTCCCTTTTCATTTTCAATTTCCGAAATGAAGGAAAAGAAAAAGAGTATTGCAAAAATAAGCATCAGTCCTTTTGTCGTAGAAAAAACATCTTCTTTAAATGTAACTACATTAAGAATAATATCTCCCGAACGGAAAAGCGCCCACAAAAGTGGAGAGAAATGCAAAAATTTTAGTTTTCTGAAATCATATGAAGAATATCTGTATGAAAGAAAAATCGAGATGAAATAGAGAGAAGATAAAAGCGCAAAAACAAGAGAAACTGCATTTGCGCCTGCCTTTGCATATATTATCCTTTTTGAATTTAAAGCTGTGTATAAACTCATAGAACAGCTTATAAAATCAATTAAAAAGCCAATTCCGGCAAGGAATGCCGAATCGGAAACGGACTTGATTTTCTTAATCTCAAGTGCAGACGGATAACTTTTTTCTTTAAAACTCTGATACGCCAATATTATGAGCATAAGAAAAACAAGACCGTAAATAATGAAGTTTACTTTGTTATCAAATTCAAAGCGTATTTTTGCCGCATAAATGACAGCGGATAAAACAAGCAGTAGAAAAGCAAATACAAAGCTCAGTTTATATCTTCTGTTTTCCATTATCTGTCGCCCAGAGCAACAAATTTTCTCGGCTTCGAAACGCTTTTGTATGCAGGACGCATAATTCTTCCGCCCGATGTTATCTCTTCAAGACGGTGAGCGCTCCAGCCTGCAATTCTTGCGGTTGCAAACAGGGGAGTATATAAATCCTGAGGAATTCTGAGAACCTGATAAACAAGTCCTGAATATAAGTCAACGTTTGCGCACATTGTTTTTTGTACGCCCTTAACCTCGGCAAATACCTCTGGAGTAAGACGTTCAATGCTTTCAAGAACACCGAATTCCTTTTCAAAGCCGTGGTCAACGGCAAGCGCTTTTGCATTATTTCTGAGAATAACTGCTCTCGGGTCGGAATTTGTATAAACTGCGTGACCCATTCCATAAACGAGTCCTGAGCCGTCACCGGCTTCACCTCTGAGAATCTTTGCGAGTATATCGCGCATTTCACCGTCGTTTTCAGGATGAGCGCAGTGCTCAAGAATATAATCCATCTGATTTTTAACCTTGATGTTTGCTCCGCCGTGCTTTGGTCCTTTGAGTGATCCCAGACCTGCTGCAATAGCGGAATAGGTATCTGTTCCGCTTGAGGTTAAAACTCTTGTTGAAAAGGTTGAGTTATTTCCTCCGCCGTGGTCAGCGTGAAGCATTAAACAGATATCAAGAAGGTGAGCCTCTTCTTGAGTATATTCCTTATTAGCTCTTGTCTGACGGAGAATGTATTCAGCAGTTGAAATATCCTTGATAATCGGATGAAGATACATTGATTTGTTATAGAATGCTCTTCTCTTAACCTGATATGCGGTGTTCATAATAGTTGGGAACTGAGCAATAAGCTGAAGCGACTGACGAAGAACATTTGCAACCGAAGTGTTATCAGGGTCCTCATCAAAGGAATATAAATCCATAACGCAACGCGCCATTTTATTCATAATATCCTTTGAGGGATGCTTCATAATAATATCTTCAACGAAATCATTGGGAAGAACTCTGCATTCGCCGAGTAATTCGCGAAGAGATTCAAGCTGCTCCTCAGTCGGAAGCGAGCCGAAAAGAAGAAGCCAGGCAACCTCTTCAAAACCGTATCTGTTATCTGCAATACAGCTCTCAACAATATCCTTAATATCATATCCGCGGTAAGAGAGTTTTCCTTCCTTAGGAACAACCTCGCCGTCGAGTATGTAGTAACCCTCGACTGAGCATATGCGGGTAAGACCTGCCATAACTCCGGTTCCGTCGCTGTTGCGAAGCCCTCTTTTAACCTCGTATCTTTCAAAATCCATCGGCTTTACTGTATTGTTCTTTTCAAGAACATCACAGAGACCTGATATAGCACCCATAGAAATAGGGGAAATGTATGATGACATATTCTTTCTCCTTAAATAATATATTTTAAATAAGATTATATCATATCTGAAAGTAGATTATACAAAATATTTATAATAATGTCAAGGTGGTCAGATTGAAGAGAGCTCTAATAATTTTCTCAGTGCTTTTTGCTGCAACAGCACTGATACCGATAATAGCAATGTTTCAGTCAGTTCAGTAAAATCGCACAGGGGACAGTCCCCTGTGCGATTTAAGTTGCAGTGTTGTTTGATACTCTTTGCAATGAGGATGATACCTCGCTTTTTACTTCAATATTATTCAGATAATTTTGCCAATTATCCTTCAGTTTATTATATAAACCGATATCTTCATAATAAAGATATCTTGCGCACATAAAAGGATCACTCCTGTTGTTAAAACACTTCTTAACCGTGCTGTTACAAATGCTTTCAAGCTTTTTTTCGCACGCTGTCTGAATTAAAATATTATCCTCCTCTTTAAGCGGCTTTTTAACTGTTTTTCCCGCTTCGTTAATTATCAGACGGGTTTTGATTTTAATTCTAAATATTATTTTCGAATTCTTGATTTCAATGCTTTTTTTGGCTCTTGATGAAGTGACTTCAACTGAAACCTTTCCGATATTCGGAACATCAAAGGTTATAATTCCTCTTTTAAAACGGTTTTTAACAGTTAAAAAAGCGAAGGTTTCTTCTTCACCCAGAAATGCAGCATATTTATCACCTGAAAAAACTGCTGTTCCGATGCATTTAACATTGTCCTTTTCGGCTTTTAAAACGGGAAAGAAAATATCAGACGTTTCATCATTATAGAGATTTAGAATATCTGCAACAGTAACTGCGGCGGCATGACCGTTTTCCTCTCCGAGTTTAATCAGCGAATAGATGTTTTCAGCGGGGATCTGAGCAGATTTTTCCTTGCTTCTAACTATTTCTTCGGCACTCGGATAACCGATTACAGCAAGAACATCGGGGCGCGAATCCTTGCTTTTTAAAAGGTAATCTATTCCTGAAGATACATTGTTTTTCGACCAATCAAAGCCGAAAACAATCAGCTTGTTCTGACCGAAAAAAACATCATTTGAAACCGTTTTCGAGGTGTTGAAAACCGCTTCGGAAATATTACTGCCTTTTCCCTTAGTCAGAGATGTTATGTTTCCGCTGAGCTGGTCAGAAGCGCTGCTTCCTGCAAACAGATTAAGATACTGAAGTGAAACCTCGGCATTGTTTTCATTCCCGTCAACGGCAAGCGCCTGAACTATCGTTAAATCATTAATACGTTTTGATGTTTTAGTGCAGGAGGAAAATGTAAGCGAAACAGCCATAACACAAACGATAATTTTAAATATGTTTTTCATTTTTTACTCTCCGTTTTGAAAATACTGTAAAGCATATTGGAATAATAACAAGAAAAGCTGTTGCAACTGCGCTGTAAAACCATCTTGTTGAGTTTGATATTTCGCTGTAAAAACGGCTGTAAATGAGAAGCGAAAGGGCAAGGGAAGAAAAGAATAATAATGGCGTTTTAATCTTGGCGTTCATCCTCTGAATGCATTGCCCGGAGCAGTAAACCAAATAAGCGCATTTAGCAAACAGCGCAAAAAATCCGAAGGCTGTATAAACAATATCAAGTCTTGAAAAGCTCTTGAATGCCGTCATCTGAAAGAGGGTATAAACCGGGAAAGAGAAAAGGGGAGCAGCATTTCCAAGAACACCAATGCAAAAAAGCAGCATTATGAATATTGCAATATATGAGGCAAAAATTCCGTAAAAAAGCGGCTTTTCAGGTTTACTCTGACATCTTTTACTTAAAACAAAAAAGAGTGCAGGTTCGATGGAATTCGATGAAAAAATATAGCTGTTTTCAAGAATTTCATTTTTTGTTCCTACGAAAAATGGCATAAAATTTATCGGATGAAAGTTTTTTATGTTAAGCATAACGATGATTATGAGAACAATAATTGAAAGAACAGCGCATAAAACCGAAAACCTTCCCAGTGCTTCAATGCCGAGATATGCTACGTAGCACGCAGCAGCAGTCATAATAATTATAAAAAGCAGAGGGGAGTCTCCATGGGTTGTTTTATCGCAGGCAAAAAAGGCAAAACGGCTTATATTAACCCCTGAAAAGAAAACAAAATATATGAAATATATTATTCTTCCAGCTTTGGTATCAAGCGGGTTTTTATTATATTTTACGCATATATATGAAGGAATACAAAAAATCAGATTAATTCCGAGTGCGATAGCCGAGCTGATAAGTGCATCGGGAGAAATTCCGTTAAACAGGATCGATTGATAAAAGGTCAGAGCAACAACTGCTCTTGAAACAAGAAAGATAAAAAATAGCTGATATGGGGATATAACGCCTCTTTTAGTAGGCTTTTTAGCTTCTGTTTTCAACGGACGAGCCCTCCAGGTCATAGATTCTTACTCTGCGTTTTGAAAGCTTCTTCCAGCCCTGACGGAAGATAGTGTCACCTATTGAAGAAGGAGTCAAAGGCGAAATCGGAGCGGAATAGGGAACACCCAAGTTATTAAGCGCGCAAATATTGACGCCAAGCGCACCAGCACCGATAATCAAACCGTACATTCCACTGACTCCTGCAAGCAGTATAAACAGTATTCTAAGAACTGCAACGCTTTCATAAAGCGGATAAACTACATATGAAGCAATAGCGGTTAGCGCAACAATAACGAGCATCGGCTCGCCGATAATTCCCGCAGAAACCATTGCTTCGCCTATAACTATAGCGCCGATTATCGAAACTGCATGACCTATTGTCTGGGGCAATCTCAGTCCCGCTTCTCTCATGATTTCATAGAGAATATGGATAATAACCGCTTCAAGAACAAGTGAAAACGGTGTTGTTGCTTCGCTTGAAGCGATAACGTATAAAAGCGTTGTTGGTATCATTTCCTGATGAAACGATCCGACTGCAACATACATTGCAGGAAGAAAAATCGATATGAAGAATGCGAGATATTTAAGAATTCTTGTGAATGAGGCGTAAAACGGCGGATTATCATAATCGTCAAGTGATGAAAAATTATCGCTGAAAAGATACGGAGTATATATAACAAAGGGCGTTCCGTCAACAATAATTCCGATTCTTCCTTCAAGAAGCTTTGAAGCGAGAACATCGGGGCGCTCTGTATTTCCGACTGTTGAAAAGAAGGAATTTATATCTGAGTTAATGAACGGCTCAAGACATCCGAAATCCGAAATTGTGTTTAAATCAGCGCTTTTCAACCTGTCTTCAATTTCTTTTAAAGAGTCAAAATTTACTCTATTATCCATATATGCGAGAACAACGCAGGTTGAAACCGAAGTTCCGAGATTTATTTGTTTCAACTTTAAATGATAGGTTTTTAAACGTTTTCTGAGAAGCGCTTTATTATCGTTGAGTGTTTCAACAAAGCATTCCTTTGCGCCCTTGACCATCGCTTCATTGGTAGGCTCATCGGTTGTTCGCTTGCTCCATCCCTGAACTCCCATAGCAAGAGCCTTATAACATCCTTCAAGATAAAAAAGAGCAAAACCGCTCATAAGATAAAAGCGGCATTCCTCAAAAGTGTTTACTTCATTCATCTCAACGCTGCCGATAACTGATTTTTTTATTTTTTCAAAACGTTCATCGGGCGATGAGGCTTCAACCTCTGTGCTAAGTATCGGAGAGGTTATCATATGGGAAAGCATTAAAGAGTCTGTAAGTCCGTCAAAGGTGCAGAAAAAACCTCTTTGCCCTGATATAACAATTTCTCTGAGCAAAAAATCAGAGCAGTCTGTAAAATCACTTTTGAAAATGTCACGGTTCATTTCATAACTTTTTGTCAGATATTTCATCTTATCACCGATATTATTATTCATTGGATCGCGAATAATATGCATAGTGTATGAGAAAATAATACAGGTGATTATATGACGATTATTGTTTTAAGAAGTGTAATTATTTACCTTATTGTTGTTCTGGCTGTTAGGATAATGGGAAAACGTCAGCTGGGCGAGCTTAATCCCCACGAATTTGTTATAACAATTCTTATCAGCGCTGTTGCAACAATTCCTATTCAGGAAAGCTCAATACCTCTTTCGTATTCAATACTTCCCATTATGGTCTTTGTTTCTTTTGAAGTTCTTGAATCGGCGATTTCAATGAAATCAGAATTTTTTAGAAATATGATTGACGGAAAGCCGATTTATATCATTAAAAACGGAAAACTTCAACATAAAGAGCTTAAACGCCTCAGATTTACTATTGATGATTTGAATGATGCACTCAGACAGAAGGATATATTTGATATAAACGAGGTTAAAAATGCTGTTGTTGAAACAAACGGCTCACTGAGCGTTCAGAAAAAGGAAGAAGGGGAAGGCTGATATGAAAAGAGTCTGGTTTGCAGTTGTTTTTATCCTGCTCAGTGCAGGACTTTGCATATATGAGCAGTATTATGTTAAAACGAGCTGCGAAAATATGATTCAAATTCTTGAACAGGCTCAAGAGTTTGAAGAAGCAAAAGACAGTGAGAACAGGAATAAAAAAATAGATGAACTACAAAGCTATTGGAAAAGCCGAAACGACTTTCTTTTTGCCTTTTCAGAGCATAGCACTCTCGATGAACTGGCGCAGTATATACGCTCGCTCAAAGCGGCTCACAGTATGAAAAGCTCGCTTGAAGAAACTAAAGCGCTTGTTTTGGTTTTCTATGAAGACGCGCGTATATCTTTTTCAAATATCCTTTAAATTAAAATAGACTCGGTTTTCAGTTAACCGAGTCTAAAATATATTCAGCAATTTTTGTGCTGCGATTTATGTAGCTTGAATGACTTTCGCCGTCAAATATTTTAAGTTTTGAATTGGGAAGAGTTTCGGCAAGATGGCGGGTGTGGTCTTCCTTGATTAAATCTCTGCTGCCTGCTGTAACGAAACAGGGAATATCAATCTTTTTTAGCATTTCATCCGTTATATCGGGCTCGCGCATCATAATTTTCATCTTGTCGCTTCTGTCAATATGACTCCACAGCTTAAAGAACTTCATTGCTCTATCCTTTGTGCTGTCGGGAGAAAGGCTTGCTCCGCTCAGAATGAGCGTTTTAACAAGTCCGGGATGTTCGCTTGCAAGATATATCCCTATTATTGCACCGTCTGAAAAACCGTAAACAATCGGGTTTTCAATATTTAGATCAGTGATGAATTCATAAACATCCTGCGCCATATCTTCATAGTGCAGAATTTTAACCTTCTGGCTTTTTCCGTGGGAGCGTGAGTCGATGGCATAAACCTTGTATTTCTTTTCAAGAATCGTTATTGCCTTCTTGAAGATTTTGCTGCTCATTGAGTTGCAGTGAAGCATAATGAGAGGCTCGCCGTTTCCATATACTTCATAGTGGAGCTTTATACCGTTTACATTGATATACATAGCATTCTCCTAACAAACATATTTGAAAATAATCTCATCGCCGCTTGAAACAGTGTATTTTTCGCAGCTTTTTGGCGGTGATTTTGAATTAACCGTATAAACCCAGCCGCTTGACTGACCGCAGTCAAATTCATCAAGATTGTTTATTCCTGAAACATATATTCCGTAAATCGTGCTTCTTGATGTTAGTTTTATTCCATTGCTACCGCAAGCAGATGAAAGAACATCATAAACTGTGTTGTTTTCTGATATAGCGCATTTAGTTCTGTCAAGAATAATCCCGTTTTTCGGAACAAAGCTTTCGTGTCCTTCGTTGAGCTTATTCATATTATCAAGAATGCTTTTGCACTCGATTGTAATATAGCATATATTCTGAGTTTCAGAATGTGTTTCAGAATTAGTTTTATTTTGTTTTGTTGTATGTTTCTTTTTCGGCTTTGCCTTTGTTGTTTTATGAGCTTTGCTCGTTACCTTTGAAGTGCTTTTTTTAGTATTTGATATTCGGGAAGGCTTTGAGGTTGTTGACGAAGTGGCTGAGGTTGTAGTGAGCGTTGCGCTTTTTGATGTAGAATTTGCAGTTGTTGAAGAAACTGCCGGGATTTCAGAATCCATCGTCACAATAACTATTTCACCTGAAGAAGCTGTTTCAGATACAGTTGTTTTTGCCTTTGATGAAACGTTATTATGTTCTTGCGATTGTGAACATCCTGCTGCAGTTGATATCAAAAGAATTATTGAAATAATTATCATCAGGTGTTTTTTCATATTCCAAGCTCCTCAGGTGTTTTTAGCATTGCCGAGGAGGATACCTCAACTGCTTCTTTTGAGATATTGCATCCTAATTCATAAAGCGGAACACTGCCGAAAATATCCTCAATAACATCAAAAAGAAGATTCATTCCGTTGAGTGGAAGTTTTCTGACCGTTTGAGAGAAAATGTTAAAAACTGCCTTGCTGGTATCAGCTTTTTTAATCCAGTTCGTTTCGCTTCTTTCGATGAAGCATATTCCGCCGAGAGGAACAATTTCAGGTCTTGAATAGTCATATTTTCCGCTCCAGGGAGTTCCGCAGGCATAGATTTTTCCGTCAATTTTTCGTATGGCTGGCTTATCGTCGTTAAGCATATACGCTCTTTCACCGAAATATTTCAGCCAGAGATTTGCATGGGTTGATTTACCCGTTCCGCTGTCCGCTGAAAACGCATAGGCAACGCCGTCAACAACAATGCAAGAGGAGTGAAGAAGCATACCGTTGAAGTTTAAAAGTGCAGCATAAAATGCCGACCCTGTCAGCATATACGCCCAGTCGTCATAGCCAAGTTCAGGATGCTTCTCAATGTGAGAATTGATTTTCTCATCGCTGACATCAATAACTATATCGGCTTTGATATCATCGTTCTGATTTTGTGAAAGATACGGACGAGCCTGTTTTTCGGTTCTTCCGCCACAGCGTTCTATCCTAACTCTCAGACCTGCGATATCGTAATAAGGCATAATCTTCCCTCCTTCTGTTTAATAAATAAAGTATAATCTATCTCACCATTTAAGTCAAATATTGATTTTTATTTTTTATATGATAAAATAAGCATATAATTTTTTATTGAAAGGAAACGAATATGAAAAAGAAAAAGAATAAACACTCGGGTGTTATTGCAATACTTGTTGTTATTTTGATAATTGTTATCGGACTTCTTGGATACTTCGGATATTCGGTTATAACAAACGATATAAACGGAAAGAACCAAAGCTCCGACGAATATACGCTTGTTATAACAAAAAATGATTTTGAATATGAAATCGGGAAGAAGCTATATGATAATAAAATCGTTGTTTTTGACTCACTATGGACTTCCTGGATGAGCAAGCATTATCCTGATTTTACATATATCAACGGCGAATACAAACTAACTGCGGATATGAGCTATGAGGAAATAGCAAAGAAGCTTCAAAATCCCGATATCTCTCATAAAACCGTTAAGGTTGCAATTCCCGAGGGATATAATGCAATGGAAATTGCCAAAACTCTTGAAGAGAATAATATCTGCAAAGCTGATGAATTTCTTGAAGTTTGTAAATCAAAGGAAGGCTTTGAATACGACTGGATTAAGGATATTCCTGATGATGAGCTTATTGCCTATCCGCTTGAAGGCTTTCTTTTTCCTGCAACATATGATTTTGCAATGAACAGCGACCCGAAGGGGATTGCCGATGCAATGCTGGGAACATTTGATAAGCGCATTTCGGATAAGTGGACAAAGTTCTGTGATGAAAACTATATGACTGTGTTTGAACTTATCAATCTTTCCAGTGTTGTTCAGGAAGAGGCTTTCGGACCTGAATCGGCGGGAAATATCGCTTCGGTATTTATTAACCGACTCAATAAGGGCGCAAAGCTTCAAAGTGATGTAACATATTTCTATGCAAGAGATTTAAGAGATGAGCAGGGCTTTTCCCAAAAGGTTTATGATTCATATTATACATATCGCTGCGAGGGACTTCCAAGCGGACCCATATCAAATCCGGGTGAAGAAATAATCAATGCTGTTGTTAATCATCCCGATACGGATTATCTTTATTTCTTCTCAGATTTGAAAAAGGAATTCCACTTTGCAAAGGATTATGATGAATTTGTTGCCTTACAGAAAAAATACCCATGGAAGTAAGTTTCGCGATATATGGTTAGTGAGTAGGGAAAGATATTGAGTTATGAAAGTATTAAGTGCAGATGAAATAAGATTAGTTGAGCAGAGATGTTTTGAACGTTATTCAACCGAGGCTGAATTAATGTTTAAAGCAGGTTACGCCTGCTACAATGAAATTATCAGAAAATATGAAAATGAAATAAAAGGCGCAAAGGTTTCCGTTTTCTGCGGAAACGGAAAAAATGCAGGCGATGGATTTGTTATTGCAAGACTTCTCAGCTGCTATGGCGCAGATGCGAGTATTGTTCTCGTTGATAAAGAACCTTCAATCGCCGAACCTCTTATGTACTTTGAACAGGCAGTGAACAGCGGAGTAAAGGTTGAATACTTTACAAATATTAACAATGAAATGGCTTCAAAAAACCAAACTTGTGACAACGTAAAGTGCAACAACTTTACAGAATCAAACTTTATTATTGACTGCATTTTCGGAATTGGATTTCACGGAAGAGCTCGAGGAGCGTTTAATGACGCGTTTAAGGCAGTTAATGAAAGCGCTGCAAAGGTTATTGCTATTGATACGCCGAGCGGAAGCAATGCAACAACGGGAGAAGTATGTGCAAATGCAGTAAAGGCTGATTTTACCATTGCGATTTCAACGCTTAAATATGCCCATATTCTTCCTCCTGCAAATTCTCTTTGCGGTGAGATAAAAACTGTTGATATCGGTATTCCCAATGACTGCTATGACTCAGATTATACCGAAACAATCGAGTTTGATGATGTTAAGAATTGTTTTTCTCCGAGAGAGAAAAATTCAAATAAAGGAACTTTCGGACATCAGCTAAACATTTGTTCAAGCAAAAAAATGTTTGGCGCAGGTGTTATTGCAACCCAGGCGGCTTTGCGTTCGGGTGCGGGTCTTGTTAAACTGATGTTGCCCCTTGACGCATTTCCTCTTGCTGCTGCTCATTTAACTCAGTGCCTTTTCGAACCGGCACTTCAAACTGTAACGGGAACCTTTTCAAGATTGGCAGCAGGCGCTGTTAAAGAACAGCTGAAATGGGCAAGCAGTGTTGTTATCGGGTGCGGAATAGATGTTAATGATGATACAAAGGAGATAACCGAGCTTGTTCTTAAAAAGAGCAGAGTTCCGATAATTCTTGACGCTGACGGAATAAACTGCATAAATGGGCGCATATCTATATTTAAGGAGATTAAAGCGCCGGTTGTTCTTACGCCCCATCCGATGGAGATGAGCAGGCTCATATCAAAACCAATTGCCGAGATACAGGGAAACAGAATAAATACAGCGAAAGCTTTTGCAAAGGAGAATGGAATAATTCTTGTATTAAAGGGCGCAAATACGGTTGTAACGGACGGAGAAAAGGTGTTTGTGAACCTCACCGGGAATCCCTCTATGGCAATGGGAGGAACGGGCGATATGCTCAGCGGAATGATTGGCTCGTTCATTTCTCAGGGAATGAGCGCTTTTGATGCAGCAAGGTGCGCTGTTTGTATCCACGGACTTTGCGGAGATATTGCAGCAAAAGAGCTTAGTCAGAGAGGAATACTTGTTTCTGATATGATTGACCGACTCGGCGCTTTAATGTCTGAATTTGAATAGGATTTGGACTGATACATATTGAAAAAATTAATACCTATTGTTTTGGTTTTGCTTCTTATTTCGGGTTGCTCAGCTAATAAATACACCCCTGTTATAAATGCGGATTATAAGTTGTCCGCTGTTTATAAAACAGGGGATTTTTCATATTCCTGTATTATTGAAAAGAAAGGCGAAACCGTATCTATAACGCCGATTTCAACAAGAGCAAAGGGAATGATTATTAGTTGCAACGGAAAAGAGATTTCATTTAAGAGAAAGAATTTTATAAAGAGCTTTAGAATTGAAGAGATTGATAAAACCAATCCCGCACTGATTCTTTATCGGGTTTTAACTTCGCTTGACAGCGCTCAAACAAATCTTATTGACGGCGAGTTTACATATACGGGAAAATGTGAACTTGGAAAATACATATTAACTCAGAAAAAGGACAACAGTTTTTCTTCTCTAAGTATCCCGCAGGCGGATATCAAGATAGAATTTATGTAGAAATAAATAAAAAATCTTGTAAATCTACAACTTTTATTGTATAATATTTCTGTTAATAAATTTTTCTTATATGAAAGGAGTAATTTTGTGAAACATCCAGAAATTATCCAAAAGATGAGCCTTGAGCAAAAGGCGTCGTTCGTATCCGGTTTTGACTACTGGCATCTTGAAGAAGCGCCTGAACTTGGACTTCCCAAGATTATGGTAACCGATGGCCCCCACGGTCTTCGTAAACAAAATACGGATAAAAAAACTTCAAACGGAATAGGACTGGGTAACTCTGTTCCTGCAACTTGCTTCCCACCTGCTGCAACATCTTCATGTTCATGGGATCCTGAACTGCTTGAAAAGGCAGGCGAGGCAATGGGTGCTGAGTGCCTTAAAGAAAAGGTTTCTGTTATTCTCGGACCCGGAACAAATATCAAACGTTCTCCTGTTTGCGGAAGAAACTTTGAATATTTCAGCGAGGATCCGTTCCTTGCAGGTAAATGCTCTGCTGCTATAATCAAGGGCGTTCAGAGCAAAGGAGTAGGAACATCTCTCAAGCATTTCTGTGCTAACTCACAGGAAGCGTTCAGAATGGTTATTGATGAAATAATTGACGAAAGAACTCTTCGCGAAACATATCTTCCTGCATTTGAAATAGCAATCAAGGAAGCTCAGCCGTGGACTGTTATGAATTCATATAATAAAATCAACGGCGTTTATGCTTCTCAAAACGCTCATACTCAGCAGAAAATTGCAAGAGGTGAATGGGGCTTTAAAGGCTTATTTGTAACTGACTGGGGCTCATCTGTTGACCGTATTCCGGGACTTATCAACGGAACAGACCTTGAAATGCCTACATCAGGACCGCTTAATACAAAGAGAATCGTTGCTGCTGTTAATAACGGTGAACTTGATGAAGCCGTTCTTGATGAAAGAGTTGACACTGTTGTTGACCTTATTCTTAAATCAAAGCCCGCTCTTGAGGGTGAGCATACCTTCTCATTTGAAGAGCATAACGAAATTGCTGCAAGAATTGCAGAGGGCTCAATGCAGCTTCTTAAAAATGATGATAATATCCTTCCGCTTAAACCCGGTCAGAAGGTTGCAGTAATCGGTGAAATGGCTGAGTCTCCCCGTTTCCAGGGTGCAGGTTCCTCAGTTATTAATCCGACAAATCTTGATAATGCGCTTGATAATCTCAAAAAGCTCGGTGTTGATGTTACATATGCAAAGGGCTACGACAAGAGCAAGGATGAAGTTAATGAAGAGCTCTTCAGTGAAGCTGAAAATGCTGCGAGAGATGCAGATGTTGCAATTGTTTTCGCAGGTCTTACCGAAGAATTCGAGGGCGAGGGATACGACAGAGAAACAATCGATATGCCCTCAAGCCATAATGCTCTTATTGAGAGAATTGCAATCGCAAACAGCAATACAGTTGTTGTTCTTGCCGGCGGATCTGTTGTTCTTATGCCTTGGCTCAACAATGTTAAAGGTCTTCTCAATTCGGGTCTTGGCGGACAGGCTGGCGGAATTGCAGTTGCAAGAATTTTAACAGGCGAGGTTAACCCCTCAGGCAAAACATCCGAAACATATCCAAAGTTCTTTGAGGATAACCCGACCTTCGGTAATTATCCCGGCGGACCTGTTACAAGTGAACACAGAGAGTCTGTTTTCATTGGCTATAAGTATTATGATTCAGCTGACAAGGAAGTTGTTTTCCCGTTCGGCTTTGGACTTTCATATACAACCTTCGAGTATTCAGACCTTAAAGTTTCAGCTAAGGATATTAAGGATACCGATACTCTTACAGTTTCGTTCAAGATTAAAAACACAGGCTCAGTTGACGGCGCTGAAGTTGCTCAACTCTATGTTGCTGATAAGGATTCAACAATCTTCCGTCCTGTTAAAGAACTCCGCGAGTTCAAAAAGGTATTCATCAAAGCAGGCGAAGAAGCTGAAGTTACCTTTGAACTCGGCAAGAGAGCGTTTGCTTTCTATAATGTTAATATTAATGACTGGTGCGTTGAAACAGGCGAATTTGATATTCTTGTTGGCGCATCAAGCAGAGATATCAGACTTTCCGAAACAGTAACAGTTGAAGGAACTGTTGAATGCGAAATCCCTGATTATAGAAATGTTGCTCCTAATTACTATAATAATGTTGCAGGAATAACAAGGGATGATTTCGCTGCAATTTACGGCGAGCTTCCAAGCCCTGAAATTGATGTTAACAAGAATATAGATATTTACTGCTGTCTTAACGATGCACGCCATACAAAGTGGGGCGGAAGACTTTGCAGAATGATTGAAAAGGTTATGAGCAAGATGGGCTCGGCTGAAAACGGTGACGGAAAGATGCTTGCTGCAATGGCAACTCAGATTCCTATAAGAAACTTTATCGCAATGAGTATGGGCGTTTTCTCACCGAAGATGGCTGACGGACTTCTTATGATGCTCAACGATGACCAGTCAAGCTTTATTGGATTTAGTAAGATTTTCTGGCGACTCGGAGGAGCGCTTACAAGACTTCCGAAGCTGTTGAAATCAATTTAGTCTCACGACTTCCCCTTGAGGGGAAGGGGGACCGCTTGCGGTGGATGAGGTGTGTTGCCTTTAGAACACAGTTCCTGAACCGTTCGCCAAAAGCACTCAAAACATAAAGTCACCTCATCAGTCTGCTCCAAGTATTCGCAGACAGCTTCCCCTCAAGGGGAAGCCTAAATAGGTTTGATTGATTATATTTGGAGGAATGAAAATGAAAAAAGTATTCAACTCAATTCTTTGCTTAGCTCTTTCTTTGCTGATGGCTTTAACATCTGCTTCGGTTGCATTTGCAAAAGAGAAGGTTACTCCTGTTATTCTTGTTCACGGACTTGGTGCGAACCCTGTTTATGAGAACATAGGAACAGAAGAACAAAAAGAAATTAAAAATCTCGGACTTGGCGATGACCTTGTTTCAACACTTCTTGATAATGAAGATCTCATCTGCGAAGTTCTGAAGATTATTGAGCCGAAAAGAAAGGTTAATGATAAAAAGCTCATTAATTCTCTTGCAAAGCTCGTTAAAAATACTCCGATAAACTGCACCGAAAACGGTAATGTTAAAAAGGGTCAGGGTATTATAAATTATTGGACAGCTCCTCTTTCAAAGCACAGAAGCTATTACAAAGACGCAACTGTTGCTGAAAGCGCAATAGCTCGTCAGCTTTGCAGAGAAGTTGGCGCAAAGAATGTTTATTGCTTTAATTATGACTGGCGCCAGGATATATGCAAAACCGCCAAAGACCTTAATGCATATATAAAGAAGATTAAGAAAAAGACAGGCAGTAAAAAGGTTTCGCTTGTAGGATGTTCTCTCGGCGGAGCAGTTCTTTCGGCATATATGGATGCCTATAAGTCAAAGAAAGATGTTAAACGCTATGTTTTTGTTAATCCTGCTATAATGGGTGTTGATGTTTCAAGAGCATATGCACTTGATATGAAATTCAGCAAAAAATCAATAATTCAGTATCTTGACTGTATGGAGAGCGCTTATAATAATGGCTCGTCAGCAGCTCTTTTCCGTCTTATTTATGCTCTTGGCGATGATAGAATCGGCTATGCAGCAGATTATCTAAACGGCTTTGTTAAGAATAAGAAGAATGTTAAGAGCTTGTTTAAGAAGGTTATAAAGCCCTGGATTGGAAATATTCCGTCATTATGGGAGTGCATTCCCTATAACAGCTTCAATAAAGCAGTTAAGGAAATGAGTAAAATGGGCGTTCTCGATAAGACGAGCGGAGTATATAAAAAGATTAAGAAATACCATGCTGTTCAGGGCAGAGCTAAAAAGAATCTTAAAGCTGTTAAGAAGAGCGGCGCTCAGGTTGCAATAATTGCTTCCTACGGAACAATGGGCATTCCTGCAACTTCAAAAGCATATAACCAGACCGATGTTCTTATCGATACAAAATATGCTTCTGCAGGGGCAACCGTTGCAAAATATTCAAAGAAGCTCAGCAAGAAAAACCGCAAGGGTAAATATGTTTCACCCGATAAGGTTATTAATGCAAAAACCTGTGCTCTTCCCGATAATACCTGGTTCCTTAAAGATGTTCAGCATATGCGCTTTAAGTATAATTCAGATGCAACAAAGCTTGTTGCAAGGCTTGCAACGGGCAAGGTTAAATCAAATATTTACGCTGTTAAAAGGAAGTATAAAATAGCGCAGTTTACAAAAGAAAACAGTGATAATAAACTGGTTAATGTTTAAAAATTAAGAAGGGATACTCGTTGAGTATCCTTTCTTTTTGTAGTTTTGTTAATAATCTATTTACATCTTAGAAAAATTATGATATTATAATATTGGAGAAATTTAGATTAGTGAAAAAAGGGGGTATAAGGAATGAAAAAACGACTGTTTTCAGCATTACTTGCGGTTGTTATGCTGTTTTCTTTCTTTGTGCCCGTTAGTTCTTTGGGTCAGGTTGGAGATAAATATCCGTATTATCCCTATATTGATGAAGACGGAACATATTATCGTATTTATAACGGTGAAGAAAAGCCCTTCAATACCGATTGGAATTCAATAGTTGATTATGTTGCAACCGAATTGAAGGCTCTCAAAAGAAGCGTTTCATTTGATTTTGCAACTTCTGATGAAAACTTTGCATATATTTATAATACAACGCGCGACACATCTTCCTTAAGCGGCGATGACATTTATAGTTTACTGATGTCTGATGTTGCTCAGTTAATAGGAACTGACGGTTACACTATTGGAGCACACAGCACTGTCGGATATATGAACGACAGCGATTATCCTTATGGAAATAATGCAAGATATTATCCGTTTACCATAACTCTCAGTTCTATAACATATTCAAATACAGACAGTCTGTCTCTTCCTTCTACGGATGAAAACGGAATATACTACCGCAGGTCAAACGGCGTTGCGCTTGCCTTTAACACTGATTATGATCAGATGATTTCTTATATTCAGAACAGACTTATTAGTCGAAGAAATCAGATAACATATTATTTCGCAACAAGCGACCCTGAATATATTTATAACGAAAGCAATTCCGCGGAGATTCGTGAACAGTTTATCCGCGATGTTATGACGGATGTTTATAAAAAAGACAGTGCGCTGCCCTCAAATGCGGGTGGCGGAGATTATCTTTTTAAATCTATAAAAAAAGTTGTTATAGGAAGTATTCCTTATACTCCTGCTGAGGATAATCCGACAGAGGGGAATACAAGATATTCAGTTTTCTATTTTTCTCTCAGAAATATTTGCTACTACACGAATTTTGAGCAGGAAGAATTCATACGGCGCTACTGTTCTGATTTTTCAGAAAAATTTATCAGAGAAGACGCGAGCGACTACGATAAGGTTAAAACAATATATGATTTTGTTGTTCGCAATACAAAGTACGACTGGGATGTTTTCACCGACAGGGAAAAATATCCTGTTAACAGCGAGAGATATACAGTTGCCCATTCTGCATACGGTGCCCTGAGAGGCAATCTTGATGAAGAAGAGAGTTTCAGTTGGAGCAATAAACAGAGTATTACAGGGGAAAATATAATCAGTACTGCCGACCAGGGACTTGCAGTCTGCGAGGGCTATTCAAAGCTGTTTTATTATCTCTGTGTTATGAACGGAATACCCTGCAGAATTGTTGATGGCGATTATGTTGATGAATCGGGCAAGGGAAGCGACCCTCACGAATGGAACTATGTATGGCTTGATGACGGCTGCGGCGACGGCTATAAATGGTTTGAAGTAGATACAACCTTTGCCGCTCAGAATTCGTTTAAAGATGTTGATATGAATAATTATGATTATTTCCTCTGCGGAAGGGAGAATATCAATTTTGGTTATATGAATCATCAGCAGCCCTATCATATTGATAATACTTCAATTGATGCAGCCTTTGTTATATATGATTACTGGGGCGACAACGGTGATTCAACCTATGTTTCATCAAAAGAAGACTATCAGTTTAGAAAGCTCAATTTCAATAATATTGATGCGCTTCAGGGGGGCTATATTGTTCGCCGTTCAACCGAATATGAGGGCGATACAGATGTTAAGGTTGCGCTTATTCATTCAACTAAAGACGACCAGTATATTATCAATATTGATGATAACGGCGATGTTTTGCCAACTGATATTCATGGCTTTATATATAACGGTCAGCCCCAGTCTGTTTATGAGGTGTTTATTCCTTATCTCGATATAAAGGAATATGAAATTGATAAGCTGACTGGTATAAAGGACGCAGGGCAATATACAATTAATATCAAAGGCGCAAACAACACCTTTGTTCAGATTAGTTTCAACATAATACCAATGGATCTTGATAATTCCCACGAGGGCAACTATGATTATGATACCTTAAATATTCAGAAAAGCGCGGTCTATACAGGAAATACCATAACTCCGAAGACTTATATTGTAGATGGATATAAAAATGTTCTTGAAGAGGGAAAAGATTATGAAGTGGTTGCATATAAGGATTCGGCTCATACTCAGAAAACTGATATTAAGGATATCGGAACCTATTATGTTGATATTAACTACGAAGTCGGAAACAACTATTCAGGCCATTACTATCTGACGTTTAAGGTCAATAAAATCGGAATGGATGAAATTATCATTGACTTTAACAAAGATGGAATTGATGATAATGATTTTGAATTTCCATATCTTCCCGAGTCACTGAGAGCTCAAAACAATATTTCATCTCCTGCCGATTTATTTAAAGCGGGCTCTCTTAATATGACAATCGGAGAGTATAATGTTAAGGTTGATAAGGATTATTCAGTTACATCAAGCGGTGGTCTGAGCTGGGATGAGAGTGGAATTCTAACCTTAACAGGGCTTTCAACAAGCGATGTTTTAGCTTCGGGAACAAAGAAAACAATCAGATACAAAATAACGGAAAAATTTGATATTTCTTCCCTCGACGGTCAGTATGCCGATTCGGGTAAAACAAATGTTTATATCTATAACGGAAAGCTTCAAAAGCCAGTTCGTTTCGACCATCTCGATGGTTATCTTGAACAGGGTGTTGACTATGTTATTGACTCATATTCAAATAATTTGAATGCAGGTGAGGCAAGCGTTAAAATCAAGGGCATAAACGGCTGCACGGGAACTGCAACAATGCATTTCTATATCAACAAAGCAAGTATCGGAAATTGCGTTGTTTCAACGAAAACCTCGGGCGGTCTTGTAACCTGTGAGCTGACATATAACGGAAAAGACCTTGCTAAAGATAAGGACTATACCGAAACCTATGTAACAACAAGCAGTGGATATCAGATTATTTTAACCGGTATTAATAACTTTGCAGGAACTTATAAAATCAATGTTAAAGGAACTCTTGTAAAACCAACATCAAGCGGTAATTACGCAACCCTTTCAACTTCTTCCTATACTTATAGCGGCAGCTCAAAAAAGCCGACTGTTAAAGTGTATAACAAGAATAAAAAGGCTATAAGCCCGATTTATTATACTGTTTCGTATTCAAATACTATAAGCGTCGGAACAGGCAAGGTGAATATTAAATTCCAAAACAGCAATAGCGAAACTATAACGAAAACCTATACAATTAAACCAAAGGGAACAACCCTTTCTTCCGTCAGTGCCGCTAAAAAAGCCTTTACGGTTAAATGGAAAAAGCAAGCAACACAGACAACGGGATATCAGATTCAGTATTCAACAAGCAGCGCTTTTTCATCAACTAAAGCTGTTAACGTAACAAAGAATACAACGCTTTCGAAGAAGATAACAGGGCTCAAAGCAAAGAAAAAATACTATGTTCGTATCAGAACATATAAAACTGTCAGCGGAAAGAAATATTATTCTTCCTGGAGCACGAAAAAATCAGTTAAAACAAAATAAGGCAGGGCGGGCGCCTGCCTTATTTTAATGATGAATGATGAATTGAGGTTATTCGGCTTAGGCACAAACAATTAAATATGCCAATACGAGATAAATAAAAAACCGCAGGATAAACCTGCGAATTTCTTATTTATACTTTCTTTTACGAGCTGCTTCGCTTCGTCGGAACAAACTCCGTGATTGAAGCATTTTGCAAGCAAAATACTAATAATCACTTCGATTGTTCCTCCTCTCCCCAAAAAATCTTGCGATTTTTTGGGGACCCCAGAAGAGCAAAGCAGCACATCATAAACAAAAATAAAAAACCGCAGGATAAACCTGCGATTTTCTTATTTATACTTTCTTTTACGAGCTGCTTCGCTCTTCTTTTTACGAGCAACAGAAGGCTTTTCGTAATGCTCTCTCTTTCTTACTTCCTGGATGATGCCATCGCGTGAAGTCTGACGCTTAAATCTTCTGAGTGCGCTGTCGAGAGATTCATTCTCTTTAACTCTTACCTGACTCATGCTTTCCCTCCTTGCTCTTTCCGTGTTTTCGGATAGATTATATACAAATAGACTTTTGTTGTCAAGCATTTTAGCAAATTATGTTGAAAATATTTAAAAATATTTCTATCTTAACTAAATATGTCGATTAAAATAGACAAAGTGCTGAGCCTAAGCCTTTTATTTAACGCATTTTATATGCGATGACTTGGATTTCGGGCTTAGATAAAAGGTTTTATTTTTCTTAACATAACGTGCTGTTTTGTAGTAATAGGTCTTATTATTTTGAACGTTTTTATCCGTCCAGCAGGTTGCCTTCGGATTTGTAATTGTTTTAACAACCTTGTAAGTTCCACCCTTTGAAGTGGCTTTAAGAATTTTATATCCTGTAACCCCGTCAATAGGCTTCCAGTAAACTCTTATTCCACCTTCCTTGTTCTTTAGCTCAGGAGCTGAAGGTGTGGGAGGGAGCATTTGTTTGCTTATTCCGGAAGAAAAATTTCCCCATCCGATTTTGTTTCCTGCTTTAACTCTGAAATAGTATGTTTTACCAACGATGAGTTTTTCTTTGAGTTTCTTTGTTGATTTGGTTGAAGAAAGCTCAATCCAGTTTCCGCCCTCTTTCTTATATTCAACTATATATCTGTCTGCGTTTTTAACTTCTTCCCATTTCAATGTCATCGAAGTTGGAGTTGTTCTGTTTAAAACGAGGTTCTGAGGCACTGAAAGTTTAATCTTAATGTCGTTTGAGGCGTCTGAATACTCTGAAAATACCTTATCAGAGCCTTTTTTAACAAAACTTCTTACCTTATAGAAATATTCCTTGTTATATTCTATATCCGAATCTGTAACACTCGCTATTTCGCTGTCATCAACAGTTGCAACAGCTTTATAAGTTCCGAACTGGGAAGCGCATCTATAAACGGTATATCCGTCAACGTCATTGCAGGTTGTGTATGAAATCTTGATACCCTTTGATGTCTGTGACACCGAACTGATTCTTTCTCTTTTCGGAATTGCCGTGAAGGTTAGCGTTGTATATTCTCCGCTTCCAACAGGGGTTGACTGGCGACAGCTGAAATTGTATTTCTCACCGGGAGTCAAATCCTTCAGCGTAATTGAATTTTCCACTGTTTTGCTCAGCGAAACAACAGTTTTTGCGTTTTGGTCTGTTAAATAATAATTAAAAAAGTCATTTTTACCGCTTGCATTAAATGTCAGTTCAACCGAAGTTGCGCTGTTATTTTTAAATGTAATAGTCGGTGATGAAAGAAGATATTTCCCTGAAATCGCTTTTGAGGTTGTTGAATATTCATTTGAGCCCGATTTAATGTATCTTTCAATTTTATAATAATATCTTTTGCCGTAAGCTATCTTTTTGTCGAGATAGCTTTCAACGGTTTTATCAGTGATTGTTTTAATCTTTGAGAAAGTTCCGTTTGAACTGTCGCTTTTATAAATTCTGACGCCCGTTATATCATTGAGTGCGTTCCATTTAAGATTGAGTCCAAGACTTTCAATTGAGAAATTCAGCTTTGTAAGGGTAGGGGGAAGAGCTGTTTTTGATACAGCCTTGCTGTAGTCCATAAACTTAGTTCCAAAAAATGCTGCAACTCTGAAATAGTATTTTTTTCCGAGTTCTAAATTATTGATTGAATACTTGAGTTTTTTACAGTTTTCTGTGAGTGTTTTATATGAACTGTCACCTGATTTTTTATACTGAACCTTGTATTTGTCAGCGCCTTCGATTTTATCCCACTTAATATCCATTGATGTTGGTGAAGTTCTTGAAACCTTAACTGTCGGAACAACTGCTTTAACTAAATAGTATTTATCTTCATAGTTTTTATAGCGGTTTATCGTTATTCCGAGGCCGCCGATTTTCATTGTGTTATAAAACAGGGAATTAAAGGAATAAAGAGTTCCGTCACTGTTTTTAATTGTCTGAGTAGGATTCTTTCTGAAAGAGTCCCAGTAAATAGTATCAACGTGGCAGTCAGAAGAACTGTGCTGAGCAACATTGTAGTTGGAATGATATATTTCCATCTTTTCAGTGCTAACGCTCTGAATCATAATCGTATGGGTCTTGCTGACAGATTGAGAATATGCGCCGTAATGAACAATATCTCCTGAGGTTGCATTATTTATAAAAAATGAAATAATGTTTTCAACATCTGTGTTTGTAGGCGTTCTCGATGAGGTTTCAAAGGTTGAAACTGTATAATAATTACCTGAATAATGATGGGATTTATAGTTTCCGTAAAGACCTTCGCCGTTATATGTAACACCGTAAAGCTTTTCGCAGACTTTAGCAACGAATAAATAGCAGTTACCCGTAACTACAGCGGTACTTCCCGAAATATATCCGGTTGTTTTTTGTAGTTCAATTAACTTGTCCTGTGCGTAGCTTTTTGAAGCAGCAACAGCACTTGTCTGAGTGAAAGTGCTCAGTGAAAAAAGCAGTGTAAATGCGAGTAATAGTGATAAAACTCTTTTCATTATATCTGCCTCCTCTCTCAAAACGGCATTAATTATATCATATTTTTAATAAAAGGTCAAATTAAGCAGCTGTTAACAGACAGCAACTTGACTATTTGAGTTTTATCAATTATTATGTTGTTGGTGATAAAAATGAAAAAAATATTGGTATTAAACGGTCCCAATCTCAATATGACGGGAATAAGAAAAAAAGATGTTTATGGCGCTGAAACTCTCGAGGATATAAATTCATACCTTAAAGAATACGGCGAGGGCAGGGGCGCAGAGATGTTCTTTTATCAAAGCAACCACGAAGGAAATCTGATTGATATAATTCATAAATCAAAGGATGAATATGACGGAGTTGTTATCAACGCCGGCGCTTATACCCATTATTCATATGCAATTCGCGATGCTATTGAATGCGTTAACGAATTTACTCCCTTCGTTGAAGTTCATATGAGTGATATTCACAAGCGAGAGGGATTTCGTCATATTTCGGTTATAACCGATGTTTGCATTGAACAAATTTCAGGCTTTGGTAAAGACTCATATAAAATGGGTATTGATTTATTATTAAAAATAATGTAATATATAGACGTAAAAAAATATATCATATTTCATGGAGGAAAAACATATGATTTCAGCAGGTGATTTCAGAAACGGCGTAACCTTCGAGGAAGACGGAAACGTTTTGCAGGTTATTGAATTCCAGCACGTAAAACCAGGAAAGGGCGCAGCTTTTGTTAGAACAAAGACAAAGAATGTTATCTCGGGCGCAGTAACCGAAAAGAGTTATAATCCATCGGCTAAGTTCCCGACAGCATTTATCGAGAGAAAGGATATGGCTTATTCATATTCAGATGACGGAATGTATTATTTCATGGATAACGAAACCTTCGATATGGTTCCTGTATCAGAAAGCGACCTTCCCGATAACTTCAGATTCGTTAAAGAAAACGATGTCTGCAAGATTCTCTCATATAAAGGAAAGGTTTTCGGCGTTGAGCCTCCGACCTTTGTAACTCTTCAGATTACTCATACAGAGCCCGGCGTTAAGGGTAACACAGCAACAAATACTCTTAAACCCGCAACTGTTGAAACAGGTGCAGAGATTCGTGTTCCGCTTTTCATCAACGAAGGCGATATGATAAGAATCGACACAAGAACCTGTGAGTATATGGAAAGAGCATAATCAGTGCATAGTGCAAGTTACTAATACAAGCTAAGGAGTAAATTATGGATACAATGGAAAGCTTAGGCTATCTTAAAGGTTTAATCGACGGTCTTGATCTTGATGAAGATAAAAAGGAAACAAAGGTTTTCAAGGCAATTATCGAAGTTCTTGAGAATATGAACGATGACCTTGATGATGTTTATGAGGAGCTTGAATATCAGACAGATACTATCGAAGCTATCGACGAAGATCTCGCAGAGCTTGAAGAGGATTACTACGGCGATGACGACGATGAAGACTGGGATGATGACGAATACGAAGAATTCGAGATTGAATGTCCGAATTGCGGAGAAATCATCACAGTTGACGAGGATACCGTTCTAGAAGGCGGAATCGAATGCCCTAACTGTGGCGAAAACCTTGAATTTGAGATAGAATATGAAGAGGACGACGAGTAATCTCGTCGTTTTCAATTAAACGGTGTTAAAATGAAGAAAAAATTTGATTTTAAAACTCTTCTTCCTGTTTTAATTCCGCTTATTGCTGCCGTTGTTGTTGTAAGCACACTTGCAATTTCAGGAAAAGTTGCTAAAAACAGCGATGAAACTTCACCAAGTGCAACAGTAACTGCATACACCGAAGCTCAGACAGAGGCTGTTGAAGAAGATGACGCAAAGGTCAGCATTGTTGCTGTTGGTGATAATCTTATTCACAACACTCTTATTGCAGCAGGCGAAAAAGACGACGGAACAAGAGATTATAACAGTTTTTATGAGGATATAAACCGTTATATCAAGCCAGCCGATATTGCTATTATCAACCAGGAAACAATGCTCGGCGGAAGCAGTTTTAAGTATTCGGGATATCCTAATTTCAACACTCCGTGGGAGGTTGGTGAGGCTGCAATTAATGCAGGCTTCAATGTTTTTACCTGTGCAACTAACCATTCAATGGATATCGGAACAGCGGGAATTGAAAAAGAGCTTGAATTTTTTGAAAAGCATCCTGAGGTTGTTCACGTAGGAACATATGCAAGCCAGGACGACTATAACAAAATAACATATATGGAAAAAAACGGCTTAAAATTTGCCTTTCTCAATTATACCCAGCATACAAATGGCATAGGAGTTCCCGAGAACAAGAGTTATGTTGTTAAGTTCCTCAAAGAAGAGCTTGTTAAAAAAGAGATTAAACAGGCAAGAAAAAATGCCGATGTTGTTATTGTTCTTCCTCATTGGGAGCAGGAAAACAGCCATGATGTTATTGAGCTTCAGAGAAAATATGTTAAAATTTTCTCTGATCTCGGAGTTGATATAGTTATTGGAACTCATCCCCACGTTCTTCAGCCTGTAGAATGGGTAAAAAATGAAGAAACGGGCAAAAAAATGCTTGTTTATTACTCAATCGGTAACTTTATTTCCCATCAGATTAACCTCAATCAGATGGTTGGCGGAATGGCTGAGATAACCGTTGAGAGAGTTGATGGAGAAATCCAGATAACTAACGCAAAACTTGCACCCGTTATTGATTTTTACAAGAATTCAAACGGTAAATATAAGTTCAGCGTTTATAAATTCAGCGACTATAACGATGACCTTGCTTCTCAGCAGGCTCAGGGTGGACCTTCGGTAAAATATGCCGAAAAGCTTGCTAAAAGAATAGTTGATGAAGAATTTCTTGATTTGAATTAATTATTGACAAGTGTAAATAAAGTGATATAATAATCATATAATTTTAAGAACAAAGGCGTTCAGTAAAGACTAACTGAACGCCTATTTTTAAAAAAACCGGCTACTAATTTGCGAAGGGAGAAATCAGGATGGCAAAATATACAAAAGAGTCCATACTTAAAGAAGCAAAAGAAAACGGAGTTGAATTCGTCAGACTGCAGTTCACTGATTTGTTCGGCATAATGAAGAATATTGCAATGCCTGTTTCACAGCTTGAAAAAGCGCTCAATAACGAGTGTATGTTCGATGGCTCATCAATCGACGGCTTTGTTCGTATTGATGAAAGCGATATGTATCTTCATCCCGATTATGATACTTGGGCACTGTTTCCGTGGAGAAAGCATCAGAATGCTCAGACAGGCAGACTTATTTGCTCTGTTTACAAAGCTGATAATAAAACCCCGTTTGAGGGCGACCCGAGAAACGTACTTCAGAAGGTTATTGACGAAGCGGCTGAAATGGGCTACGGTTTCAACGTTGGTCCTGAATGTGAATTCTTCCTTTTCAAAACCGATGAAAACGGAAAACCGCTTCTTGAGCTCAACGATGAGGCAGGTTATTTCGACCTTAATCCTATTGACCACGGTGAAAATTGCAGAAGAGACATCTGTCTGGCGCTTGAAGAAATGGGATATACCGTTGAGGCGGCTCACCACGAGGCTGCACCCGGTCAGCATGAAATTGACTTCAAGTTCGGTGATGTTATGACAACTGCCGACAGAGTTATGACCTTCAAGCACGTTGTTAAAACCTATGCAACAAAACACGGACTCCATGCAACCTTTATGCCGAAGCCTGTAACAGGAATAAACGGCTCGGGTATGCATACAAATATGAGTTTATATGACCTTAAAACAGGAAAAAATGTTTTTGACGATCCGAACGGTGAACTTGGTCTTTCAAAAGAGGCGTTCGCATTTATCGCAGGAACACTTGAGCATATCAAGGGTATAACAGTTTTTGCAAATCCGAATGTTAACTCATATAAAAGACTTGTTCCGGGATATGAGGCTCCATCATATCTTACATGGTCAACTTCAAACAGAAGCGTTCTCGTAAGAATCCCCGCTTCAAGAGGCAAGGGAACAAGAATTGAGCTTAGAAGTCCTGACCCGACCTGTAATCCTTATCTTGAAATGGCGCTCTGCCTTGCAGCAGGACTCGACGGAATCAAGAGGGGACTGACTCCTCCTGAATCAAATGATGAAAATATTTATGCGCTTTCAAAGAAGGATAAGAAGGAAATTGAACATCTTCCGACAACGCTTAAAGAAGCATATAAAGCCGCTGAGGAAGATCCTTTCATCCGCGAAGTTCTCGGCAATCATGTTTATGATAACTACATAGCAGGAAAGAAAGCCGAGTGGAATGAATACAGAAGAACAGTTTCACAGTGGGAAATCGATAAATATATGATTAACTATTAAAAAAAGCACCCTTGAGGCGTTCGACATTAATAAGGGTAGATTTAAAAATACTATCAACTAGGCGAGGATTTATATCCTCGCCTTTTCTCTAACCATGTTGAGCAGTAAAAAAGTCGTTATAAAGCGGAAGATAATTCGAGAAAGATGTTATAGAGTAAATATAATTGATATTAATAATTATATGTGTTAAAATAGGAAGTGCCAAATGATTATATAATTGAATATGGATATGAATTTTTCATACTTTAGGAATAGTGTTTTTATTTTACATAAAAATGCTTAGTTTTTCATTTGCACTTTCCTTTGGTATGATTCAAAATAAGTTCAAATTATATAATTGTTTGGCGACAGTTGGAGCTATGCGTTTTTTGGCGTACAGTTAGTTTCGGCTGTACGCATTTTTTTATTAAGGGAGTAATGTTTATGAAAAAGGTTATTAGTTTAATGTTGTCGCTCTTTATGTTAATAAGCATAACAGCAGGATTGGATTTTTCGGCAAATGCAGACGATGATATGATAATTCCTTATACATTAAAAGGAACTAAAGTATCATGTGGATTTGATTGTTTAGCAGTTATAGATGAAAACAGTGCTCTGTGGACAAAGAGCAGTAGTGGCTCTTCTGGTGGAGGAGATAGCGGAAGTTATCATAATTCTGACTTCTTTTCAAGAATATTTCCCTATGATGTTGTTGAAATAAAAACTGCAAATATTGGCTATAACACAAATGATAGTGTTGGTTATCAGCATGGTCAAGCTGCTGCTTTGTGTGAAAATGGCAAGATGTGGATTTGGGGTCAAAACAGATATGGCACATTAGGTAATGGCTCTTATGGAACAGGTAAAGCTTCTAATAAACCACTTCAAGTTAATATAAACGAAAAAATCATTTTCTTTGATGTTTCTGGTTTGAACTCTGCTGCTGTAACAGAAGACGGAAGTCTATATATATGGGGTGCTAACAATTACAATCAAGTTTTAGGTTCAGCTGGAAGTGTTGTCAGCACGCCTACTAAAGTAATGGACAATGTGAAAAAGGTTTCTTTAGGTTTCGGACAAAATACATCTATCGGAGGCTGTGTTGCTGCAATAAAAAACGATGGTAGTCTTTGGATGTGGGGTTGGAATTATCATGGAAATGTAGGGGTTGAACATGTAACAAATGGATCAACTATCACAGAGCCAGTGAAAGTTTTAGATAATGTGAAAGCTGTTTCGTTAGGTTTCGGTTATTCATTTGCAGTGAAAAACGACAATACATTATGGGCTTGGGGAAATAACAATGATGGTGTTCTTGGAACAGGAGGAACAACTTCAACACATATTCCCCAACAAATAATGACAAATGTAAAATCAGTTTCAGCAGGATATAATCACGTGCTTGCATTAAAAAACAACGGAACTCTTTATTCTTGGGGTAATAATAGTTACGGACAATTAGGTAACGAATCAACGACAACAAATTATATGCCATCTAAAATTATGGAAGATGTAATTGATATTGATGCTGGATACCGGAATTCCGTAGCGCTAAAGGAAGATGGAACTGTTTGGAACTGGGGAATTACAGATGGGTTTAATTCTAATTATTATTATAATACACCAAACTCAACAGTTCCGGTTCAAATTGATTTATCAAACAAAACAGTAAACTATAAGGCTGAAGGAAACGAGCGACAAATAGATATTGCATGGAATGATAAATGGCTTGAAGATAACTCTGCCGTTTATAATCACGACCTTGCTGTCGCCGGTATAGTATTAAGTACTGCTGCAGAAAACAACAATACAGAAAGTACACTTAACAAACTAGGGTTTAGTGTATATAATTACAACTACTCTTCTAATGATATTGACAAGCCTGCTTGCTCTGTAGGTTATAAAATAATCTATGACACAAACGGAGAAAAGAAAATTGATCTTGTACTCGTGTGTTGCGGAACAAGATATGATGAAAACATATTTGAAAACGGAGATATTATGACTGATATCAAAGCAAGAAATGACGGCTTTCTTGCTCCGGGTAAAGAATGTTATAATAACCTCAACAAAGCAATAACAAGTATTTCAAGCAATACTGGTGTTAATATTACAGCCGATAACACAAGAGTTTTTATTACCGGACACAGCCTTGGCGGTGCGTGTGCTAATGTTGTAACTATGCTTTTGGCTGACAAAGAACAATTTAATGCGGATAGCATTTATATGTATACTTATGCTTCACCGAAGGTCTGTGTAGATTGGTCTGATTTCAAAACAAGATACTCTGTCCCGGGTGCATTTAATATACTGAATAATTCAGGCGATATTGTGCATTATTTTTGGAATTTCAGTTATACAATGAAAACCGGTATTTTTGGTGAAAAGTATATCACCCAAGGGCTTAATTCCAGAATGGGAAAAGATATAGCATATAACAACCTTAAAAGCGATTTCAAATTCAGAGCGCATGCGGCAACTCTGTATGGTCAGCAGTATGATGATTTGTTTTCAATGCTACGGGCACACTATTCAACAACATATTTTGCTGCACTACTTGCAAAAAGGCCCATTGAATATGCTGCAAAAACATTCCGGCTTCTCTCAGCTCATTGCCCTGTTGATGTAGCAGTTTATGATGCTGACGGCAACTCTTGCGGATACACAAAAGACGGAGTGGCATATAACGATAATATCAGTCCCATTAGAATTGTCGTAATGGATAATGAAAAATTTATAGAAATACCTGATGACGGTAATGAGTATATTGTAAAATATACAGGAACTGACGATGGCACAATGAAGATTCAAGATCAGATTTATGACCTTGAAACAGGCGAGGTTGAATCCGAAAAGGTATTTGAAGGCGTTGTGCTTGAAGAAGGAAAGCAGTTTGAAAGCGCTATTGATGCTGAGGACACCGAAAAAACGGATTTATATGTTATTGACGATGACGGCGACAAGATAAGCAGCGTTGACATCAACGGTGCTGAAACCGACCTTTATACTTATGATATTACAGAGCACAATATCCAAATCGGCACAGACAGTTATAAATATGACGGTACTGCAAAAACGCAGAACGTTTCGGTTGAAGGATTAACAGAGGGTACGGATTACAGAGTTATCTACGATAATAATGTTAACGTCGGCACGGCAACCGTAACCGTAAAAGGCGTTAATTATTATTACGGCAGAGAAAGCAAAACCTTTAAGATTTATGACGAAGGCACCTGTAACGAAACTGTAAGCTGGAAACTCTCGCCGTCCGGTGCGTTGACAATTACAGGCAACGGTGAAATTCCGAATTATGATGCAGAAAGCCCTGCGCCGTGGTCGGCAAATGCTTCCTCTATAAGCAAAATTGTTATTAATGACGGCGTAACCGCTATAGGCAACAATGCTTTTGCAGGCTGTGATAAGGTAAGCGAAATATTTATTCCCTTAAGCGTAAAATCAATCGGCGATAATGCTACCGACGGATGTGCTAACCTGAAAAGCATTAACTACACAGGCACAAACGACGAATGGAACTCAATTATCATAGGCGAAGGAAATACTGTTGTTGAAAGCACAGAGAAAACATTTTCTTCAACCGAAAGCGGACATATTTGGGATGCCGGTGTAGTAACAAGAGCCGCAACCTGCTTGGCAGAGGGCGAAATGACATACACTTGCACTGAGTGCAATATAACAAAAACTGTGCCTATTGCCACAATTGTTCATAGTTATGAAACCAAGACAACTGACCCGACCTGTACGGCAAAGGGCTTCACAACTTATACTTGTGCTAAATGCGGCGATACATACGTTTCCGATTATGTAAATGCAAAAGGACACTCAGCCGTTGTTGACAAAGCAGTTCCTGCAACATTTAAAGCAACGGGCAAAACGGCAGGCTCGCATTGTTCTGTTTGCGGAAAAGTAATTAAATCTCAAAAATCTGTTGCAAAGCTTGGTGCTGCGAAGTTGTCAAAGATAACGGCAGGTAAAAAACAATTTAAAGCAACTTGGAAATCGGTTAAGAATATTGATGGCTACCAGATTCAGTATTCAACAAGCAGCAAATTTAAATCAGGCAATAAAACTATAACCGTTAAGGGTTATAAATCAACATCAAAAATAGTTAAGAAACTCAAAGCGAAGAAGAAATATTATGTTCGCATCAGAGCGTATAAGACGATTAACGGAAAGAAACAATATAGTGCTTGGAGTTCAAAGAAAAGCGTTACTACTAAGAAGTAGTTAATCGTGATAAGTAGGGGAGGGCTTCCACGCTCTCCCTTATATAATTGCCGTGCGCAGCGCCAATGCACTGCCCACTCAAAAGAGCGATATTCCTTCGGAGCGATATACTCTGTGCGATATACCAAAGGTGCGATATTCGCTTCGCGAGATAAAACAAGAACCGCAGATTTCCTGCGGTTCTTGTTTTAATCGAAATAATGGTGATATGCCATCCAGAGAAATTCCTCGGTTACTTCAAGCTCCTCGGCGATATCCCACATCTGATATCCTTTTTTCAGATATTCAATAAGCGTTTTCTTTGGAATCAGCTTTCTGATTGCCCATCGGTTTGCCCGATATTCGCATTTTTCCTGAGTAAACAGCGGAGAGCTCTCGCAGTAAAGCGCACCCGTCATACAGTGACCGAGTTCGTGCGCCTTTGCTGTGTTTTTCTCAGCTTCGTTATTAAAATTTTTTTCATTAATACCGATAAAATACCTGTTTCCGTTTTCAATGGAGCAGGCTTTTATTTTTTCAAAAGGGTAATCAATAATGCCTATATTGTTTTTTAATGCAATTTCATTCACAATCCTGTCTGTCATAGCCACTCCTTATATCAATTCTAAAGCATACGTATTCAATTAACAACAATATTTTTTTTATAGTACAAAAAATCGGATGAGTGGAATCCGAAATGTACAAGCCACCGTACTAAAATCAGCTGTGTACAACACCTGAGATGCGGTAACTATTCTTTTCCCTTAATGAATTCAGCGAATTTTTTAACCTCTTCAAGTTTATCGTCGGTAACTTCTCCTCCGAAAAGAGCAAATTTAAGTTCCTTATCAGAAATCTTTCTTACTCCTGTTTCATTCTTCATTGGAACATCATATCCCATAAGCCACGCTTCATTAACATCAAATATCTGAGCCATTGAAATAACTGTCGGAACTTTTGGTTTCATAATGGCATTTGCATATCTGCTGATGGTGGCAGCGGATAAACCGAGCTTCTCACCGATTGAATAGGTTGTTTCTTCGGTTGTGTCGATAAGCTGCGAAAGTCTTTGTGCAAACACATTAAGGTCAACTGTATTTTTCATTGTAATCAGCCTAGCCTTTCTGCCCATGTGAGTGGTACCGTTTGTCTTTGAGGGCGATAAAAGAGAAACGGAAAAATATTTTGCAGTGCTGCAAATCATTTTCTATATATAATATAACATAAGCGATTGCCAAAAGCAACAACAATCTGAAAATTTTTCAAAAATTATTGCGAAAAGTATTGACAAACGATTTTTGATGTGCTATTATGTGATTGCAAAACGTAATTGAAGGCGGTGATATAGTGGCAAGTCTTGAAAAGCTCAAGAGAAAAATCAAAGAGAAAAATATGAGCTACAGTTTGCTTTCAGAAGAAATTGGTATCTCTTTATCCGCTTTAAATAACAAATTAAATGGAAGAAGTACATTTGATATTATTGAAGCGAGCAAGTTGTTATCCATTCTCGACATTTCTCCCGAAGATATTGCATATTTTTTTACTTAAAACATTACGCAACGCAATTATTTTGTCGAATAAAATCGAATGAAATATTTATTTAATAATTATATTTTGTAAATCAGATTTGCGTATCAGATTTCAATATTGTATTATTCGCCATTTGCAAAAACAAGCGTTATTTGACGATGAAAGGAGGAATTTATGAAAGTTAAATACAGCATCAATATTCCGTCGCACTGGAAAAATATCAAGTGTCCGTTTTTCAGGAGTGATAACTATAACTCAATAAGCTGTGAGGGTTGTCTTGAAAAAACATCGCTTCGTCATACCTTTAAAAGCAGATTTATTAAAGATGACTGGCAGGAAAAATACTGTATGAAAATATCTAAGTGCAGGGAATGTCCGATATACCGCATTGCCGATAATAAGTACAGTGATGAAAGCTGAGCTATAAATAACTGACCGGGAAAAGAGGTGAATAAATGGCTTTTGATTCAAATGCTGCTATGAATGAATATATAAGCGACAACTCTATGACCTACAAAAAACTTGCCGAAAAATACGGCGTTAAATATAGCGTCATTGCTAAACAGGCAAAAGAAAATGAGTGGGTTAAAAAGAGAAAGCAAAGAACTGAATGCGAGGAATGTAAAGCAAACAAGCTCTCTATTCTTCAGAAGGCAGCGGATAAGTCAATTCAGTCGCTATATGCGAAACTATATGAAGAGGAGCTGAGTATAAATGATATAAAAAACATTTCAACAATTCTCAAAACCCTGACCGCTGTTCAACGAGATTTATACGGACTTCCAACCTTTAAGGAGGAAAACAGTGTCAGACTCTCGAATGAAAGACTCAAACTTGTTAAGGCAAAAATTACTTCCTCGGAAGACGATGATAAAGAAACAGGCGTTGTTCTCATTCCGTTTCTTGATGAAGAGGATGAAAATGAGGAAGTTGTTTATGAGGGTGAAGAGAATGTCTGAAATAATCTGGAAGCCCCAACCTAAACAGCTTGAATTTATGAAAAGAAGGGAATACGAATGTCTTTACGGCGGTGCGGCGGGCGGCGGAAAAAGCGACGCAATACTAATTGAACCGCTGCGCCAGGTACATATCCCGAATTACCGAGGAATAACCTTCCGAAGAACATATCCTCAGCTTGAAGCGCTCATTGCAAGGTCGCTTGAGCTTTATCCCAAGATATACCCCAGGGCGAAATATAATTCAAGTGAAAAACGGTGGATATTTCCATCGGGCGCAAGACTTTTTTTCGGATATATGCAACATGAACAGGATAAATATAACTATCAGGGAAAGCCCTATGATTTCATTGCCTTTGATGAGCTGACTCATTTTACTTACTCTCAGTATATGTATCTTATGAGCCGTAACAGACCTACGGGCGCAAACACTAGAGTTTATATGCGCGCAACCGCCAATCCCGGAGGAGTTGGACATGCCTGGGTAAAAGAGCGATTCATAGCACCAGCGCCGCCGTTAACTCCGATTGAAACAAAATACAATATCGAAACACCCGAGGGAAAAAGAATACAAATAGCAAAAAGAAGGATTTTTGTTCCCGCAACGGTTTTCGATAACAAAGCCCTGCTCGATAACGATCCTGAGTACCTGGCAACTCTCGCCGCTCTTCCGGAGGCTGAAAGAAAAGCACTTCTTCTCGGCTCCTGGGACGGCTTCGACGGTCAGGTGTTCAGCGAATGGCAGAATGTTCCGTTTCACTATGAGGATGGCAAATGGAGTCATGTTATTGCACCGTTTGAAATCCCGTATAACTGGAAAATTGTTCGCGTTTTCGATTTCGGTTATTCAAGACCTTTTGCGGTTTTGTGGCTGGCTTTTGACGAGGAGGGGAAGTGTTACGTCATAAAGGAATACTATGGCTGGAACGGAACTCCGAATAACGGTGCAAGACTTGAGCCGTCGGCGATTGCTCAGAACATAAGAGAGATTGAAAAAACATCTCCCGAACTCAAGGACAGGGACATTTTCGGTATTGCCGATCCATCGATATGGGATAAGTCAAGGGGCGAAAGTATTGCGAGGGTTATGGAAAAACATCCATATTATATACATTTCAAGCCCGGAAAAAATGACCGTCTCAGCGGACTTATGCAGTTTCACTACCGAATGCATTTCGATGAAAACGGAGAGTGTTTGTTTCAGGTGTTCAATACCTGTAAAAACACAATCAGAACGCTTCCTGCGTTAACCTATGATGAAAAGAAGGTTGAGGATATAAATACGGAGAGCGAGGATCATATCTATGACGCTCTGAGATACGGACTTATGGAATACACCGTAGCTCCGAGAAAACCGAAGGTTATGCCAGATATGAGAAACGACCCGCTAAACCTCAGAAATTGAAAATTGAAAATGGAAAATTGTGAATTAAGGGCGGGACCCTTGGAGCGGGCGCCAGACCCTTTTGTCTCGCAAGCTCGACATTTCCCCTAGCAGGGGAATAACCCGCACCCGATTATATTGGAGGTTATATGGAAAAAGAGAAAAAGAAAAGTGCCGCTATCGGTGAAAATGAACTGAAAGCGGCGATTGAAACACTTAATGAATACAAATCCAAAAAAGCAAATTTCGATAAGAGGGTTATCGATAATGAGGAGTGGTGGAAAATGCGCCACTGGGAGAGCATTCGTTCTGAAAAACAGGATACTGAGCCGAGTTCGGCTTGGCTGTTTAACTCAATAATGAATAAGCTTGCTGACTACAGCGACAATTTCCCTGAGCCCCATATAAGAGCAAAGAATGCCGACGATGTTAAGGAAGCCCAGCGAATAAAGAACATTCTTCCGATGATTATCGAGGCAAACGATTATGAGAGTACTTATATGGACGTTGCCCTTTCAAAGATTAAAAACGGAACGGGAATAACTGGCGTTTTCTGGAACAAGGAAAAGGACGATATTGATATTCAGCCCATTGATGTTCTCTCAATTTACTGGGAGCCCGGTATAAAGAATATTCAGGCAAGCCGAAATGTTTTTACGGTAACTCTTGTTGATAATGACGTATTGCAGGAAGCATATCCCGATATCAATCTTGATTCATCCGAGGATGTAACCTCGGCTAAATATCTCTATGAAGATAAGCCCGAAACGAAGAACAAAAGCGCAGTTATTGACTGGTATTATAAGAAAAGCGGAGTTCTTCATTACTGCAAATTCGTCAATACTTCTGTTTTGATTTCAACAGAGAATGAGCCCGAAATCTATCCAAACGGACTTTATGACGACGGGGAATACCCCTTTGTTGTTGATACTCTTTTCAAAATGGAAGGAACTATTGCAGGCTTCGGATACATTGATGTCTGCAAATCGCCGCAGGAATATATTGATAAGCTTGATCAGGCAATAATTCAGAATGCCTTTATGTGCGCGCGTCCGAGATATTTTATGAGAAACGATTCAGGAGTTAATGCCGAGGAGTTTCTCAACTGGAAAAATCCCCTTGTAAAAACAAATGGAAATCTCGGCGAGGAGGATTTGCGCCAGATTGCTGTTAAACAGCTTGATTCGGGTGTTTATAGCGCAAGAGAAGGAAAGATTATCGAGCTCAAGCAGACCAGCGGAAACAGTGATGTCAGCACGGGAAGCACTTCAAACGGAGTAACTGCCGCTTCCGCGATTTCCCAGCTTATCGAAACAGGGTCAAAGGGCAGCAGACTTGCAATTAAAGGAACATATAGCGCATACAGGAGAATGATTTATATGGTTATTGAACGTATGCGACAGTTTTACGACGAGCCGAGATATGTTCGCATTGTGGGTGAGGACGGCACAGAGAATTTTGATACTTACGACAATCGCGGACTTATTGAAAAAGAAGAGATAAACGGTGTAACGGGTGAATCCTTCTTCCGTCTGCCTCAGTTTGATATCGAGGTGTCGGCTCAAAAGTCATCGCCATATAGCAAGCTCTCGCAAAACGAACTTGCTCTGCAGTTTTATAACAATGGCTTTTTTGACCCAATGAATGCCCAGCAGGCGTTGGCATGTCTGAAAATGATGGATTTTGACCATAAACAGGACATTATTTCAATCATTCAGAAAAACGCCCAGACAATCCCGCCAATTAATGTATAAGGGGTCAGACCCCTAATACATTGTTGAATTTAGTAAGGTCGTGACTTACCACAGAATTATATAAAGGAGTTCATTATGAATAGTGAAAATTTTAGCAGTGCTCAGCCCTTTGCCGAAGGAGCAGCGCCGTCAAACAGCAGTGATGAATATAATAATTCATCAAACTCTCAGTTCGCTGCTGAGGAAAACGCCCAAACAAACGGCGAAAAATCTGATGAGAGAGATAAAGGCGAAGAATTTTTAAATCTGATAAGCGGTGAATACAAAGCCGAGTATCAGTCTGCACTTGAAAACGCCCTTTCAAAAAGACTTAAAACAAACAACAAAAAGTTCGCTCAGAATGAGCAGTTCAGAACAAGGCTACAGCCTGTTTTTGAAATTCTTGCCGATAAATATTCGATTGAAGATCCGTCGGATATCGAATCAATAATCAGTGCAGCTGAAAATGATATGTTGCCCGAAGATGTAAAAATCGAAAGAGAATTTCAGGAAAGATTCAACGGCTGGCTGCAACAGGCTGATGAAATGAAGCTCAAATATCCTTCTTTTGATTTCGAATATGAATCAACGAATGAGGAAACAGGAGAAGATTTCAGAAGGCTTTTAAACAGCGGAGTTGATGTTGAAAGTGCGTTTACCGTTATTCACAAAAATGAGATTATGGGCAGTGCAATGCAGTATGCCTATAAAACCGCAAAACAGGAAATGGCGGATGCAAGAACAGCACGTTCAAACCGTCCAAGTGAAAACGGAACCTCCTCACATCAGGCAACGGCAATAATTGACGATATAACAAAGCTGAAGCCCGAACAGCGAAAGCTAATCAAAGCTGCAGTCAGCAGGGGAGAAAAGGTTTCAGCAGAAAATTTCAGAAGATTCTTATAAAACAGGAGGAAAAAATATGCTTAAACTTAACACACAGCTTTTTGCTCACACCTATGGCGGTAATGCTTATTCAAACGGCGCAACAGGTGTTGGCAACACAAATTTAACCAATCAGCAGGTGAGCGACGGTAACGGAGGTTACGAAAATGTTCTCACCCACGGAATGAAAACCTATTATGATAACGAGCTTCTTGAAAATGCAAGAAGTCAGCAGTTCTTTGCTCAGTTCGGAAAGAAGACTCCGCTTCCCAAGGGAAGAGGCAAGACTGTTGAATGGAGAAAATGGGATACTATTCCCGCTGAAACAGCAACTCTTCAGGAAGGTGTAACACCCGACGGAAGAAAGCTCGGTCAGACAAATATAACTGCTTCCGTAGCTCAGTACGGTGATTACGCAGAGATTTCTGACGTTCTTGAGCTTACCTATGTTGATGATGTTATTCTCGGTGCAACAGAGGAATTTGCTGCAGCAGGCGCTGAAACAATGGATATTGTTATCCGTGATGCGATTGACAGTGATGTTTCAACAGGTATCAACGTTGTATATGCTCCAAAAGCAGACGGAACCGCCGTAACAGCAAGAAAGAGCGTAACTTCTAACGGCTCAACAACAACTCAGGGAATTGATTCTGACTGCAAAATCACTCCTACTCTTATCAACCATATTGTAACAATGCTCAAGAAAAACAAGGCGCCAAAAATCAACGGCGACTATATTGCAATCATTCATCCGTCTGTTGCAATGGACCTTAGAGAGAGTCAGGGATGGCTCAATGCTCACCAGTATGCTCAGCCCGAGGAAATTTATAACGGTGAAATCGGAAAGCTCCACGGTGTTCGTTTCATTGAAAGCACCAATGCCAAGGTTTGGGACGGAACAGACGCTTCAACAAACAGCGGTGTTGCTGTTTATGCAACTTATATTTTCGGTAAGGATGCATGGGGTGTTGTTGACCCTGCTGGCGCAGGTATGGAAATGATTGTTAAGGGTAAGGGCTCAGGCGGAACTGCCGACCCGCTCGACCAGCGCTCAACAGTTGGATATAAGTTCTCAACTGCTGCAAAGGTTCTCTATCCCGAAAGAATTGTTCGCCTTGAAACTGCTTCAACCTTCAGCTCAACTGATGTTACTAATTAATTACGTCTCGAAGATTGCGAAGTGCAAGAAAACCAATAACAACTTGCAATAAAAATCAAAGGGAGGGCACTTTTGCCCTCCCGAATTAAGAAAGGAAAAACGATGGCTAAAAAGAAAGAAGATATGATTGAGGTATATATTCCTCTTGACCGTTCAAATGAAAAAAATGATAAGTTTTACTGCTCAGTAAACGGCGTTGCAATGCTCATTCCAATGGGAAAGCGCGTTAAAGTTCCGGCTTCATATGCCTATGCAATTCAGAATGCACAGTCTGAAGCTGAGCTGATAAGAAACAGAGCAAGAGCATAATAAGCATCTGTTGACAGTGTTCAGCGGCGAATGTTTATAAAATGCTAAAGGAGGTTATATGAAAAAAGTAACACTTGATGAGGTGATTTCTTATTTTGATGAACAATGTCCCAATCAATATTCAAGAGAAAACAAAATCGCATGGATAAGCGAACTTGATGAAATTATTTTTGAAAACATTATCAAAAACAGGGAAAATCCCGAAATAAGCACTTTCACCCCTTATGACAGCGAAACTGAAGGTACACAAGAACTGCTTGTTCCTTTTATGTTTCGAGAAATCTACCGATATTTTATCGAAAAAAGCGTTGCCTATACAAACAGGGAAACGATTGCCTATAACAATGCGCTCCAGATGTTTGAGGCATATTATGATAACTATTTTTCATGGTATAACCGCAATCACAAATCAAGCGACGTTATCAGTTTCAATATATAAACAATTAGAAAGGGGCTGATGAAATAAGATTACCAACATTGAATGCAGCGCCGTCATATAAGGATATGACCGAAGAATTCAGAGGAATTAACAGAAATATCCGAATATCCGACGGCGAATGGTTTAATCAGAAAAATATGACCTCTGATTTTTATCCTGCAACAAGCACGAGAAACAAAAGAAGCATTCAGCAGATAAATCAAAGCTCCGAGCTTATTGCAGAAAACTCTCAAACCGTAAGCGCAGGCGCAGAATCGAGTGGGCTTTGCAGTTTTGATAATAAAATATTTTCACTGCGAAAAATCAGGCACGAAAACAACGATGAAGGATACTGGATTTTTAAGGGAAATGAGCCGATATGCTGCAGCTCAAATACTCCACTGAGTCTTGAGAAATGCTCATATTTTGATAAAGAGAGTTCAGAACTGAGAGATGTTTTTCAGATGGGCTCATATATCTGTTCGTTTCCCGACGGAGTTATTTATGAAACAGCAAACACGGATGAAGATATTCCGGTTCATAAAGTTGAGGAAGAAAAGGCTGTTTCAAGTCTTGATGTTCAAACTGTTATAAAGAGTGACCGTGAGGATGAATACACTCCGATAGAACTCGGATCTTCATACCGTATTCAGGATTCTCAGATTCAATATTACATTCAGAATGAATCTCTTTGGGTAAACCAAAACACCTTTGTTATGATTTATTCAAAAAACAATGAAGACACCTTTGATGCGTTTGAAGAGGGAGATACGGTTTCAATTAAGTATTCCGATTTGGTATCAGACGATTTTTACACAAAACCAAAAATAAAAAGCGGAATAATTGATGGCGATAAGAGAGAGGGAAGTGTAAGAATTATTAAAAAAGGTTTTCTTTACAGCAATACCTCACTCGGTATAACTCAGAAAACAGCATACATTATAGCATCTGGACATATTCATATTTTTAAATCATACCAAAGTAGTGAATATGGAGCCAGCCATATAAACGCAAGCTTCAGCAATGCAAAGATAATAAGAAAATGTCCTGATATAAGATTTGCTTGTGAGAGTTCAAACCGAATATGGGCTTGCAGCAAGGACGGTCACGAAATTTATGCCTCAGCACTGGGAGATCCTTATAATTTCTATGATTACTGCGGTATTGCAAGTGATTCTTATGCCGTAAACGTTGGAACAAACGGAGGCTTTACAGGATGTGTAAACTTTCTTGGAAGACCCCATTTCTTCAAGGAAAATTCGCTTCATATCATAAACGGAAGCTATCCGAGTAATGCGGGCGAAATGGATTCATTTAGCTTTTCGGTTTCAACTGTAACCGATTTTCGCGGAGTCGAAAAGGGAAGTGAAAGAAGTTTTGCGATTATTGATAATATTCTCTATTACAAATCATCTTCAGGAATTGTTGCATTTGACGGAGCAAATACCGTTCTTATTTCGGGCGCACTGGGAAAAGAGAAATATAAAAACGCCACTGCAGGCGCTTATAAAAATAAATACTATGTTTCAATGCAGGATAAAAACGGCAAGTATCATCTCTTTGTTTACGATACTGAGCTAGGTATCTGGAGCAAAGAAGATAATGCTCGAATTATTCAGTTTATTAATGCAGGAAACGAGCTTCTTTTTCTCAATGCAGACGACAATAAAATCTACAGCGTATCTGATGAAAACATTCTTGAAAATGAAGAATTTGAAATAGAAAAGAATGTTCAGTGGATGTGTGAAACAGGCAATATCGGATATTCATATCCGAATAATAAATATCTTTCGCGCTTTCAGATGAGAATGCTAATGGGCGAAGGTGCAAGCGCTTGCTTTTATATCCAGTATGATTCAAACGGAGTCTGGCACCGCAGGGGCGAAATGAAGAAAAACGGAATTAAAACCCATTTAATTCCAATAGTTCCTGTTCGCTGTGATCATATGAAAATTAAAATTGAGGGAAAGGGCGATGTGAAAATTATTTCTGTTTCAAAGATACTTGAAGAGGGAGGAGATGTTTCATGATAAATCTTCCCAAGCCTTCCGAGTTAACTATGAAAAACTTTTCAAAGGGGCAAAGCGAGTATATTTTATCCTATCTTAAAACACTTGTGTCCGCTCTTGAAAAAATGCTTCCCTCAAAAAAAAGTGATGAAAAAAACAAGGGAAGATATGTTGAGGATATCCGATTAAAAAACTCGGTTTTAAAGGTCAGGTTTTCAGACGGTGAGGTTAAAGAACTTGATATTTCAAACCAATAAAGAAAAATAAAAAGGAGATGAAATATGGCAAAGACTTCTTCTGAAAAACAGCTTGCAAAAGCAAATAAAAAACTAAAAAAGCTCGGTGGTTTCAAGTATAAAGATTCAAACGGACTTTATTCTGATTATTCTCAGGCATATAAGGATTACGCAAACTGGCTTAACAATCCGAAAAAATATGGCTACGGCACATATTCAAACGATGTTGATTCACTGTTTAAAGAGGTTATGAATCAGAAAAAATTCAGTTATGATCCTAAAGAGGATAAGCTTTTTCAGATTTATAAACAGCAGTATATGAACCAGGGCAATCGTGCAATGCAAAATCAGCTTGGTGCTGCCGCAGCTTTTTCGGGAGGATATAACTCATCTGCTGCTCAGACCTCGGCTCAGAACGCATACCAGAATTATCTAAATGCCCTTTCGGATAAGGCCGCCGAAACATATCAGAATGCTCTTAATATGTACAGATATAATCAGCAGAATATGTTTGATAAATATAACGCTGCAAGGGATATGAATAATGCTGCGAATGAGGCTTACTGGAAACAGGCAGAGGCAAGAGCTCAGAGAATGAACAGCACATATAGTGCATATAACGATGACAGAAATTATCAGTATAACAAGTTCTCAACAGACAGGAATTTCTATCAGACCCAGGGTAAGAATGCGTTAGACCAGATAAATTGGCTTAAAGAATATAAGCTCAAAAAGAAACAGTACAAGGGAGGTTGATTATGGCAATATCTAAGAAAACAAAAAAGCAGTATAACAAAGTGTTTTCGCCCTATGCTCCTTCTGCTTCTCTTATTTCTGCTGCTTCAAAGCTTAATGACTTTTCAGACCGATTTCCGCAGTATCAGAATTCCTATGACAATCAGATTAAGCAAATATATAACAAAATCAAAAACAATCCCGATTTTGAATATATGCCTGAAAACGATTCTGCTTTCAGACGTTTTGCCGATGAATATAGCGCTCTTTCAAATCTTGCTGTTGCCGCTAACCAGGCGCAGGCTCAGGAGCTTTCAGGGGGCTATGGCTCAACTTATGCTCCTGAGGTTTCTAACCAGGGAATTGCTCAGATGAAGGAAAATGCCGAATATGCAAGACCTGCATTCTTGGAAATGGCTCAGCAGGCGTATCAGGCTAACATTGATTTATATAAAAAGCTCTATGATACTGCCGCTGGTGCAAGGGATGATGAACTTGAGGGATATGTAAATGCCGCTCAGGCTTTTCAGAAGGAATATGATGCCCTTCAGAAAAAATATGCCGATAAGCGTGATTTTGATTATTCTAAGTATAGCGATAACAGAGATTTTTGGGCAAAACAGTATGCAAACGAGCTTGAAGGCGCTAACAGAGAAAAGGAATATCAGTTTAAAAAATATGATACCTGGACTGATATTGCTGAAAATAAATGCGCTGATTTCAACAATAAAAAGAACAATAAGGGTATGAAAAAATATCTCGATAAGCTTGTTGAAGAAGAAAAAATTACAGGCTATATTGCCGATAATCTTTATCGAAAATATAAATATGTTGCTCCTGTTCGTTCATCAAGTTCAGGAGGACGCCGTTCATATTCACGTTCAAATTCAAATGATAAAAAGTTTGATGCGCTCAAAAGCTTTGTTCCCGATAATAATATTCTGAAATTCATTAATCTGCGAAACCGTAGCGATGATTATACCACTGCGCTTAATTGGATTGACTATCTTGTTGATAACGAAATACTCGATAAGAACTATAAATACTACTATGTCTATTATTATAAAGATAAGTATAAAGACCGGCTGAAGAATAAGCAGAAAGGATGATGATAATTGAAAAAATCGATATGCAATAAAACACTTGATGTTCAAAAAAACGGAGTTCAGTTTACAGTTAATGCTAATCAGAATGAAGCCCTTTCAAGACAAATCATCATCAGTATAACGGACGGCGGAAAGCCTTTTGACTTTTCCAATGATACTCTTACAGCAATTTTATACGCAAAAAAGCCCGATGGAACAATTCTTTATAACGCCTGTGAAATCCTAAAAAACAAGGTTTGTTATACCCTTACTCAGCAAATACTTGTATGTGCAGGAAATGTCAGCGCAAGACTTCTTATTGCAGGGGTTAACAGCGTTGAAACCGCACTCAGCGCCATTGAAAATAATTCACTTGAAAACAGCGATATTGTTGAGGTTTTGTATTCTCCTGAGTTTTGTATATGCGTGAGTGAAACCGAGGATTTCAGCCAAGCAGTTGAGTCAACTAACGAATATACAGCGCTGACTCAACAGATAGCCTCAGCTCTTGCAGCAGCTACCGCAGCAAACACTGCGGCTTCCTCTGCAGAACAGGCAGCTTTAAACATTTCTGCTTCTGTTACTCAGACTCAAACAGGCGCAACGCTTACTGTTACCGATTCCGACGGAACAGTGAGAACGGCAAACCTTTTAAACGGTGCGAAGGGCGACAAAGGCGAAACAGGAGCAAAGGGCGATAAAGGCGATATCGGACCTGCAGGTCCTCAGGGTCCTCAAGGTATTCAGGGTGTTCAAGGTAACAAAGGTGAGCCCGGACAAGACGGAATAATATATACCGAGGGAAACGGAATAGTTATTGAAAATGATGAGATATCCGTTGACCCCGATGTTATTCCTGATTTAACAGGCAGACAGCCTCTTGATTTATCCAAAGGAACTGCCCGTAATCCAAAATTGATTGGCTCATTACAAAACGGCGTATATGATGTTGTTAAAGAGGGTTGGCTCGCAGCGAATAATTATCAGTTTCAATATAATTTCTGTATATCAAAGCTGAGTATCGGGTCGATTGTTGCAAAAGGCGCAAGCAAAACAGTAATAATATCACAAGAAAAATGTATGGTAGTTGACAATGCAGGAATGGTTATTGATGATTGGACTAATGCAACAGTTGTTGTTAAGAAGGATTTAGCAACGTACTACAACAAAACACAGATTGACACAATGATAGGTGATATTGACACAGCCTTAACAACAATCGTTTCAGGAGGTGGAGTAAATGGCAATAGCTGATACATTGACGGAACTTGCAACCGATATATCTAATGCTTATGACAGCATAGATGATAAGGGCGGAACGCTCCCGCAAAGCAAGAACACAAACAATCTTGCAACGGCTATTGACAGCATACCGTCAGGAACAATGCCGAGCGGAACAATTAATATAACGCAGAACGGAACAGTTGATGTTACGCAGTATGCAAGTGCTAACGTTGATGTTTCAAATGTCAGGACTTTAACCGCAGAGGTAACTGCTTATGCTTCTTATTCGAGTTTAGCAGGTTTCATTAATGCATATGGGTCATTCATTTCGCAACGACAAAGCAATGAAATTATATATTTCAAATTTGTAGATAACACCACAAACACACGAGCAGGAATAGACGGCTATATATTACTTAATGGTGACGGAGTGTCAAGAAGAAGGGGGACAAGTGGAGCACAGGGGGCAGAAAATGGGCTTGATGTCTATGCAGGCTGTACCATTGAATTTAACTATATCGCTATGTTAGGAGTATAATCCAATGAATAACAAAATCATCATATGTTTGCTTTCACTTGCAGGGACAGCAATCGGCTCAGGCTCTTGGGAGCAGTTACCAAATATTACACTCGAAAGTGAGGAAGGAATATGAAAGATTTTAATTTATTCAGCATAATATCGTCTATTATCGGCGGTACATTAACTTATTTGTTCGGAGGTTTCGATATGCTCTTGAAAGCGCTTATAACCCTTGTAATCCTTGATTACATAACTGGGATAATCAAAGGCATCTATATTAAACAGCTTTCAAGTGAAATCGGATTTAAAGGACTACTGAAAAAAATATTAGTTCTGATTATAGTTGCTCTTTCTGTAATAATTCAGAAAACAATAAATAATTCAATTCCGATAAGAGAGATTGTTATTGTTTTCTTTATCTGCAATGAGGGCATATCAATAATCGAAAATGCAGCAGAGTTTATACCTATACCGGATAAGCTGAGAAATATTTTGTTGCAGCTGAGAAAAGAAAATGAAGAAAAGGAGGATGATATATATGGATAAAACGAACATAGGTCTAGTTCAGTATGCCAAAGCGCAGCTTGGTAAACCTTATTGGTACGGCTGTTTTGGACAAAAGTCAACGAAATCGCTTTATGATTCAAAGAAAAGACAGTATCCTGCTCAGTATCAGTGGGTCTGCCCGAATAATCAGATCGGAATAAAAGTTCATGACTGTGTTGGCTTAATCAAAGGTTATCTTTGGTGTAAGAATGCAGAGGATATTTTACCTGAATATAAAATGTCTCAGGATGTTTCTGCTAACGGGATGCTTGAAAAATGTAAGATTAAAGGCAATATTTCGAGTATGCCCGATATTCCCGGTGTGCTTGTCTTTATGTCGGGTCATGTAGGTGTTTATATCGGCGACGGAAATGTTGTTGAGGCAAGAGGACATGCTTGGGGAGTTGTTAAAACAAAGCTCAAGGATAGAAACTGGAAAAACTGGGGCAAATGTCCGTGGGTTGACTATATTGAGCTTGAAAATAAGAAAATTGAAAAAACTTCTGTTCCCAAAATTAAACCGGCTAACTATACTCTGGCAAATGTTAGAGGAGTATATAAAGGTTGGGGCTCAGCAACAGGAAGAAAGAAGGTTAAGGATTTAACTGCCGACGGAAAAAAACACGCTGTGAGCAAAAAGGATAACGCAGAAGCATTTTTACTTGCCGGAACAAGGGTAACGGTTAAAGAAACAAAGCTTCTTTCATCGGGAAATCTCTGGGCAAAAATCCCAAGCGGTTATATCTGCGTTTTTGAAAAATCTAAAGAAAAATACTTCCTTAAATAGAAAAATCCTAAATCACACAGGGATCTGACCCCTGTGTGATTTTTTAAGGATAATTAAAATATTAGCTCTTGCATTTTTAAATGCTTTAATGTATAATAACAAGGCGTTTAGAAATGGAGAGTTGTCCGAGCTGGCCGAAGGAGCACGATTGGAAATCGTGTAACGGGCTACAACCTGTTCGAGGGTTCGAATCCCTTGCTCTCCGCCAAAACAAAAAGCACTGCCAATGGCGGTGCTTTTTTTGGAGAGCAAGGGATTCGAATAAAATGGGGACCCCCAAAAATCCAAAGATTTGTGGGGAGAGGAGAAACAAATGAAGTGATTGTTAGTATTTTGTTAAGCAAAATGCTTTAATCACGTAATTTGATTGGACGAGCTCTCCGCCAAAACAAAAAGCACTGCCGACGGCGGTGCTTTTTTTGGAGAGCAAGGGATTCGGATAAAATGGGGACCCCCAAAAATCCAAAGATTTTTGGGGAGAGGAGAAACAAATGAAGTGATTGTTAGCATTTTGTTAAGCAAAATGCTTTAATCACGTAATTTGATTGGACGAGCTCTCTGCCAAAACAAAAAGCACTGCCGACGGCGGTGCTTTTTTTGGAGAGCAAGGGATTCGGATAAAATGGGGACCCCCAAAAATTCAAAGATTTTTGGGGAGAGGAGAAACAAATGAAGTGATTGTTAGTATTTTGTTAGGCAAAATGCTTTAATCACGTAATTTGATTGGACGAGCTCTCCGCCAAAACAAAAAGCACTGCCGACGGCGGTGCTTTTTTGAATTTTTAAAATATTATTAGTTTTATAACTGATATAATTTATATTATGCAATGCTTGAAAAAAAGTTTAAAATATGTTATTGTTATATTGAAATAATCTGCGGAGATGATATTATGCCCAATAACAGAAATTTCGGTTACGGATTTAATAAATCTGATTCATCCGAGAGTGGGAATGAAAACAAACCTATTAATCAATCAAAATATCTAAGAAAACCCGGTGAGAAGAAAACCTCAAAATATGTTCGCGATAAGAACGATACAAGACCTCAGAGTAAGTATCTCAGAAACAAAAACGAAGAACGTGAACATCATTATAATCTTGCCAGAAACTATAGAGAAGATGAGGAAATATCCGAAGATATTACTGACGAAGAACTTGACGAAACTCAGATTGCTGAAAATGAAACTGCTGAAACTTCTGATGTTGAAAGCGTTGAAAACGATGTTGAAGCAAGTGAAAATGATGTAGTTTCAGAAGAACCCGAAAACGCTGATGAAGTTATCGACGGTGAAAACGATGAGCTTAAATCGGTAGAGGAATATGCTAAAGAGCATGGCGGCGAAGAAACAGGTAAATATTCCGATGAAGTTGCCAATATGTTCTCCCACAGTAAGCTAAGCAAGGAAACAACCGTTGCTCAGAATGGAAACGAGGAAGAGCAAAGGCGCAAACTTATTATTATGACCGTTATTGTAATGGTTGTTTTATCCGTTATTTCATATGCGTTGTTCTTTGCAAAGATTCGCTTACCCCATACACCCGATATGCTTAATTTTGAGCTTTCAATAGTTCCTGAATTAATAGCATCTCTTGCTTACGGTCCGCTCTTCGGAATACTCATCATTATTATTAAAACTATAGTTTTGCTGTTTACTTCAGATACGGCGTATGCAACTCTTTTTTCAGGCTTTATTCTTGATTCTATATTTGTATTTATCTGCGGATGGTTTTATTCAAGAAGAATGTTTTCGCTTAATCCTAAAAAGAGTCTCAAACCGACATCAAAAGATAAAAGAAGAGGAAGAATATTTATTGGCGGAATTATCGGAAGCGTTGTAACAACCTTTATATCCTTCTTCCTGACGAGATTTGTCAGTTATCCGATGCTAATCTGGCAGTACGGTGAAAAGTTTGGTGTGAATAATTATTATATTCTTGAAAATTATCAGAAAGGACTTGACTCACTTAATACTGCATTGCCCGAAACAATCAGTAGCACAATAACTAAATTTACCGGTTTAACTCAGGCAATACTGTTTTACAATGTTCCGCTTACGTTAATTAAACTGTTTATCATAACTGTTGCAACTGTGGTTTTCTATCCGATTTTCAGCCCTTATATACATTTTAGAAAGAATTCAAAATAATATGAAATTTTGTGTTAATTTTTCAAATCTCAATATAAAGGTCAATTCGATTTACGAATATGCCTATAATTTCTGCAGGGAGTTTATCTGCGATGAAAATCAGATTGATTTTGAGGTTGAAACAACCGAGGAAAAAATTGACGCTGAAATTAATTCCGTAGATTTTAACCCGCCGAGGGGATATGCTGAAAGTATTTGTATATACCGAGAAATCGCCGAAAAACTGCCAATATATAATCGTTGCGTTTTCCATGGTGCTGTGTTAGAATATAAGCAGAAAGGTTATCTTTTTACTGCTCCCAGCGGAACAGGAAAAACAACTCATATAAGGCTTTGGAAAAAGTTTCTCGGCGACAGCGTTGAAATTGTAAACGGAGACAAACCGATTCTTCATATTGAAGAAAACAATGTTACCGCTTTTTCAACGCCATATGCGGGAAAAGAGAATTATCATAATTTATCATCAGTTAAGCTTAGCGGAATTTGTATCATAAAAAGAGGGAAAGAGAATAAAATTGAGAGGGTTAATCCGGGAGATTATATAAGCGAAATAATCGCTCAGATATATATGCCGTTTGAACCCGCTCAAAGTATTAAAACACTTGAATTACTCGATACTCTTCTTAAATCTGTACCGCTTTATGTTCTTTATTGCGATATCAGTGAAGAGGCGTTTAAAACATCATATGGAGAACTTGTAAATGAAGATTAAAAAAGGCTTTGCAAAAAGAAAAATCGGCTTGAGATACGTTGTTGTTGCAACGGGTCAGCTCAGCCGTGAGATGAATATTATTATTGAAATGAACGATACTTCAAGTGATATCTGGAATATGCTTGAAAAAGAAAAAAGCGTTGAGGAAACTGCTTCTTTTCTTGCTGAAAAATACGGTATTGATTATGAAAAAGCACTCAGTGATACCAACAAACTTGTTCAAAAGATGAAGGAAACAGGTATTTTTGAAGACTGATTTAATAACAAAAAGGGGATGGTAAAATGAAAAGAAAAACAGTTTTTTCAGTTGCACTCTGCGCTTTGCTTTGCTTTGCGTTTTGCTTTATTGCGTTTGCTGACGGCCACGATACCCCTGTAATCCCCATTCATACAAAGCATACCTACAGGTCGAGCATTACTGCTTTTCCGACTTGCACTCAGGAAGGCGAAAGAACATATACATGTTCAGTATGCGGCAATACATATACAGAGGTTATGCAGCCATATGGACATCTGTTATATTATAACGGAAACCAAACCTGGGAGGGCATTGAGCTTAAGTGTTCATATTGTGATGAAACCGAGGTCTGCACTGCCGCCTCCTTGGAAGAAAAATGGAATATTGATTATGTAAACGATGTTCCTTACAGGACGGGTTATAATGATTCAGGCTATCTTGATTTAGATTGCAACGGATTAATCAACGGCAAAGATTATGCGATGATTTTGAAACTTCGCAACAATGAAGAAAAGCTGATTGAAAAGCACGAACGTTCGCTTATCGGAAGTGAAACACAAGAAGAACTATAATAAGTGCATATTTAAGAATACTTAACAAAAAGAGCTTTTGATACTCAAAGTATCAGAAGCTCTTTGTTTATTGTTGAAATGTTTTCGTTGCCGGTTTCAGTAACTACGCAAACATCTTCAATTCTGATTCCAAATTTATCGGGAAGATATATTCCGGGCTCGATTGAGGTTACGTTACCGATTTCATATGTATCAGTGCTTCTCGGTGATGCGTTGAAGCCTTCGTGAATTTCAATTCCAACTCCGTGACCGAGTCCGTGGCGGAAATACTGAGCCATATTCTTTTCGTTGAGAACATCATATGAAGCCTTATAAACATCAGCGCATTTTGCGCCTGCTTTAAGAGCATTAATTCCGGCTTTCTGAGATTCCAAAACGAGATAATACATCTCTCTCATCTCATCGCTTGCACTGCCGAGAGCAACAGTTCTTGTCATATCCGAGTGATATCCTTTATATGTTGCGCCGAAGTCAAAGAGAACAAATTCATCTTTTTTGATTTTTCTCTCTGACGGAATTCCGTGGGGCATTGAGGTGTTTGGCCCTGAAACGAGAATTGTTTCAAACGATAGTCCATCTGAGCCGTTCTTAGCCATAATGTAATCAAACTGCGCTGCGAGTTCTTTTTCAGTTCTGCCTTCTTCAACGAAGTTCAATATTTCAAGAAATGATTTTTCAGCAATAGCATTAGCTTTTTTCAGAAGCTCGATTTCCTCAGGCTCTTTTCTGTTTCTCAGTCTCATAAGCTTATCATCAAGCTTTATAAATTCAACACCGCTGAGAGCTTCTCTTAGCTTCTCATAAATTGCAAAGCTGATGGTTTCATTTTCGAAAACAAGCGTCTTAATGCAGTGTTTATCTGTTAGCTTTTTAATCTCATCAATAAATGCTTTATCAATTTCAATAACTTCAAGACCACTTTCTTTTGAGTGGTTCTGAGCGGTTTCAGTGTATCTTGAATCAACAATATGATATGCCGCTCCGTCTTTTGTTATAATAATTCTTCCTTCGCTTGGCGAGAAAGAACAAATGTAGTGCATATTTGCCTCATCACTGAGAATAAGCGCATCCGCACTGAGTTCGTTTAATAATTCAATACATTTTTTTATGTTGTTCATTACTTTTTTCCTTTGCTGTAGTTTTTCTAAACGATTATATCACAATTAAAAAATTTTTCAACCCGACTGATTTAAATATGCCTTGTGCGCTATGCACTAACTAAATGTTGACTTTAATCTGATAATATGTTAACTTTAAAACATAAAATAAATATCGATATGAGGTACTCCGAGATGGAAAAATACTTAATCAACCCCAATCAGAAAATTGCTAAAATCAGCAAAGACATCTATGGCAATTTCTCCGAGCATTTAGGTCGCTGTATCTACGGCGGAATATTCGTCGGAGAGGATTCAAACATCCCGAATGTAAACGGAATGCGCTGTGATGTAATCGAAGCGCTCAAAGAAATGGGTCTTCCCGTTCTTCGTTGGCCCGGCGGTTGTTTTGCCGATGAATACCATTGGAAAGACGGTATCGGCAAAAAAGAAAATCGCAAAAAGATGATTAATACCCACTGGGGAGGGGTTGTTGAGGATAATTCCTTTGGAACTCATGAATATTTCGAGCTTTGCCGCCAGCTCGGATGTGATACATATATTAACGGAAACGTTGGTTCAGGAACAGTTCAGGAAATGAACGAATGGATGGAATATATGACTTTTGACGGCGTTTCACCTATGGCACAGCTCAGAGCAGAAAACGGTCATAAAGAGCCGTGGAAGGTTGACTACTTCGGTGTTGGCAACGAAAGTTGGGGTTGCGGCGGAAATATGGACCCTGAATACTATGGCTGCCTTTTCAAGAGATATAATACCTATGTCCGTGATTATCAGGAAGGCTTCCATACAAAGAGAATTGCCTGCGGTCCTAACGATAATGATATGCATTGGACGCATAAGGTTATGGATAAGGTTAAACACCATGCCGACGGTATTGCTCTTCATTACTATACTATTCCAACGGGAAACTGGCATCATAAGGGCTCGGCTACTGAATACGACGATGATGAATATATCTCAACAATCTGCAAGGCATATAGAATGGATGAGCTTATTAAAAATCATCTCGCTGTTATGCACGCGGTTAAGCCTGATGCAAAAACAAAGCTTATTGTTGACGAGTGGGGAACATGGTATGATGTTGAACCGGGAACAAATCCGGGCTTCCTCTATCAGCAATCAACAATGCGCGATGCAATTGTTGCAGGTGTAACTCTTAACATTTTCAATAAACATGCGGAATCGGTTATGATGGCAAATATTGCTCAGACGGTTAACGTCCTTCAATCAGTTATCCTGACCGACGGCGAAAAGATGGTTAAAACGCCAACCTATTATGTTTTCAAAATGTATAAAGAGCACCAGGAAAACACTCTTATAGGCTCATATATTACAACTCAAGAAATTGAATCGAAAAACGACGGAAACAGAAAGTTCCCGAAGCTTACTGAATCTGCTTCAGTAGATGAAAACGGTGTTATATATTCAACTGTTTCAAACGCATCTCTCAACGAGGGAAGCGAAATAAAATGTCAGATAGCTGATACCGAGATTAAATCTCTCAGAGCTGAAATAATAACCGCTCCTGCAAGAGCTAAAAACGATTTCGGCGAGGATGAAAACGTAAAGTGTGAAGCCTTTACGGATTTTGAAGTAACAAAAGACGGCTTCAAAGCAAATATCCCGGCATGCTCAGTTGTTAAATTCGTTATTAATGAATAATTGTAAAAAATGTCTTCTGATTGAAGCAGGTGAAAGAGTAACATACGACGAAATAATGCAGTATGTTGCAACTCTTGATGAAAAAGACCTTGTTTCTCAGAATGAATTTAATGAAAGAATATCATTTTGCAGAGAATGCGAAAATCTCATTTCGGGCATGTGTTTGAAATGCGGCTGCTATGTTGAAGTAAGGGCGAAGCTGAAAGACGCATTCTGCCCGGATTTTGATAACAAAAAATGGAACTAGTATAATAGCCGACCGCAGGTCCCTCAATTCGTAATTCGTAACTCGTGATTCGTAATTTCAGTAAGGAGAATATTATGACCCCTTTCAGCTTTTATCTGATAACAGATACTCATTATTTTAAAAACTCCCTCGGTGCAAGAGGCGAGGCATACGATGAATTTATGCGCTATGAGCAGAAATGCTTTGCTGAAACTCAGTGTATTAATGAAGCGGTATTTGAATGGCTAAAAAATGCCCACGACGCAGAAACTCTTCTTATTGCAGGCGACTTATCTTTCAATAGTGAGAAAGAAAGCCATATTGAGTTTATAAAGCACCTCAATGAACTCAAAGAGAGTGGCAAAAAGATTTACGTTGTAACCGCTGACCATGACTTCAAGGATAACCCTGAGGACTGCTTTGCAATGGATGAAACAGGGTGGCTTCATCCCGAAAGCACAAAGAGGGAAGAACTCTTTGATATGTACTATGAGTTTGGCTTTAAGGATGCCATCGCAGTTGATAAACAGCATCTTTCATATGTTGCTCAGCTTGCTGACGGAGTTCGTCTTTTAGCGCTTAATAACGACGGTCCCGAAGGCGGCGGACGTTTCTTTGATGAAAAACAGATGCAGTGGATTAAGGAGCAGTGCCAGAAGGCGAGAGAAGACGGTCAGATGATGTTTGCGATGAACCATTATCCGCTTCTTCCGGGTCAGCCGATTCTTTCGGTTGTTAACACCTCTTATCAGAAGCATTCAATAGACGCGCTTAATCTTCTTGCTGATGAGGGTGTGCACCTTGTATTTACAGGACATATGCATAACCAGAGCATAAATGTTCACGAAACTGAAAATGGCAATAAGATTTATGATGTCTGCACAGGCTCGATTATTGCCGACCCGTCTGTAATCCGTCTTGTTAATATCGAAAGCGAAGATACTGTTGATATCAAAACAATTCCCGCTCCTGATTTTGACTGGGATACAAACGGAAAAACCTGCACTCAGTATCTTAAAGACCTTTTCGACAATATGATTCTCAATATGCTCGGCGATATGAAAGACGATCCCGAGAGAATTATGAGAAAGCTCGGAATGGGAGATAAAAAGAACCTTAAACCAATAGTTAAATTAATCGGAAAAAGACTCAATAAGGTAACAGTCGGTCATCTTTGCCGAGTTCTCTTCATCAAGTGTGACAAGAGCATAAAGAAGATGAAATTAAAGGATTTTGCTGCAGAACTTGTCCGCCAGGTGTTTGAGGGTAACCAGAGCTTTAAAGAGGGAACTCCAAAGGGTGATGTTTTCCTTAAATTCTTAAAGAAAATCAGATTTATACTCAAGAAAATCAATGCCAAAGGCTACGACGGAAAACCCGTTGATATGTTTGAGGCGCTTAAAAATTCAGCAGGAAACTATGGTATTGATGACTATAACGCAACATTAAAGCTATTTTAGTTTAATAGTATTTGCTTTGTTCTGACAATAGAATAAAATGTTAAAAACGGCAGATAATAGGCTTATGAATACTTTGTTTATAAGGCTGAAAAATCTGCCGTTTTATTTATGCCCTGCGTTTATTTTTACTGCAGGAACAATGATTTTTATTAATCTTTTAACCCTGATTCCGTCGGAAAATATGAATGCGCTGTATGACGGCTTACATTCGGGAATTACTGCGCTTTTTGCGTTTTCAGGCGCAACCTTCATAATTTATTTCATATGCAAAAACACAAAAAAGGCTGTTGCAGCAGGCTATTGCGTTCTTCTTTTTGACGCTGTTATTTATAGCATTTGCAAGGTGCATATAAGTTTTGTTTTTGTTGTAATTCTATCGTTAATTTTCTCATTCTTTTTTGAAAGAGGCTCTCTTCTTGCAGCGTTTTCAGTGTGCTCTTTAATCAGCGTTATTACTGCTCTTTCAATCGGAATAAGTTATGAATATTTATTTGAATTATTAAAAGCTTTCTGTTCATCATTAAAGGGCAAGGGAGCTCTTTTCGGAATAATAAACAACGCATATTCTCTTCTCTTTTCCGATAATCTTTCAAAGCTCTTTTATCACAAGGACTATTCGGGAACTGCCTTTGTTAATTCGGAAATTGTTACGGGAGTAATAGATATTTTCAAAGCGCAGAAGGTTGCGGGAATTGGTGTTTCAAAATATATGACGGGTAAGTATTTTGTTAATATATTTGTTTCATCAGGTCTGTTCCTTCTGCTTTATCAGAGATTTGAAAAAGAGCAAAAAATGGCGTTTTTACTCTGTTTTGCTATTGCCGTTGTTTTCGGAGACGTAAGACTTTTTGCGCTATTTTTGCTTTTATATAATCCTCTTATGTATCTTGGCTATCTGTTTTTGATTGCTGTTTCATATTTATCGTCATATCTTCTTGATATAAGAATTGTATTCTTAAAATCAGGCTCACTTATAGAGCTTTTCAGATATCTTAATAAACCTGTTTACTTTATTTTAGCAGGCTTGGTAATAACTGCTTTAACCTATTTTTCTGAGAGCATAATTCTCTCAAAATTCGATTTTCAAAACAGAAGAATTTTTCCCTACGGAGTTAAAAAGCTGATTGCCGCTCTGGGAGGGGAGAGAAATATTGAAAGAATAAAAGAAAACGAGCTTACCGTAAGAAATCCCAATCTGATAAATATTCTTGCCCTCGACTGCGAGATTAAAGGCAATACCGTAACTCTTTACCCCGATGATATATCCGCCCTGAAACCGTTTTTTGAATAATCAGCAGTTTTTTATTTTGTAATACTACTTTAAAAATATCCAATTTTATAATACTGTAATAAAAAACTATATTAGTATATATTTTAATTTGATTTTTTATAACTAAGGTTATATAATCAATTTTGGGATAATTTGTTTTTGGTGGTGATAATTTGGCAATAGCGACTTTTAAGAGATATGAAAAGAAATATCTCATAACAAAAGATAAGCTTGATGAGATTATGCCCGTACTTCTTGAATATATGGAACTTGACCCCTATTGCATCGGTGGAAAAGAATATCGAATATACAGTATTTACTACGATACTGTAAACCATGATATTATCAGACATAATTCATCAAAGCCTTATTATAAAGAAAAAATGCGAATCCGCTCTTATTATGATAAATGCTCGCCCGATGATACGGTTTTTATGGAGCTGAAGAAAAAAAGCAACGGAGTCGGAAACAAGCGAAGGATAAAAATAAAGTTTAAGGAAATTGAGCCCTTTGTTAATGAAGGGATTTTGCCCCAAACAAATGATTATCTTTCATCCCAGGTTGCAAAGGAACTGAAGTATTTTCTTTCGAGAAACAAGGTAGCCCCAGCACTTTATGTTCAGTATGACAGGCTGGCGCTTTTCGGAAAAGAGGATAAAGATTTTCGAATGACCTTTGATAGAAATCTGAGAACTCGACGAAGTAATTTCGTTTTGGGAGAAAGCGATGAAGATGAACTGCTTTTGCCCGAAAATACATATATTATGGAGATAAAAATTCTCGGCTCAATGCCGATGTGGCTTGCTAAACTGCTCAGCGAAAATGAGCTTTACAGCCGAGGCTTTTCAAAGTACGGTCAGGTTTATAAGCGAGATGCCAAAGAGGGAAGACTCGTCTATGAACTTGAAGATATAAACGGAAATAAAATCGATTTTGATAATTTTGAGGAGGAAGAATAATGAACGATTTTTTATATGCTTTAACAAGTGGTGACTACGCCAGAGAAATAACATGGCAGAATGTTTTAACTGTTGTTTTATCAGCAGCGGCAATAGGACTGGCAATTAGCCTTGTTTATTTGTTTACCCATAAAAAAGAGGGATATTCCCAGGCTTTCTGTGTATCTCTCATACTTTTAGCTCCCATTGTCGGTATGGTAATTTTTGTAATAGGAAATAATGTTGCAACCGCATTTTCACTTGCAGGCGCATTTGCACTTGTTCGTTTCAGAAGTGCGCCTGGTGACCCGAAGGATATCGCTTTTGTTTTCCTCAGTGTAACAATGGGATTGGCCTGCGGTCTTGGCTATTGGATTTGGGGTGCAATGGCAACAGCACTTCTCATTTGCATTATTCTCGTTCTTCATTTCACAAATTATGCGGGCAAGCATAAGGAGGTTTATGAACTCAGAATAACTGTTCCCGAAACACTCAACTATGTTGGAGCATTTGATGAAACTCTTGGAAAATATACTACTACATATAAACTTAAAAGAGTTAAAAGCGTTGATTTCGGAGCACTCTTTGAGCTTACCTTTGCAGTAACTCTTAAAGATACAAATGATATAAGAAAAATGATAGACGATTTAAGAGCTATGAACGGCAATCTTAAAATTATGCTTTCAACAGAGGAAAGCGCAGTAAGAAGCTTTCATTTTCAATAAATAATAACCGAAAGAAGATATAGAAATGGAATTAAAAAAACTGAATGCAATAATACTTTGCATATGCTTGATAATATCTTTTGCAGCGTGTACTAAAAAAGCTCAGCCTGCAGCAGTAACAACTGCTCAGACTGAGAAAGCAACTGCTGCTGAGGTAACCGCAGCAATAGTTCAGGTTGCAAGTGAGGAAATATCCTTCTATGATGCAAAGGATTCAAAAGGCAATAACCTTAAACTTTCTCCGATTTATTCAAAGGACGGAAAAACGGTTGTTGCTGCATACATAATTTCAGTTACAGATAAGAATAATAAAACTCTTGATTCAAAGGTGTTTCCGCTTCTTAACAGCGTTGTTGCAGCAAAAAGCGATGATAAGGGAATAACTCTCAGCACCGATTCTGCGCAAAATCTTATAAAGATTGAAACATATGCCGACAAAAGCGGCAATATGATTGCAATAAAGGATGTTAATGATTTAAACGGAAACAAGAATAAGGAAGAATTTCTTAAACTTTTAAAAAAGACTAATAAAAAGGGCTCTGTTCATTATCTTTTAACCGATGAAGCTGTTGAGGTTAAAAAGGAAAACGGAAAAACTCTTGTTGTTGAAAAAGGAAAGAAAATCGAGGTTAAAAAGGTTGATTCAAAAAACAAAACCGTTGCCAACAAAACCGAGAAGGATACCGCTTCAACATCTGAGAAAAAAACAGTAGAAAAGAAACAGAAGGAAGAAAAAGAGACCGGTGAAAGCAAAAAGACCACAAAAAAGGCTGATACCGAAGAAAAGGTATATACAGATATCGTTTTAAAGAAAAACGGAAAAGCCTCCTGTTCTTCAAAGAATGTTAAAACTAATACAAACGAGGTTATTATCAGCGCAGCAGGTGAATACAGAATAACTTCCCAAACAGATGTCTGGCACGGAGGAATAAAGGTTGAATTAAAAAATACCGAGGAAGCCGAGTTGCGTTTTGAAGACGTTGATATTTCTTATAACAGAGGAAATATTATTCAGCTTATTGATAAATCCGATACAACAAATAGAAGCTTTATTGAAGTTGAAGCATCTGCAGGAAGTGTCGCCGATGACGCTATTGAAGAACTTGCTGACAGAGATTCAGCGCCAAATGTAAGTCTTTCATTCCCAACAGGAACAAAAAGCACTTTCACCAATACCGCTAATGTTTATACAGGTGTTATTTATAACGAATCAAAACTAACGATTAAAGGTAACGGAAAGGCAGCATTAAAAGCTGATGTTAATGCCAATAATGTTATTTCTTCATCAAAAGCAATAACAATCAAGAATGTTGATTTATCACTTGAAACCGCTGCGGCAGGAGTATCAAGTAAGCTCGGCGGTGCAAAGGGAATATATTCATACGGAAAAGTAAATCTTGAATCAGGCTCGCTTAGAATTAATTCAAATGGTGATGCTATAAGATGTGACGAATATAATCAGTCCGGTGGAAGTGCAAATATTATATCATCAGCCTGTGACGGAATTGACGCAGATGATTTAATAATTATAAGCGGCGGAACAACTAAGGTTAAGGCGCTTGAAAAAACCTCTCTCAAAGTCAGAAGAGTTAATAATCAGGACAGACTTGATTCTTATATTGCTTCGGGTCAGAAAGTCAACGATGAATATAAGAAATTCTGTATCCGAAGCGGAAAGGGTGACGGATTTAAAATAAACGGCGGAAAAGTTGTTTGCGAAAGCTATAAGGTGTCAACACCGAGAGATTCAAGCCAGAAGGTTATTATCTGCAAGGCTTCAAAACAGACAAAGGGTAATGACGATGAAAGTAAGAAGCCTGTTAGATGGAAGATTTCAGGACTTGGCTCAAGCGAGAATGAATGTATAAAATTCTTCTATTCCTCTTCCTCTGTTACACAAAAGGAATACTCAATAACAGTTAACGGCTCAAGTAAGGAAACAACCTGGAAATGGGCTGATGGCGTTGGAGTTGCAAAGGTTGTTTCTTCAACAACAGTTTAAAAAATTATCACTGGCAACTGACCACTGAAATGGTGATATTTATGAAAAAATCTAAAAAAATTATATCCATAATCTTAACACTGGTGCTTTCAACGAGCGCTTTCTTCGCTGTACCTATGACATCTTCAGCGGTTTCAAAGGCGGGCGATCTGGAGAGCGCAGGACTTGAATTTTGGGCGGATCCCGAAAACAGTTTAACCGTTAGTGATATAAATGCATTTATAGGTAATCAAAGCAAAACAACTATGACGGGCGCCGTTGGGGTTTATAAGAGAAGTACAAGTTCGGATTATTACTATCTTTTTCTTCCGAGTAATGCCGATTGCAGTAATCTTAAAGTCTGGTTTACCGCAGCAAGCGCATCTGTTAACGGAAAAACGGTCGAAAGCGGAAAAAATACCGATGTTTTCAAAGATATTGATGAAGGTGGATTTAAGAAGGACTATACTTTAAAACTCAATTCAACATCATATAATCTTGTAGCGATTAAGTCGGGCGATGTCGGAACGATATATGTTGATACCGAATCGGGCTCAATAAAAAGCATAAACGGAAGCTCCGACCACAGTGTCAGCGAAGCGGGAAGTGTTCTTGTTATAAATCCACAGGGCGAGGTTGAATACGACGGCGATATGGAGAGCTTCAAGGGCAGGGGAAATGCAACCTGGTCAACGGGCAGTACTAAAAACCCCTACGGTCTCAAACTCGCTCAGTCAACAAGTCTTATGGGACTCGGCAAGGGCAAAAAATGGGTTTTGCTCGCAAACTCAAATGACTCAAACTCACTTTTGAAAAATCAGATTATTTATGACTTTTCTAAATATATCGGCATTAATTATCAGCCGACCTGCCATCCTGTTGACCTTTATGTTAACCAACAGTATTACGGCTCGTATCAGCTTTGTGAAAAGGTTGAAATCAAATCTGCAAGGGTTGATATAAACGATTCATATGAAGCACTCGAAATTGCCAACGGAACTTCGGACCCACAGACTGGAGCAATAACCCCAGCCGATTTCTCAACAATGAGCAATTTCACAACGAGAGTGTTTAATGCTGACGGCAGCAGAAACACTAATAGTGCTTCGGGCGCAAATTCATATGCCCATACAGTTGGAACAAGAAAAGTCAGCGGAACAACGAGCGGCTTAAGCTTTAATGATCTCAATGATCCGATTGACATAACGGGCGGATATGTTTTTGAAATGGAGATTTCAAACAGATGGGCGAATGAAACAACAGGTTTCTGCGCCTACAACCGTCAGGGCTGGGTTGTTAAGAGCCATGATTATGTCAGCAGAAATATGGCGAATTATTGCTACGATTTATTGTATGCCCTCGGTTCAGCGATATATAACGGCGGAACTGTTCCTTCAACTTCAACAACAACAACCTGCTCATCGCTTTCAAACTTGTCAGTTATAAGTTATGGCGCAAAGTCGGTAACAAACCCCGCACCTGCCGAGCAGTATCAGGGAAAGCGCTGGAGCGATATTATGGATGCTGATTCAGCTACCCGTAATTATTGGATTCAGGAATTCTTTAAAAATATTGATGCATCAATAACCTCAAACTATTTTTATAAGGATTCAGATTCCTTCGATTCAAAGCTCTATGCGGGTCCTGCATGGGATTTTGATAATGCGCTTGAGTATGACCGCAGTGGTCAGTACCGCTGGGGTATGAACCGTTCGGATACGAGCGGATGGTATGCAAAAAATTCAAGAATATACAGCTGGCGTGAGGGTGACCATTCAACCGCATATACAAGCAACAATCAAGCGCCGCTTGGTTTCTATGCTGCGCTTGCAACAAACTGCTCCGATTTTGATTTGATGGCAAAAAGTGAGTGGTATTCAAATGTTGCGCCTGCCATTGATGTTCTTCTCGGCAATAAGACAGACCCGAATGGCGTATTGAAAAGTACTGCTGAATATGCAGACGCAATCAAGAAAACGGGAACAATGAACAATATTCGCCATGATAAGAATTCAAGCAACGAATACGATGTTTCTTCAGTAACAAACGGAATTAATAACTGGGTTTCAGAAAGAAGAACCTGGATAAATAATGAATTTGGAACTGTTTCAATTTCTAACTGTACTGTTGATGCAATAGACGAGCAGAGTGTTACAGGAAGAGAAATAAAACCCGAAGTTAAAGTCAGCTATAAGGGCGTTGAACTAAAAAAAGGTAAGGATTATTCTGTTTCATATTCGAATAATATTTCCTCGGGAACAGCCAATGTTGTTGTAAGCGGTATGGGTTACTATTCGGGAGAAAGAACCGAGCATTTCACAATTAAAGCCGGAAGCCTTATTGGAACAAGCGTTACTATAAGAGAGGGCGCATATAAAGACGAAGTTCTTATTCCGAGAATAATTGATAAGGAAAATGTTGAGATAAATGACTTTATCAATTATCAGTGGTATTCTGATGATACAGCAATCAGCGGCGCAACTGACAGGGAATATACCGTTAAGGCAAGCGATGCAGGAAAAACTTTAACGCTTAAAATAACTGGTGACGGAGTCAATCTTGATGAGCTTACTATAACCTCAAATCCCTGTACAGTTTACGCAGGTGAAAAGCCTGAGAATTATACTGAAACGCTTGCTTCATGGGATTATGACTATATTTCAGATACCTCAAATCTTGTTAACGCAGATGAAAGCGGCGAAACATACTACTATAACGCAACCTCGGGGATGAATGCTCAGAGTGCTAAGCTAAGAGGATCGGTTAATGCAACTGATTCTTCTAAAATTAAGTGGAGCGGAATTGGCGAGGAGTATAAAAATGGCTCGCCCTCTGGTAAAGCACAGGTTCCTTTGATGGGAACAAGCAAGAGCGATAATATAGCCTGGGGAGAATATCCTTATTTCGAAGCATCTGTTTCAACAAAACAGTATGAGAATATAACCTTCTCGGCTAAACTCGGAGGAACAAAGAAAGGTCCGCGTGACTGGAAACTCCAGTATTCAGTTGACGGAAAAACCTTTAAGGATGTTTCGTCTGCAACATATTCCTTAACTGCAAATAAGGACATGCAGCAGGCATTTAATAATGTTCAGCTGCCGGATGAATGCGACGACAGAAATCTTGTTTATATCCGTGCTATCGTGAACGGTGATATTGCAATAAACGGAATAAATGCAATTATCGGGGAGCTTTCCGGTGATGCAGCAATTAATAATGTTCAGATAACGGGAGCTAAGATAACTGCAATAACTCAGCTTGATGCACCCGAAATAAGCTCGAATACAACATTTGAAGATAATTCTCTTGTTTTCGATACTGACTCAGTATCAATAAAAGATACAAATGGTGGCGCAGAGGTTTATTATTCGGTTGACGGCAGCGAATTTGAACTCTATAAAGGCAAATTCAATCCGTTTTCAGAATCTGCAAAAGCAGGGGATAAGGCAGTTGTTAAAGCTTATTCATATTTCAATGAGATTTATTCGGAAACCGTTAGAACAACCTTTACCTATGCGGGCGATAATATTAATCAGTTCTCGTTTGATTCTTTCAGCGAAAACGTTTATGAGGGCAAGGTGTTCTCAAATGGCGGTGCATTCGGAAAAAGCGCAAGGATGAGCGCATATGCCGACGGTCAGAATCTCTATGTTCCTCTCTGGAATGATGAGAAAAAAGCCTTTTCAATAGCTCCTGATGATGGCGCAAAATGGAGCGAGTATTCAGGCTTTACCTTTGAACTTTCAACGGCAGGATATAAGAATATTCGTTTGAGTATGAAAGCATATACAACGAATCTTGGACCGTTAAGCGTTTCTCTTGACTACAGCTTGAACGGAAATGATTGGCATAATATTGTTCAATATGCCGACCTTTACGCAAACGGTAATCTCAATCAGCTTTTCAGTAAAGAATTACTCCCGGAGGAATGCGATAATAAAACAAAGGTTTATTTAAGAATAAGAACTGAGGAAAACGAAACATTTTCTCACGAGGTTCTTCATAACAACCAGTCAAAGGGCAATCTATATATCAACGATGTTTTCTTCAGTGGTGATGAAAACTCAGATATCAAAATGCCATACACTAATAAAACCTCAGATTACTTCGGTGATTCGGGAACAATTAAGTATTATTCTGTTGATGATTATCCGATGTTCTATACTGTATCTGACACAACTGGCAAAACGATTCTATCCGGAAGATACAGCGAAAGCGGAATTTCAATTACATCTGCTTCTGCATTCAGTAAACTGCAGACTGGCGGATATAAAGTCAGCGTAAGAGCAGGGGACGACGATGATTCAAGTGCAACGAACGTAAGAACATATTATTATAAGGGAAGCAGTATCGCTGAGTTTGATTTCGACGGTAAAAATACTCTGATTGAAGATTATCTTGATGCTGAGTCAACAACCGTTTCAAATAGCGGAGGAAGTGTTGCATCAACGTTATCGTTCTATCCAAATGCTGCCGATAAAACAGCTTTTTCCTATGGCGATAAATATGGAATTAAATCTTCTTATACTGTAGAAAATCCTTTCGTTGCAACAAAGAATCTCGATAATCCGTCGGGTAACGGTTATTATCTGATTAAAACAAATACAAAGGGATATCATAGCATAACCCTGGGTGCTGAACAGATTTGCTCGAATAAAGCTCCGAGGGATTGGGGAATTGCTTATTCAACAAACGGAACAAACTATACTTTTGTTGAGAAGTCTAACGTAAGAGCCGTCAGCAACGATGCATTTGATTCAACAGTTGAAACCTATAATAATTTCAGACTTCCGAGTCAGTGCGATGATAAAGATGAGCTTTATATTAAGATATTCATCAACGGTGGCGAAGCTGTTGACGGTACTGAGCTTGCCGACGTAACAAAGGGTAACTGCGGAATTAATAATGTTGAAATAAGCGGCGTTGAGATTCCGAAGGAAGTCAGCGTTACCATCGATACTTTCCTTCTTGAAAGCAAGGATAAGATGAACGAGAGTTGCCCCGTTTCATCAACTATAACAATTAATGATGAAACAGTCAGCGAGCATAAAAACAGTGTTACGTTAACTCTTATTGAGGGCGAAAAATACACTGCTTATATCTCAGCAAATAAAACTTTCGAAAAGAAAGTAACTTTCACTGCTGAAAAAGATTTAGTTCTCAGCGAGGGCATTATTGCGCTCGATCTCGACGGTAACGGCGTTATCAATGCCAAGGATTATTCCCGTATTATAAGAATAACCAATGATGCTCAGGAAAAAGCCTTTGAAGAAGCTTTTGAAAACTTCATCAATAAAAAATCAGATGGCTTTAGCTACTAATTAAATATTCAGATAAAATAAAGGATGTCTCACTTAGTGAAACATCCTTTATTTCATCTTCTTATCTGCATCTTACCCAGAAGGCAAGCTCACCGAGCTCGCTTCCGCTAAGCTCTCTTTTGAACGCAAAGCGAACAATATCTTTTCCATTTTTGCTAACGCTTACAACATAGTCCTTATGTTGGGTAACAGTATAACCGTTTTCAATTAATGTTGACATAATCTTTCCTCCTTAAAATGTTGGGGTCGGCGTCCTTGGCGACCCATTAAAATCGGGTGCGGGTTATTCCCCTGCTAGGGGAAATGTCGAGCTTGCGAGACAAAAGGGTCTGGCGCCCGCTCCAAGGGTCCCGCCCGAAAACTCGGAACTCGGCACTTGGGGCTCGCAACTTATAAATCTTTAATAACTTTAACCGCAACACCCTGGATTATTAAATCTCCTTCAATGATTATATCATTGAGTCTTTCATTTTCGGGGTGAAGAATGAAGCGGTGATTTGCTCTGTCTGTATAAAATCTTTTGAGCGTTGTATCATCGCCGTAAAGGGCAACAACTATATCTCCTTCTCTTGCAGTCTGCTGACGTCTTATAACAACTAAATCGCCGTCATCAATTCCCGCGTTTATCATCGAATCTCCGCTTGCTCTGAGCATAAAGAATTCGCCGCTTCCAAGCATGGAGTAGGGGAGAGAGAAATAATCGGTTATGTTTTGCTCTGCGAAATTAAGAGGTCCGCAGGATATTGAACCAACAAGACCAACGGAAACGCATTGCTGATTATACTTCTCAGTAACCTCGGTTTTAATACTTCTCTCACCGCTGTATTCAATCTTGCCGGCGTCACGCAGTCTTTCAAGATATCTTTGAACAGTTGACTTTCCGACTCCTAACTGAGAAGCGATTTCCCTTACTGTCGGAGATACTCCGTTTTCAAGATAAAACCTTTCAGCATAATCTTTTATTTCTGTTAAAAGTTCAGTATTTATGCCCATTTTAAACACTTCCTTTAAACTGGGACAATGTGTCCCATCTGAGATTATTATAGCATGAATTATGAAATTGTCAATACCTTTTTTACATTTTTTTGTAAATATTGTAACTTATTTGTAATTCTTTGTCAGACTATTGAGAAGGGTGCAGAATTTCATTTTCTTGCGAGGGGGAGCTGTACAATGGTACCGTCCCCCGAGCAAAAAATGAAAAACGCCAAAAACCCGAGAACGTTGAGTTCTCGGGTTTTTAAGATAGATATCTTTATCAGGTGTATCAAATGCGGGTTGTCCGCCGACCTCTACAATTTGTGAACTTAACAATATCGGCGTGTTTATGCCTTTTGCCGAAAATCTGAGAGCGGGGGATTAATCCTGCTCTTCTTTTTCTATAACTGTTGTTGAAGTTGTTGTTTTCTTGGCTGTCGTTTTAACCTTTATCTTTTTTAGTCTCTTTCTCAGATTTGATTTAACCGTGCTTTTTTCAAGCTTGTCAACAAGTTTTTTAGCTGCCTTAACCTTCTTTTCGGTTTTGCTTTTTTCCGCAGCCTTAACAGCCTTTTTAGCTTCGCTCTCCTTGAGCATGAGTTTATCGGTGTATTTAACAAGCTGATTTGTCCATATTTTGTAAGCAGAATTTGTTAGATGGCAGTAATTGTCGCTTGCGTACTTTTTCTTGAGATGACCTTTTTTATCATTAAGCTTTGATGAAACATCAATAAAATACATATCCTTATGCTCTTTGCAATATTCTTTCAGCTTTTCATTGAGCTTTTTGATATTCTTTGAATTAAGATATTTTCCCTGATGACTTGATGTAACACTCGTTGTGCTCTCAATAAAAATAACAACCTTCGGGTTAGCTTTTCGAATTCCTTTAAGATATTCAACATAATCATCAAAAACAACATTTGCGTTTCCGTGGAAATCATTAGTTCCCATTGCGATGAAAACTCGATTGCATTTGCATTTCTTTATCGCTTTTTTAGCCTGCATCGGAGTTCCTTTATATGTAACCATCCATTTGCTTCGTGAGTGTTTATCATTATAAAAGGAATAGCATCCGCGAACAAGCATTGTCGGCTTGCCAACGGTTTTATATCCCTCGCTGTCGAAATACATTCTTTGACCAACGCCGATAGAGCTTCCGATGAATGCAGCCTTTTTAAAAAATGCCTTTCTCTGTTTTGATGTAACTTTTTTCTTTTTGCTGCTCATTAATAACGACTGAGTATAAGACAAAACTTCAGATCCCTGAGCGCTTGCATTAACAACTGCTCCAAAAGCAGAAATCATCATAATAACAGCTAAAAAAACAGATAAAACTTTTTTCATATAATTCTCCAGAACATATTTATAGTTTAAAAATATTATATCAGTTATTTATATTAGTGTCAAATAACATAGGAATTGAGATAATAAAGATCATTGACAGTTTGTTTTTGACTGCTACAATAATAGACAATATGTGTTTCAGACTGATTTTTAGTTGAAAAGAAATAGTGATTATGATAAAATGATAGTAATAATATATTGGAGGATTTTATGGAGTATCGCGATTGTATTAGAAAACTAGTAGAAAGGGTTGATATAAATTTGGCAGACTTTAGTTCAGAGAGAATTAGAGGAAATATGCCAACCCAAATATCTAGTGAGTTTTTAACTAATAAAGAGCAAGGGGATTGGGCAGAAAATACTCTGTTAAACGGAATTAACAATAATTCTAATAATCTTATTGCCGTCCATTACGGAAAAATGATGATATTAATGCTGGAGATGATGGATTTAAAGAGTTCTTTGATGATTATCAGAATGAATTAGATACAATAGGCAAAAGACCAGATATTCTTATTTTTGAAAGAAAAGACTTTCCGTATGATACCTTTGATATATCGGGTTTTTCAAATGAACTTCTTGACTCATTGGTGCCAAAAGCAAAATGTGGTATTGAAGTTAGATCCAGTGCTTTTTTAATAGATAAGTATGATAGTTATATGAATAAAAAGATTTCTGATGCTATCGAATCTGCTATGGAATCCAGAAACATAATTCTAAATCATTATAAAGATTTATTGATTTCGAAGGACAAGGCTCTATTTGATGTTATTCAATCAATTTCACCTGAAAATATTCATGTCATTTCTTTTAAACACTATCCTTGGAAATCTACAAAGGAATTGTCTGAGTTATCAAATGAAATTAAAAAACTGAAATTAAGTATTAATGAAATATCAAAGAGAACATTCTTAAGTATTACACCAAAAGTTGAAGATTTAAAAGTTGTATATACATGGGTTCAACGATATAATGTTCCACATTATTATATTCAGGTTTTCTTTGACAAAGCATTCGGAATTTCATTTGAGAAAATTCTAACTTTAATTGGCAATCCAAAGTTAGAAGGCAAAGAATACTTCATAGAATCCGATGTCAAAAATCAGGGGAAAACTACAATTAAAATTAATGCAAGTAATGAACATAACGTTTTAGAAAAAATATATCTTCCTGAGCATTATAGCGAAATGAAGGAATTAAACAGAGGAAGATTGTTATTTTATGTGAAATTTAAGGATAGCTTTTCTGTTATTAATAAAGCTGAATTTGAAGAACTTTTAGGTTTTAAAATGGAGTAAAAAATGAAATCTAAAAAGAAAGAATTAGGTCAATTCTTCACAGATCCGATACTATCAGATTTTATGGTTAAATTGACAATTACAAAAGAAACTAAAAAAATGCTTGATCCTGCTGTTGGATTGGGTGCTTTTCCAAATACGGCAATTTCATATAATCCTAATTTACAAATAACAGCTTGTGAAATTGATAGTACTATATCTGAAGAATTTGTTTCTAATAAAAGATACCCGTGTGAATTATTAGTTACTGACTATCTGTCAACATCATTTGATAAAAAATTTGATGCAATTATTTGTAACCCACCTTATAACAAATTTCAACAGATTGAGAACAGAAAAAACTACATCTCTGATTTTAAAAGCAAGTACAATATATCTTTGAGTGGATATTCTAATCTTTGTGTATATTTCCTTATAAAAAGCCTGAACGAATTAAATAAAGGAGGTTTATGCTGTTATATTATTCCATATGAATTTTTCAATACTGGTTATGGAGTAATAATAAAAGATTATATATTAAAATCTAATATGCTTAAATCTGTATATAGATTTGATAATTCGCTAAACCTATTTGATGATGCTATTACAACATCGTGTATTTTACTGTTTGAAAACAAGACACATCAAGAAATTGAATTTGTTAATATTTTGAATATTGATGAGTTAAGATCGGGTAGGTTTGAGAACAAAAAAACATACAAATATACAAACCTTATAGCTGAAGAAAAATGGTTAAATTATTTTAATGTTTCAAATGATAAAACCAATTATAACAATATGGTAAAACTTTCAACTTTTGGAAGAGTTTCAAGAGGTATTGCGACAGGCGCAAATAGTTATTTTGCTTTAAATAAAAGCCAAATCAATGATAACAAATTAAGCGATGCAGTTTGTTATCCCTGTATAACAAAAGCTCCTGATGTTAAAAATATGGTCTTCACTAAAGAAGATTTTGCAACACTTGTCAATTGCAATAAAAAGGTGTTTTTGTTTAAAGGTGTTAATGCAATTACTAAAGAAGATTATGAATATATAAAATATGGCGAAAGAATAGGTGTTAACAAGACGTACTTAACAAGTCACCGACATCCTTGGTATTCACTAGAAAATAAAGATATTGCACCAATATGGATATGTGTATTTTGTAGAGGAAAACTAAAAATAATTCGGAACGAGGCAGGGATAAATAATTTAACAACTTTTCATGCTCTATACTTGTATAATAATGAATCTGACTTCTCAAATATTATGTTTTGCTATTTATTAACTCCATTAGCGCATGAGATATTTAAAGCATCAAGGAGAGAATATGGGGCTGGATTAACTAAGTTTGAACCAAATGACTTAAATGGTGCTAAAATGCTGGATTTAAGACTTTTATCTGGCTATGACAAAAATAGAATACTTAGTATCTACTCTCAAATTAAAAAGAATAATGACGAATCTTTAGTTTTAAAACTGGATGAAATTTTTAGAAAATACACTATGTTTCCAAAATCACAGAAAGATATTGTTTAATTGTTAAATAATGATAAAGACGGGACTTTATTCTCAACTACGAAACAGGTCGTCGAAGAGAGAACGACCATCCGACCAACGGTTCCCAAAATTTGTTATCGGCTTGGAGCGCCGACAGATTTTGACCATTCGGCAGTTCTTATTGCTCCCTTCATCTGCCACTGGCAGCGGTCGCAAACGAACCATTTCAAGTCCCGTTATAGAAAGAAAAACACCAAACATCCGAATGGATGCTTGGTGTTTTTGGTGCGAGAGACGGGACTTGAACCCGTACGAGTCGCCCCACACGCCCCTCAAACGTGCGCGTCTGCCGATTCCGCCACTCTCGCGTCAACGATAGAAATTATATCAAATGAATCGGTAATTGTCAACACTTTTTTTGAAATAAAATCAAAAGTTTAACTGATCAATGATTTTTGTTATTTCTTCGGGATTATCTATGATGAAAAACGGCTCTTCTTTTTCGAGCTCTTCCTTTGATCTGAAGCCCCAGGTAACGCCTATGGATTTAATACCTGCGTTTCTCGCTGTCTGCATATCAACATTGCTGTCGCCGATATAAATTGCTTCTTCACCCGAAATGCCCAGTGCTTTAAGTGTGTTCAGCGTACTGTCCGGTGCAGGCTTATGGGGAACGCCTTCTTTAGCGCCGGTTATTAAATCAAAGGTGTTTTCATCAAACAGGTGATAAACCATGTCTTTTGCTGCGATGTCGGGCTTATTTGTTACAACTGCGAGTTTTATCTCTCTTTTTCTGAGAAGCTCTAACTGTTCTTTGATCCCGCTGTAAGCTTGTGCGTTATCGAGCTTGATTTTTGAATAAATTTCGCTTGTCTTTTTAAAAGCTGTATCAAGCTCGCTTTCGCTTAGAGTGTAATCAAAAGACCTTTCAACAAGTTTTTTCAACCCGTTGCCAACAAATCTTTTGTAATCTGAAACGTTCCAGTTATAATTCCTGCCATATTCATTTAAAACTGTATCGCAGGCGTTTTTTAAATCATCAATAGTATTAACGAGTGTTCCGTCTAAATCAAATATAATTGCTTTAATCTTGTTTTCCATAATTAATTGTCCGAGCGAAGCGAGTAACCAAAACTCCACTTTCCGCTCTCAACATTCCAAACTTAATAAAGGTCGGATAAGTCCTGTTCCTTGCTTTTTCTTTTTTTGTTCATAATTGAAAAAATTAGAATAATGATAACGGAAAGTGCGATTATTGCCGAGGCAGTATAAATCTTTCTTTCCTGTTTTTTGCTGTTAGATGAAAGCTTTCCGCTTTTAATCTCGGACCAAAGTGTGTTCTGAAGCTCAAGAATATTCTGAGGAAGGTTTTTGAAAACCTGGGATTTCGGAATCTTTTCAGGATATATAGCCTTACTTCCGTAAAGTGAGGATTCTTCGTTTTCAGAAACGGTTTTGTTTGGGGAGGCGTAATAGATGTATTCCGCGTTATCAAATGCAACCGCAGGCTCGTGCATAAAGTTTATGAAAGCCTCTGCGCCTTTTTTGTTCTGTGAACATTTAGGAATACAAAAGGCATCAAAAAACTCGTTAACACCCTCGTCGGGGAAGCAGAAGCCGAGGTCGGGATTGTTTTCAATCATAAGCTCATAGTCGCCGGCATAGTAGGTTGCAAATGCGTATTCGCCGCTTTCCATAAGATTGAAAACCTCATCCATAATATAAACGGGATTAACGGAATCTTTCTGCTTTGCAAGAAGCTCCGCCGCCTTAACCCAGTCGGCTTCATTCGTTGAGTTGAGGTCCTGATTCAGCATTGCCTGAGCAATGGCGAAAGCATCCCTTGAATTGTTGAACATCAAAACCTTGTTTTTGTACTGCTCATCCCATAAAACCGACCAGGAATGGGGCTCAGTTTTAACAAGTTTTTTATTATAAATCAAAACTGTTCTTCCTGTATTGAAACAAACTGTGTATTTCTGTTCAGAGTCAAAAAACAGCTTTTTATAACTATCGCTGATATATTTCATATTAGGAATATTGCTGTAGTCAAGTTCAAGCAGCATATTCTCATCAATAAGTCGCTCAATCATATAGTCCGACGGAGCAATAACATCATACGAAACACCGCCGCCGATAAGTTTTGAATACATATTTTCATTTGATTCAAAATTGGTGTAGTTAACATTTGCGCCCGTAAGACGTTCAAATTCAGTAACAGCATCCATAAGTCCATCGCTACCGTCTGCAATATATTCGCCCCAGTTATAAACATTAACTGTTGTTCCTTCAAGACCGAGGCTTTTATAATATTCTATAGTTTCATCGCTGAAATACTTATCCTTTGCAGATGCAAAAGCAGGGGACAAAACGCTTATAACAAGAAGTACCGAGCAAAGAAGGGATAACAGTTTTTTCATTTCTTGCCCTCCTTTTTATCCGCCCTGCTTTGAGCGATATTCATAAATATGAGAAGTATTAAAATAACAATAAACATAAGGGTTGAAAGCGCAAACATATCGGGCTTAACCCTCTTTTTTGTAAGCGAGAAAATATAAATCGGAAGTGTCTGGAAAGACGGTCCGTTTGTAAAATACGAAATGATGAAATCATCAAGGGAAAGGGTAAAGCTCATAACAGCACCCGTTATAATTCCGCTCATAATTTCGGGCATAACAACCTTGAAAAAGGCTTTAAGCGGTCTGCAGCCGAGGTCAACCGCCGCCTCATAAACATTCATATCAAACTGCCTAAGCTTAGGAATAACATTTAGTATTACATAAGGCAGACAGAAGGTAACGTGGGCAATAAGAAGCGTTGTAAAGCCTAAAACTTCATTCTGATGGATAAGAGTTCCCGCAAAAACAAAGAGAAGCATCATTGAAATACCCGTTACAATTTCAGGATTCATAAGCGGAATATTTGTTGCGCTCATCATTGCTCTTTTATATAGCTTATTTTTTGACAAAAAGAGTCCCACAGCCGCAAGTATTCCCAAAACAGTAGAAACCAAAGCGGTTACAACGGCAAGAATAACTGTGTTTTTTAGAGCGTCCATTGCAGCAGCATCGTGGAACATCTCTTTCCACCAGTAAGTTGAAAGTCCGCTCATCTGATAGGTGCTCGAGGATTTGTTGAAAGAGAAAACCGTCATAACAACTATCGGAGCATAGAGAAAAATGAATATCAAGCCCATATAGAGCTTTGATGTGAGAGAGGATTTTTTCTTTGTCATATAACAACGCCCCCCTCATTTCCGTCATCAAAGTGATTCATAACACCGAGGCATATGAAAATTAATATCATTAAAACGAAACTGAGCGCAGCACCGAGATTATAGTTGTTTGCGCTCTGGAACTGCGATTCAATAACATCACCGATTAAAACAATCTGACCTCCGCCGAGCTTCTGGGTTATATAGAAAGTTGAAACGCAGGGAACAAAAACCATTGTTATTCCGCTGAGAGTTCCCGGAAGGGATAGGGGAAGAACAATTCTTCTGAAGGTGTGGGCTTTGTTTGAGCCAAGGTCCTGTGCCGCTTCAAGAAGTGAATTATCCATTTTTGAAAGAACTGAATAAATCGGAAGAATCATATACGGAAGAAAGTTATAAACCATTCCGAGAATAACCGCACCCGGTGTGTTAATCATATGCCATTTCCCAATATGCAAAGCTGAAAACATACTGTTTAAAACTCCCGTATCTCCGAGAATAGTCATAAGGGAATATGTTCTTATAAGAAAGTTCATCCACATCGGAAGCATAACAAGAAGAACAATAGTTCTCTGCGTTCTTTGGGTGTGTTTAGATAAAAAGTATGCAAAAGGATAACCGAGCAGCAGGCAGATAACCGTTGCTGCAAGTCCATAGAGTATTGAAAGAAGTATTGTTGAAAAATATTCGGGTATCTGAGTTAAACTCCCTATTGAAAACGCACCGCTCTTATCGGTTAATGCGTAGTATAAAACCATAATAAGAGGCGCAATTATGAACAGAAGAACCCAGATGAGATAAGGCTTATCAAGAAGCTTTGATCTGACAGTATTATTCATCATCTTCCTCCCAGTTATATTCCGCGTCGGAAATATGGTCCATTTCGTCTGAGAAAGAAGAATAATCGCCAAATTCACCCGAATATTCGCTTCTTTTCATAATGTGGATTGCGTCGGGCTCTATATACATTCCTATAACTTCGCCCTCTTTAAGGTTTTCCTGAGTTGTCTGAATCATCCATATGAATCCGCCAACATCAACTAGAATTTCAAAGTGAACGCCTTTAAAAGTAACAGATGTTATAGTTCCTGTTAAAGCAGCGCTTGCGCCGGGTTCAACGATTTTTATATCCTCGGGACGAACAACCGCCTCAACAAATTCGTTCTTCTCAAAACCTTTATCAAGACATTTGAATCGAACTCCGCCAAAGGTAACATAATAATCCTCAAGCATAATTGCATCAACGATATTACTCTCTCCGATAAAGTCGGCAACAAAGGCGTTAACAGGTTCATTATAGATATCCTCAGGAGTTCCTATCTGCTGAATTTTTCCCTTATCCATAACAACAACTGTATCGCTCATTGAAAGCGCTTCTTCCTGGTCGTGGGTAACATATATAAAGGTTATTCCGAGTTCCTGCTGAATACTTTTAAGCTCTCTTTGCATATCCTTTCTCAGCTTTAAATCAAGTGCTCCGAGCGGCTCGTCAAGAAGAAGAACATGCGGATTATTTGCAAGTGCCCTTGCGATTGCAACTCTCTGCTGCTGACCTCCGGAAAGCGAGTCAATAGTTCTTTTTTCAAATCCCTTGAGGTTAACAAGCTCAAGCATCTGAGCAACTTTTTTTCTTATTTCGCTTTTGCTCATTTTCTGAAGCTGAGGTCCGAATGCTATATTTTCATAAACATTTAAATGAGAAAAAAGAGCATAACGCTGGAATATCGTGTTAACCTTCCTCTTATGGGGCGGAACATCATTAACAACCTTACCTTCAAAAATAACCTCACCACAATCGGGCTTAATAAAGCCTGCAATGGCGCGCAGGGTTGTTGTTTTTCCGCAGCCTGAAGGACCGAGAAGCGTTATAAACTCTTTTTCATTAATGTATAAATTCAAATTTTCCAAAACGGTATTGTCGCCGTAGCGAACCGTTATATCCTTTAAATCAATTATTTTTTTCAATATCCTCTTCCTTTTCTTTAAACACAATTTTAATTGTGTACACACGATTTACAAATTTATTATTTGCATACCATCAATATATATTTTTTGATATCTAAAGTCAATAAAAATTAACTAATTTTTATATTACAATTTCTGTAATAAATAATAGCCACATTGCTGTGGCTATTATTGGTTGTTAAATATTGCTTCTATTAGTGTTTCATAAACTTTTATTGGGTCTGAAATGAATTTTTCTTTAATCATTTCAGCCTGTTCCTTTGTTGTGGCAAAGAGATTCAGCGAAAGAAAATCAGTGTCTTTATCGCTGATATTAAGATTTACGGCAAAACCGTTATTTTTCGGGATAATTTCAACCTTGTTTTCTCTTCTGTATTTCTCTTTTGCAATGATTTTCTGACAGAGCTTTATGCTGTTTTCTCTGACGGTTAAGGGCAAGTCCATCTCTATAAGCTCAATATTCGCTTTTGAGGTATTTATAAGAGTCAGCGCTCCGTTTTCATCCTCGCTTATAACTCCGCTTTTTTTGAGCTTTGAAATGGCATCGGAAACCTCAAAATGATTTGCGAACATACCTTCGTCCATTGTCTGAGTTATGTTATCAGCTGTAACCCTGCCGTTTATGTTTGCGATAATATAACAGACTATAAGCGAAATTGAGCTGACGGAACGCAGTCCGCCCTCCTGAATTCCCGCAGTGAAAGCGTCAAAGCGAAGCTTAGGGTCAATCTCATTGAGCGACTTTTTTTCTATATCATTTTCAATATCAAAATTGTTATTGTCTTTTGTGTTCATAGTAACTCCTGAAAATATATTAATAATATATTACCACATAATTATCAATCTTGCAAACTTTAATTAAATAATATATAATATGAAACGGATTAGTGTATAAAGCCTTCCTGTGAGCGGAAGGCTCGCTGTGGATGAGGTGTGTAAAATCAATAAAATGATTAAACTAAGCAAAAGGCTGAGCGCTGCTGCGAATTTGGTAAGACAGGGGAGAACTCTTGCCGATATCGGATGCGACCACGGATATGTTCCCGTTTCATTAGTATTAAACGGAAAGATTAATTCCGCTGTTGCGAGCGATATAAATGAAGGCCCTCTTAATTCCTGTATCAATCTTGTGAAAGAATATGAGCTTGAAGATAAAATCAAATGTGTTTTGTCAAACGGGCTTGAAAAAATCAATCTTGATAAGGTTGATGATATTCTTATTGCAGGAATGGGCGGTCAACTCATTGCCGAAATTCTATCTTCCTGTTCCTTTGAAGAACTGAAAACAAAGCATGTTATTTTAAATCCGATGACTCATCCTGAGGATGCGAGAAGATATCTTTTTGAAAACGGATTTGAAATTAAGAATGATATTATTGTTAAAGACGGCAAGCATTATTACAGTGTTTTCGATGCCGTTTATACCGGAAAATTAAAAGACTTTTCAAACAGCGATTTGTTTATCGGAAAAATCGAAATAAGAGAAGAAAACAAAGGATATTTCATTCACCTCTTAAATTATCTTAAAAACAAGCAGAAAAGCGGAGAAAACTTTGAAGAGGTTATCTCGTTAATTGAGGAGAAAATCAATGACAACTGTTAAAAATATTTATGATTATATAAACAGCATTGCTCCTTTTGAATCCCAGGAGGAATGGGATAATTCAGGGCATCTAATCGGCGATTTCAGAAAAGAGGTTAAAAAATGCGTTTTGGCGCTTGACGGAACAAAAGAGGTCTGCCGTTTTTCAAGGGATATCGGCGCGGATTTGCTTTTAACCCATCATCCGATTATCTTCGGCGGTATTGACTGTGTTAAATCCGACAGCGCTGTATATATCCTCGCAAATTCCGGAATTGCCCAGATAAGCGCCCACACCAATTTTGATATTTCCGACGGCGGAATTAATGATAATCTTGCTGAAATTCTTGAACTTAAAGAAACAAGAAAAATTGAAGGCTCGTTTATAAGAATCGGCGAGCTTGATATGGAAATGAGTATTGATGATTTTGCCGAGTATGTCAGCGATAAGCTCGGTTGCAGCGGTATAAGATTTACCAATACCGATAAACTGATTAAAACTGTTGCTCTTGGCGGCGGTGCATGTGAAGAAGAAACAGAAATTGCAATTAAAAATGCAGACTGCTTTTTAACAGGAGATATGAAATACCATAAAATGCTCGATGCCTCAGAAGAAGGCTTTGCTGTTATCTCAGCAGGTCATTTTGAAACTGAGAATAAAGCCTTCTTAATGCTCAAAGATAAACTTGAAAAACTGTTTACGGATGTTGAATTTATAATTGCACCGTATGATAATCCAATTCAAACAATAGATTAGTTGCGAGCCCCGAGACCCGAGTTTTTGGTTTCTCGCTTTGCTCGGTCAATAATTATTAGGAGGCATGATAAAATGAAAAAGATTCTTTATGCTGTTTTATCAATAGCCATAGTTATATCTCTGATTTTTCCATTTAATGCATTTGCCACCCAATACATTTTTGGCTATGATGTTTCGCATAATAATCAGATAATAAACTGTATTGAAGCAAAGGAAAACAATAAAAGCTTTTATATGATCAGGCTTGGTTATTCAACAAATCATCTTGATAAAAATTTTTGGGAAAATGTAAAACAAGCCTGTGAAAATGAAATGCATTTTGGAGTTTATTTATATAGTTATGCTTATAATGATTCCGAAGCAAAAGAGGATGCGGATTTTGTTATTAAAACTCTTTCAGCCCTTGGCGAATATTCAAAGTTCTTCAATAAGAGCGTTGCATATGACCTTGAAGATACAACACTTTCAAAGATAGGAAAAGCTCAGATAACAAAACAGGCTAATATTTTTTGCGATGCAATTCTTAAAGCGGGCTATGCTCCGATGATTTATGCTAATACCTATTGGTTTGAAAACCTTATTGATATTTCTGCAATAAGCTCAAAGGGATATAAGCTTTGGTATGCGTATTATCCTAAGGAAGTACCTGATTTTTCTTCAAAAATCAAGATTGGCTCAACCGGTTACTATGCAGATATGTGGCAGTATAAAAAGGGTGACGCGCCAAAAAATATTCTTGATGAAAATGTTGCATATGATTTTGAAGATTTAAGTCATATCTGGAGAGTATCAAAAACAGAAAAAGCAACGCTTTCAAAAGACGGGAAAATAACATATAAATGCGCTCTTTGCAATAAAGAAAAAACTAAAACTGTAAGCAAGATAAGCAGCATTTCTCTTTCAACACTTTCCTATACATATAACGGAAAAGAGAAAAAGCCCTATGTAACAGTTAAAGACAGCAAGGGAAAAACTGTTTCAAAAACTAATTATTCAGTTACATACAGCAATAATAAATATGTTGGAAAAGCAAGCGCAAAAATCTCTTTTAAAGGTAATTACAGCGCAAGTAAAACTCTTAGCTTTAAAATAATCCCGAAAACTACTGAGCTTTTGAGTCTTTCTTCTTCAAAAAAAGCAATAACTGCAAAATGGAAGAAGCAAAGCACTCAGACAATGGGTTATCAGCTTCAGCTTGCAACTGATAAGAGTTTTACAAAGAATAAGAAACTCATCACTGTTTCAAATAACAAAACCGTTTCAAAAACAATTAAAAAACTTTCTGAAAAGAAAAAGTATTATGTCAGAATAAGAACATATAAAACTGTGGGATCAACAAAGTATTATTCTGATTGGAGCAAATCAAAAGCTATAACAACTAAATAAAAATTGAAATATTTTGTGCGAAGCACCCTGTAACTCGGAGCTTGGCACTCGGAAATCGAAACTATAAAAGGACTTATATGGCACTTGACGGAATATTTTTATACCATCTGAAAAACGAAATAATAAATGAACTCCAAGGCTTCCGCGTTGACAAGATTTATCAGCCGTCACGCGAGGAGCTCCTGTTTACGTTTAAAACCTTTAGCGGTAATAAAAAACTTCTTTTTTCAGCGAGACCGGAAAGCGCAAGAGTTCAGCTGACTAATCAGTATGTTGAAAATCCTGCAAAGCCGCCAATGCTTACAATGCTTCTGAGAAAGCACCTCGGGGGCGCTAAGCTCAGAAATATTGAGCAGGACGGCTTTGAGAGAATACTGACCTTTATTTTTGATTCAACAAATGACCTCGGCGACCCTGTAACATTTAAACTCATAATAGAAATTATGGGGCGCCACAGTAATATCATTCTTGTAAACGAAGAGGGAATGATTGTTGAATGCGTAAAAAAGATTGATGAATATGTTTCAAGCTATCGTCGGGTGCTTCCGAATATCAAATATGTTCTTCCGCCGCAGCAGAACAAAATGAATGTATTAACGGAGGATAAATTTGAGATAAATTCTGCAATTAATGCGCTTGATATGAAAAAATCAAAGGCAGTCAGCGAGGTATTGCAGGGTATTTCACCGATAGTTGCAAGAGAAGTTGAGTTTGGTATGAGCATTGAGGAACTCAGAGGGCATATCTATAACCCGGAGCCGACTGTTATTTTTCTCGACGGACCAAAGGATTTTACTTATTTTAGACCGAAACAGTATGGCGAGCTGTGTGAATATAAGTCTTTTGAAACCTTTTCCGAGCTTATTGATTTTTATTACTATGAGCAGGTGCGATTCGAGAGAATTAAGCAGAGAAGCAATGATTTATTCCATCATTTAACAACCCTGCAGGAAAGAGCGGTAAGAAAGGCAATAAACCGCGAGCACGAGCTTGAGGATTGCAAGAATAAAGAACAGCTCAAAGTCTATGGCGATTTGATTAATTCAAATTTATACCGCCTCGAAAAAGGCTCGCTGTTTTATGACCTTGAAAATTTCTATGATAACAATAATATAGTGCGTATTCCTGCTGATGCAACTTTAACTCCTGCTCAGAATGCTCAGAAATACTATAAGGAGTATAGAAAAAAGCAGATTGCTCAAACAAAGCTCAATGATTTTATAAATCAGGCAAAGGAAGAGGCAAAGTATCTTGAATCGGTTATTGATTCGCTTTCCCGCGCTCAGACAGATAGTGAAATAAGCGCAATAAGAGCTGAGCTATATGCAGCAGGCTTTTTGCATAAAAGAGTTGATAAAAAGAACAAACCAAAAAAACTCGAACCAAAGAAGTATATATCTTCCGACGGCTTTGTTATAAGAGTCGGAAGGAATAATGTTCAGAATGATGAACTGACTTTAAGAATGAGCAAAAACTATGATTTATGGTTTCATGTAAAAGATGCAGCGGGAAGCCATGTTGTTGTCAGTACCGATAAGGAAAAACCGGTAACAGATAAGCTCATTCGTGAGGCAGCGATGCTCGCAGCGGCAAATTCAAAGGCTGCTTCTTCATCGAATGTTGCCGTTGACTATACAATTATTAAAAATGTTCATAAGCCAAACGGCGCAAAATTCGGAATGGTTATTTATGATAATTATAAAACCGAGTATGTAACTCCCAACGAAGAGGAACTGAAAGAGGTGAAACAAGTTGAGTAATATTGCAATTATTCTCGGTGCAGGAAGCGGCAGCAGAATGAAGATTGATAAAAGCAAACTTCTGCTTGACCTCGGCGGTAAAACAGTTATTCAGAGAAGTGTTGACGCGTTTTTGGATATTTCGGATATTGATGAAATAATCGTAACTCTGAGAGAGGAGGATGTTGATGAGTTTTCTTCTCTTATAACTGATGAAAGAGTGAGTTTTGTTATCGGCGGAAAAACAAGACAGAAAAGCGTTAAAAACGCCGTTGACACCATTGATGAATGCGATTTGATTATAATTCACGATGGTGCAAGACCTCTTGTTAAGAGTGAGGATATCGAAAAAGCAATAAGACAGGCTAAGGATTTCGGTGCAGCCTCACTCGGAGTTAAGGTTAAGGATACAATAAAGGTTACTGATAAAGACGGCTTTGTTGTTTCCACTCCCGACAGAAGCACTTTGTTTTCTGTTCAGACTCCACAGATTTTTAACTTTGCGTTATATAAACAGGCAATAGAAAAAGCAGAAAAAGAAAATAAGGATTTCACCGATGACTGTCAACTCATTGAATATATCGGGCATAAGGTTAAAATGGTTGAAGGCTCTTATTCGAATATAAAAATAACAACTCAGGAGGATATACCTCTTGCAGAAAGCTTTTTAAAAATGAGAAATTAGGAGTTAGGAATTAGGAGTTTTGGGTGCTGCGCACGAAATTATAAATCGGGTGTGGATGTCCCAGCAAAAATTCCTCATTTCTCACTTTCAACTCCTAAATTAAAGAAAGGGAAAATTTATGAGAATAGGTCATGGATACGATGTTCATAAGCTTGTTTCAGGCAGAAAACTGATTGTTGGCGGAGTTGATATTCCGTATCAGTACGGTCTGCTCGGTCATTCAGATGCGGACGTTCTTCTTCATGCGGTAGCTGATGCTCTTCTTGGGGCTGCTGCGCTTGGAGATATCGGAGGTATGTTTCCCGATACGGATGAAAAATGGAAGGGCGCAAATTCTTTAATGCTTCTTCGCGCGGTTGCCGAAAGGCTTGAAGCAGAGGAGTATTATATTGAAAATATTGATTCAACAATAATTGCTCAGGCTCCGAAAATGAAGCCGTTCATTGAAATTATGAGGGATAATATTGCAAAAGCCTGTATGATAGATATTTCTCAGGTCAGCGTTAAGGCAACAACAGAAGAAAACTTAGGCTTTACAGGCAGGGGCGAAGGCATTTCCGCTCACGCAGTAGCTTTGATAGAAAAGAGGACTTATGTTGATTAGATTTGAAAAAGAATACTGTAAGCTGAATATCTTCCTTGATGAAAAGAAGATTTTCACCCTTGATGATTCAACTCTTGCAGTAGGAATTGGTGAAAACAGCTTTAATATGAGTCACGGCAGTTTCAGAATACACGATACAGTTTCCCTGAAAACAGCCGTTGCAATAAAAAATATTGAGATTAAAAACGATAAAGCAACGCTTATAACCCGCTTCGGCAAGGTTTTTGTTGAAAACGATGGAAAAAGAATTAAGGTATCCTTTGACGGCTTTGCTGAATATAACAGACTATTTCTTATTCTCCCTGCTCTTGATGATGAAAAAGTCTATGGAAGCGGTGAAATATTCTCAGAATTTAATATTATAGGTGAAAGAGCAAATGTCTGGGTTGCTGAGCATATCAACGCAATTCAAATTGCTAAAAAGCTGATTAAACAGATTGGCGGAATAAAGAATACAAAGAGAAAACAGGCTTTCAGGAAATATGAAACCTATTATGCTCAGCCAACCTTTATAAGCTCAAGAAAGTATTATTTTCATTCGCTCAATACTGCAAGAGCTTCTTTTGATTTCAGTAACAAAGGAATCCACAGAATTAAGCTTGATGAAATTGCTCCGTTTTATATCGGCTTCGGAAAAGACTTTGAAGAGATAATGCAGGGCATAACTGAGCTTGTCGGACGTCAGCCCGAGCTTCCCGATTGGGTATATGACGGTCAGATTATTGCAACTCAGGGCGGAAGTGAAAGACTTCTTGAAGCAAATAATATTTCTAAAGAGAATAATCTTAACTCGGTAGGCTACTGGATACAGGACTGGGAAGGCAGACGTGTTACTGCAGCAGGCAAACAGCTTTATTGGAACTGGGAATGGGATAGGGAATTATACCCGAATCTCGATAATATTATTAAAGAACTCAATTCCGAGGGTAAAAAGGTTTTAGGCTATATAAATCCGTTTCTTGCGGTAGAAAAGCCGCTTTATAAAGAAGCGAGCGAAAAGGGATATTGCGTTAAGGCAAAGGACGGAAGCGATTATCTTGTTACAATAACAACCTTTCCTGCAGCAATGGTCGATTTTACCAATCCCGATGCTTATAACTGGATTAAAAACATAATCAAGAAAAATATGATTGAATTTGGACTTTCGGGCTGGATGGCTGATTTCGGTGAATATCTTCCAACGGATTGCGTTTTGTTCAGCGGCGAAAATCCCGAACTTGTTCATAATACATGGCCTGCAATATGGGCAAAAATTAATAGGGAAGCGCTTGAAGAAACAGGAAAGCTCGGCGAAATTCTGTTCTTTACAAGAGCCGGTTATTCCGATACTCCGCGTTATTCAACAATGATGTGGAACGGCGATAATCATACCGATTTTTCGATTGATTTCGGTTTGCCGTCGGTTATTCCTGCAATGCTCAGCTTATCAGTCTGCGGTTTCGGACTTTCGCATAGCGATATAGGCGGATATACATCTTTCTTCAACCTGAGAAGAAGTGAAGAGTTGTATATGCGATGGTGTGAAATGAATGCGTTTACTCCGATTATGAGGGGTCACGAGGGACTGAATCCCGATTTGAATGCACAGTTCGATTCAAGCGTTGTTGTTCTTGCTCACGGTGCTAAAATGGCAAGAATACATAAAAACTTAAAACCGTATCTCAAAGAGGCGGTTAAGTATAATTCAGAAACAGGCGTCGGCGTTATAAGACCTCTTTTCTTCTACTATGATGAAGAAAGGGCGTATAATGAATGCTATGAATATTTGCTCGGACGCGATATCCTTGTTGCACCCGTTATTACTCAGGGTGCAACAAAGAGGGAAGTTTATCTCCCCAAGGACGAATGGATTCATCTATGGAGTAAAAAAGAGTACTCAGGCGGTAACTTCACCGTTGATGCACCGATTGGTGAAATACCTGTTTTTGTCAGAAAATCAGCTATAAATTTAATTGATATATTATTGGAGGACTAAAAATGAAGTTTTATTTGGACAGTGCAAAAATTGACGAAATCAGAGAGGCATATGATACCTTCGGAATTGACGGTATAACAACTAACCCGAATCATATTATGAATTCGGGAAAACCGTTTTATACTGTTATTGAAGAGCTTGCAAATTTCGTTAAAGAAAAGGGTATTGAAGGATGGGAAAAATTCCCGATTTCAGTTGAGATAAATCCCCATCTTGACGATGTTAATGAAATGATTGAAATGGGAACAAAAATTGCATCAATGAGCAAGAGCTTTGTTATAAAAATTCCTTGCACGCCTTCGGGAATAACAGCGGCAAAAAAGCTTGAAGAAAAGGGAATAAGAACAAATTTAACACTTGTTTTCTCACCCTCTCAGGCGCTTATAGCCGCTAAGAATAATTCTCTCTTTGTATCTCCCTTTATCGGATGGAAAGAAAACAGCGGTGAGGATTGCAAGGAGTATATTGACAATATTGTTAAAATCTATAAAAACTACGGTTTCTATGGCAAAACAGAAATTATCTGTGCCGCAGTAAGAAACGGAAAGCAGATTGTTGATTGTGCAGTTTCGGGCGCAGATATTGTAACAGCGGGGCTTCAGGTCTATAAAGACAGCTTCTATCATCCGTTCACAGATTACGGACTTGAGAAGTTCCGGAATGCGTGGGATAAAACTGCGTTAAGTTAAGAATTAAGAGTGAAGAATGAAGAATTGAGGGTGGGCTATGCCCACACCGGATAATAATATGAGGTGGAGCTATGAAAATAGGTTTTATCGGGCTCGGAATAATGGGCGAGTCCATGTGTGAAAACATTGTAAAAAAACATAATGACAAAGTCTTTTGCTCGGATTTAAACAAAACGCAGGTCGAAAAGCTTGCATCAATCGGCGCAATTGGCTGTGAAAATAATATTGAGGTTGCAAAAAATGCGGATGTAATCATTTCTATGGTGCCGAAATCAGAGCATGTTAAGGCGCTTTATGAAGAACTTTTACCGTATATCGATGAAACAAAAATCTGTATTGATATGAGCACGATTGACCCGTCTGTTTCAATAGAGGTTTCAAAAATGATTAAGGCAAAGGGCGCTCAGTTTGCTGACGCACCCGTTGTTAAATCAAAGCCCGCCGCAATAAACGGAACTCTCGGAGTTCTCGTAGGATGTGATGAAAGCCTTTTTGATACCATTGAGCCGATACTTAAATATATGGGCTGCAACGTTATAAGAATGGGTGAAAACGGCAGGGGACTTTCAATGAAAATCTGCCATAATACTCTTTGCGCTGAAATTCAGAACGGCGTTAATGAAACGCTCCTTCTCGCTCAGAAGATGGGTATTTCAGCAGAGGATTATCACACCGCTGTTTCCTATGGCGGAGCGCAGAACTTTTATCTCGATGCTCAGTGGGAGAATATTTCAAACGAAAACTGGGCAACTGCATTCTCTCTTGAAAATGAGCATAAGGATCTGGGAATTGCTCAAAGACTTTCAAAAGAGCAGGGCGTTGATATGCCGGGAATGCAGCTTGTTAAGTCCATCTATGATAAAGGAATGGAAGCAGGCATCGGAAAAGAGGACTGGAGAGCAACCTATAAGATAGTAAGAGGAGATGTAAAATGAGTTTCAGAGCAGTATATATCCCGATAGGTGTTCCAACCTTTCATCTTGAAAGTGCTCAAAAGGAATTTGAAAAATCAATAGCCCTTTTAAAGAGTATTGATGAAACAACATCCGTTCCCGATGAAATGCTTCTTTCAGCTGATAAGCTAAATGCTTTTCTTGAAGACAAAAATCCCGATTTGCTCATTGTTCAGAATGTAACCTTTGCAAATTCGGCATATATCAGCGAGGTTTTAAGAAGGTTTAATGCTCCCGTTTTGCTCTGGACTCTTCGTGAGCCGGTTATCGATGGCGGAAGATTAAGACTAAATTCCTTAACAGGCGCATATTCAGCGGCAAACGCATTAAAATTCTTCAATCGACCCTTTGAATACATATTCGGTTCACCTGACGAAGAAAGAGTAAAATCAAAAATCAGCGCTGTTTACAGCGCAGCAAAGATCAGAAAAGAACTGAAAAGCCTTAATATACTTCAAATCGGACATACTCCTCAGGGCTTTGGCTTCGGAAGAGCGCTCGACTCGGAAGTGATGACAGTTTTCGGATCAAATCTTCTATCAATAGAGGCAAGGGAACTTATTGATAACGCAAAGTCATTTTCAGATGATGAAATAAAAGAATACCTGTCAGATGCAACGGAAAGAATAAACGGTCTTGATGATATAGACGAAAAAAATGTTCTTGATTTTGCAAGACTCTATAAAGCATACAGCGACTATGTCAAGACGAATAATATCGGCGCACTTTCATCGAGATGCTGGCCCGATTTCTTTGTTTCCTTCGGAACTCCTGTTTGTTCGGTTCTCGGAATTCTCAATGATCTGGGCGTTGCATCAGCTTGTGAAGCAGATACATATGGCGCACTTTCAATGTTCATCGCTCAGAAATTAACTAATAAATCCGTTTTCTTCGGCGACCCCGTTTCAATGGATGAAAACGAGAATACCTTAACCTTCTGGCACTGCGGAATGGCTCCTTGTTCATTGGCAAGAGAGGATACAGGCGCATGTGCAGGACTTCATTGCAACAGAAAAATAGGACCGACTCTTGAGTTCGGTTGCAAGAGTGAAGAAAAGGTTACTGTTTTGAGAATCGGAAAGAAACCCGACGGCTCCTTCAGAATGTTTATAAGTTCAGGAGAAGCTCTCGATAAGCCTAAACAGTTTTTCGGAACTTCAATAGTTGTTAAAACGAAAAATAACGCCTTTGATATTCTCAACAGCTCGGTAACATCGGGATGGGAGCCTCATTTTGCTGTTGCAATGGGCGATATTGAAGAAGAACTCAAAGCGCTCTCAAATATGCTCGGTATAGAGGTAGAAGAGTATTAATGGATTTTAAAGATATACTTTTTTTGCTTGTTGTTTTCGTTTCAAATGTTATTCAGAGCATAACGGGATTTGCAGGAACAGTTCTTGCAATGCCGTTTTCGATAATGCTTGAGGGCTATTCGGTTGCAAAGCCGATACTCAATGTTCTTGGAATAGTTGTTTCAATCGGCGTTGTTTCAATCAACCGAAAAGCGCTCAACAAAAAGCAGTTTTTTAAAATGATAGGGGTTATGCTAATTGGAATGATTGGCGGAATTCTCTTTTCAAATCTCTTTCATATCAGCGCAAAACTGCTTTACCGTGCGCTCGGAATAATCGTTATTTCGTTTATGATTCTCGGCTGTTATCATTCGTTTTCAAAAAGCTATAAGGAAAAAGAAAAGAAAGAAAAAACAAGCATCTGGTCATATATTGTTTTAGTTTTTGCAGGCATTGTTCACGGAATGTTCGTCTGCGGCGGTCCGCTGCTCGTTGTTTATGCATCTGAGAACATCAAAAAAAGAGATGAATTCAGAGTAACAATCTCAGCAGTATGGGCGGTTTTAAATACAATAATTCTGTTTTCGGATATTCGTTCGGGTTATTTTAATCCTAAACTGTTTTTGCTTCTCGGAATATCGGTTGCAGTTCTGTTTTTAGCGCTCTTTCTCGGAAGTGTTATTCTCAAGCATATCAATAAAAAATGGTTTATGATAATAACCTATGTTTTAATGGGAATAAGCGGAGTATCGCTTATACTCAAATAAAAACTCTCATACCTTCCCCTTGAGGGGAAGGGGGACCGCTTGCGGTGGATGAGGTGTGTTGCCGTAAGAGCACAGTTAATTAATTTTTCGCCGAAAGCAGTCAAAACTTATAGTCACCTCATCAGTCTGCTCCAAGTGTCCGCAGACAGCTTCACCTCAAGGGGAAGCCTTGATAGGTTTGACTGATTATATTTGGAGGTAAAATTTATGTCGGAAAAAGCATTAACCCACGGCATTAAGCTGAAAGACAAAATCGGATATGCACTCGGCGATATGGGAGGACTTTTAACCTTCTCTCTTATCGGTGCATTTCAAAACAAATTCTATACTGACGCACTCGGTATCAGTCCGTCAAAAATTGTTGTTTTAATTCTTATTGCAAGAATCTGGGACGCAATTAACGACCCGCTCTGGGGTGCGTTTATTCAGTCGAGAAAACCGAAAAAGAGCGGTCAGTTCAGACCCTGGATACTCGGCTTTTCAATTCCGCTGGCAATTTCAGCAATCTTTATGTTTTTAAAAATACCGGGTCTGACTTCAGGTAAGTATCTTGTTTATGCATATATAACCTATATTATGTATGGAATGATGTACACCGCCGTAAACATTCCCTATGGCTCTCTTGCTTCGGTTGTAACCGATGACGAGCTGGAAAGGTCCTCACTTTCAATGTGGCGTTCAATCGGTGCAGGCGTCGGCGGACTTCCCGGAACAATTATCCTTCCAATGATTGTTTATACAACAACAAAAACCTTCGCCAACGGTCAGAAGCTCCAGTCACTTGATGAAAACAAGCTTTTCTGGTGCGTTGTTGCGCTTTCCGTTTTCTCAGTTCTGATTTATTTCCTTCACTATAAGATGACAAAAGAGAGAATTGCTCCTCAAAAGAAGGTTAAGGAAGAGGGCTATAACGCATTTGCAACCCTTAAAGAGCTTTGCAAAAACAGAGCTTTTGTTATGCTTTGCATTGCTTCAATGCTTTTAATTGCATTCCAGTTCTATTATCAGTCAACCTTTACATATCTCTTTGCCGATTACTACGGAAAAGCAGGGCTCTATGCAATGGTTTCAATCTGCACCTATCTTCCAATGGCAATATTCATTCCCGTTATGAATAAGCTCATTCCGAAATTTGGTAAAAAAGAGCTTTGCGCATACGGAATGTGTTTTGCTTCAGTTGCATGCTTCATTCTCTATTTCTTAAGAGGTAGTTCACTTGCGCATAATCCCTATGTTTTCCTTGGATTTACCTTCCTTTCAGGTCTCGGTCAAACATTCCTTGTTCTTGAGGTCTGGGCGCTTGTTATGGATGTTATTGATTACCATGAGGTAAGAACAGGCAAGAGGGAAGAGGGAATGGCATATGCTTTCTTCTCATTCACAAGAAAACTCGGTCAGACTCTTGCAGGAGTCGGACTCAATGCACTTTTAGCATATATCAGCTACGACGGTGAGCTATCAAAGAAGGGAATTGCCCTTGGCGAAGACGTTTTATCAAAGCTCTATGATATTTCAACTCTTGTTCCGGCAATAATGCTTGCAATAATGGCAATAACACTCTTCTTCGGCTATGACCTTTCAAAGAAAAAGCTTGCCGAGATACACTCTCAGCTTGAAGTAATGCGTCAGGAGGAAGAATAATGAAAGAAAACAAAATTCATGTTGCCTTTGGCTTCCATGTTAATTGCTATCATTCCTACAGAGGAGATACAAATGATAATTTCGGCTTCGGCTCGGATATAAGAATTATAAGGCAGATTATTGATGTTCTCAATAAATGTAATGAAGAAGGCATTCCTGTTAAAGGAACCTGGGATAGCGAAAATTTCTTCTCTCTTGAACAAATCCTTCCTGAATATGCTCCCGATATCATTGAGGGAATGAAAGAAAGAGTTAAAAAATACGGCGATGAAAATATCATAATGGGCTATTCAAACGGTGCTCTCGGCGCAATGAACAGCGAGGAGTTTGAAGCATCTATTGAGCTTGCCGTAACAAATGAACAGGGAAGCGGACTTCAGGATATTTTCGGCGAATATGAAAAAATTGTTCGTCCGCAGGAGGTTATGTTTACTCCTTCTCAGGTAAGCCTTTATAATAAAACCGGCGTTAAAGCGCTTTGCCTTTATTATTCCTGCGTTCCCTTTGATGCTTTCAGAACAATAGTTCCAAAACTCCCCGATGAAATTGCTTTCAACCCCGTTAAATATACCTATAATGGCGAAAGTATGACCATTATTCCAACCTATTCAAACTCGGATGTATGCGATGCAGGCTGCCTCAGAGCTTGGGTTAAGGAGCTTCATGCAAAGCAGGAAAGCGGCGAGATAAACAGAGATATGTTTATCTTCATAAATATGGACGCAGACAGCGTTTTCTGGGAGCCGATGAACATTCCGCTTATTAAAGGCAAAGTTGCCAATACAGACGGAATAAACGGTCTTGTTCGTGAAATTTCAGATCTTGACTATATTGTCTATGATACCCCGGGCGGATATATTAAGGACCACGAAACAGTTGGCGAAATCAACTTCACCCACGATACTGCCGACGGCAACTTTGCAGGCTATGCTTCTTGGGCTGAAAAACCGTATAACAGGAAAATTTGGACTTCAATCGAAAGAGCAAGAGCAATGAGCAAGGTTAATTCAAAGAGTGATTTTGATTCACCTTCATTTAAAGACAGAGTTCTTCTTCTATCAACAACTCATTTCGGTCTTGCAACTCCGGTTTTGAATATTCAGCGAGAGAAAAAGGCGAATGAGCTTGCAGGAAAGATTATTGAAGAGGAAAGCTCAGCGCTTGAAAAAACTGAAAAGCTGACACTGAATAATATAACTAATTCAGATTTTCAGTGCGTTCAACTCAAAGTGAATGCCGATATCAAGGACGCTTCTCAGATTAAACTGAGTTCAAAAGGACTAAGCGATTATGCTGTTATCCCTATGGATGACGATATGAACAGCGTTTTTGCGCTTATGAAATTCAAGAGCGTTAAGGATAAATATGAAATCGGCGTTTCACTTAAAAAATCCGAGATAACTCCAGATGCCGATTATTCGCTTAAAACCGATAATCTTGAAATAAGATTTTCAGTTCACGGAAATATTTACGCTGTTTATTCAAACGGTAAAAAAATAGGCGATGAAACCTTCTTAAAAGGCTTTATCACCTATGATAAAACTGAGTATGATTTTGAAAATGTAAGTGCTTCGCCTCTCACTCTCGGAGGCTCGGGAAAAGGAATAAGAGTCAGCGGAATTATAAATCTACCCGAACAGACGGAGCAGGGCAATTTCACCTTTGATTTCTTCACCATGGATTCAAGCAATGCAATCTTTGTTAAATCAACTGTTAATTATCCCTATACTCCCGAAACAACCTCAATTTCAACCGAAAATTCATCACTCGGAAGATTTTCAGATATGAATTGGAAAGAGGCTGTTCCTTTCCAGATAACCCCGAAATTAGACGGCGATATTTCAGTTATAAAGCGCAACTTTATGGGTGATATTTCATCCTTCAGAACTCAGTCCTTCCCTGAATGCGATGAGAAAAACAAAAAGGTTTATTCCTTTAATCATCAGCTTACAGCAGGACTTGTCGGCTTAACCAATGGCGAAAACGGAATTGCCCTTGCAAATGCCCGCCAGGTGCTCGGCTCAATGGCTCAATGCCCGATGCGACTTGATGAGGATAAAACCGTTCATATGAGTCCCTTCGGAACATACTACGGACCTCAGCGCCATCATTGGGGCAGGGCAAATGATGAAATTCTCGCAACCTATACCCTCGTAACGCCTCAGGGAAAATCGCTTGCGCCCGCATATAACGGAAACAGTGAAACGGCTTTAATGGGAATATATTCCTTTGAGGGAGCTCAGCCCGAGGGAGAACTGCTTGATGAAATTCTTGCATTTGCCGACGGCGCAGTTGCAACGGATAATGAAGACGGAATCTTAACTCCGTTTTATGATGATAATGTTAAATTCAAAGAGGCAAAAGCTGACTCAATAGATGAAAGCAAACTTAAAAACCCGATAATGACAGGCTTTGCAGGAAATCTGAAAAACTATGTCACCAAAGGCTCAAAAGCAATTTTCCATATCATCAAAACACAAATTAAATCAAAAAAATAATTGTTTCCCAATAAAATTAATCCAATATATGCCTCAGGCTTATGTTGGATTAATTTTATTCTATATCAAGCAAAGCGGATGAACTCCGGAAACAGTTTCTTTCCGTTCTTGATGAAGCAATCAGCAACCTTGAAAAAGGGGTTGAGGTTGAACTTGAAACGAAACACAGTATAAGTATTTTAAAAGGGGAAAAAGGAGATTACGGAATCGGTGTTGTCCTTGATACAAATATTTTTTATAATGTTAAACCTCGCAACTGGGGAAAAGTATTAAATAAATATGTTTATAACTACCTTGCAGGTTCTAATGTTATTGTTTATGACGAAGATGGTAACGAAGAAACAATTTCTTTTTCGAAGAAAAATGAGAGAGTAAAGAAAAACGGGAGCAATAATGAGCGAAAAGTTATTGACAAACTCGCCCGAAAACAAGGAATGCACGAACAACTTGCTGTTGCTCATGCAATTGGATTAATTTCTGTTTCTGAAAAAGAAAACCGATATTCGTCGGATAACACTCATCAGTGGTTGGATGAAAACGGTTGGGAACACAGAAATGTATATATTCAGGACAATAAATCAAAAGAAATTTATTCTGCTGAATTAAATATAGCAAATACGAAAGACGGCAGAAAGATACTTTATGACGTTAACAAAGTAAAAAAAGTTGATGACGGCGCCGTTGCCTCTGTTCCGACAAAAAATGTCGGAATGGGCTCGCCCAGTACATCAACTTCTAAACATAATATATCACAACCTTCATCAAAAAGCAACACCAAAAAATCCCTTGATGTTAATCATTATATGACTGCAGCAGAGAACGGTGACGAGAAAACCGCTCAGAAATATGTTGACAAAGCGGCAATGAAATGGGGAGCATACTCCGTTGACGGCAAAACTCCGCTAAAGTTTTATCACGGAACGCAGAAAAAGCAAGCTGAAGGCTTTATCGTTCACAGCTTTTATAATCGGAGCGAAGCAACCAGAAATTTTCCATTTTCAATTATCGATAGATCTTAACTTCAACAACAATTCTCTCTTTTTTAGTCTGTCTGAGTTCGAAGCAGAAAATGAATCTTCCTTTGTGACGGACTGAAACAATATCATTTTCTTTAAGAAAAACAGAGGGCTTTGTTACTGTTTTTGAATTTATAAAAACTCTTTGCTGATTAAAGAGCGAAGAAACTTCATTTCTTGATAGCTTATAAACCGCTGAAATAATTGCATCCGCTCTTATTGATGAAACAATTATCTCTTTTGTTTCGGGCTCATTTATAATCATATCGGTTAATGAGCTGACTTTTTTGCATTTAACAGAGGTATGCTTAACCCTTGAAAGATTCTCAATAATATAATCGCTGATACTTTCAAGACAGAAAAGGTATCCCGAATTTTCATTGATAATGATATCTCCGAGAGTGCTTCTGTTTATTCCGAGATTCATCAGCGAGCCTAAAAAATCTCTGTGTGTGAGCTTATCTGCAAACTTCTGCTTTAAAGGCTCGATTTTAATGCAGCAAATCGGGAAATCCTCATTAATGATATCATTGCCAAAACCGATAACGCACCTTTCAGCGTTTTCATATCCTCCGAAAACAGAGCAGGGCAGTTTTAAATTCAACGCTGTGCTGAGTTCATCAAGATTGAGAAACTCCGAAAAGGTGTTGTATCCTCTTTCAAAAGCTCTGTTATAAAGCTCAGTTATTCTTTTTTCAAGTAAGTCTTTTTCGTTCATAACTAATCTATGCTGATAACTTTCAATATATCCTCTTTAACCTTAAACTTTATTTCTTTATTTGCAAATTTAAATCCGTAAATCCTGTTATCATCATTATGATATGCAGGGCGGGGATCGTTTTTAAGAATTTGCAAAAGTGTTTTTTTCTGCTTGTCGCTGAGCTTATTGCAAAGTTCTTCATCAAATTCAACTTCAAGCATATGAAAATCTCTTTTATCCGTAAAACCGCCCTTTGCATTTTCTTTGCTATCGCTGTATGGAATATAAGGCTTAATATCATATATAGGCGTTTCATTAATTAAATCAGCGCCACTGACTATTAATTCACCTTTTTCAATTCCTTTTAACTCAACGCAAGATAAACCAAGATTATTAGGTCTGAAGGGCGAACGGCTTGCAAAAACGCCGACTTTTTCGTTTCCTCCGAGAAGAGGAGGGCGAACAGTTAAAGAATGCTCTTCTCTGATGTTTTCTGAAAAGCCCCAGATAATCCATAAATGGCTGAAATCCTCAATTCCCTTGAGAGCAACAGGGTCGCTGTATTCATTTTCAAAAACAATCCTCGATTCAATGTCGGAAAGTCCGCTCTGACGGGGAACTGCGAATTTATCAGAAAAATCATTTTTTATTTTTGCGATGGGCTTTATCTCCATTTTTATGCTCTTTTCATCATTTTTTTCAATAGTATAACACATATTTTAATAAATTCATAAAAAATTTATTGAATTTGTCAGGCTTTTATTGTATTATTAATAAGTAAAACAATTTTAAGGAGTAAAATTATGGCTAAGGTGAAAGCAAAAACAGGGCTCAGCAAATTCAATAAAGCTTTGTTTATAATCTTTATTATTCTTTTGGTTGCAACAATAGTTGTTGTTGCAATGTCTCCTGCAAAGGTTGCTGTTGTTCAGAAAGAAGCGGGCGAATTTGTTGATGAGGTTAAAATTGATGAATTCAAAGCAGGAACATATGGCGGTGTTGCTTTCAACAGCGTTGAGGATGTTGTTAAGTTCTATGTTGAATGCATTAACTATAATAAAACCTTAACAGCTGATTATACTGAAAACGGAGAAGCAAAGAAATATTATAAGCTCCTCGGTGATGAGAATATTGATATTCAGAATCTTCTTGTTGAAGGTCAGGCGAATGCAACAATCAACAGACTTGTTCCGAGTATTCTCGGCGGTATCTTCAAGGGCGCACCTAAGGGACTTCCTCCCGCAGCAAACAGAGACCCTGTTTATGATATTCGTGACGACGGTCCAAACGGAACAAAACTCGACGAAAAAGAATCCCACTTAACTGCTGATGATGTTCTCGCTTGCAATGTTGTTGATAACGGCGACGGAACAATCAATATAACAATTCAGCCTAAGGCAGCCTATCTGTCAATGCCTGATCAGGATTCTCAGGGACGTTTCTTCAATGTTCTCGGCGATATATCGGGAACAGTTGAAAAAATCAGCGTTCTTTCCTTCTCACAGGGAACAATCGATGAAAACTTCGTTGTTAACTATGCAGGCGGTTCGGGAACAATAACTGTTGACCCGAAAACAAAGGAAATAACAACAGCTGATTTTGAAATGGATGTTCATATCGATGTTCAGCACGCTAATGTTACTGTTATTAAAGACAAGAGCGCATCTCTCGATATTATTTATACCAACCATTTCCCGGCATCAGATGAATTCCTTAAGGAATCAAGAAATATTACCAGAAAATAATTATACATCTGCCATCTCTTATGAGGTGGCAGAAAATTTTTTATTATGTCTTGATTTTATAAATATTATATAGTATAATAAGTATCCGAAAAGAGTGCTTTTGCGCCTTTTATGTAGCGTATGGGCCCTGTGCGACGGGATGCTACGAACCTTGTCAGGCGGGGAACCGAGCAGCAATAAGTGGATTATTCTGTGTGCCTCAGACAAGTCTGTACGTTACGTAAACGGCGTAAGGGTGCTTTTTTTAAAAAACGGGGAGGAATAATATGTATCAGGTTTTATATAGAAAATACAGACCTCAGACTTTCAGTGATGTCTATGGTCAGGAACATGTTACTTCAACTCTTCAAAACGAAATAAACCAGGGAAGAATTTCTCATGCATATCTTTTCACCGGCTCAAGAGGAACTGGAAAAACAACCTGCGCAAAAATACTTGCTAAGGCTGTTAACTGCGAAAATCCTCGCGGCGGCGAGCCATGTAATGAATGTGAAGTATGTAAAGGACTCGATAACGGCTCTATTTATGATGTTGTTGAAATCGACGCAGCGTCCAACAACGGCGTTGATAACATAAGAGACCTTAGAGAAGAAGCAAACTATACTCCCTCAAGAGGTAAATATAGAGTATATATAATCGACGAGGTGCATATGCTCTCAACAGGTGCGTTTAATGCACTTTTGAAAACTCTTGAAGAACCCCCTGCACATGTTATTTTTATTCTTGCAACAACCGAGGTGCATAAACTTCCCGCAACAATTCTCTCTCGTTGCCAGAGATTTGATTTCAGAAGAATTCAGCCCGAAACTATGGCTAAAAGACTTAATCAGGTATCTGAATTTGAGGGAATTAATCTTGACAGTGATGCAGCAATACTCATTGCGAGAATTGCCGACGGAGCTCTCAGAGACGGTCTTTCAATTCTTGATCAGTGCGCTTCAAGAAGCAAGAATGTAAATAGTGATCTTGTAAGCGAGGTTGCAGGGCTTGCAGGAAAAGAAGCTCTTTATAAGCTTTCTGAATGTATTTCAGGCAAGAGGACAAATGATGCTATAAATATCATTTCTGAGCTCTATCAGAACAGCTTTGATATGGAAAGACTCTGCGTTGAAATGATTAATCATTTCAGAAATTTCTTAATTGTTAAAACTGTTAATAAGAGCAGGGAACTGATTATCTGCACGGATAACGAATATAACAGTATTCTTGAAGGGGCAAAGGGCTTTACTCTTGAAGGAATAATTTATGCTATTGACCTTCTTCAGAAAACCCTTATTGAAATAAAAAAGGGTGCAACTGCAAGAATTGAGATAGAAATGGCTTTTGTCAGACTTTGCAACCCGAAAACCGAGGAAACTGTAAAAGCAGTGTTGCAGAGAGTTTCAGAACTTGAAAGCAAAATTAAAACAGGCAGTTTTGTAACTGAAAAAGCGCCTGTTGAAGAGAATAAACAGGAAGAAGCTCCCGCGCTTTTCATTAAAGAAGAGGCTCAGAAAGAAAAGGAAAAAGAAATTATCCCGCCTTCTGCTGATATGGAAATGCCCCCTGTTGAACAAAAGGAAGAGCCGAGCGAGAATATTCCTAAGCCTGAAACTCAACCGACTGAACCTTCCGCACCGAAAATGCAAAACGATGAAGTAAATCAGTTCGAATTTATGCAGTGGGGAGACTTTATGGAAGTTCTTCATAAAGAGGATATTGCTCTTTTCGGTGTTTTAAGCGGAGCAAAGGGCTTTATAAGAGGAGAATATTTCTTAATAGACAGTCCTAATGCAACTGTTCGCGATTTTATTAAGATACCAACTCACTCAAAGGCAATTAAAAAAGCGCTTTATGAGGTAACTCAGAAGCAGTATAAACTCGGTCTTTTCAAAAGAAAAGATAACTCACAGGTAAAAAGAGATCCGCTTGAGGATTTAATTGCTCAGGCGCAGGGTAATATAAATATAGAAGTTAAATAAAGGAGAATAATCATGAAAGCAAGACTTCCTAAGGGAATGGGCGGTGGAGGACCGCAGAATATGCAGGCAATGCTCAAGCAGGCTCAGAAAATGCAGGAGCTAATTGAACAGAAAAAAGCAGAGCTTGAAGAAAAAGAATACGTTGTATCCTCAGGCGGAGGAATGGTTGAAGTAACTATGACAGGAAAGCATGAGGTTAAGGCAATCGGAATTAATCCCGAGGTTGTTGACCCCGAGGATGTTGAAATGCTTGAGGATATGCTTGTAGCCGCTCTTAATGAGGCAAACCGTCAGATAGACGAGGAAGCTGAAAGAGAAATGGATTCCGCAACGGGCGGACTCAATATACCCGGACTGTAAAATTTGGAGAATAACTATGTCATATAATCTTGCACCGCTTCAAAATTTAATAGACCAGTTTGAACGAATGCAGGGAATTGGAAACAAAACTGCCCAGAGAATGGCGTTTTATGTTCTTTCGCTTTCTGATGAAGAAGCAGAAGTTTTTGCAAAAGCAATAACGGATGCACATACTAAGATAAAGCAGTGCAAAATCTGCTGTGACCTTGCCGATGAGGAGCTTTGTCCTGTTTGTAAGGATGAGAGTAGGGATAGAAGCGTTATCTGCGTTGTTGAAGACCCGAGGGATGTTGTTGCAATCGAGAGAACTCATGAATATAACGGAATGTATCATGTTCTCCACGGAGCTATTTCTCCTATGGATAATATCGGACCCGACCAGATCAGAATAAAAGAGCTGATTTCAAGGCTTGGCGACGGCGTTTGTGAAGAGATAATTATGGCAACTAACCCGACTGTTGAGGGAGAAGCAACAGCAATGTATATTTCAAGACTTCTAAAACCAATGGGAATAACTGTTAGCCGTCTTGCATATGGTGTTCCTGTTGGAGCAGACCTTGAATATGCTGATGAAGTAACTCTTTCAAGAGCGCTTAAAGGCAGGTCATTGATATAAAACAAAAACGGAGGTGATGGGCTTGAAAGAGGAAGTTCAGACTATTGCAAGAAACAAAAAGGCCTATCACGACTATTTTGTTCTTGAAAAATATGAAGCAGGAATCGAGCTTTTCGGAACGGAAATAAAATCAATCAGAGCGGGAAGAGTAAATCTTAAAGACTCCTATTGTTCTGTTGACGGCGGAGAAATGTTTGCACTTGGAATGCATATTTCGCCATATGAAATGGGAAACCGCTTTAACCGTGACCCGATGAGAAAGAAAAAGCTGCTTCTTCATAAAAGAGAAATAATGAAGCTCTTCGGTCAGTCAAAACAGCAGGGACTTTCTATAATTCCGCTTGAACTTTATATAAAAAACGGAAGAGCAAAACTCGAAATAGGACTTTGTAAAGGTAAAAAGCTTTACGATAAAAGAGCAACCGAAGCAAAGAAAAGCGCAGACAGAGAAATGGAAAGAAATCTCAAAGCAAGATAAATGTAGGGTACGATGCCCCACATCGTGCCGAATAAGTGATATATTGCTTCGCAATGCGATATTAATTTGCGCAGCAAATTAGTGATATTTTTCGCTTCGCTCAAAGTGATATTTTCTTTTCTTCGAAAAGAAAGTTTAAAATTTTTTCGGAGAAAAAATTTTAAGGGGATGAAAGGCTATCGACAGGTTCGGTGAGGCTTGGTCAGCGAGTAGCGGAGTTGCACCGCTTTAAAAGTAACACTTTAAAAATAACTGACAATAATAAAACAGTTCTTCGCGCTGCCTAAGTGCAGTGCCGTCCTGATTAAGAGTGCCGCGGCTTAATTAAGGGCGTCGATCAGCGGCGCACATGAACGGGGGATTGTCTCGGCTCCCGTCAGGAATAAGAGACTACCGTAGCTGAAAGGTTGTTTGCCATCGTTCAGTGAGGGGAATCCCAACGACAAACTACACTCGTAGAGCCCTTGAGGAACTGAGTTTGGACGCGAGTTCGATTCTCGCCATCTCCACCAAATGAATAAGCACCCCTTTGAGGGTGCTTTTTCATTTGGATTGGAGATAAGAATCGAACAGGGCAATTTCGCAGAAATAGAAACAGTCCGGGGGACTGTTTCGGTGCCTGCGTGCGTGTCGGCGAGCGCAGAAGCGAGCCGAGCGATTCTCGCCATCTCACGAGTAACAATAGCAATTTAAATTAAGATTAAAAAGAGATGAGTTTCTCGCCATCATAAAAGTTTCTTTTATTTATCAAAACTTGGATTATTGATATAATAATTCTTTGAATCAAGTTTGTCTGTTATAACTCTAAGACCTTCGCCAAAACGCTGATAGTGAACGATTTCGCGCTCTCTGAGGAATTTTATCGGCTCGATAATATCGGGATCATCAACAAGACGAAGAATGTTATCATAGGTAACTCTTGCTTTCTGTTCTGCAGCTAAGTCCTCGTTGATATCTGCTATCGGGTCGCCCTTAACCTGCATACTTGCTGCGCTGTAGGGGAAACCGCTTGCGGCAGTCGGATAAACTCCTGCTGTATGGTCAACGAAATATGCGGCGAAATTCGGGTTATCTTCAATCTGTTTTTCAGTAAGATTTCTTGTCAGCTGATGAATCATTGTTCCAATCATTTCAAGGTGACCAAGCTCTTCAACGCCTATATCTGTGAGCAAGCCCTTAAGCTCTGCATATGGCATTGAGTATCTCTGGGATAAATACCTCAGACTTGCGCCCAATTCACCGTCTGGACCGCCATATTGACTTATGATAATAGCAGCAGCCTTCGGGTCGGGATTTTTAATATTAATTGGATATTGTAATTTTTTAATATATTGAAACATAAAATCACTCCTTACTTCAAGATATGAATAAGGAGTGATTTTGTTAATGTACAAATGGGGTACGACCCCATTTGTACATAGGTGTAATATTATTTTGTATAAAATAAGAGAAAAATATACAAATAGTATATTATTTTGGATTTTTCATTGTGAGTGAGATTCTGTTTTTCTTTGTGTCAACGCCCAAAATCCAGACGTCAACAATATCGCCGACTTTGAGAACTTCGCTCGGGTGCTTGATATATCTGTTTGTTATCTGACTAATGTGAACAAGTCCGTCCTGATGAACACCGATATCAACAAATGCACCAAAATCAATAACGTTTCTGACAGTTCCCTTGAGCTGCATTCCTTCCTTCAAGTCATCAATGCTCATAATATCGCTTCTGAGCATCGGGCGGGGAAGCTCATCTCGGGGATCGCGTCCGGGTTTCGAAAGCTCGCTTACAATATCAACAAGCGTTGGCTCACCGATACCGAGCTCGGCAGCAAGAGCAGAGGTCCCTTCAATTTTTAGCTTTGCACTGAGCATTGCAATGTTGCCTTGCCTAACATCATCATCGCTGACGGAACATAGTTTTAGAAGACCTTTGGCAGCCTTATAACTTTCGGGATGAACAGCGGTATTATCAAAAACATTATCACTCTCGGCAACTCTGAGGAACCCTGCGCATTGTTCAAATGCTTTTGGTCCGAGTTTGTTTACCTCAAGAAGCTGATTTCTTGATTTGAAACTTCCGTTTTTCTCACGATAATCAACAATGTTTTTTGCAACCGCACCCGAAATACCTGCAACTCTTGATAGAAGCTGAGGAGAGGCAGTGTTAAGGTCAACGCCAACTGAGTTAACGCAGTCCTCAACAACACCGTCAAGAGCAGAATTAAGCTCTTTTTGGGGCATATCGTGTTGATACTGACCAACGCCAATCGCCTTCGGGTCAATCTTAACAAGCTCTGCAAGCGGGTCCTGAAGTCTTCTCGCTATGGAAACAGCGCTTCTGAGTGAAACATCAAACTGGGGAAATTCCTGAGCGGCGAGTTTTGATGCGCTATAAACGGATGCACCTGCTTCGCTTACAACCATATATTCAATTTTTCCGCCGATTTCCTTAATTGTTTCAGCAGCGAATTCCTCGGTTTCATGGGAGGCAGTTCCGTTTCCTATTGCAAATAGTGTAACCCCGTATTTTGCAACAAAATTCTTGATGATTTTCTTTGCCTCATCAATCTTTTTGTGTGGCGGAGCAGGATAGATAACGCCTGTATCAAGAACCTTTCCTGTTTCATCAACAACCGCAACCTTGCAGCCTGTTCTGTATCCGGGGTCAAGACCTATGGTAACTCTTCCTTTAACAGGGGGCTGCATAAGAAGCTGTCTTGTATTTTCGCCGAAAACCTTAATTGAGCTTTCTGAGGCAATATCTGTCAGCTCATTTCTTATTTCTCTTTCTATTGAGGGGAAAATGAGTCTTGTGTATGCATCGTCTATTGCTTCAAAAACCTGTTCAGCGCAGGGAGAATTGTTCTTTTTATGAAGGTTAACAAGCATATCAACGGCAAGATTTTTGTCGTATTCAACGCTCACTTTAAGATAATCTTCCTTTTCACCTCTATTGATTGCAAGAACTCTGTGGCGCGCAATTTTGCTTACCGGCTCGCTGTATTCTTTGTACATCTCATAAACGCCAAGATCCTCTTTTGCGCCTTTAACAGTTATAATTCCGCTTTTTTTGATTGCATATCTGAGAAGCTTTCTTCCCTTCGGGTCATCCGAAACGCTTTCAGCAATGATATCTCTTGCACCCTGAAGCGCATCCTCGATTGTTTCAACCTCATCACTGAGATATTTTTCAGCAAGAACTTCGGGAGCAGGGGAATTTACTTCCTGAGCAAATATCTCATCGGCAAGTCCGCCAAGACCCTTTGCCTTTGCAACGGAAGCCCTTGTTTTTCTCTTAGGTCTGAACGGACGGTATATATCCTCAAGCTCAGTCATTGTTTTTGCTGCATCAATGGAAGCGAGAATTTCATCAGTCATAAGCTCCTGCTCAGTGATTGATGCAACAACCTTTTCTTTTTGCTCTTCAAGATTGCGAAGATAATTAAGTCTGTCGCTCAGTTCTCTTAAAAGCTGGTCATCGAGTGAGCCCGTTGCTTCTTTTCTGTATCGGGCGATAAACGGAATTGTGTTTCCGTCATCAATAAGTGAAACTGTGTTTTCAACCTGCCACGGCTTTAGCGAAAATTCAGTTTCAAGTTGTTTTGCAATGTCCATAGTGTTAGTCCTTTACAATGTAATAAATATATAATATCAAAATAATTATTATTTTTCAATATATATAATTAAAATAAATAATTATTGACTTTAAACACAATATATGCTTTAATTTTATAGGAGATATTTTCAATTAAATCTTAAGAAAGGAGTTAAAAACTGAATTCAAGCGCCAGAGCCCAAGGCAGTGAAAGATAAGAACTTCGACATTTTTGTTTTTGCTTTGAGCTGACGAGGCAAAGAGTTATCGAATTTTTCGGCGGATGCTCTTTCGTATCCCTTTGATGCGTTATGAAAAGGCAAAACTAATCGGAAACGGTTTCGACAAATTCTTTTCAGCAAAGGACATAGAATTGATTATATCCTAATTTTTATATTACCAAAATCTGAGAATTGATATAGCAAATAAATATTGAGCGTTTTCTCTTCGACACACGGGGACATTCCTCGCCCTTACCGAACCGTTTTTATTAGAATTACGTAGAGGTTTGTCCCCATGGCGTACGAATAGACGTTATGTTTTTTGTTCAGTTTCGGCGAACAACTGTCAATTCTCAATTAAAACGACGAAGGAGTTTTACTATGTGCGGAATTATTGGCTACACCGGATACAGTGAAGCAAGAGGAATCTTGCTCAAAGGATTAAAAACACTTGAATACAGGGGATACGACAGCGCAGGTATTGCAGTTTATCACCCTGAATTTAAAGAGGTTCTCGTTTCAAAATGCGAGGGAAGAGTTGAAAAGCTCGATACAAAATCAAAGGATGTTAAAGGCGTTGCAGGTATTGGTCATACTCGCTGGGCAACTCATGGCGGAGTTAGTGATAATAACTCCCATCCCCATAAATTCGGAAGCGTAACCCTTGTTCATAACGGCATTATTGAAAACTATGCAGCAATTAAAAATCAGCTTGGTATTGCAAATAAGCTCAAGTCACAGACTGACTCAGAGGTTGTTGCAGCGCTTGTTGATTATTATTATAACGGCGATGCGAGAGAAGCAATAATCAGCGCAGTTAAAGAGATAAGTGGAACATTTGCGCTTGCAATTATGTTTGACGATATTCCGAATAAGATTTTCGCAGTTCGTAATGTTAGCCCGATTGTTTGCTGCTCAAATGAAAACGGCGCTTATATCGCGTCTGATATTATGGCAATCGGCGAATACAGCGAGGATTATTTCGTTCTTCCCGAGCTTACTATTGCCGAAATAACAGAAGAGGGAATTGAGGTTTCTGATTTCTCAGGGAATAAGGTTGAGCCAAAAATCTTAACTCTTGACTGGGATATTAAAAACAGCGGAAAAATGGGCTATCCATTTTATATGGAAAAGGAAATTATGGAGCAGCCTGATGTTATCGAAAAAACAATTTCATCAAGAATTAAGGATGATTTGCCCGATTTCAGCGCTGAAAATGTTGACGACAGTATTTTCACTCAGTGCGATAATATAACGGTTATTGCATGCGGAACTGCCATGCACGCTGGTCTTATCGGAAAGCATATTATTGAAAAAACCTGCGGCGTTCCCGTAACCGTTAATATGGCGAGCGAGTATATGTACAATCAGCCGATTATCAATGAAAGAACTCTCGTTATCTGCGTTTCTCAGAGCGGGGAGACCATTGATACTCTTGAAGCGCTTAAATATGCAAGAAAGAGGGGCGCACGCTCACTTTCAATTGTTAATGTTAAAGGCTCAACTATCGCAAGAGAGAGCGAAAATGTTGTTTATACAAATGCAGGACCTGAAATTGCTGTTGCATCAACAAAGGCATATACAACTCAGGTTGCAGTTTTCTATCTCATAACCGCTAAAATGGCTTTATTAAGAGGAAATCTCAGTAAAGACGGGGTTATTTCGTTTATTAAAGAGCTCAAAAAAATACCTGATGCTGTTGCTTCAGTTCTTGAAAGAAGAAGCGAAATCCACCATCTTTCAAACGGAATGCTGACCGCAGAGCATACATTTATGATAGGAAGAGGTCTTGATTATCCAGCTCTTCTTGAAGCGTCTCTCAAACTCAAGGAAATCTCATATATCCATTCAGAAGCCTTTGCATCGGGAGAACTCAAACACGGAACTATTGCGCTTATAACTGAAAAAACTCCTGTTATAGCTCTTATGACTCAGAGTAATCTTATGAGCAAGCAGGTATCAAATATAAGAGAGGTTCAGTCAAGAGGCGCAGATGTTTTAACCTTTGTTAAAAAGTCTCTCATAACAAAGGATGTTGATTGTTCATTTGACCTTCCTGATTTAGAAGATGACTTTATGGCAGTTCCCGCAATTATTGCAATGCAACTCCTTGCATACTATGTTTCATCGGATAAAGGACTTGATGTTGATAAGCCAAGAAATCTGGCGAAGGTGGTGACGGTTGAATAGGAGATAGGAATTAGGAGTTGATGTTACTCGCTCCGCTCAGATTATTTTTTCGGCGAACGATAAAACCTCAAACCTTCCCCTCAAGGGGAAGGTATGAGGTTTATCGTATTATTCATCGAAACTCACAACTAAATTAAAGGAATCTTATTATGAAGTCAAAAATAACTTTAGCAAAAGAATTTAAAATCGGAAATATTGATAAAAGAATATACGGCTCTTTCATCGAGCATCTCGGAAGAGCAGTATATGGCGGAATATATGAGCCGAATCATCCGCTTGCTGACGAAGACGGTTTCAGAACTGATGTTATCGAGCTTGTTAAAGAGCTTAATGTTCCGATAGTTCGTTATCCGGGCGGTAATTTTGTTTCGGGATATAACTGGGAGGACGGCGTTGGACCTGTTGAAAACCGCCCGAAAAGGCTTGATTTAGCCTGGGGAACAACCGAGCCGAATACCTTTGGTACCAATGAATTTATGAAATGGTGCAGGAAGGCAAATACAGATTGTATGATGGCTGTTAACCTCGGAACAAGGGGCGCAGAAGAAGCGAGAAACCTTGTTGAATATATGAACCACAGGGGCAATTCTGCATGGGCTGATTTGAGAAAATCCCATGGCTATAACGACCCTTGGGGAGTTAAGCTCTGGTGTCTCGGAAATGAGATGGACGGAGCATGGCAGATGGGCGCAAAAACCGCCATTGACTATGGAAAACTCGCCAATGAAGCGTCAAAAATGATGAAGTGGACGGATAATACTATTGAAACCGTTCTCTGTGGCTCATCAAGCAGAAATTCTCCAACCTTTGGCGAATGGGAAGCAAAGAGCCTTGAAATTGCCTATGATAATATTGATTATGTTTCTCTTCATCAGTATTATGAAAACAGGGCGGGGGATACGCCTTCTTTCCTTGCAAAAACTCTTGAGCTTGAAGAGTTTATCTATTCCGTTATCTGCGTTTGCGACTATGTTAAGGCAAAGAAGAGAACGAAGAAAACAATCAATCTTTCGTTTGATGAATGGAATGTTTGGTATCATAGCGATAATGCGCCTTACGAACGATGGAGCTACGCACCCGCAAGGCTTGAGGATATATATAATTTTGAAGACGCCCTTTTAATCGGCTCAATGCTTATAACATTTTTAAGACATGCAGACAGAATTAAAATTGCCTGCCTTGCTCAGCTTGTTAATGTTATCGCGCCTATATTTACAAAAAACGGCGGCGGAATATTTAAACAAACGATTTTCTATCCCTTTGAGCATGTTTCGAATTTCGGCAGGGGAGTTGCGCTCAATCCGATTGTTGATTGCCCGAAATATGATTGCAAAGAGTTTACGGATGTTCCCTATATAGATAGTATAGCAACCTTCGACGAAGAAAACGAAGAACTAACAGTTTTTGCAGTTAATAAATCGCAGGAGGAGGGGGCAGAGCTTTCAATTAATTTAATGGACTTTGAAGGCTATAAGCCATTTGAGTTTATTTCAATGGATGGCTATGATAAAAACGATGAAAACTCATTTGAAGCAAGCCCTGTTCATCCTCATAAAAACGCCCTTCCCGAAATGGATGGCAATATTATGACAGCGAATGTTAAACCGTTTTCGTGGAACGTTGTGCGACTTCGCCGCAGCTAAGAATTAAAAATTAAGATTTAAGAATTAAGAATTTCGGGTCGCTTCGCTCCGATTATATTATCGGCGAACGATAAACCTCACACCTTCCCGAGATAAAATCAATTTAACCTATCAAGCCTTCCCCTCGGGGGGGAAGGTGGCAGCCGCAAGGCTGACGGATGAGGGGTAAAAAAAGGGGCCCGCTTGCGGTGGATGAGGTGTGTTATTGAGGGCGGGACACCCACCCCCGATTATATTATTGGCGGACGATAAACCTCACACCTTCCCCTTGAGGGGAAGGTGTCACGAAGTGACGGATGAGGTGTTTCGCCTCCTTCCATCAGTTGGTAAGCCCAACAGTCAAATCAATGGGGACACACTTCTGTGCAAATGTAATAAAAGTGGTTCGGTTATGGCGAGGAATGTCCCCATTGATTTGTGTGAACACGCATCACTCACCACGAAAAAGCAGACTTTTGTCCATTAAAGGTCTGCTTTTTGTTGTTTACAAAAAATTTACAAATTCATAAATTATTCAAAATTTTACAAAAAGTATTGACATATATTAAAATTCTTTATATAATAAGGTGAATTTTAATATGGGCGGGTTGCGGAACAGACTAAAGTTTTAACAAAATTTGCTTAGTGTGGTCAGCTGGAAAGCGCTCATAACCCAGTTAAAATCAATATTTTATTAAATCACATTCCAAAAAATTTAAAAAGAAAGGATTTGATTAAAATGAGAATTTCAAAGAAAATTCTTGCCGGCGTTCTCGCAGCTTTAATGGCAATTTCAATGATGCCGTTCACAGCATTTGCATACACTGCAACAGGCGAAACTTTTGAAAAAGAATTATCCATTTACGGCGAAAATGCTGATTGGACTGACTATACTTTTGATATAATTAACGAAACTCCTGTTACTGATTCTAATGTGTTCGGTAATGTTCGTTGGGAAATCATGGAGGATATTGTAGTAACATCTCCTATCGTAATTCCCGCAGGCGCTGATGTTCAGATTAACCTTAATGGTCATAGCATTAGCGGCAATATTGCTGATGAGGATGGCAAAAAACTGTTTCAGGTTAGCGGTAATCTTCAATTTATCGGTAATAACGGCGGATGCATTTATAACACAAATGATGCAAGTCAGGGTCATGCAGCTTGCCAGGTTCTTTCAGGCGGAACAGTTATCGTTAATGCGCCGATAACATTCGGAGATTCTGATGAAATCAGAGACAATGCAAATAATGTTAACCGTGGTTGCGGTATTCAGAATAACGGCGGTACATTAATTATTAATGACGGTTATTATACTGCTATCGACGCTAACTATTCAACAGGCGCTTGGGCATACGCAATTCTTAACGTAGAAGGCGACACCACAATTAACAACGCAACTGTTTATGGTAATGCTCTCCACGGTGCTTTAGGCTGTGAAGGAGGAACACTTATAGTTAACGACGGTACATTTGCGGTTAACGGTGTTAATAACTATTACAGCCTTTACAATGCAGGTGGCGTTATCACGGTTAACGGCGGAACATTTACAAATAACGGTAACAAAAATAGAGGCGTAGTCTATTCAGTAGCAGACGCAGAGACCATTATCTCAGGTGGTAGCTTTACATTATCTTCAGAAACTCCGTTTGTTCAGAAGAGTTCAAAGTCTAATCCTGTTGTAACCGGCGGTACATTTAACAAAGATGTTTCCAAATATCTTGATGAAAGCTGCGTTCAGGATTCAAACGGAACAGTTGTTCAGACATATGTTGCTAAGGTTGGCAATGTTAAATACGAAGATCTTGAAGCTGCAATTGCTGCTGCAAACGCAGGCGACACAGTAACTCTTATTGCTGATGTTGATTTAACTGCTTACGCTCCTAAGGGACAGCATCGTATTGATGTCACAGATATTACGATTGATCTTGGTGGTCATACAATTACCACTTCAGGTCGTTGGGGCGTTATTTTTACAGGAACAAACGCAACATTCAAGAACGGTACAATGGAAGCAATTGATAACTCTGATGCTCCCGGATATCAGTATGGTATCTATGTATGGGGCGGAGACGATGCTAATGAAATGCCGGATCCAGCTAAAAAGGCTTCTGCAACATTAGAGAATGTTACATTTAACTATGGTATTCACCTTTATAATTCTGAAGTTACAATTAAGGATTGTAATGTAACAGGTAGCTCTAAGTATTACGCTGTATGGGCTGATATAGAAGGAACTGCTAATATTGAAAGCGGTAACTTTACTACAGGCGGTGCTGCAGTTGTTGGTGCAGCACAGTACCAGAACACATATTTTGGACACATCAATATCAGTGACGGTGACTTTGTAGTTCCTGCAGGCAAGAAGCTTGTTCAGACAGGCAGCAGTTCTGTTCCTGCAAACGTAATTGCTTCAGGCGGTTTCTATCACAATGCTGACGGTTCTGTTTACGCTGTTCAGGCTGTAAACCTTGCTAACGGCTACATCCAAGATATGACAACAGGTGAAGTTATTGCTAACAATGATGTTGACACCATGAGCATCACTGTTGAGGAAAGTGTTGACCTTAACATCTATGTTGCAGACCCTGCAGACGAGATTGAAACAGTTGAATTCACATATAATTCAACTCCTAATAAGGAAGATAACACTCCTGTAACAAAGACCGTTCCTGCAAAGAAGAATGCAGACGGAAAGATTGCCCTTAAGGTTGATCTTGCTCCCGCGCAGATGAAAGACGAAATCACTGTCGTTGCTAAGAATGAAAATGGTGGAGAGGTTAAGTCCTTCACAACTTCTGTTGCTGATTATTGTAAGACAATTATCAACAGCACAGGCTTCTCTGCAGATCTTAAGGACCTTGCAAAGGCAACTCTTGATTACGGTAAGGCTGCAGCTAACTACTTTGATTACAATACTGCTGCATATACTGACTCTAACTATTTAGATGCTCCTGTCTTTGACGCAGACGATTATGATACAAATGCAGCTGATTTACCGATTAATTCTGTTTCATATGTTGCAACCTCAGTTCCCGAGCTTCGTTTCTATATAGATCCTGCATACTCAAGAGAGTTTACAGACATAGGTGCAAGATATAACGAAACTATTGAATCCAACATCGGAACAGCTAAGTTTGTTAAACTTGAAGGAACAAATCAGGTTATTCTTCAGATAAAGAATATTCCTATAACTGATTTCGGTAAGCAGATTATTGTAACCTATAATGACGGTTACGAGGATATGCCTATTCTTAAGTACACCCCAATTAAGTGGGTTATCGGAGCACAGAGTGTTGGCGGAAGCCTTGGCACACTTGCTGATGGAATCGGAAACTACTATGCAAAATCAGTTGCATACTTTGAAGCTTAAAGGAGGGCGAAAAATATGAAAAAATTTGAATATAAAGAGCCTGAATTTAAGGTTGTTTCAACAAACGCACAGGATGTTTTAACCGCCTCACTTGATATCGTTTCAGATGCTTGGGACACAGGTTCAAACAATCACGGCGGCGGAATCGC
>JAFSRX010000025.1 GCA_017445905.1 Eubacterium sp.
GCTTCCTTCAAAGTTTTCACTTTTCTTGTAAACCTCCTTTTCACATTTTCTGATTTTATCCTTGTTTTCGGTATAGGTTTTGCACTCCGCCTTAAAAACAAGTTTTCTCGGCATCAGTATTTCCGTTTTTATCCACGCCCACAAAAACTGCTCGACAGTCATTCCGTTATAGGTAATGAAACCGAGTGCAGCGAACGGCGCAGCACAGAGAATACAGAGCCAAGAAAGCGTTTCAATACCGAGTTGCTTGCGAAGCAGAAAGTATACGCCCACTGCAACACCTACTGCCGCAGCCGAAAAAACAAGCTGACGCATATTCAGCCCGAAATAGATTGTTTCGCTGTAATCACGAAACTCTTTGTTGATTTTAATATCCATAGTTACCTCCGTTAAAGTCCCATCATTTCTCTGATGATACGGTCTGACATTTTAATTGTGCCGACAAGAATCAGCATATTGAATATGAGTTCGCCCAAATACTTCCACACCATAGTTACGGGTGCAGCGTTTGTATCCACAACGGGCGGCGAAGCGGCAAATACCGAGAATATTATACAAGAAAGTATAATTACTGCTCCCTCAAGCAGAACAGCGCAGTAGGATTTGAAAAACGCTTTTCCAACATTCTGCGTCGGCTCTCCTGCAAAGGTTGAAAGCGGTATCGGTGCAAGTGCCGTGTACATATACAGTTTGAAAAACCTGCCATAAACAGTCATTATCATAATAAAGGATAAAACCGTTACAAGAAGGCTTCCTATAAGCGTTACCGCCCATAGCGGAATGCTCTCAAAAAAGCCGCAATCTTCTATTGCCTTTATCAGCTCACTTGGTAAGGTCGTTATAGTCGCACTTCCAATGCCTGAAGCAGTTTTAATTTCAGAAATAATACCTTGCCCTATGTCGAACAGAGCGAGCATTGACTCCATACCGTAGGTTATAAGCCCTTTTGCAAGTGCAAATCGAATAAAGAGTTTCAAAGCGTGTTCGGGCTTCTTAACCTCAGCAAAGGAGCCGCAGGTTTTAACTACGCCGATAACAAAAAACAGCACAAGTAAGGCGAAGCCGATTGCCTGCATTGTGCCGTTAATTTCAACGATAACCTTCCATATTCCTCCGCCCTTAAAATCCTTCGGTGATTGTGTCAGCAAAGACCATATCTCCGTCAACTTGTTATTCCAAGTTTCAAGAGCGTGTTCAAGATTTTGTACTACCCAATTATCTGACAATTTAACACCTCCTTTCAAGATACTTCTTAATAATAAAACTCAAAAGATTTGTAGTATATAAAATAACAGCAGTTATTCTACTGAATAACTGCCGTTACAGAGTGATTCCAACATTTCTTTAGTCCATATTTCGTTTGGATAAGCCCTCAACTGACCATAATCATAATGCAGAATCAGTCTCGGTTCACCGTCATTACGATCCAAAGAGTTGTCGTAAACATATATTTCATCGCACATAGTAAACAGTCTAGGGAAAAGCTTCATAGCACGATGATAACGAGATTCAATTTTTTCTGGTGGAACAGAATGTCCACCATTTTTAACACGAGATTCTACCCTGTTAATATTAATTTTCGGATCACATGTTAAAACATAAACGCAAATAACAGTATAACCATTTTCCTTTGCACGTTCCATCAAAAATATGTTTCGTTCAGTAGAAAGAACCGTTTCAAAGGTGAAGCTCTTATTCTGTGCCAAAAGGGTTTCCCTGGTTCTTTCTGCAATTTGCGCGGCTTCTAATGAATTGCAGTTTAAAATTCTTTGTATTTCGTCTGCATTAACATATTCGCCAATCGGAGGGAACTCCGAGATGACTGTGCTTTTACCAGATCCGTTAGGTCCAGCCATCGCCAATAGAATAGGGGTTTTCATGGCATCTACTCCTTTGAATTAATAATTGTCAATTCGTTTGTTTTAGGATCAATATAGGTTAGTGTCTTTGGTTTTGTAGGATTATTGGGATTGGCTACTGCTTTTTTTACTGCTGAGTCTAAGAATTGCAGATTAATCACTGATTCTTTGTCTCTTTTTGGAGCAATAACCTCAAACGGAAATCCATTATTTGCAACAAATTGTTTTAGAAAAATACTAATTGCAGTACTTAATGTAATTCCTATCTCATCTGCTACCACCTCTGCTTCTTTTTTTGTATCTTCATCGATACGGGTTGAAATTGTTGACATTGTCCATTACTCCTTTCTGCGAGTAGTGACTTTTTCTGTCTGCCTTTGCAGCACTGCTGCTACTAGATCTTTTAGTTCCTATTCTAATTAAGTGGCATTAATATCTTATGTTTAATGCAACTTAAATATACACCAGTATTAGCGATTTGTCAAGTGTTTTTTGAAAAAATGTAACACAATTATTTGCAAATGTGTTACAAAAGCAAATAATTGTGTTCATTTGCCTATTGTACAATCAAATCAAGGATTTCCTTTGCAAAGGTGATGATAACACCGCCTGCAAGGGTTAAGAAGCCGTTTGCTCTCTGTGACGGGTCGTGTGATTTAAGGGATAAACCGACCTGCACAATACCAAAACCGAGAATAATCAAACCGATTGCACGGATAAGCCCGAAGATAAAGGTTGAAAGGTTGTTGATTACCGAAAGCGGATCGCCCGCAGCAAAAGCGGTAATGTTAAAGCAGAAAAGGCAGAACACCATTGCTATAAATGCGGCGATGACTCTGCCTTTCTTTTTGCCCTTTCTTGAGGGCAGGTTGTTATTAAGTTTTTTCATTTGAAATTCCTCCATTAAATTTTATATTGTTCTTGTAGTTCAAATTCAGCATACAGTACGTAACTCGTTTCGGGAACATTCATATCTGCAACCTCTGTTGACGGTATTCTGAGTACAGATATTCCCGCAGCTTTGTCACTAACTTTGTTATGCTCATAGGCAGGATAACCGCCGTCCTCTGTTCTTTTGAAATTCGGGTGGGCGAAGATATTGTATTTCTTATCTATAATCGGGCGTTCACCACGAATAAAAAGAATACAGTATTCATTGTCGAGCATACGCACCTCGTCGGGCATCATAAGTTCTCTGCCTGCGATTTGATAATTCGTTGAATAGTTACCGTTTCGCCCGAAGCTCCTGCCGTAAGTGTTAGTGTCAATGGTCGCTTTGCCGAGTTCTTCAAAAATATATTTATGCGTTGATTGCTCGTTACCGCCGAGGTAAAGCGTTTCATCGCAGTTACCGACAATACTCTCCCACTCCTTTTCAAAAAGTGCCTTAACCTGTGCTAAATTCTGAATAATGATTGAAACAAAAACGCCTCTTGAACGCATTGTTGATAAAACCTTATCAAAATCATCAGGCAGGGCGACATTGGCAAACTCATCCATCAGAAAATGCACCGATACGGGCAACGCCTTACGGTTATAGTGGTAATAACTCAAATAATATAACTGCTGAAATATCTGCGTATAAAGAATTGAAACAAGGAAATTAAAGCTCGAATCGTTATCGGGAATAACGGCAAACAAAGCAACCTTTTCCGTTCCAAGTTCTTCAAAGCATAATTCATCATAGTTTGTGAGCATCGCCATACTGTCAAGATTGAATTTATCAAGACGGGAAGCAAGCGTTATCTGAATTGATTTCAGCGTTTTACCGCTTCCCGAATGATAAGCGTTGTAGTATTTCAGAGCAATGTGGTCAGGGTGGTTCTCTCAAGCTCATAAAACAGAATATCAAGCGGACTCAAGGTATTATCATCGTCCTCATCGTCATCGTCAATACTGCCGTATCTCAACATTTCCATAACCATTGAAAAGTTTTGTTCATCTTCGGGAGCCTCGTATTTCAGATAAAACATAAGTGCCATTAAAAGCATTTGTGCTGCCGAATCCCAAAACGGGTCAGAGTTTGTTGAGCCTTTCGGCGTTGTGCTTTTGAACAGGTTTGTAACGAGGCGCTGCACATCGTTATCTGTATCAAGATACATAAACGGGTTATAGCAATCGCTGCTTTCCATATCGAGTAGGTTAAGCACCTTAATTTTGTAGCCTTCCTCTTTCAGAAGATAACCGCAATCGCTCAAAATCTCGCCTTTCGGGTCGGTTATAACAAAAGAACAGTTGCATTGCATAAGATTAGGCTTTGCATAGAAAAAAGTTTTACCTGCACCGGAGCCGCCTATTACAATCGTGTTAAGGTTTCGCCTGTGCTTTTTTGCATTTAAGCCCATAGCAATTTTTTCTGTTAAAATCTTGTTGTTATTTTCGGGCTTCTGCTTGTACTTTCGGTTTACCTTTTGCGGATTACCCCATTTAGCAGAGCCATTTTCCTCACCCTTTCTGTAATTACGCATATTTGATATGGCAATCGCAACGCAAAGAGCGTAGATTCCAAGCAAAACGAGGACAGTTTTCAGGCTGTCCTCGCAGAAGGTTATTTTGAACGGGTTTCCCATAAAAGAGTTAAGTGCTTCA
>JAFSRX010000026.1 GCA_017445905.1 Eubacterium sp.
ACACATTCTGTCCGTTCCTCTTGCTCTTGCATAAGCGCAGGCAAGCGGAGAAGCGTCAAGTCCTTCAATATCATCAACGAAGCAAGCCTTTTTTAGCTTTTCGTCGAGGGGAAGACCGATTGCAGCAGAGGTCGGGCTGACGTGCTTGAAAGACGCAGCGGCGGGCATACCGAGAGCTGCTTTAAGCTCGCTTACAAGCTGCCATGAGTTAAAAGCGTCAAGGAAATTGATATATCCGGGCTTTCCTGCAAGGATTTCAATGGGAAGCTCACTGCCATCCTCCATAAAAATTCTTGACGGTTTCTGATTCGGGTTACATCCGTATTTAAGTTCAAATTCTAACATATCGCACCTCACTTAGTTATTTTTATTGATTATTCTGTATTCCTCGCTCTTTGTTTCTAAATCAGTATAGCAAACATAGAGCGAAATTTTATTATCATTATCAAGTGAATTCCAAAGAGCGTTTGTAAATTCATCAATATCATCCGGAATAAAAACTCTTTCAGGCTCGCCCCGGAAGGTTGGAATCGGGTTTCCGTCACAAACATAAGTGTGGATAAAATGACCGAGTCCCGCTTTTGAGGGGTAGGAGAAAGTATATCTCGCACAGTCGGAGCCAATTTCATCAATGCTCTTTAAAATGCTCATTTTATAGCTGAAATCATTATCTGAGAAGGTTATCATTGAGCTTATTCTCGGAGTGAAATTCGGCTCATCGGGTTCAAAACAGCGAGTGTCAAGAGCAGCTTCAAAGCTCTTTCCTTCTTTAAGAAATTCATAAATCGTATCCGTCTGGTCGCCGTTTGTTGCAATAAGATTGTTTTCATATTTTCTCATTGCCGCATAAATAATCAGGCTTGGGTCCTCAACCTTTGACGCATCAAAAGGCTCTGTAAAAAGAATGCCGTCTTTCATAGTGAAAACTCTGTTTCGGCTGTTTGCGCTTCTTCCCATAATGAAATAGGCAACAACCCCCTTTTTGCCGTTTTCACTCTTGCCGCAGACAATTCCCCTGCCAACATAGGAATTGCCCTCAACTCTTTCTTTGATTGTTTTAATCTCATAAACGCTCATATCTGTTCTCCTTTGATTTTAATATCTTATTGACCGAGGCGAAGCCGAGAAACCAATAACTCGGAACTATTTATTATTCAATAGTTCTTTTGAAACTTTCTCAGCAGCCTCGGGAAGAATTTTCCACTCAGCCTGCTCCATAACTCTTTTCTGAAGAATTTCGGGTGTATCGCCGTCTTTAATTTCAACAGCCTTTTGAAGAATTATTCTTCCGCCGTCGGGAATTTCATTGACGAAATGCACCGTTGCTCCCGTAACCTTAACCCCATAGCTCAAAGCCGCTTCATGAACTTTAAGTCCATAGAAGCCTTTGCCGCAAAAAGAAGGGATTAATGAGGGATGAACATTGATAATTCTTTCAGGAAAAAGACTTGTGAATTTCTCGCTCAGAATTGTCATAAAGCCTGCGAGAATAATCAGCTGAATTTCGTTTTCTTTAAGAGTTTTTATAATTGCCTGCTCAAAATTGCTTCTGTTTTCAAATTCTTTTTTACAAATTACAGCAGTTTTTATTCCCGCCATTTTTGCTCTTTCAAGCGCATAAGCATTCGGGTTATCGGAAATAACAAGGCTGAGTTTTCCGCTTTTTAAACCGCCGCTTTTTTCAAAATCAATAAGCGCCTGAAGATTTGTTCCGCCTCCCGAAACAAGAACTGCAATTTTTGTTTTTTCTTTCATAATTTATACCAATTCAATTTTTTTATCGCTTTTTATAACTTTTCCGAGAACATATGCCTTTTCGCCGTTTTCGTTTAGTATTTCAAGCGCTTTTTCAGCTTCTCTCTCAGGAACAACAACGCTCATTCCAACGCCCATATTAAAGGTGTTGAACATATCCCTGCGACTTATTTTTCCTTTTCTTTCAATCATATCAAATATCGGAAGAATTTTAACATCCTCTTCTTTGATAACAACTCCGAGTCCGTCGGGAATACTTCTTGGAATGTTTTCATAAAAACCGCCGCCCGTTATATGTGAAATCGCGCGAACATCAACCTCTGAAAGCAAGGCAAGAATGGGTTTAACATAAATCTTGGTTGGATTTAAAAGTGTTTCAAGAACGCTTTTTCCGCCGAGTTCATCACAGGGAGCTTTTGTCTCTTCGCTTCCGATATCGAAAACCTTTCTTACAAGCGAAAAGCCGTTTGAATGAACTCCGCTCGACGGCAGAGCAATAACAACATCACCCTGCTGCATTTTTGTATTATCAATTATCTTTTCCTTATCAACAACACCTGTGCAGTAACCGGCAAGATCGTATTCATCCTCCGGATAGAAGCCGGGCATTTCCGCAGTTTCTCCTCCGATTAATGCAGCACCGCTCTGAACACAGCCTTCGCAAACGCCCTTAACAATCTCGGCAATCTTTTCGGGGAAATTCTTTCCGCACGCAATATAATCAAGGAAGAAAAGCGGTTTTGCGCCGCAGCAGATAATATCGTTAACGCACATTGCAACGCAGTCAATACCGATTGTGTCGTGTTTATCAGCTTCAAATGCAAGCTTGAGCTTTGTTCCTACGCCGTCTGTACCCGATACTAAAACAGGCTTTGTTATCCCCGTTAAATCAAGTTCAAAAAGTCCGCCAAAACCGCCGATGCCATCCATAACACCTGCTGTTGCAGTTTTTGCAATATGCTCTTTCATAAGCTCAACTGCCCTGTATCCGGCAGTTATATCAACGCCTGCTTTTGCATAGCTTTCGCTTCTTGACTCTGAGTTCATAATCTATTCCTTTCCGTTCCAACAATATGTGCAGAGGTTTTCTCTGTCTATTCCTATAGCATCAATAATACCCTCAAGTGTCTGGAATTCAAGTGAGGCAAAGCGCAGCTTTTTGCACATAGCTTCTCTTAGCTTCTTTCCTCTTTCGGTATTACTTGAGATATATTCATCAATGTGATTAAAGCCTTCCTCACCCTCAAGCTCCATAATAACTCTCCTTGCAATAAGTTCCATATCACTTGTTGCACGTGAGAAATTAAGATACTTGCAGCCAAACATAATCGGAGGGCAGGCAGATCTTATATGAACCTCTTTTGCGCCGTGCTCATAGAGAAAATCAACTGTTTCCTTCATCTGAGTTCCGCGAACTATTGAATCATCAACAAACAGAAGGCTCTTATCCCTGATTAATTCCTCAACGGGAATCAGCTTCATTTTGGCTATTCTGTTTCTATCCTTCTGATTGGTTGGCATAAAACTTCTTGACCAGGTCGGAGTGTATTTAATGAACGCTCTTGCAAAGGAAATACCGCTTTTATTGGCATAACCTATGGCATGGGGAGTTCCTGAATCGGGAACGCCGCCAACATAGTCAATCTTTGCCGTTTTACCGCTTTTCTCATCGTTTTCAGCCATTATCTCGCCATTTTTACAGCGCATAACCTCAACGTTTACTCCCTCATATGATGAGGTTGGATATCCGTAGTAGCTCCATAGGAATGAGCATATTCTCATTTTCTTGCCGGGGGCAGAAAGAGTTTTGACTCCGCTTGAAGTTACTTCAACAATTTCAGCGGGTCCGAGCTCTTTTTCATCAATATATCCGAGCTTTTTATATGCGAAGGATTCAAAGGATACGCAAAAAGCGCCCTCACGTTTTCCGATTAAAACAGGAAGTCTGCCCAGCTTATCCCTTGCCGCAATAATTTTTCCTTCGCTGGTTAAAAGCAGGATTGAAGCGGTTCCCTCAATAACGCTCTGTGCAAATTTAATTCCCGAAACAAAATCACTCTTCTGATTAATCAGAGCTGATAAAAGCTCGGTTGAATTAACTCCGCCGCCGTTCATAGCACAGAATTGACCGCCGTTATCCTTAAAATACTTTTCTATAAGTTCATCTGCATTTGTTATAATCCCGATCATACAAAGCGCATAAAGACCGAGGGAGGAACGAATCAGCAGGGGCTGGGGGTCATAGTCGCTGATACATCCTATTGCAGATGTTCCTTCCATTTCATTATATATATTTTCAAATTTAGTTCTGAAAGGTGCATTTGTTATATTATGAATTTTTCTCTGAATACCCTTTTCCCTGTCAAAAGCCGAAATGCCGCCTCGCCTTGTTCCGAGATGGGAATGATAATCAGTTCCGAAAAAAACATCGGATATAACGCTTTCCTTTCCAACTGCACCGAAAAATCCGCCCATAGTTTGTTCTCCTTTTTATTAATGAGGAATGAGGAGTGAGGAGTGAGGAATTTCGGGTGCTGCGCACGGCTGTTATATTATCGGGTGCGGGAGATTCCCCTGCTAGGGGAAATGTCACCGAAGGTGACAAAAGGGTCTGGCGACCGCTCCAAGGTTCCCGCCCAAAACTCCTAATTCCTAATTCCTAATTTTTTAAACTAACCAAATACTCTTCTCATCATTTCATTATAAGCATCTTCAACGCCGCCCATATCTCTGCGAAAACGGTCCTTATCGAGCTTTTCGCCTGTTTCACTGTCCCAGAAACGGCAGGTATCGGGTGAAATCTCGTCCGCAAGAACAATAGTACCGTCGGCAGTTTTACCGAATTCAAGTTTGAAATCAACAAGAGTAACGCCGAGTTCTTTGAAATATGCCTTTAAAACCTCGTTAACCTTAAACGCCATTGACTTAATGAGTTCAATTTCTTCCCTTGTTGCAAGTTTTAATGCGATTGCATGGTAAGCATTGAGGAGCGGGTCGTGGAGATCATCGTTTTTATAAGAAAATTCAATAGTCGGCTCATCAAAAACAATGCCCTCTTCAACTCCGTAGCGTGAAGCAAAATGACCTGCTGAAATATTTCTTATAATAACCTCAAGAGGAACTATTGAAACCTTTTTAACAATAGTATCGGTATCATTTATCTCCTCAACAAAATGTGAAGGAACTCCGTTCTTCTCAAGAAGCTGCATAAGGAAGTTGGACATTCTGTTATTTATAACGCCCTTTCCTGCAATAGTTCCCTTCTTTTCGCCGTCATTTGCTGTTGCATCGTCCTTATATGAAACGATAACAAAGTTTTCATCATCGGTTGCAAAAACCTTTTTTGCTTTTCCCTCGTAAAGCATTTCTTTCTTTTCCATTTTTTAATCCCCCTTTTAAGTTATTTATTATATTCAGCTGAAATTTCAGCATCTTTAACTAAAATATTTTCTGCGTCTTTTCTGCGTTTTTCATCAAGCTTTGCAGCAAGCTCCTTTTCTTCAACAGCAAGTATCTGGATTGCAAGAAGCGCAGCGTTTGCAGCACCGTCAACAGCAACTGTTGCAACGGGTATTCCGGGTGGCATCTGAACTGTTGATAAAAGCGCGTCCATTCCGTCAAAAGCACTGCTCTTGCAGGGTATTCCGATAACGGGAAGAGTTGTTCTTGCGGCAATGGCGCCTGCAAGGTGAGCAGCCATACCCGCTGCGGCAATAATACATCCAAAGCCGTTTTCTCTTGCCTTTATTGCAAAATCTGCTGCTTCATCGGGCGTTCTGTGTGCAGAGAAAATATGCATTTCAAACGGCACTCCGAATGAAGAAAGCATATCAGCCGCCTTTTTAACTACGGGCATATCACTTGCACTGCCCATAACAATTCCAATCTTTTTCATCCTTATTCCTCCCACAATATAAAATAATAAAAGAGCGCATTATTCCTAACGCGGAATAATGCGCCCAAATGTTTTTTCAATATTTATTTTAAAATCCGTCTGAATTACATTCATATCTTTCTCTGCTCCCGTTTGGGTTTGGCTTCAAAAAATTACTACGCTAAGATTATACATTAAAAGCCATATTCATTTCAAGGGAAAATGCAAAGTTAAGATATAGAATTGTTTTATCATTTGAGAAGCGTTTTTGTGTAAATTGACAAATTATTGTCCGAGCGCAGCGAGTAACCTCAACTCTTCATTCTTAACTCTTAATTTGTTTTAAGTGCTCTTATTGCATTAATAACCGCAATAACCATAACTCCAACATCGGCAAAGATTGCAAGCCACATATTTGCAATACCGAGTGCGCCTAAAATCAGGCATAAGAGTTTAACTCCGATTGCAAAATATATGTTTTCATAAACGATTTTAAGGCATTTTTTTGAAATTCTTATCGCCTTCGGAAGTTTGAGAAGGTCGTCATCCATTAAAACTATATCAGCCGCTTCAATAGCCGCATCCGAGCCTAAAGCGCCCATTGCTATTCCTATATCCGCCCTTGTTAAAACAGGAGCGTCGTTTATTCCGTCGCCAACAAAAGCAAGCGTTTCACCCTTTGTTTTCTTAGATAAGAGCGCTTCAACCTTTTCAACCTTGTCATCCGGAAGCAGTGAGGAATAGTATTCATCAATATCAAGCTCGTTTGCAACGCCCTCGGCAGCCTCTTTAACATCGCCCGTCAGCATAATTGCCTTTTTAACAGAACTGTTTTTCAGCTGTGAAATAGCTTCTTTTGCATTATCTTTAACAACATCTGAAATAAGGATATAGCCGCAGTATTCTCCGTCAATCGCAACATAAGCGGTTGTTTTGGCATCACTGCATTTTGAAAACGCAACTTTTTCTTTTTCCATAAGCGCAGCATTTCCAACGCAAACCGAAACACCGTCAATTTTTGCCAAAACGCCCTTTCCGCTTATTTCATTTACATCGCTTATTCTTGTTTTATCAATATCCCCCGAATATTCAGCTAAAATGCTTTTGCTGATAGGATGGGAGGAATAGCTCTCGGCAAGCGCAGCATATTCAAGAAGCTCGCCTTCTGAGTAATTACCCTCGCAGTGAATTTTATTAACCCTGAAAACGCCCTTAGTCAGTGTTCCCGTTTTATCGAAAACAACATACTTTGTTTTTGAAAGCGTTTCAAGATAATTTGCGCCTTTTATTAATATTCCCTCTTTTCCTGCTCCGCCGATTCCTGCAAAAAAGCTAAGCGGAATGCTGATAACTAACGCACATGGACAGCTTATAACAAGGAAAGTTAACGCTCTGTATATCCAAATTCCCCACTGAGCAGGTGAACCGATAATAATTGAAATAACAGGAGGTAAAAGAGCAAGAGCAAGCGCACCTATACAAACTGCAGGAGTATAATATCTCGCAAATTTCGAGATAAACTGCTCGCTTTTTGCCTTTTTAGAGCTTGAGTTTTCAACTAAATCAAGTATTTTTGCAACCGTTGACTCACCGAAGGGCTTTGTTGTTTTTATTCTTATAACTCCGCTGAGATTAATGCAGCCGCTTATAACCTCATCTCCTTCTTTAATCTCTCTTGGAACGCTCTCACCCGTTAACGAGCTTGTATCAACAAGGGTTTCACCATCGATAACAACGCCGTCAATCGGTATTTTTTCGCCCGAGGCAACAACAATAACGCTCCCTGTTTCAACTTCAGATGGGTCAAGAGTTTTTGTTTCACCGTTTATCTCAACATTGGCATAGTCGGGGCGAATATCCATAAGCGCGGTTATGTTTTTTCTGCTCTTTCCGACGGCAATGCTCTGAAATAACTCACCGAGCTGATAGAAAAGCATAACGCAGACCGCTTCGGCATAGCTCGAATCATCAAAAAAAGCCAGAACAAATGCACCAACGGTTGCTATTGCCATTAAAAAGTTTTCATCAAATACCTGACCCGAAAATATTCCGCGAAACGCCTTTTTTATAATATCGTAGCCTATTACAAGATACGGAATTAAAAAAATACCGAGTCTAATATAGGCATTGTTAACGGAAATAAATGAAAACGCAATAAGTAAAATCGCAGAAATAAGCAATCTTATTGCAATTTTTTTCTGTTTTTTGTTCATCTCAGAAATCAATTTCACAGTCGCTTTCAACCTTTCTGCAAGCCTTTAAGACCTTTTTCATAACAGCTTTTTCTTCTGCGCCATCTTCAAATTCAACATTCATTTTCAGCGCCATAAAGTTAACACTCGCCTCTTTTACGCCGTCAACCTTATTCGCTGCAACTTCCATTTTATTAGCACAATTAGCGCAATCAACTTCAATTTTATATGATTTTTTCATAATATTTTTACCTCTGCACATTTTTACATATGAACGATTGTTCATATATTTATATGTATTATAACATATTATATGTATATGTCAAGAGTTTTTTTAAAATTGAGAATTAAAAAAAGGATGCCGAAGGGGCGCCCGTTATAAAGAAGGCGGCTGAGTAAAACTCAGCCGCTCTGTTTTTTATCTCAACAAATCAGAATTTGCTTTATTCTTTTAATTTCCAATTATTATGGTTTTGAAAAGCATAGTATAACTCACCAACATCACTTGAATGAACAATAAAATCGTTTGAATTATCAACAAATGACACGCCATGATAATCGAAAGAACGGCAGGGATTAACTTCATAAACTATAGTGTCTAAGGATTTGTCGCCTTTTTCGATTATTTCTAAATGTATATAGGAAACATTTTCTTTTTTATCTTCATTACTTACAACTTTTTCATAAATAACATATTTATCATTTTCAGCCGCAAGTTCTGCTTGGTCGCCTAACGAAGCAACGCTTTGTATTTCAGCTATACCTTTATCTAAAACTTTATCGATAGTATAAATCGCTGCAAAAGGTGCGATTAGTACAATTACGGCAATCAAAATAATAATTATAGTTTTCTTTTTCATATTGACCTCCACAACTCCCGATTTGTCGGGTTTATTATATCATAGTTTTTAGTGAAGAGCAAATATGTGTCACAGAGCACAGCGAGCATAGGATTTGTAATGCCAAATCCCGAAAAGAAAAACAGACCGAAAGAGGAATGGTCTGTCATTAATGAAATATTGCTACGCAATATGAAATAATTTGCTAAAGCAAATTGTGAAATATCTCACTTTGCTCGATATGAAATAAAATTAATCCTTAACACGCCGCTGGCGTATTTCATTGCGAAGCAATTTCATATTCCGAAGGAATATTTCACTAATCCGCAAGGATTAATTTAATTGGGAGAACCTTCTTTACGAAGGTTCTCCCAAGCACCCTTTTTTGTTAAATTGTAATGCTCGGAGCT
>JAFSRX010000027.1 GCA_017445905.1 Eubacterium sp.
GAGATGTCAGCGCTCGCGCTGACAGAGGGGAGCGTCTGCGCTAGCAAAAGAGTTATTCCCTTGATAAGGGAAATGTCGAGCTTGCGAGACAAAAGGATGACGCTTGCGGTGGATGAGGTGTTTTCCCTCTTTCCATCAGTTGAGAACAACGAATCTATAGAGGCAAATAGGTATAAAAAGTAATGAAAAGAATGAGAATAAAAAAATATCTTTGTTTAATTATGGCTGTTGTTTTGTTGTTTTCTCTTATTTCCTGCTCGATGGCGAACAAAGAGGAAGCAACAACAACAAAAAAAGAAACAACAACCACAACAACTACTGAGCCAACAACAGTAACAACGACGGAAAACGAAAAAACATCTTTCCCCGAAAACAAAACAGCCAGAATTTACAAGGGTTTAAGCAAGGATAAAAACGGGGATTACCCCTATAAAGTAGCCTCGTATTCAACCTATTATAATTCATACGATACAACAAGAACGCAGAATCTTAAAACTGCCGTCAGCAAGGTTAACAACATTGTTGTTCCGAGCGGCGAGGTCTTCTCGTTTAACCAGACAGTCGGAAAAAGAACTGTTACGGCGGGATATGAAACCGCAAAAATTGTTCAGGACGGTGAATTTGTTGACGGTCTTGGCGGCGGCGTTTGTCAGGTCAGCTCAACAATCTTTGAATGTGCTCTCAGAACAAATGCTCAAATCATTGAAAGATACTGCCATTCGCTTAAGGTTGCCTATGTTCCTCTTGGCGGTGACGCAACGGTTATGTGGCCGAGTGCCGATTTCAAGTTCAAAAACAGAAGTAAAGCAGATTTCATCATAAAAATGAACTGTTCTTCGGGAACTCTCACCTGCTCAATCTGGGCGAACAAAAAAATTGATGTTGGCGATGTTGATATAAGCATCAGCAAAAGCGGAAAGAATTATATCTTAACCCGAAAGGTTGACGGCTCTCAGAATTATATAACCTATTCTCAGTATCAGGAGCCGAAAACAACAACAAAGAAAGCTACAACAACAAAAAAAGCAAAGAAGAAAAAATCAAAAAAGAATAACTAAAAAAACCTATCTCGATTTTTCGAGATAGGTTTTGTTTTTTGTTTTTGGGACAACCGGGGACTGTCCCCGGTTGTCCCTATTAAGATTAATAGATTCCTCTTATAAGCATTGAATAATCCTTTGCGTTGATTATTCCGTCTGAATTCAAATCAAGATATGAAACATAATTAATATCGTTTTCTCTTGCGTTGATTGAATCCATAAAGGTGTAGTCTTCACTGAAACCGCAGCCGTTTGTGCATTCAATATGAGCAACTCCGTTTTCAAATGAAGTTATCTTAATATTATGGTCCTCCTGCCATACGGCAAAGGTTTGAACATCCTGAGTTATGTTGCTGAGGTCTTTATCCCAGCGAATAAACTGCTTGCACTGAGGCATTTCGGAAAGTTCAAAGGTTGCAGCATTTCCGCCGTTAACAATCTCTTCGCCGATTTTGTTTTCAAGGCTTTCGCTGTCATAATAGCGAACAACATAGAAATCTCTTTCAACGTCAATATGAACGCTCATATTATCTGCGCCTTCAAGATTAACATTATAATAGTAATCTATTCCACCGAGAATCTGCTCGGGCTCATATGTTACAAAGCTTGTTCCGTCGTAGCCCTTAACGTTGACAATAGCGCCGTCAACCTCTTCAACTCTGTCAACAGAGGTTGAAACAATTCTTGAATAATTGGGAATTTCAACATCGGCATAAATCGAGCCGTCTTCAGCTGAATAGTTTGCGCTTGCGCTTATTGTCTGGTTGCCGATTGAGGATTCAACAACATCTGCAAGAAGCGGATTTGCGCTTAAATCAAGCGTTTTAAGATGGTTGTTTGAACAGTTAAGCGTTGAAATAAGCGGGTTTGATGAAATATCAAGCTGAGTTAATTCATTCTGGAAAATGCTCAGATATTCAAGCTTCGGGTTGCTTGAAAGATTAATGCTTTTTATTTCGTTTGAATGACAAACGAGCTTTGTTAAATTCGGCAGGAGCGAAAGTTCAAGACTGCTGAGGAAGTTCGCCGAACAGTTAAGCTCTCTGAGTTCTGAATTATTAATCAGATTAAGCTCTTCAAGGTAGTTACCCTGACAGGTTAAATTAGTCAAAGCAACAAGGGGATAAACATTGAGAGCTTCAAGTCCGATACCGCCGACACGAAGCGTTCTCAACGAGGTGAAATGCTCAATTCCCGATAAATCGGCAATTTCAACGAAAGTGTTTTCGCCATATTCTGCTTCAAGAAAGCCCGAAACATCAATTAAGGTTATATCGCTGATTTCATCCCTTGTCAGATAACCGTCGCGGTTTGGGTCGATATAATCTGCAACAAGCCCTCTCCAGATATCATCGCTGAAATTAGCCTTGTTGATTGCAATATCGCCGTCAGCATAAGCAAACATTGAAATGCTCATGCTGAAAACGATTGTTATTATAGCGAGAACGGAGGAAAGGTATTTTTTTATTGTATTATTCTTAAACATATTCATTTCCTCCTTATCTCTTAATTGTTATTGTTACCGAAGCCGAAACAGTTGAGCCGTCTGAATTGGTAACTGTGCAGGTTATTGTTGCTGTATTTGTTCTTGCGGCTTTACCGAGAGTTGTCAGGTTAACAAGTCCGTTTGAATCAACTGTTATATATCTTGTTGAGCTTGAAGTCCAGCTTACGCTGACAGGCTCGATTGCATCCTCAGGCGTTGCAACATATGCAAGCTGAATCGGGGTAAAGTTCTGATAAGCAAGTGAATAACCGCTCTTCGTTATCGAGCCCTCAACTGCCTCGCCGTCTGCAGTGAGCGAAATTGATTCAATGTTGATTAAGGCATCAACCAGATAAATCGTGTAGCTGAAGGTTGTTTCTCTGTCGTATTCATCAACGGTTATAAGCTCAACGGTTATCTCTGCCTTGCCGTCGATGGTCTTTGTTATAACAAGATTATCGCCCGAAACAGAAGCTCTTGCGCCGTTTGCGTCCTTCGTGTTCCACTCGGCAGATTTAATCATTGCGCCTTCGTTCATTTCATAGGTTGCAACAACCTGATTGTTGTTGTCAACCTGATATGAAACTCCGTTTGCAATCTCCTGTTCTCCGACTTTAATTGTCGGGTCGGGAAGAATGAATTCGTGTCCTTCAAGATTTGAAATTGCTTCAAGCAGGTTAGCGCAAGCCACGTCAATTTCATCCTGAGGAGCATATACGTTATCCATAACTGCCTCAGCTGCTTCAATCTGAGCAAGAAGAGCTGTTCCCTGTTCAACTGCGTAATCCGTATATTCAAGTGCCTTTGCTGTTGCAAGCGCATCCTGAAGCGCTGTTGTATCCCAGGTGGTGTATGCAGGAATTGTTCCGACTAAGCCGCCGTCTATTGCGGTAACGGTAATTGTTGCTTCACCCTGAGTCAGGAATGTAACATTTCCGTTTTCATCAACCGTTGCAATCTCTTCGTTTGATGATGAGAACAGGCAGTCATTTACGCTGAGAAGCGCAGCAGCGGTGCTTGTATCCTCCTGATTGAGGTTTACAGTAAGCTGCTTGGTCTGCTGAGGTGCGCCGTAAATCTTATCGCCGTCGAAGGTTACTTCGTTTGCGCCGTAGCGAACGAATGTAACATAAACGCTGTCGCTGTAGCTCTCGCCCTCTTCTGTTGTTACCGTACAGGTTATTGTTGCCCAGCTTCCTCTCGGCGAAAGGTTTGTAACAAGACCGAGCTCATCAACCTGAACTGCGCTGTTTGAGGAAGTCCATTCGATTGTTTCATATAGCGGTTCATCCTCAAGAGGAAGAATGTTTGCTTTAAGCTGAATCTTCCTGTTTGTGAGAATTGAAGTTGAAGATGTGTATCTTACAAAGCCGTCATTCGGCTCGGAAACGCCGCTCTGTTCACCGTCAACGGCAACGTTAACACCTGTTGCGGGAACATATCTTCTCAGTGCGTTATATGCAGCATTCAAGGTTTCAAGATAGGAATTAACCTCTGCCTGAGTTGCCGTTGCCTGTTCAATAACTCTTTCACTTTCCTGAACTGCAGCAGAAAGAGTACCGAGACTTTCTTCTGTATAAACCTTTTCCTCGGATACGCTTTCGATTATTGCCTTATATTCCGAAACCTTTTCTGCAAGAGGCGAGAAATCGGTTTCAATATTAATTGTTGCGGTTGCCGTATAGCCTCCGTCATAGGAAACAGCTGTTATTGTCGCAGTTCCCTTGTCAACAGGAGTTACGCCGCCGGCTGAATTAACCTTAACAACATTTTCGTCGCTTGAGGTCCACTCGATAGATGTTATATCGGGTGAGCCGCCGAAAACATGCTGAATTGCGGTTGTTGACTGAGTTGCGAGAAGAGTTAATGTTGCGGGTCTGACCGTAAGCGAGGTTGCAACGTTATCAGCCATAACAACATAAATAATTCTTGAGGTTTCTCTGTTATAGTTATCTGTTGCAACAACTTCAAGTTTTGCCCAGCCTGCTGCATTTGAATCGGGAGTAAGTCTTATTTCCTTTTCATCAGTCGGAGATGAGCTCTTGAGGTTGTTTGTTGAAAGAACTCTCCATGAAATTGACTTATAGCTTGCATTTGCAGGTGTTACTGCAGCAGTTATATCAACATAGTTCCTTGTATTATTTGAAGCATAACCTGAATTTGAAAGTTTAATTGTCAGATGGTTATTGCTGCTTACTGTTCCATAGTCAACTCTTGTATCAGAGCCTACATACGGGTCGTAGTACGCTTCATATGAAAGATTGAAATCCTCAACTCCGATATAGGGATGAGCATACATTTCCTCGGCTGCATTAACAACGTTCTGAGCAATCTCATCAATCTCTGCCTGAGAAAGAGTTAAATCGGTAAGCGCATTAACGGCAATTTCGTATTTATTTCTGAAATTCTGTCCGTAGGAATATTCGTAGTTCTGATAATCAACGTCCTTATAATTTTCAACCGCTGCTTTAAGTGCGCTTCTGTCGCCCTCGGTTGAAACAGTACATTCTGCTGAAATACCGCCGTCATAGGATACCGCACGAATGGTTGTTGAGCCTGCGTCAACGAAGGTTACAAGTCCGTTTTCATCAACGGTTGCAACGCTTTCATCGTCGCTTTCCCAATAGAAATCCTTAATTGAAGCAGCACCGATATGAAGAACTCCCGTTCCTGTCGGCTCAACCGTGCAGGCGAGCTGATAGGTTGCTCCGACTGTTCCGTTGATATTGTTATCAGAAAGTTTAAGCGCTGTTACAGGGAAATATGCAAAGGAAACAAATACCGAATCGGCATGGCTGTTTCCGAAATGGTCTGTTACAGTACAGGTTATCTTGCCGTAGCAGGGTTTATTTGATGTCGGCGAAGCAACGCCTTCGCTTGTTATCGAAATATCGCTTGTATCGCTCTCCCACTTAACAGATGCATACGATGCATTGTTTGGATAAAGTCTGACATTAAGATCAAGGGAAGCATTTGTGTAGCCGATTCCCTCACCGCTTACGCTTTCGGTAAGAAGGCTTGCGTCATATTGATAAAACTCAGAAGTCGGCTGACCTTCGATGTATATTTCAACGCTCGACATATATGTGTATCTTTTAAGCTGGTTATACGCAGCTTCGAGCTTTGCATATTCTGCGTCAACTTCTTTTTGAGTGTGGCCGCCCTCCTGAACAACCTGTTTTGCCTCAGCCATTGCCGCTGTATATACTGCCCATGTTTCGGGATAGTATGAAGGCTCGGAAAGATTGAGGTCGGTATATTGCTGAATAAGAGTTTTCAGCGGGTCATAGTTTGTTATAACATTGATTTTACAAACTGCGGTATATCCGCCGTCGGCAGTTGTGCACTTTATTTCACAGTCGCCGCCATAAACATATGTTACAACTCCGCTTTCGTTAACTTTTGCAACGCTTTCATCGCTTGATTCCCAGAAAACAGTTTTAACAGAAGCGGAAGAAATGCCCGTTGGTGAAACTGTTGCAGAAAGCTGAGTTGTTTCGCCAACCTTCTGATCTCTGAGTTCTGTATAGTTAAGGCTCACGCCCGTTGCCTTGTTTCTTGCAAAGGCAATATATGCGCTGTCGCTTCTGACGTTGCCCATATAATCAGTAACCTTACAGGTTATGATTGATGAACAGGGGTCGTTTGAAGTAGGAGTGCATATACCGTTTTCATCAACGCTGATACTGCTGCTCGAGGAACTCCACTCAACCTCGCTGTACATTGCGCTGTTCGGATTAACCTTGTAGTCAAAATCATAGCTGTATCTCGTATAGTTAGTTGTTGAGCCAACCGAAACCGTTACAAAATCGCTTGCTAGAGCTTTTTTGCTTGTTCCGAGAATCTCAACGCTGCTTACGCTGACAAAACCGCCGAGCTTATAAAACGCAGTAAGAAGATTCTGAGCATATGTATCGCAGGTGGTCTGAGAAGCCATATCCTGGTCATAGTAAACCGAGTAAGCAAGGTCGAGCTTTCTCATATACTGCTGATACTGCTTCTTGTTTTCCTCTGTTCTGATAATTGCGGTCTTTTCGCAAAGGTCGATAATATTTTTAAGATAGGTTTTATTCGGTTTAACAATAACCGTTGCTGTATCGACGATTCCGCTGTCGGCAGAAACGCAGTAAATTGTTGCCTCGCCAACATCACGACCTGTTATAACAGCATCATAATTATCGTTGTTCTTATTCACAACGGTGAAAATTGATTCATCCGAGGAATACCAGTTTGCCTTTCTCGTTGCAAGGTTTGAGCCTGTTAACGAGCCGTCAAAGGTAACGCTGTGGGCAACGTCTGCATTGGTATTGTTGATAACCTCAATCGTGTCGCCGTTAATCGTGTTGTTTGTAACGTGGTTATTTGCAACACAGACGGTTATAACATTCGATTTAACCTTTCCATCGTTTGAAACAGCATAAACATTGAAGGTATCTGCAACCTCGTGGTTTGCTTTTTGCTTGATTGTTGCAGTATGTGTATCATCAGATAAAGTGTTTTCGTAATATGAATTATCAATAACCCATTTCAGCTTACTGTTTGTTGCGTTTGACGGAGTAACATTTGCATTAATAACTGCGCCGTTGCCCATATATGCGCCCGACCTTGTTATCGTTACATACTGATATTCCCTTCCGTTTATATTAACCTTTTTATTGCTTGAAATGCTTCCGTATGTGTTTGCAACGCCTGTTACATCAATACTGATATTTTCAACAGGTATTCCCGTTTTAACCTCTTTTGTTGAAATATGGGAGGAGATTTCATAAAATCTTCCGTTTGAAAGGAAATATCCTGTATAAGCCCTTATTGCAATAGTTGTCTTTCCGCCGTCAAGGGCAATATAATGTCCCTTATAATCCATCTGGGAAACATCATTTTGCGCAGGTTCATCCTCGGTTGCCCATATATAAACGGGGTCGCCGTTTTCATCAACCTCGTCGGTCATTATTCCCCAGTCTATATAGAGGTTTTGTGACTCTGCGGCACGAAGCGGATAAACTGTATATGAATAGTTTTCAGTTGCTCCGATTTCAACAATATCCGAGCCGTTTATATCAACGCTCGAAATAAAGTTTCCTGTTTTGCCGACAACGGTAACAGTTACAGTTCTTGAAACATTATTAGTTGTTGAGGTTGCCGTTATCTGAACATCCTTTGTTGATAACTGACCGTAGGGACCTCCTGCGTCAAGACCTGTTATAACGCCTGTTTTTTCGTCAACGCTTGCAACAGTCGGGTCAGATGAAGTCCATACAATGTCGCTCATATTGCCCGTGCTGGGCTGAACATTGGTCAGCTGCATCTGAATCTGAGAGCCTTCCTTAACGGATTTCGCGCCCTCGATATCAAAGCTTTCAATCGGCTCGGCATCAACAACTGTAAAGGTTATCGAGTCGTTATATTTCATCTGAAGAATAATATTTGCAACAATTTCAACTGCCGTTGCAGTTAACTGAACAGGGTCAGCCGTTCCCTGAGCAACCTGTGCAACACCGAAGGCAACGTCGAGCATTCCGGCAAGAACCGCTCTGTTGATATCAAGCCCCATATACTCAATCATAATCTTTGCGATATCATCGGTATTAAGCGTTCCCGTGTTTTCAAGTGCATAGAAATAGTTAACAAATTTCAGAAGTCCCTGAATAACGTCTTCCGAGTCGGGAGAAGCGAGAATTGTTACCTTTCCTTTGTTTTTGAATGTAACAAGTCCGCCGTCAGTTACAGTTGCAACAACCTTTCCCGATGAAAAGATTGATGAAGCCTTAACCGAATACTGAACTCCGTAGTGCAAACGCTGAGGAGAAGTTATTGCGGAAAGCTGAACAGTATTTCCAACCGCCTGAGTTGTTGCAATCTGGGATTTATTTGTTATATGTGTTCCGTTGGGGAGAAAATTAGCATACCACTCGTTGTTTCTTACAACGTTAACATTGACATGGTCCTCTGCAAGAAGCTCGCCTGTTGATGAGAAAAGCTGACAGTATATGCCTGTATTAACCCTGTCGAGATAATCTCTCAGCGAGTCAACAAGATTTCCTTCATATGCGTCAACATAATCTGCAAGCCAGGATTCAGAGCCGAGTACTCCTTTTACAATCGCAACAATAGCGTCGGTATCAAGAGTATCAAGGTCAACATAATCATTGTTGAACGCCTTTTCAAGAAGCTCACCGAGTTTACTTCCGATAATGGGTATCGGTTTAACCTCGTTATCAATCCACAGCTGAACAACCGCACCCTTTGATGAGTCGAAGGCTTTAACAAGTCCGTCCTGATCAACGTCGGCAAGAATGGGCGTATCGCTGTACCACTTATAGTATGCGTTATCGGGAATAACGCTGTCTATAAGCTCGTGCTTTAGCTGAAGCTTTTCGCCCTCAACCATAGTTATTATGTACTCAACATCCGTTCCTTCCTGGAAAGTCGGAACCATTGTGTTTGAATCAGCAAAGAAAATCTGGAGCTCAACAGTGTCGATAACTCCGTCTGCAGCGCTCGCTGAGAAAGCGGGAACAACTGAGCTCACCGCCAGAAGCACACACAGCAAAATGCTGATAAGTTTTTTCTTTAATGAATTCTTCATTTTTCTCCCTCCGAAAAATCCTTTTTATGGTAAATTAAATATGAATATATTATTTCTATTTTATTATAAACCTTTTAACAAATATTTTCAACGTTGTTTGATTGTGACATTTAACAAAAATCTGTCAGAAATTTTGTTAAAAACAAACAAACAGTCCTCTTATGAGGACTGTTCACATAGTTTTTGTTATGTTAAGTTATTCACTTTTTGAGCGATGAAACATCGGTAAAAGTTGCGTGAAAAACAGGACATCCGCTTTCATCATATCTGTTGATAGCCGCGCTGAATTTGCACCAGGTAAAGCTGTCTTTCCCCGATATAACCCTCATAACCATATCAATCGGTTTTTTTGTTGCCATAGAGGCTCCGATTGCCTGAAAAACAGTGCTTTTATCCTCGGGATGAATCAGTTCGTCTATTCTGTAGTCCCTGTCGATAAGTCTGTCTTTCTCTGTTCCGAAAAAAGAACAGCAGGCATTGTTTATGTATATCGCTTCAAAATGCATATCCTTATTGACCTTGAAAAGACAGATTCCGACTTTAATAACGTCAATAAGGCTTCCGAGAGCGTCCGCCCTCTTCTTTATCATTTCGGTTTTTCTCTCAGAATGTGAAACATCGACAAGAGTAAGCCTGCTTATTTTAGACTTTTCAGTGTTCTGAGCTACACAGTGGATATATACAAGCTCGCCGCTGCAATGCTTCATACAAAAATCAAAATATGAATACCTTGCGCCTTTTTTGCAAAGACTTTTTAAAACCTTTTCCCTGTCTTCTTTGTCAATAAAATCGTGGAGAAATAACTTTCCCCTCTCTATTTCAGAGGGATGAACGCCGACGAACTCAGAAAAACGCTCATCCGCTGCAACAACTCTGAAATCGTCTGCGCGGTCAACCTCGCAACACATAAATTCAACGTCAAAAGCAAAATCTTCAACGCTGCTCATGCCGAAGAACCCCTTTCGTTTTTCAATACATTAATTTTATCACATAACCCGTAATTTGTCATCAGAAAGCACAGTGATTTAATAGATAATTTAAAAATTAAAACGAATGTTGTAATTGTAATAAATTTATGATATTATAGTTTTTAATCAAGTACTATTTTGCGGCTATTAATAACTATACTGCGGAGGATATAGATATGACAAAATATGTTATTGTTTTATACGACGGAATGGCTGATTATCCTGTTCCTGCACTTGGCGGAAAAACTCCGATGATGTGCGCAAACAAGCCAAATATGGACTTCCTTGCTCAAAGAGGCGAAGTAGGTCTTGTCAGAACTGTTGCCGAGGGATTAAAGCCCGGTAGCGATGTTGCAAATATGAGTGTTATGGGCTTCGACCCGATGAAATTCTATACAGGAAGAAGTCCTCTTGAGGCTGCTTCAATCGGAATTGATATGAAGATGAGCGACGTTTCTCTGAGAACAAATCTCGTTACTTTATCCGAGGACGATTTACCTTATGAGCAAAAGACAATCGAGGATTACTGCGCCGACGACATCAGCACCGAGGAAGCAAAAATTCTTATTGAATATATTCAGGAAAAGCTCGGCAATGAAGAATTTAAGTTTTATCCCGGCGTAAGCTACCGCCACTGCTTAATCTGGGATAAGGGTACCACCGACCTCGGAAAGATGACCCCTCCCCACGATATAACGGGCAAGGTTATAACCGAGCATCTTTCAACTGCCGAAAACGCAAAGCCTCTTATAGAGCTTATGAAAAAATCCTATGATTTGCTCAAGGACCATCCTGTTAATATCCAAAGAAAAAAGAACGGCAAGCGCCCCGCTAACTCAATCTGGCTTTGGGGCGAAGGAACAAGACCTGCGTTTGACAGCTTCCTGAGTATTTACGGCAAGAAATGCGGAGTTGTTTCTGCGGTTGATCTTCTCAAGGGTCTTGGTTTCTGCGCCGAAATGGAGGTTGCCGAGGTTGAAGGCGCAACAGGTTATATAGACACCAATTTTGAAGGCAAGGCGCATGCGGCAATCGAGCTTCTTGAAAAAGGATGCGACGTTGTTTATGTTCATTTTGAAGCTCCCGATGAATGCGGCCACAGAAATGAGCCGAAAAACAAAGTTCGCTCGATTGAGCTTATCGACGAAAAAGTTCTTCCGATTATATTTGACGGACTGAAAAAATATGATGATTACAAGATTATGATTCTTCCCGATCATCCTACTCCGATAGTAACGAGAACTCACGCAAGCGACCCTGTTCCGTTTCTTATCTATCACAAAAATGACGAGAAAGACAGCCGGGTTGAAAGCATAAACGAAGAAAGTGCAAAATCAACCGGAATTTTCATTGAATTCGGTCCTTCGCTGATGGGAAGATTTCTTGCGTAAAACCAACAATATTTGCTAAATTCTGATATTTATGCTAATATAGAAAAAATCTGACAGTCCACCGGCAACTGACCACCGGCAACCGGCAACTGAAAAGAGGGGGTGACGGTTTGAGAAAGCATAATTACTTCGACGACGATCAGGACGATATTCAGTCCATAATCTCTTCGTTTGACGCTCCGAGAAATATTAAAAAACAAGAGGTTGAAAACTCTCTGAAAGAGATTGAAAAAACTCATAGAGCGGCTAAATCAGAAAAAACAGAAGCAAAAATGCAAAAAGAAACAGTTGAAAAAGCCGAAAGCCATAAAGGCGGTAAAAATCACGGCAGAAAAACAGCTGTTTTAGACTCAATTAAAACCATATCAAAAGATAACGGTAAAAAAATAGCCGCCATTGCCCGTTCCATAAAAGAAAAGGGATTGAGTGAGGAAATAGACCATCTCTCAAAAAAGAAAAGGGCAAAAGTAACCATTGGTCTTTTTGTTGTTTTCATTTTGTTTCTTGTTTTTCTCGTAGGGTTAACCGTTCATTCGGTTAAATCTGAAAACGAGAGAATACAGAAATTCAATTCAGACGCAGGTAAAGTTTGCGCTCAGTATATTGCAAAATACGGTAACTGTTCATATGAAAACCTTTATCCCATGTATGGCGTTTCGGGATACAGAATGACAGGGCTTTGCTTTGCAAGGGAAATCGATTTTGATAACGATAATATAAGCGAGCTTATTCTCTGCTATGATGAAGGGGGCGTTTACTTCACTGAGGTCTGGGGATACAACCACGATAAAGACTTTGTTAAGTTCTACAGTGAGGAAGCAACGCAAACCGAGAGAAAAAGAGACGATGTCTGGACCACTCTCTATGTTAAAAACAACAAATGCTATATAGGCAAGCATTCCGGCGATAAAAACGAAAACGTTGAGCTTTATGAGCTTGACGGAAGCTCTTTCAAAAAGACTAAAATGACCGCCAAATTCGCAAATGACGGCGCAAACTACTCGATAGACGGCGAAAACAACGCGCCCAATTTTGAAAGAGTACGGCTTTCTGTTCTGTCTGAAGAAAAAGCGGCGCTAACCGCCGAAAGAACTTCAGCTCTCGTTGAAGGTTATCTCGGCTCAACAAGCACCTCCGATTTGGTCGCAAGCGCAAATAATATAAAAAGCGCATATTATTCAGTTGTCCTTGACTATAACCAGACCTACGGTAAAGCTGAGCTTGTCAAGAGTTCATCAAGCGCATATATCGACGGTCTCGCAGTTGTTGATTTAATAGATTTCAACGGCGACGGAACGGATGAGCTTCTCGTTATCTACAGAAAACCTGTTAAAGTCAGGGATTCCGATGCTAACGGAAACTATATTTCAAAGGTTCAGGATAAATATTATATAGAAATTTATCGCTACAACGGAACAAAGGCAATTCTCTCATATAAAAACGAAAGTATTTCAAACAGCCTCAGCGATGACGTTGACCGATACTACATAATCAAAAAACAGAATAATCGGGCTTACTACTGCTTTAACGCCTTTTCTTCCCAGGAATACGGAAGAGTTATAAACGCAAGCTCAACTGTTTATAAGTTTTCTAAAGGAAAATTTGTTCAGCAAACAAAAGCGTCATACATCTCAAACTACGGCTATAACGAATACTATATTGATGAACAGCAGGTTTATCAGTCAACCTTTGAAGAAAAGGGATATACTGTTCCCCTGTTTGACGGAAAGAGCAGCTATGATGAGGATAAATACAGCGTAACTTATCTCCAGAGAAAACGCCTTAAAGCGGATAAACTCGACCAGAGAGTTGAAGATACAATCAATAATATCAAAAAACTCAACTCCTCATATTCAGGAGCACTTGAATAAAAAGAGCCTCGGCGAGGCTCTTTTTATAATTATGAATTATGAATGATGAATTAAGAATTGAGGGTGCTGCGCACGGCATTTTATATCCCGTCACAGGTTCGAGCTAAGCTACCGAAAATAGCAGGTGTGAACTGCGACCATAATAAACTGGGATGCCTCGAAACAATTCACTGAATTGTTTCTCTGTCGAGCTTTGCCGCTGGCACGGCAAATTCTCCGCATCCCGTCACAGGTTCGAGCTAATAATACTCAAAAACAAAGAAGAGATACCCGATGGTATCTCTTCTTTGTTTGGTGGGAACAACAGGGCTCGAACCTGTGACCCCCTGCTTGTAAGGCAGGTGCTCTCCCAGCTGAGCTATGCTCCCGTCAGCGTTATTTATTATAACACACAATATTTTTTTGTCAAGAAAAAATTAATCGCCACGCGCAACTCGCAGCGAGTAACCTCAATTATTAATTCTTAAGTTTTAAGTCTTAAATCTTAATTATAGAGAAAAGCTCTCGAAGCCTTTCCTCTTCCCCTTTGAGATAGAGATATCCAAACAGCGCTTCAACTCCTGTTGCAATATGGTATTCGCTCTGGGTTGCGGATTTCGGATTATGCCCGACCTTTGCGTTTCTTCCTCTTTTGAAAACAGCTTCTTCCTTTTCGGTTAGAAGCTCTTTTATTTTAAAATAAGCCTCAGTCTGCGCCTTTGCCGAAACATATTTAACGCTTTCTCTGTGTAAATCCTTAACAGGTCTGTTTGCGCTGAGAACTATGCTCTCTCTGACAAACATTTCATAAACGCCATCGCCGATAAACGCAAGATTCAGGGGACTGAGCAGGTCGGGATTTGTTTCTTTGTCAATAAATCTCATTACGGTACATATTCGAATTCAATATCATAAAGGCTGACTATATCGCCCTCCTGAATTCCTCTCTCCTTCAGTGCTTCAAAAACGCCGCTCTTTTCAAGAACTCTCTGCATATACTGCAGCGCTTCATAATCCTCAACATCAATTCCTTTAAGAACTTTCGGGAACCAGTCGGCTTCAACAAGGAAATATCCCTCGTCCTCTTCGGTAATTTTAAAGCCGTTGCTGTTTTCGATAATTGATTCAACAGGAATCTCTTGAGCTTCGTATTCTTTAATCGGGGGAAGCTTTGAAAGTCTGTTCCAGACAGCGTTCATAAGCTCCTTTGTTCCCTCAAGAATAGGAGCGCAGATAGAAAAATATTCATATCCCTTTTCTTCAACATAGCTTTTGAACTCCTCAATCTGAGAAGGCTCAGCCATATCAATTTTATTTCCTGCAACAAGCATTGGTCTTTTTGCAAGTTCGGGATTGAACTTAATAAGCTCTTCGTTCAGCTTTTCAAAATCTTCAATCGGATTTCTTCCCTCGCTGCCGCTGACATCAACAATGTGGATAAGCAGTCTGCATCTTTCAACGTGGCGCAAAAACTGATGTCCGAGTCCAATGCCTTCGCTCGCGCCCTCAATAAGACCGGGAATATCGGCAATAACAAAGCTGTTGCCCTCGCCCATTGAAACAACGCCTAAATTCGGAACAAGCGTTGTAAAATGGTAGTCGGCAATTTTCGGCTTCGCCTGAGAAACAACGGAAATAAGGCTCGATTTTCCAACCGAAGGATATCCGACCAAGCCAACATCTGCAAGCAATTTAAGCTCAAGGCTGACTTCCCATTCCTCTCCCGGTATTCCGGGCTTTGCAAAACGGGGGACCTGTCTTGTCGGCGTTGCAAAATGAGGATTTCCCCATCCGCCTCTGCCGCCCTTTGCAGCAACAAAGCGCTCATTTTTGCTCATATCCGCCATAACTGCGCCGCTGTTTGCCTCTTTGATTATCGTTCCTCTCGGAACACGGATTTCAAGGTCCTGACCCTTCTTTCCGTTACAGCGACCGCCTTTGCCCGGCTCACCGTTTTGAGCTTTATATTTCCTCTTGTATCTGAAATCGGCAAGGGTTGAAAGATTATCATCTACAACAAAAACAACATCGCCGCCTTTTCCGCCGTCGCCTCCGTCGGGACCGCCTGAGGCAACATATTTTTCTCTGTGAAACGCAACGGCACCGTCGCCGCCGTCGCCGCCTTTTATTTTAACTTTTGCAATATCAACAAACATATTTTACTCCGTTTTTAGTTCTCAAACCTTCCCCTCAAGGGGAAGGGGGACCGCTTGCGGTGGATGAGGTGTGTTGCCTCTACGACACACTTAGATTAATTCTCCGTTAGCAATCAAAACAATAAGTCACCTCATCAGTCACTTCGTGACAGCTTCCCCTCAAGGGGAAGCCTTGAGATTTTTAACACTTTTTATCATGCTCGGAATTATCATAAACAATCCGTAAACCGTTATTATAATAAGCGTTATCGGGAAGAAGATGCATATTGCGATTTTCCAGAATTTGCCGAATTCTTTAATTCTTCCGAACGCAGTGCAGAAGCCTGCATATGAAGCGCAGGGAACAAGCGGCAATAAAAGCGAAATCACAATTATCTGATTAATTTCAAGCGCATTGTTTACATCATTTCTATTGCTGATAAAAAATGTCAGAAGAAAAATGATAAGCGCTCCGATAAAATACAGCCCGAGCAGGGAAAAAATATAGATTTTAGCATATTTTTTATTATCCATAGCCATAGATTAACACAATAAATATATTATTTCAAGAAAAATATAAACGGGAGGGCGCTTGGCCCCTCCCGAAACTTATAATCAGGTGTGGACGGAGTCCACCCTAAACTCTTCACTCTTAACTCTTAGAAGAAAGATATTCCTTAATCTGATTAAGAACTGTGTCGCAGTCGATTCCGTGAACCATGCATGCTTCTTCAAGGCTCTCGCCGATTGATGCAGGACATCCGACGCAGTGCATTCCGCTCTGCATAAGAATAACTGCAATTCCTCTGTCGTATTCAAGCATATCGCCCATTGTTGTTTGTTTTGTTATTTCCATAGGTTAATCCTCCTCTTTGTTTTAATTCCTATTTATTTTATAGGTTTTTCGCTGAACATACTAACATAATCCCCGCCGGATGTCAAGATTTTAAAAAATTTTTACTATTATCTTTATATAATTATTGAAAATTTATACAAATAATGATAAAATGATAGCTGTGATTTTTTTGGAGGAATATTATTATATGTACAAAATAGGCTTTGATAACGATAAATATAAATCACTGCAATCATCCCGAATCCGCGAGAGAATAAACGAATTCGGCGGAAAGCTTTATCTTGAATTCGGAGGAAAGCTTTTCGATGATTACCATGCCTCCCGTGTTTTGCCCGGATTCCAGCCGGACAGCAAGCTCCAGATGCTTCTTCAGCTAAAGGATGAGGCTGAAATTGTTTTGGTTATCAATTCTCAGGATATTGAAAAAGCAAAGCTGCGCGGTGACCTCGGAATAACCTACGATGATGACGTTGTTCGCCTTATCGGTGAGTTTACTGATATCGGGCTTATGGTCGGCTCGGTTGTTTTAACCAAATATACTCCTTCAAGCCGTGTTGAAGAATTTGAAAAAAGGCTTGACGCTATGGGATATCCTGTTTATCACCACTATGTTATCGAGGGTTATCCTTCCAATATTTCCCGAATTGTCAGCGACGAGGGATATGGCAAAAACGATTATATCAAAACCTCCAGAAAACTTGTTGTTATAACCGCACCGGGTCCCGGAAGCGGAAAAATGGCAACCTGCCTTTCTCAGCTTTATCACGAAAACAAAAGAGGAATCAAGGCGGGATACGCTAAATTCGAAACCTTCCCGATATGGAATCTTCCTCTCCGCCACCCTGTTAATATTGCATATGAGGCTGCAACGGCTGACCTCAACGATGTTAATATGATAGACCCGTGGCATCTTGAGGCATACGGAAAAACAACGGTTAACTATAACAGAGATGTTGAAATTTTCCCCGTTTTAAAGGCAACCTTTGATAAGATTTACGGGAAGTGCCCTTATAAATCCCCAACCGATATGGGAGTTAATATGGCGGGCAAATGTATTATTGATGACGATGCCTGCAAGGAAGCCTCCAATCAGGAAATAATCCGCCGTTATTTCAAAGCGCTTTGCGGTGCAGTTGATTCACCTGCTGCAAAGGAAGAGGTTTATAAGCTTGAGCTTCTTATGAATCAGGCTGGAATTACTCAAACAGACAGAAAATGTATTACTCCTGCAAGAGAGGTTGAAGAAAGAACTAAGCAGCCTGCCGCCGCTATTGAGCTTAACAACGGCGAAATTATAACAGGAAAAACCTCAGAGCTTCTCGGTTGTTGCTCAGCAATGCTTCTCAATGCGCTTAAAGTTCTCGCAGGAATTGATGACGATGTTTTTCTCATTCTTCCCGAGGTTATCAAGCCCGTTCAGCAGTTAAAGGTTAATTATCTCGGCAACCATAATCCGAGACTGCATACTGATGAAACTCTGCTTGCGCTTTCAATTTCAGCAGCAACAAACGAAAATGCTGCAGCGGCACTCGCACAGCTTAAAAATCTTAAAAATACAGAAATGCATTCAACGGTTATTCTTTCCCCGGTTGATGAAAGCACGCTTAAAAAGCTCGGTGTTCGAGTAACCTCAGACGCCAAAACTAAAAAACAAAAAATAAAATAACAAAAACACAGAGCTTGCCTCTGTGTTTTTTATGTTGGAGTATATTAGTTTAAACGATAATATAATCGGAGCGCAGCGACCCGAAAATCTTCATTCTTAAATCTTAATTCTTAATTGTTTTGTCCCCGTGTGCTGTGGAGGGAACGCCCATTCGTACCGCCTCGTCTATCCTTAACTGATGGAAAGAGGGAAAACACCTCATCCACCGCAAGCGGTCCCCCTTTTGCTAGCGCAGACGCTCCCCTCTGTCAGCGCGAGCGCTGACATCTCCCCGTTAAGCGGGGAGTACCTCAAGGGGAAGGTGTGAGGCTTTA
>JAFSRX010000028.1 GCA_017445905.1 Eubacterium sp.
GCAGTTACCCGTTTCAATTTTCGGTAAAGGCGAGTTTTATCTTCTTCGTGCCAGCGGCGAATCCATGATTGACATCGGTATTTATGACGGGGATTTACTTGTCATAAGAAAGCAGTCAGACGCCGTTGACGGCGATATTGTCGTCGCCCTTACTCCCGATAATATGAACACATTAAAAACAATATATTTTGATAAAGAAAAAGGTGAAGTTATACTTCATCCCGAGAATAAAAACATGGAGGATATGCGCTATCCTTACTGCACCGTACAGGGCGTGCTCAAAAGCGTAATAAAAGACGTGGAGGATATTAAGAAGTTAAGAAAATGAATAATATGAAAAGTTATCGTCCGAGAATCAAGTGCCCTGCCTGCGGCAGCACTTTATTACAGGTCAGAAGCAAAGAGATTAAGAATGCAACAACCGCTGTTTTGATAACAGATAATTCCGAAATCACGGGAGATTTAATTATTCGTTGCAAGTGTTGTAAGAACGACGTAATGCTCAACACGGACATTAACAAAGTTGAAAATTCAATAATAAAATTGCCGATAATAGGAACTGTAACGGCGTAGTAAAATAGCATCCGCACATCTGTGAACATGTGAGTAACGGGTAGGTATTGTGTCAGACTAACTGACATCTTTACCTACCCGTTTTCTGTTTAAAAATATATTTATGAAAGGAATTATACTATGGATTATACATTTAAGAAACCCGAATATGAATACAAGCGCGGAGATTTTTTCATCCTTCCGCTCGACATTTTTGACAGAGGGCTTTCTGGAAATGCGTTTGCCGTCTACGGCGCGCTTGCCTATTTCAGTGATGATAAAGGTCAGTGCTTCCCTTCCCGTATGACAATCGGTAATCGTTGCGGTATGTCGCGTCCCGTAGTTGACAAAGCGCTGAAGGAATTAGAGGACAAATTGATGATTGATATTGAGCCCCGATTCATCAACGGTAAACAGACTACAAACCTCTATACACTCTTTGACCTAACGGATAAAAGAGACGCAATGAGGCATCTTGTAAAATACGCATATAGCGAAAATGGAGAGCCGCTTGACTACTTTGAATACTACTGGCCCCAGAAATCCTGACAAATTATTGGAAACAGGATTAAGTGCGGCGTCACCGCACGGAATACTGCAGACGGCAGAGCCGACTGTTTTCAAGGTTTTTTGGTGTTACCAAAAGAGCGTCTATTTAATTTAGGGAGATTTTACACTATGGCAAAAGAGAAGAAGCAAAGATTTTCATATTGGCAAAGACCGTCGCAGGTTGTGAAAATGGAAAATGCGATGCCTTTATCAAACTGCACGTCAAAAAGTGATTTCGTTTGCACGGCTATTGATTTCTATATCGGCTATCTTTTTCAGAACGAAAGTCTGGATTATCTCTCACCCGTTATCAATCGAAGCATTAAAAATGTCATTGGCGGCGTAGAGAAAAACATCTGCGATATGCTGTTCAAGCTCGCAGTTGATACGGGAATGACAACGCAGATGGCTGTTGACTTATATGATTTCCCCGATGGATATTATGACGGTTTGCGTCAAAAGATTGCCCAGCAGGTTGCTGAAACAAATGGCACTATTTATTTTGAAAAACAAAAACCTTTGGATGAATAATTATGGCTAAGATTGTTGTTAGAACACAGTACTATAAAGGCAGCCGTACAAAAGGCACGGGCAAGCTGTTGAAATATATGGCGACGCGCGAAGGTGTTGAAAAACTGGATACCAACGCAGAGCATAAGCCGAGTACGAAGCAGCAGGATGATTTAATATACCGTGCATTCCGTCAATACCCCGATATCTGTATGTACCCCGAATTCGATTCATACGTAAAGAA
>JAFSRX010000029.1 GCA_017445905.1 Eubacterium sp.
ACGCTCCCCTCTGTCAGCGCGAGCGCTGACATCTCCCCGTTAAGCGGGGAGTACCTCAAAGGGAAGGTGTGAGGCTTTAGTCCGCCTCGTCCAAACATATTACGGGATTAAAGAATTTTGCGAGCAAAATCCTAACAATCCCTTCATATGTTTCTCCTCTCAAATCAAAATGTTTTGCATTTTGATTTGTATTATAATTCGGAGCGAAGCGACCCGACAACTCGGAGCTCGGAGCTCGGAACTTTTATAATCGTCGCTTGCGACCCGAAATTCTTAAATTTCCTCATATGTGTGGTTTAATCATATGAACATACCACACATATGAGGATTATAGTTTTTTTATTCCCTTTTGTCAAGCGGATTATTCGGTGAAAAAGTCAACTCTTCCCGCCTCATTGGCTGTTGCGAGAAAGATATCATCAAGCGCATTACCTCTTTGTTCAAGAAGCTTTTTCAGTTCAGTTTCATCTATTCCCGATAAAGCGAGATTTTCATAATTTATTCTTCCCTGTGAAATTATAATTCGGCAAATGCCCTCTCTTAAGGGAGCAAAATTAAAATCCTTTGGATAAAGCCTTCTTCTCATAGCCTTGGGAAGAAAGCTTATTTCTCCGTTTTTTTCAAGAATTGCCGTATCAATATCGCCGATATTAAAATATCCCGAAAGTCTTGCTGCGCTCATTAGATCTTCGGCGTTGATATTTGATGTTTTAAGATTTTCGATATTGATTTTCGAATTTTCAATAAGCGCAACCTGCTTATTATCAGAATAATTTTGCTTTTTATCCCCTTTAAGCAGCATAAAAACGAGGATAGAAAAATTCAAAAACGATATAATCAGACTTAAAATTTCCATTAATATTCACCCGTTTTATTATGCTCTTTTTTTTATCAATTATTATATAGCAAAAGATAATCATATATGTTATAATAGTTAAAAATCAATATCTGTTTTCGGAGCTGATTATGATTAAAAAACCTGCAATATGGGCGGGAATAATCGGATGCACTGTTAACTTTATTTTGTTTTTAACAAAACTTTATATCGGAATTGCTTCAAATTCGCTTGCAATTTACTGCGATTCGATAAACAATCTCGGCGACACCTTTGCCTGCATTATTGCAGCTTTAGGAATTTCGCTCAGCTTAAAGCTCGGCGGACATTCTTCTGAAAGGGCTCAGAGTCTTTCGGATTTTGTTATCAGTTTGTTTATTGCAGCGTGCGGATTATATTTCATATATAACGGCGCGGACAGAATTTTTTATCCGCTTCCCATTTCATATTCCGTAAGATATGCAATAATTATTGTTGCAACAATATTTGTTAAAATACTTCTGGGTGTGTTCTTTTATTTCGTAAATAAAAAAACGCCCTCACCGATTTTCAAAGCGCTTTTGCTGGATAGCTTTCTTGATTGCTTTATAACGCTTTTTGCAATTATGGGGCTGTTTCTGGTAAACAGGATAAATCTTGCCGTTGACGGAATTTTTGCCGTTATCTGCGGTCTTGCAATAACGGTTTCGGCAATAAAAAACATTATAAGTGAATCAAAATTTTTAATCACTGATACGAGGTAGAATTATGGCTAAATCAAAAGAAAAAATCAAAAAAACTCCAAAAGAAAAAAGAAGATTTTTTCTGAAAGTTATTTTCTGGATTCTTTTTTCGCTTGCGCTTATAACGGGAATTGTTGCTATTGTTAACTTTGTTTCGCTTAAATCAAACAAAGCGTTTGTTAATAACAATGTTAAAAAGATAAATTATGAAAATCAGCTCGTTCCCGAAAAGGAGGATGACGGATATTATACCTTTACAACCGACAGAGATTTTAAAATAACTCAGATAACCGACGTTCATATCGGCGGAGGTATGCTCAGCGTTAAAAACGATAATATGGCGCTCAACGCAGTTGCGGCAATGATTAGCGAAGAAAAGCCCGACTTAGTTGTTGTTACCGGCGACGTTGCTTTCCCCGTTCCGTATGCAGCAGGAACATTTAATAATAAACACAGCGCTCTGCTTTTTGCGGATATGATGGAAAAACTCGGCGTCTATTGGTGTCTTGCCTTTGGAAACCATGATACTGAGATTTATTCATATTATTCAAGAAACGCCCTCTCAAAGATATATAATGATAAATCAAAATATCCACACTGTCTTTTCCAGAGCGGACCGAGTGATGTCAGCGGCTACGGAAATTATGTTATAAACATTAAAAACAGCAAGGGTAAAATAACTCAGAGTCTGTTTATGTTTGACTCTCATTCCTATACTGATAACGATTATCTCGGAATTAAGTGGAAATATGACTGCATTCACGAGGATCAGGTTAAATGGTATAAGCAAACCGTTAAGGAATTGACTGAGGAAAACTCAGGTGAAACGCCGAAATCACTTGCATTTTTCCATATTCCGCCCGCTGAAATGAAAGAGGCGTTTGACGAATATCAGAAAGCCGATTTCAAGGATACTGCAAATGTTAAGTATCACTACGGAAAAATCGGCGAGGGCGATTTCCTTATCTGTTCAAGTAATTATAACTACGGAATATTCGACGCTTTTAAAGAAAACAACACTCAGGGCGTATTCTTCGGCCACGACCATTTAAACAACCTCAGCGTTGATTATAAAGGCGTTCGCCTTACATACGGATATTCAATAGACTATCTTGCTTACAGCGGAATTGCTAAATACGGACTGCAAAGAGGCTGCACAAATATAACTGTTCACCCCAACGGCAGCTTTGATAATGTTGGCGAAAACTACTATCAGGATAAATATTCTCCGATAAACAAAAAAGAAAGCGTTGACCTTGAGCACGATATGAGCGAAATTGAGGGAACTGTTGAAAGTCCTTTAAAAGATAAAGATTAATAAAAAAACAACGGCAAGACTGAAGTCTTGCCGTTGTTTTTTTATTCAGCTTTGAATATCTCTTTGTTATAAAGATCGCTTTTCTTTTCGAATTCCTTGTTGATATAATCAACGCCTTTTTCTTCAAAAATTGTTTTTTCTCCGCTGAAAAGATTTGTTCCGACGCCGAGTCTGTTGCCCTCTATTTCACATCCCATAGCTGCCAGAATTGTCGGATAATAATCCCAGTTGCTCCATTTTCTGTTTCTTGTTATTTTTTCAGAAGGATTAGAAACGCTCGGGGCGGGATTTAAAATACAGTTATACTGAGTTCTCAGATAATCGTCGGTGAAGCGATAGTGCTTGAAGAAATTTGTTTCCATGCTGATATGGTCGCCGATAATTACTATCGTTGTGTTTTCATAAAACGGCTGCTCCATAATCCAGTTGATAAATTCAACCGTCTGAGAGGTGCTGTATGCAATAACATTAGCGTACTGATTATCATAAGGCGTCTCAGCGTTCTTTGAAAGATAGCCGTTTGGCATATGGGTGTCCGCCGTTTCCATTGCAAAATTAAACGGCTTGCCCGTTTCATAAAGCCTTGTTATTTCCTGCTTTGCAAATTCATAGAGCTTATCGTCCTCATATCCCCACCAGACGCTGTAGTCCTTTGGAATATAGCCGTTTTCCTTTGCGTATGTATAGTCAAAGACCTTAACATTTCCGTGGTTTGTATAAAAGGAATCAAGTCCTCCAAAGGCAGCGGAAGCACCAAACATAACGGTTTGCTCATATCCCTCATCGTGCAGAAGGTCATTAAGAGAATATGCGCCGGGGAGAAATTCCTCTTTACTGCTGTAACTGTCCGTCTTTGCGGGAACCTTCATAGGAAGCCCTGTGTTCTGATTAACCATAGAAGCGCAGGACCACTGAGTTCCCGTTCCTGCAAGCGGTCCACCAAAAAAGCCGCTGTTGTCTGAAAAAACAATTCCGCTGTACGAAAGCTCTTCAAGCTCGGGCATAAGATTCATATCCATAAATCCGCCGATATCCTTTGAAAAATAGCTGTTTTCAAGGGATTCAAGATAAATGTGAATAAGATTTCTTTTCTTTTCAGGAAAGTTTATTTTTGTTTCTTTTGGGTTAACGTATATTTCATCAAGAGCGTTTGAGTCTGCAAAATATCCGTTAGTAAGCTTATCAATGCTGAAGCCCTTATAGCCGTAGTATCCGCCGCCGATAAGCATTGACAGTGCAAGAATTAAACAAACCCACCTCTTGGCGCCGTAACCGAAAACGGTTTTTGTTTCTCTTATTTTCTTATAAACAATTTTGAATTTTCGAAAATCAATGAATGCAAAAATAGTTGTCAGAAGAAATGTGTTAAACACAGGTCCTTCAACAATAGTTATATATGTGCTTGTATCAGAGCCCTCGGCAGGCGAGAGCATATTGATAACAACCTGATCCCCCGTAAGCTTTCCGAAGGTGTCTGCGCCCCACATTGTTCCGAAAAGCAAAACGCAGCCGGAAAAGAACAGAATAACCGATATTATTCTAACTGCTTTTTTGCCCTTGCTTTCGGACTCTTCAACCTCCCAGATTGCTAAATGCCCAACAATCAGCGCAGATAATAATCTCAGAACAAGCCCTATTATCAGCGAAACAATAAAGAATATAATAAATTCCTTTGCTGAGCTGCCCTCAGTGCTGACAAAATGAGGATATTTAAGGATATATTTTACTGCTGCAAGCGATAAAAATTCAACCAATACTAAATTTTTCAGAGTTAAAAGCAAGCCATTTTGAAAAGATTTGTTTTTTGTGAAAAATCTGATTTCAACTGCAGCACTGATTAACGCCGATACTGCTGCCAGAAAAATAAACATATCTATTCTCCTTTTACTGTTTTACAATAACAATTATATATCAAATTAATTTTTATTTCAATAAATAAAAAAGTGAAGAACGCTTTTGCATTCTTCACATTTTTTTTAAACATATTTTTCAATACTTACAACGCTTCCTGCAAATTTCGGATATCTTCCGAAATCGCCGCCGCGTCTTACAGAGCTTGGCATTGCGCTTCCCTGAACATAGAATTCAAGAATATCGTTGTTGTTAACCGCATACTGATGATTTGAATCAGTGTGGGCATTTGCCTTTTGGTCACAGAGAATAACATTTATTGATGTTCCTGTTGAAAATGTTACTCTGTATTTTGTTCCGATAGTTGTTCCATAGTAGGAACCAAGAGCAACGCAGTAGCATCCGTCAACCATTCTTACGCCTGTTTCAGGGTCGGTTGTGCATTCTGATGAATTAAGAAGTCTGTACTGCGGTGAGTTTCTTGCTGTTACTGCAGTGTAGTAAGCATAGGTTTTTGTTCTTCCGCTGACTGCGGGAAGTCCCATTTTAAGAAGGGTTTTTGTTTCAAGAACAGAAGAATATCTGCTTGTTGATGTTTCTTTTCCGTTCTTAACCTTGAGCTTAGCTCTGTAGGAATACTCTGTATTTCCTTTAAGTTTTTTATCTGTATAGGAGGATTTGCCCTTAACTGTTGCAATTTTTTTGAATTTTTTACCGGGCGTTTTCCTGTAGATAACAACTTTTTCGTTCTTTGTGTGTTTTCCGAGAGATAAAACAATTTTCTTTGATGTTCTCTCTTTAACCTTGAGCTTTGGCTTTTTGAGCAGTGTTTTAACTTTAACTGCACCCAAAAAATCATTTGTTACATTGTTTATAACGCAGAAACGGTATTCAGCGCCTGCAGCAAGTTTGGTAACCTTAATGCTGCTTTCGGTAGTCTGAGCATATTCTTCCCAATCATTTGTAAGAATATTGAACTTGCAGACCTTGTATGCTATATAATTCTTATCAGTGGACCATTTTAAAACCGCACTGTGTTCCGTTACTTTTTCAGCATTGAGTTCAAAACCGCTTTTTTCAAGAACTGATTTAATCGGCTCTACCGCACTGAAGCCGGCTTTTGAACCTGAAGAGCTTGGTTCTTGTGCATTAGCATACGCTGCGCCTGTAAAAAGAAACGCTGCAGCAAGAATAACGGAAATCGTTTTTATCTTGATACTAATAACAATTACTCCTTTGTAATTTATTGTTACAATTTTGTAACTATTTTTTGCAACGGATACGTTTATAACAGATTTTTGCTATAATGTCAAATTTCAGCGCTATTTAATAGACAATGTTCGCTTATTTTGTATAAAAATGATTATTTTGTTTACACATTGTGTTGTGTGTAATATAGATATTGACAAAAACGCTTTTCGTACTATAATAAAACTACAAAATATTTCGGGGCAGGGTGCAATTCCCTACCGGCAGTGCATACAATAGAGCAAGGCGACCATCCTAATTGTAGGGTACGGCGCCCCCGACTCACCTTATGTATGCGTACAGTCTGCGACTCCATATAAATAGAAATGTATGGACTGATACGGCGAAATTCCGTAACCGACGGTAATTATCATTTTACTGACCACTGACCACTGGCTACTGGCAACTTAAATGATATAAGTCCGGATGAGAGAAATAATATTGTTATAAAACAATATCACCCCGACTCAAAAAGTCGGGGTTCTCTTTTTTCCCCAAAGAAAAGGAGAAAATTATGAAAGAAAACAAAAAATCAAAAATTAACGTAAGAATTCTTGCAGGCTGCGGAATGCTTAGCGCTGCGGCAATCGCTTTGCAGTATCTTGAATTTCCGATTCCGATTATACCGAGCTTTATCAAACTCGACTTTTCGGATTTGCCGGAGCTTATCGGCGCTTTTGCCTACGGTCCTTTGGCGGGAATAGTTATTGCGCTTGTTAAAAACCTTATTCACCTTGCTGTCAGCCAGAGCGGATATGTTGGCGAGCTTTCAAACTTTATGCTTGGAGCGGTATTTTCTTTTGCCGCAGGATTAATATATAAGCATAACAAAACAAAAAAAGGCGCGCTCATTGGCGGAACAGTCGGCGCTTTATGTATGGCGCTTGTTAGTTTTCCGCTTAATGAATTTATCGTTTATCCTTTCTATTATAATTTTATGGATAAAGCGGCTGTTCTCGGAATGTATCAGGTAATTCTTCCAAAAGTTCAGAGCATTGAACAGGCTTTGCTTATTTTCAACCTTCCGTTTACTTTTGTTAAAGGCTTAATCTGCGTTGCAATTTCAATGTTGATATATAAGCCGCTGAGTTCTGTTTTGCATGGAAAAGGATAAAAATCTGCCATTAGTTGCCGAGAGTGAAGTAAAGAAGGAGCATCTATTCGTCCGCCTCGTCTATCCTTAACTGATGGAAAGAGGGAAAACACCTCATCCACCGCAAGCGTCATCCTTTTGTCTCGCAAGCTCGACATTTCCCTTATCAAGGGAATAACTCTTTTGCTAGCGCAGACGCTCCCCTCTGTCAGCGCGAGCGCTGACATCTC
>JAFSRX010000030.1 GCA_017445905.1 Eubacterium sp.
ACCTTCCCCTTGAGGTACTCCCCGCTTAACGGGGAGATGTCAGCGCTCGCGCTGACAGAGGGGAGCGTCTGCGCTAGCAAAAGAGTTATTCCCTTGATAAGGGAAATGTCGAGCTTGCGAGACAAAAGGATGACGCTTGCGTTGGATGAGGTGAGTTGCCCCTATTAAACAGTTATGAAGGAGGGAGAATGAATGGCGAAAAACGGCGAGTTATCTCCGATGATGCAACAGTATTTTCAAATTAAAAAAGATTATCCCGGCGTGATTTTATTCTTCCGCCTCGGCGATTTCTATGAGATGTTTTTTGATGACGCAAAAACAGCCTCAAAAGAGCTCGACCTCGTTTTAACGGGAAGGGACTGCGGTCAGGATGAAAGAGCGCCAATGTGCGGAGTTCCGTTCCACAGTGCAGACAGCTATATTGCAAAGCTCGTTTCAAGGGGCTATAAGGTTGCGATATGCGAACAGACCGAGGACCCGAAAGCTGCAAAGGGAATTGTTAAAAGAGATGTTATAAGAGTTATAACTCCGGGAACGGTTATTGAAAGCAATATTCTTGAAGACGGAGTTAATAACTATCTCTGTTCAATTTGCAGGGGCGATAATGAAACGGGAATGTGTTTTGCCGACGTTTCAACGGGCGAGTTTCATATAACGGTTGTAACGGGCTACAATGAACAGGAAAAGATAATCAATCAGCTTTCTGTTTATTCTCCGAAAGAAATAATTGTAAACGAGGCTGCCTATAATTATGACAAGGTTGCAAAATTTGCAGCCGAACGTCTTTCCTCATCATATGAAAAGCTTGAAGATGAATACTTCGATTTTTCAAGGTCAACCGATATCATTATTGAAACAATTTCAAGAGAGGAAATATCCTCCCTCGGTATTGGTCACAGCAAGGCGGCTGTCAGTGCGCTCGGAGCGATTATCTCCTATCTTCGCGATACACAGAAAACAGAAAAAATCGAAGCACCAAGCGAGCTTGATTTTTATGATAAAGATGATTTTATGTCGCTTGATATAAGCGCAAGAAGAAATCTTGAGCTTACAAAGTCAATGATGAGCGGCGACAAAAAGCATTCACTGCTATGGGTTATTGATAAAACAAAAACCGCAATGGGCAAAAGAATGCTTCGCTCGTGGATTGAAAAGCCGCTTATCAATATAACAAAAATAACAAGAAGACAAAATGCAGTTGCCGAGCTTTTTGATAATGAGCTTCTCAGGGATGATATAAGAGAAACACTAACCGGCATAAACGATATTGAAAGACTCCTTTCAAGAATTGCCTATTCAACGGCTAACGCAAAGGAGCTTAAATCCCTGTCAGCGGCGATTGAGCATTTTCCGATAATAAAAGATAAGCTGTCGGGCGTTTCATCTTCAATGCTTAAATCGGTTTGCGATAATATCGACCTGCTTGAAGATGTTAAAAATTTAATCGACAGCGCAATAGTTGATGAGCCGCCGTTCAGTTTAAGAGAGGGCGGAATAATCAAAAAGGGCTTCAACTCCGAAATAGACGAGCTTTCCGATATAGTCGGCGGAGGTACAAGCCTTCTTGCCCAAATTGAAGCAAGAGAAAAGGAAAGAACGGGTATTCCGAAACTCAGAGTTTCATATAACAAGGTTTTCGGATATTTCATCGAGGTAACAAATTCATATCTCGACTTAGTTCCCGAGGATTACATAAGAAAACAGACCTTAACAAACTGCGAAAGATTTATAACTCAGGAGTTAAAAGAGCTTGAGGGAAAGGTTCTCGGCGCAAAGGAAAGACTTGTTTCACTTGAATATGAAACCTTCCAGAGCGTTCGTAATCAGATTGCAGGAGAGGCTTCGCGTGTTCAGAAAACCGCAAAGGCGCTTGCACTTTTGGATACTCTTGCTTCTCTTTCACAGGTGGCGTATGAAAATAACTACTGCTGCCCGAGCATAACGGATGACGGTGTTATTGATATCAAGGATGGACGCCATCCCGTTGTTGAAACGCTTATGAGAGATTCTGTTTTCGTTCCGAACGACACTTATCTTGATAACAATAAAAACCTCTGTTCAATAATAACGGGTCCGAATATGGCGGGTAAGTCAACCTATATGCGCCAGACGGCGCTGATAACGCTTCTTGCTCAAACAGGCTCCTTCGTTCCGGCAAAGAGCGCAAGAATCTGTATCGTTGATGCGATATTTACAAGAGTCGGCGCATCCGATGACCTTGCAACAGGTCAGTCAACCTTTATGGTTGAAATGAACGAGGTTTCATCAATACTTAATAATGCAACCGATAAATCCCTTATCATTCTCGATGAGATAGGAAGAGGAACTTCAACCTTCGACGGAATGAGTATCGCAAGAGCTGTGCTTGAATACGTTGTTAAGAAAAAGACCCTCGGCGCAAAAACTCTTTTTGCAACTCACTATCATGAGCTAACTGCAATGGAGGGTATGCTCGACGGAGTAAATAACTATTCAATAGCCGTTAAAAAGAGGGGCGACGATATAACCTTCCTGAGAAGAATTGTTAAGGGCGGAGCCGACCAGAGCTTCGGTATCGAGGTTGCAAAGCTCGCAGGATTACCCCAGGGCGTTATAAAACGTGCAAAGGTTATTCTCAAAGAGCTTGAATCAAATAAAATTGAAATTGAATTCAAATCCGATGAAGCTCTTATCGAAGAGGACGAAACGGATATCCAGTATAATTTCAAAACAAATTCAACCGATGATATTCTTGAACTTATCAAAACGGTTGATATAAACACTTTAACGCCAATAGAAGCAATGCAGACGCTTTATAACCTTAAGAAAAAGGTTGAGGAGCTATAGTGCAAAGTTAATTGTCTGAGCGCTTGGAAAACCTCACACCTTCCCCTTGAGGGGAAGGGGGACCGCTTGCGGTGGATGAGGTGTGTTACCAATGAATTATTATTCTAACAAAAGGTGGTGAGGGGAATGCCAAAAATTAATATTCTGCCAAAAGAGGTTTATCAGTTAATTGCAGCAGGCGAGGTTGTTGAGCGCCCCTCGTCAGTTGTTAAGGAAATGATTGAAAACTCCCTTGATGCGGGAGCAAGGAATATAACCGTTGAAATCAAAAACGGCGGTATAACCTATATAAGAATAACCGATGACGGCTGTGGAATTGCAAAAAGTGAAGTAAAAAAGGTTTTCGTTCCCCACGCAACAAGCAAGATTAAAACGGGGGATGACCTCGACGCTATTTCAACCCTCGGTTTCAGAGGCGAGGCAATGGCTTCCGTTGCCGCAGTTGCAAGGGTTGAGCTTTTAAGCAGGGAAAAGGGCGAAAAGCTCGGAACAAGATATGAGATTGCAGGCGGCGAAGAAAAGGATTTTTCAGACGCAGGCTGTCCCGAGGGAACAACTATAGTTGTAAGAGATCTATTCTTCAACACTCCCGCAAGAATGAAATTCCTTAAAAAAGATGTAACCGAGGGAAATTCTGTTGCATGCGTTGTCGATAGAATGGCGATTAGCCACCCCGATGTTTCCTTCAGATTTATCAGAGACGGAAAGCAGGTTTTGATAACCTCGGGCAACGGCGAGCTTAAAAGCGCTGTTTATTCCGTTTTGGGAAAAGAGTTTTCCTCCTCGCTCATTGAGGTTGATTACTCGGTTAACAATATGCATATCAGCGGAGTTGTAACAAAGCCCTCTGCCTCAAGAAAGAGCAGGGCAATGCAGTTTTTCTTCATCAACTCCCGCCTTGTTAAATGCCAGACGGCTATGGCGGCGTTAGAGCAGGCGTATAAAAATTCAATTATGGTCGGAAAATTTCCCGGCTGTGTTTTGAATATTGAATGCGATACCTCATTTGTTGACGTTAATGTTCATCCTGCAAAAATCGAGGTTCGTTTTGCAAATGAACGCCCGATATTTGAGCTTGTTTATTACGGTGTTAAATCGGCTATTGAACAGCAGGATACTCCAAAAGAGGTTATCTTTGAGGAAAAGAAGCCCGCTTTTCAGACTGCAAGCGGAAGACTCGACATCTTCAGAAAAAATGAAGATAAGCCTCAGCAGATGGAATTTAAGCAGAAAAGCAGCGAAAATTTCTGGAACGTTGCTTCTGCAAAAAGTGAATATAAAACTTCTTCATATGAAGAAGAAAGCAAAAAGATTTATGAAAAAACTCTTTCCGATATAAATTCCTTCAATGAAGAGAAAGAGGAAGTTAAACCCGTCGAAGAAGAAAAAGAAAACGAAATTGATATTCCCGATTTCAGAGTTATCGGCGAAGCGTTTAAAACCTACATAATCGTTGAGATTGAAAAGGCGCTTTATCTTATTGATAAACACGCAGCCCACGAGAGAATGAATTTTGAAAAGCTTAAAAAAAGCACCGAGATTAATTCTCAGCTCCTTCTTTCTCCTGTTGCTGTAAGACTGACCAAGGAAGAGCACAGCGCCGTTTGCTCAAATCTCGATTTATATAAAAAGTGCGGATTTTTGGTTGAGGATTTCGGCGATTCGTCGGTAATTGTCAGAGAATGTCCGTCAATGCTCGTGCTCGAGGATATTGAAGAGCTTATCTGCGAAACAGCGGGTAAACTGCTTGAGGGAAAAACAGATATTACTCCCGAAAAGATGGACTGGATTTTTCATTCAACCTCCTGCAGAGCGGCGGTTAAGGCAGGGGATTATACCTCACCTTATGAAAGAGAGCTTTTTGTTAAAAAACTTCTTTCAATGCCTGAAATAAGATACTGTCCCCACGGTCGGCCTGTTATGATAAAAATGACAAAATATGAAATTGAAAAGCTCTTCGGCAGGTCTTGATATGGAAAAAATAAAAATCATATGCATTGTCGGTCCGACTGCCTCGGGCAAAACCTCGCTTTCAGTTGAACTTGCAAATAGGCTCGGCGGTGAGATTATCTCGGCTGACTCAATGCAGATATACAGGGGAATGCCCATTGCAACTGCTGCAATAAGCGAAGAAGAAAAACAGGGAATACCCCATTATCTTGTTGAATGCTTTGATGCTGATGAAAATTTTTCGGTTGCTCAGTTTGTTAAGCTCGCAAAGGAAAGAGCGCTTGATATAGCAAAAAGAGGAAAACTTCCGATTATAGCAGGCGGAACAGGGCTTTTTATCGACAGCTTTGTTAATAATATCTCTTTCAGCGATGTCGGAGTTGATGAAAAAATCCGAAAGGAGCTTGATAAGAAAACAAATGACGAGCTTTATTCAATGCTTCTTGAATACGATGAAAAAGCCGCTCTTAGTATTCATAAGAATAACAGAAAAAGAGTTATAAGAGCTCTTGAGCTTTACTATGGCGGAACTTCAAAGACTCAGCAGAATGAGGAGTCAAAAAAAGAGGGAAGCCCCTTTGAAGCGCTCTATATCGGAATAAATTATAAAAACAGAGAAAACCTCTATCAGAGAATAAACAAAAGGGTTGATATAATGGCTGAAAACGGTTTGCTTGAAGAGGCAAAAGAAATGCTCGGCAAAGCTAAAACAACCTCAGCCCAGGCAATCGGTCATAAGGAACTGAAGCCGTATTTTGAGGGCAGTATTTCTCTTGATGAGGCGCTTGATAAAATAAAACAGGAAACAAGGCATTATGCTAAAAGACAGATAACCTGGTTTAAAAGAAACGAAAAAATCAACTGGCTATATGCCGATGAAATGCAAAAAGATGAGCTGATTAGTTCAGCCTTTAAACTTGCAGAAAACTTTTTAAATCAAAGTGAACAGGAGGTTTCTCAGTGAAAATCAAAAAGGACACCTGGGCGATAATCATTGCCGTTGTGCTCGTTTTTGCATATATCTTTTATCAATGCTATTCGGTTATGCATATTGATTTTAAAACCGAAACCGCTGTTCTTTCAACCGTTTATGAGAAAATAGATGCAACAGCGCTCGTTGTAAGAGATGAAAAAACGATAAGCGCAGGAAGCTCAACGGTTACCGTTCCCTGTGTTTCAGACGGAGATAAAATCAATGTCGGCGGAAATGTTGCAATGGCGTTTTCAACATCCGAGGCGGCTGAAAACTATTCGAAATATCTTGATATTGAAAAAGATTTGAAATACTATGAAAATCTTGAGTCGCAAACAGTCGGTCAGGCGGCAAGCGTTGAATCAATCAATGATGAAATCGGCGAGAATATTAATAATTTTGTTCGCGCCGCTTCAAATAAAAGCATTGAGGATGTTGAAGATAAATCCTCAAAGCTTAACGACAGTATTCTTCGCCGCCAGATGATAATCGGTGAAGACGTTGACCTTCTTTCAATAATTCAGGACTTAAGAAAACAAGCCCAGAGTTATTCCTCTTCAAAACCCGACAGCTTTATAACAACTAAGGAATCGGGAGTTTTTTCAAGCTATACGGACGGCTTTGAAAATCTTGTTGACTATGAAAAAGCTGAAGAGATGAGCGTTGAAAGTATCAATAATGCGCTCAAAAAGGTTGATGAAGCAGGCGAGAAAAACGATGGAAAAAATATCGGAAAAATCGTAACAAGCTATGCCTGGTACTTTGAATGTGTTGTTGATTCAAACAAGGTTTTAAATCTTGAGGACGGACAGAATGTTCAGATTGCGCTCAAAAATAACGACGCATCAGTTTTAAATGTTCAGATAGTCAGCGGAGCCGAGCCGAAAATGGGGCAAAAGAAAACCGCGCTGATTTTAAAATCAAGTAATATGGATTCAAAGATTGCCTCACTGAGAAAGGCTGATATTGAAATCAGAACAAATTCTCTTGAGGGAATAAAGGTTCCTGCCTCAGCTCTTCACGTTGCAAAGGATAAAAAATCAAAGAAGGAAAAAAAGGGCGTTTATGTTCTTATTTCAAGTCAGGTTAAATTCAGGGAAGCCGAGGTTATTTATTCGGATAACGACTATGTTATTCTTTCATTTGACCCCGATAAACCCAACGGAATAAGGCTTTACGACCAGATAATAACTCAGGGAAAGGAGCTCGAGGATGGAAAAATCTATATATGATGAAAATCGAATCAGAGAGACGGTTGATAACTACAAAAGAGTTAAATCAGCCGTTGAGGAAGCCGCAATAAAGGCAAACAGAAATCCTCAGGATGTTCGCCTGATGTGCGTTACTAAAACCGTTGAGCCTGAATACATAAATCCTGTTCTTGATATCGGAGCTGATTTAATAGGCGAAAACAGAGTTCAGGAATTTCTCGGCAAAAAAGATGCGCTTCATTTAAGCTCAGTTGAAAAGCATCTTATAGGTCATCTTCAGAGCAACAAGGCTAAACAGATTGTCGGCGAGGTTGATATGATTGAATCGGTTGATTCAATAAAACTCGCAAAGGAAATCAGCAGGCAGTCGGCTATAAAGGATGTTAAAACAAATATTCTTGTTGAGGTTAATGTTGGAAAAGAGGAGTCAAAAAGCGGAATTTTTGTTGAAGAGCTTGAAGAGCTTTTATATCAGATATCCGAGCTTGATAATATCAGGGCTAAGGGACTGATGACAATTCCGCCGATATGCGATGAAAAAGAAGTCAGAAAATATTTTTCGTCGATGTATCAAACCTTTGTTGACATTAAAAACAAAAGAATAGATAATATAGATATGGAAATTCTCTCGATGGGTATGAGCGGTGATTATGAAAGCGCAGTACTCGAGGGTTCGAATATAGTAAGAGTTGGCTCCGCAATATTCGGGGCGAGAAAATATTTTTAAAGTGAGGTAGAAAAGATGGGATTTTTTGATAAGGTAAAAGATATTTTAAACGAAGACGATGATGACGTTGAATTTGAAGAATTTTATGATGATGCCGCGTCATCCTTCAATAGAGCTTCAAGAAGCAGCAGAACTATTGAAGCTCATCCAACTTTTGAAAAGGAAGAAGCAAGACCGGAAAGAGCAATGAGAAGAGCAAAGAGCGATAAGGTTGTTAATATCAACACAACTGCTCAGTTCCAGGTTGTTCTTGTTAAGCCTGAGAGATATGAAGAGGCTGCTGCAATAGCCGACCATCTCAACACAAAAAGATCGGTTGTTCTCAACCTTGAAAGTACAAACAGGGATATCGCAAGAAGACTTCTTGATTTTCTTTCGGGAGTTGCTTATGCAAACAACGGTCAGATAAAGCGCGTTGCAAATTCAACCTATATCATAACTCCGTATAACGTTGACGTTATGGGCGATTTGATAGACGAGCTTGAAAACAACGGAATGTTCATGTAGGGAGCAGAACAAAGTGAATCAATAAAAAGAGGAGAAAGTATTATGATAAGTGCAAATGATTTAAGAAACCTAACCTTTTCACCCGAGCAAAACGGCTACAGCGTTGATGAAGTAAAAAAGGCTTTAAACGATGCGGCTGATACTATTGAAGGATATATAAACGAAAACAATGAGCTCTATCGCAAGATGGAAATTCTCGCTAAGAAAATTGAAGAATACAGAGAAGAAGAGGACTCAATCAAAACCGCTCTTATAACAGCTCAGAAGATGGCTGATAAGATTTCAAAGGAGTCAAAGGAAAACGCTGAAAAGCTTTTAAGCGAGAGCGAAGAGACTGCTAAGCAGAGAGTTGATGAGGCAAATGAAAATGCTCAGAATATTATCGGCGAGGCAAGAACTCACGCCGCTGCAATAGTTCAGGAAAAGAACGACGAGGCAGAAAAGATTATTTCTGAGGCGAATACTAAAGCTCAGGAAACTATTTCTGCAGCTGAGAAGAAGGCAAACGAAGCAATCAATTCTTCAAAAACTGTTGCCCAGAATGTTCTCGACCAGGCAAAAGAGATTTCCGATGAACTTATTGAAAAATCAAAGGCGGAGGCTGAGGCATACAGAATTCTTTCAAGAACTGTTAAATCAGATGCAAAAGAAACTATAACAAGGCTTATTGCTCTTTATACCGAGCAGCTTGAAGTTCTTAAGAACGCTAATATTGATACTTCTGACGATGAAACCGAAAAAGAGGTTGAACTCATCCACAGCGATGTTGACTCCCTTGTTTCTGAGATAGATGAAATTCAGAATTCTATTCCTGATGAGGTTGTTATCAACACTGAGGAAGAGATTGAAGAAATCGAGGAAGCACCCGAAGAAGAGATTGAAGAAATCGAAGAAAAAGAAGAAAGCATTCCCGAAGCTGAAGAAGAGAAAGAGCCCGAGGAAGAGGAAAAAACCGATCCTATGAAGGCGCTTGAGGCTTTTTCAAACGATGAATATACTCCGCTCAATTCTTCAATAAACGTTCCCGAAATTGAAGAAGAAGCTGAGATGGAAAAAGAGGATGAATCACTCTTTGATGATGAAAATGCAAAGCGTCCTTTTGAATCATATTTCAATGTGAAAAATGAGGATGCGCATTATGACAGAAGCCAGACTATTTCCCTTGTTCCTCCCGAGGAAGAGGAAGACAACGAGCCGAAATTCAAAGGCTTCTTCAAGAAAAAGAAATAAATTTGATTGAGCGCAGCGAGAAACCGAAAGCTCGGCACTCGCAACTCGCAACTAAACAACTAAGGAGCACAGATTAATGGATTATAATCAGACTTTAAATTTACCAAAAACCGACTTCCCGATGAGAGCTTCTCTCCCCCAGAGAGAGCCTGAATTTTTAAAGAGCTGGGAGGAAAACAAGCAGTATGAAGAGCTTATGAAACTTGGTGCAGATAAGCCCATGTTCCTCCTTCACGACGGACCTCCGTATGCAAACGGAGATATTCATATCGGTCACGCGCTTAATAAAACACTCAAGGATTTCATAGTTCGTTATAAGAATATGACAGGCTTCCAGTCGCCCTATGTTCCCGGATGGGATACCCACGGCCTTCCGACTGAGCTTGCGGCAAGAAAGAAAGCGGGCATCAGCGCAACAACTGATATAAGTGACCTTGAACTTCGTAAAATCTGCCGTGATACAGCGCTCGGATATGTTGATGTTCAGCGCGAGAGCTTTAAAAGACTCGGCGTTATCGGTGAGTGGGATAACCCATATATAACTCTCCAAAAGGAATTTGAGCAGGAACAGATTAAGGTTTTTGCTTCAATGGCAAATAAGGGTTATATCTATAAAGGTTTAAAGCCTGTTTATTGGTGTGCGGATTGTAATACCGCTCTTGCAGAGGCTGAAATCGAATACGGCGAGGATCCATGTCACTCAATTTATGTTAAATTTAAGGTAACAGATGATATGGGCAAGCTTGCCGCTCTCGGCGCAGACCTTGATAAAACCTATTTCGTAATCTGGACAACAACAACCTGGACCCTTCCTGCAAACCTTGCAATCTGCGTTGGTCCGAATTATGAATATTCGCTTCTTAAAGCTAACGGCGAATACTTCGTTATGGCAACCGACCTAGCAGGCGCCGCTATGGAGGATGCAGGAATAACTGATTATGAAACAGTTGGAATCATACGCGGTAATGAGCTTGAATATATGAAAACTCAGCACCCGTTCCTTGACAGAACCTCACTTGTTATCGTTGGCGACCACGTAACTCTTGAAAGCGGAACAGGCTGCGTTCATACCGCTCCGGGTCACGGTGTTGATGACTTTATCGTATGTAAGAACTATCCCGAAATCCCGATAGTTGTTCCCGTTGATGATAAGGGCTATTTAACCGAGGAAGCAGGTCAGTTTGCAGGTCTTTTCACAGAGGACGCTAACAAGCCTATTGCTGAACACCTTGAAAAAATCGGCGCTCTTTTTGCACTCAAGAAGATTAAGCACCAGTATCCTCACTGCTGGAGATGTCATAAGCCCGTTATTTTCAGAGCAACAAGCCAGTGGTTCTGCTCGGTTGACGCTTTCAAAGAAGGCGCAGTTAAGGCAGCAGAAGAGGTTAAATGGTTCCCTGAATGGGGTAAGGACAGACTTCAGTCAATGGTTCAGGAAAGAGCTGATTGGTGTATTTCCCGTCAGAGAAAATGGGGCGTTCCGATTCCTGTTATCTATTGTAAGGATTGCGGCAAAGAGATTATTGATGCCGATGTTATGAATAAGGTTTCCGATATCTTCGGTGAAGAGGGCTCGGATGCATGGTATGCTCACGAGGCTGAATACTTCGTTCCCGAAGGCTTCAAATGCCCCCACTGCGGAAAATCAAGCGGATTTGAAAAAGAAAAAGACATTATGGATGTTTGGTTTGACTCAGGCTCCTCACATTTCGCAGTATGCAAAAACAGACCCTATCTTAAATGGCCCGCAGATGTTTATCTTGAAGGTGCAGACCAGTACAGAGGCTGGTTCCAGTCCTCACTCTTAACATCTGTTGCAGCGGGCAAGGGCGCTCCGTATAAAGAGATTATAACCCACGGCTGGACCGTTGACGGCGAGGGAAGAAAGATGAGTAAGTCCCTCGGAAACGGTATTGCTCCCCAGGAGGTTATCAGCAAATACGGTGCAGATATCCTTCGTCTATGGGTTGCTTCTGCCGATTACCACGCTGATATAAGAATCAGCCCTGAAATTCTCAAGCAGATTTCAGATAACTACAGAAAAATCAGAAACACAGCAAGATACTGTCTTGGCAACCTCTATGACTTTGATCCCGATAAGGATATTGTTTCAAATGATGAGCTTGAAGAGCTTGATAAATATGCTCTTATGAAGCTCGATGAGGTTATTGAAACTGCTAAGCAGGGCTATGATAATTATGAATACCATACAACTGCTCATGCGCTTCATAATTTCTGTGTTGTTGATATGAGTAACTTCTATTTCGATGTTCTCAAAGACAGACTTTATACCTCGGCTCCCGATTCAAAATCAAGAAGAGCCGCTCAAACTGTTTTATATAAAGTTCTTGATGCGTTAACCCTTCTTTTAACTCCGATTCTCGCTTTTACCTGCGATGAAATCTGGAAGGAAATGAAACACGACAGCTCAAGGGATAAGCGCTCACCGCTCTTCAATGAAATTCCGGACGAAAAGTTTATTGAAACAGATTCATCATTCATTGAGAAGTGGGATAAGATTCACGAAATCAGAACCGATGCTCAGAAAGCTCTTGAAATCGCAAGAGGCGAAAAGGTTATCGGAAAACCGCTTGAAGCAAAAGTAACTCTTTATGCTGAAGGCGAGCTCAAAGACTTCCTTGAAAGTGTTAAAGAAGCGCTGCCTGAAATCTTTATTGTGTCCTTTGTTGAAATTGCAGACGGCGAGGGCGAAGTTAAGGGCGATGTTGAAGGACTTTCACTCTCTGTTTCAAAGGCAGAGGGCGAAAAATGTGAGCGCTGCTGGAAATTCACAAGAAATATCGGCAGCAATCCAAAGCATCCGACTCTTTGCGCTGAATGTGCTAAAACAATGGAGCTCTTAAACCTCTGAAAAATTAACTTTTAGGTGAAAGAATGCACAAAAAGAAACATATATCCTGCGCTGTTATGATAGTTTTAATAGTTGCGTTTGACCAGCTTACAAAATATCTCGCAGCAAAATATCTTCAAAACGGCGCAGTAAGTCTTATTAAAAATTTTGTTCAGCTGAGATATGCTGAAAATACCGGTATGGCGTTTTCAATGTTCAGCGGCGCAAGATGGATATTCGTTGTTTTAACAATAATTATCTGCGCTGCAGGGCTTTGGTATTTGTTTTCCGATAAATGCGAAAACCTCTGGTATTACTGGAGTATTGCCGTAATTATTTCGGGCGGTATCGGTAATCTGATAGACAGAGCGCTTAACGGCTATGTTGTTGATTTTATCGAGCCTCTTTTTGTGGATTTTGCGATATTCAATATTGCCGATTCAGCTGTAACTCTCGGCGCGGCAGTTTTGATAGTTAATCTGGTTATTGATTTGTTTAAAAAAGATGGAAAAAATTAATTTAACCTGCGATATTTCGGGGGAGAGAATAGATAAATTCATCTGTGAAAACCTTGAAGATTTAACCCGTTCTGCCGTTCAGAAGCTGATTGAAAACGGCAATGTAACGGTAAACGGAAAAAGTGTAAATAAAAACTATAAATGTAAAGAAGACGACGGGGTAGAGCTTATCATTCCCGATGCAGCTCCGCTTGGTGTTGCGGGCGAAAACATTCCGCTTGATATAGTTTATGAGGATGATGACCTTTTAGTTGTCAACAAGCCAAAGGGAATGGTTGTTCATCCTGCAAACGGAAATTATGACGGAACTCTGGTTAACGCCCTTCTCTTCCACTGTAAAGACAGTCTTTCAGGTATAAACGGCGTTATACGTCCCGGAATTGTTCACAGGATTGATAAAGATACCTCGGGACTTCTTATTGTTGCAAAAAATGACGCCTCGCATTTAAGCCTTGCAAATCAGATAAAGGAGCATTCCTTTACAAGGGCATATGAGGCGGTTTTATACGGAAATATTAAAGAGGATGAATTTACCGTCAACCAGCCGATAGGAAGAAATCCTAAGGATAGAAAGAAGATGGCGGTAACGCTGAAAAATTCAAAGAACGCTGTAACGCATTCCTATGTTATTAAAAGGTATAATGAATTTACCCATGTCAGATGTGTTCTTGAAACGGGGCGAACTCACCAGATAAGAGTTCACGCCGCATATGTTGGTCATCCCGTTGCAGGGGACAGCGTTTACGGACCTAAGAAGGTTATAACCGAGCTTGGCGGACAGTGTCTCCACGCAAAGCTGATTGGCTTTGTTCATCCAAAAACTAATGAATATATGGAGTTTGAAAGCGAACTCCCCGAATATTTTAAAAAATTTCTCAACAAACTTGATAATAAATTCAGCACAGATTAGTCCACGGGAGAAAAATGGAAAGAACCTTTGAAAACTGGCTTGTTGTTTCGGATATCGACGGAACTCTCAAAAACAAAATAAGAAGAATTCCGTCAGTTAATGTTGAAGCAATAAAAAAGTTCACCGAGTGCGGCGGTAATTTCACTCTCGCCTCGGGAAGAACTCAGTCAAGCCTGGGAAGAAACTACAACAGAATAACTCCCAATCAGCCTGCCGTTGTTTTAAACGGCGCAGGCTTATATGACTTTAATCAGGAAAAAATGATATGGCGCAATACAATCGGCAAAAAAGGGCGCGATTTCGTTAAGTATATTTCAAACGAGTTCGACGATTTGTTTAAGAGCGTTGATATCGGAATTTACTTTGATGATTATGTTTATATTGTTCATAGCGGCTTGCTCTCGAAAAGCACAATGCACTTTGATAAGGCTCATTTTGAGTATGTCAGGTCGGTTGACGAGGTTCCCGAAGATGGCTGGATGAAAGTAATCTTCTGGGCGCTTCCCGCAACTATGATGCGCTTGCAGAGCAGAATTTTAACAATGGAAAATCCCGATGCAAACTTTATGCCGTCGTCCTCTATAACTCTTGAAATGCTCCAGAAGGATACCCATAAGGGAGTCGGAATTATGAAGCTGGCGGATATGCTGAAAATTGAAAAAAGCCATGTTGCCGCTATAGGAGATTACTATAACGACTGGGATATGCTCAAGACTGTCGGACTTCCTGCCTGTGCGGGTCAGGCGCCCGGCTCAATTAAAAGAATTTCAAAATTCCACGCCTGCCACTGTAATAACGGCTGCGTTGCCGATTTACTGGGCTATATAATGAGCGGCAAGGCGGACGAGGATATTAAAAACGGAAGAATATAAAATAGTTAAGAGTTAAAAATGAAGAGTTAAGAATTTAGGGTGGGCTCCCCTTGGAGCGGGCGCCAGACCCTTTTGTCTCGCAAGCTCGACATTTCCCCTAGCAGGGGAATAACCCACACCCGATTATATGGTATTAATTATATGATGAAGATGAGATTTGCAAAAGAAGAAGACTTTTGCTTAATAGAAAAAATTGACGATAGTATTGTTTTTCCCGAGTTTAAAAAGTGGGCGGATAATAAACAGGTTTATCTGATTTTTGAAAACGATGAATTTGCAGGCTGGCTTCAGTTCGGATTCTTCCTTGAAAAAATTCCGATGATAAACTATTTAGCGCTTTTTGAACAGTTCAGGGGAATCGGAACAGGAACTCTTTCCCTTCTTATCTGGGAAAGACAGATGATGGAGAAAATGTATGATAAATTCATTGTTGCTCCTGAAAAAGATAACGAAACGGCAATAAAATTCTTTGAAGAAAAAGGATATAAAAAAATCGGAGATATAAACATCCCCGACAACGAGGAAAGATTGGTTTATTTTAAACATAAACCGCTGTTTTAAGAATTATGGATAGTGTTAATTACGAAAAAGAAGTGTCAAAAAGAAGTGCACTTTCAATAGTGGGGTTAACTGCGCTTGCGATATTGCTCAGCTTTATCAACATCAGACTGCCGTTTATCTCTTCAATGTTTAAACTTGATTTATCGGTTTTTCCGGAGCTTATTTCGGCAATAGCATACGGTCCTGTTGCGGGCGTTATAACCTGCTTTGTCAAGTTTTTTATGCATATAACCTTCGCTCCGAAATTCCTTTTACCCGATATATCAAACTTCATTGTTGACACAGCTTTTGTTGTTTTTTCTGCAATTTTTTATTCTTCACATATGTATATGGTTGAAAAAAGAGATAAAAAAGCAGGAAAGTTTGAACGCGAAAAGGGAATATTCTTCGGCGCGCTTATTTCATCAATACCTGCGCTCATTCTTCAGTTTTTCTTAACAGAATTTTTAGTATATCCTAAGCTTGAAAAATACTATTCAAAATCAGGAATATCCTATGAGCGTATTCTTTCAAATTATACCAAGTCAGTCGAGGCGCTGAGAAATCATTTTCCGTCTCTTGCAGGAAAAATTCCGGATATTAAGGGAATATGGATGGGAATACTGACAATCAATCTTCCCATAACTTTTATAAAATATCTTTTTGTTGCTATTGTAACGATGATTATTTATAAATATATTTCACCCTTTTTGCATTACCGAAAAGGAACTTTTTAAAGCCGACGTTTAATGGTGGGCAACATAGGGATTTAACAGATTTTGAAATGCTCTATTCCGATATAACGGCTTCAAAAAAGGCATTAAGGCGTCAGCCTTAGTGTCTTTTTATTTCATATTCTTCACCGCAGTAATTTCCGTCATTTTTTGCCCACTGAATAACCGTTTCAAATCTGTCTAACGGTTTCAGAATGCTTGCTTTGTAAAAATAATTCAGAATGTAATCAGGATTTATAATTTTTTGAAGCATTGCTTCCTCGGCTAAAGTAAAGTTGGCATTGCTTGCGTAATATCCATGCGCGATTGAGGTAAGTTCATATTCCGAAAAAGAAGAAAAATCATATTTTTCAAAATAATCAGGTTTTTTTAAAGAATTATCGTCTTTTTCTTTTTCAATAACTATATTTGTTTCTTTTTCTTTATCTTTTTCTTTCTTTATTTCTATATCGGCATCAATCGCATCCGAGCGCATACCATCGCACTCAAATGCATTATCAGTTATGCTATCGCTCTGACTCTTATCGGTTTTATTCCACCTTTTAATTGCATTTTCCCGGTTTTTAATACATCTTTCTTCATATTTCTTATTATTAAGCTCAAAGGATTGTTTTATTACTGACCAAAGCATTTTAAGAAGCATATCATCGGTTTCAAAATCCTGCTCCCTGCACTGATAATTCAGTATTGCCTCAAAAAGCAATCCTTTTTGCTCAAGGGAAAGAAGGGCTATCTGTTCATCCCAATGCTTGTATATAATAAATCCTGTGTCCGAATGTTTTTGCTGAGCCATATGCAGCCTCCTTTCTTCTAATTCGACAAATATTGCACTACGCAATACAACGGACAAAAAAATATGTGCAAATGCCTGATAATTGCACTGCGTAACATAATTATAGCGTAATCGGTTGCGAATGTCAATGCTTTTCGCAACATTTTTATTAAGTTTTTCATAATTCAAAGAAATATTCAGGGGCTCTCTCGCATAAAGGTGAGGTGCGATAACGAAGGTTAGTCCAAAAATCGCATCTTTTCCGCCATAACTACATTAAAATGTCCATTAGGGCGTCAGCCCAAACGGACATTTGTGCTTTGTTCTGACAAAAAATCTGCTGATTTTAGGATGCAAAGCA
>JAFSRX010000031.1 GCA_017445905.1 Eubacterium sp.
CAAGGGGAAGGTGTGAGGCTTTAGTTCGCCTCGTCCAAACATATTACGGGATTAAAGAATTTTGCGAGCAAAATCCTAACAATCCCTTCATATGTTTCTCCTCTCAAATCAAAATGTTTTGCATTTTGATTTGTATTATAAATCGGAGCGGAGCGACCCGAAATTTTTCATTCTTAAATCTTAATTCTTAATTGTTTTGTCGCCGTGCGCAGCGACCCGAAATTTTGCATTTTCAATTCTATAAGTTCAAAGCTAATATAAAAACAAGCCCGTGATCATCTCACAGGCTTATTTTTTTACATAATTGAAGTAATAGTATCAACAACATCGGCAACCTTATCAGCAGTTTTTTTCATAACCTTTTTGGTTGAAGTTTTCGATGATTTGCCTGACGCCATCATTGTTACTGCTGAGCATACTGCAAGAGTTGCTCCTATTCCCTTCATTATGTTTTTCGTTGTGTTCATTTTCATAAAGAAAACTCCCTTTGCAAATTATCGCCTTTCGGCTTTAATATTATTTGCACAGGGGGTTTAATTAGTTTTGAAAATTAATTCATTTTATACCAAAATTTTATCAGCGGTTTTTATTTTTTGATTTTTTACATCGTTTATGTATTTTTTAAAATTAATACCGCAGTATTCGCCGTTTGAATATATTTCAAGAAGCGGCGTAAGAATAAAATTTCTTTCATTATATCTCGGATGAGGAACAATCAGATTTTTTGTTTTTATTTTTTTATCTTCGGCAAAAATAATATCAAGGTCGATAATTCTCGGTCCGTTTTTAATGCCCCTTATTCTTCCTATACCCGATTCAATTCCCAGACATATACCAAGCATTTCATGCGGCTCAAACTGAGACTTAACCTCAATAATAATATTATAGAAATTATCCTGTCTTAAATAACCGACCGGCTCGGTTTCATAAATTGAAGAAGCCTTGATAACATCGGTATATGGAATATTGTTTAAAGAATCAATGGCTTTTTCAAGATTTTTCTTTTTATCTCCCATATTTGTTCCGAGAGAAATTATATAGTTCATTTCGCGCTTTGCCTTTCTCTGGTGATAGTTACTGCCATATAATCAAAATCAGCTTTAACGGGCGCCTCAGGCTTTTTTAAGGTTATTTCAACCCTGAAAACATCTTCAAAGCTGTCAAATATTGAATCTGCAACCTTCTCAGCGGCTTTTTCAATAAGATTATATTTCTCTTTAGTGAACGCAGCTGTTATAACCTTAACAACCTTTGCATAGCTCACTGTATCATTAACATCATCGCTTTTGCATGCTTTTTTTATATCAACATAATAATCAACATCAATATAAAAATTTTGTCCGTTTTCTTTTTCTTCGGGATTAACGCCGTGAAAAGCAAAGATTTTAAGATTTTTAATAGTTATTTTATCCATTTTTTAATCTCCTCGGCGGTTTTAATGCCCTGCTTTTCATTTTTTATATCGTGAATACGAATTATATCGGCTCCGTTCAGAATTGCAACTGTATCGGCTGCAATATTGCCGTAAATTCTTTCAATGGGATTTTCCTGATTGCTAGATTTTCCGATAACTCTTTTTCGGCTCACTCCAAGCAGAAGCGGATATCCTTCTAATTTATATTTATTAATATTTGCAATTAGTTCTAAATTCTGTTCATAGCTTTTATTAAAGCCTATTCCCATATCAAAGCAAATCTGATTTGAATTAATGCCAAAATCTTTGATTTTTTCAGAAGCCTCTTTAAAAAATGAATAAACCTCATTTACTCCGCCGGCGCCGTTATTGGTTATTATCCATCCTGCAGCGGTGGTTTTTATTAACTGCGCCATTTCAGTGTTTATTATTCCCGAAACATCATTAATAATATCAGCGCCGTTTAAAAGCGCATTTTTTGCAACAAAGGGAAAATATGTATCAACTGAAATCGGAATTTCGGTTTTTTCTCTTAATATTTTTAAAACAGGAGATAATCTTTTCCATTCCTCTTCCTGAGATATTTCGTCATATCCGGGTCTTGTTGACTGAGCGCCGATATCAATAATATCAGCCCCTTCATCAATTAAAGCTAATGCATGATTAACTGCTTTTTCGCTATCAAAATACTCTCCGCCGTCAGAAAAGGAATCGGGAGTTACATTAACTATTCCCATTAATAATGTTTTTTTACCGTATTCAAGTTTTTTATCTTTACAGTTCCAAATCATATTATTTATCCAGCAGCGAAAGAACTTCCGCTCTTGTTCTCGCATCATTTCTCATAATTCCTCTAAGAGCTGAGGTTTGTGTTATTGAGCCGGATGCTTTTGCACCTCGTATTGACATACACATATGTTCTGCCTCAATAATAACTGCAACACCCTGGGGAGAGAGATTCTCGTTTAAGAAATCAGCAATATCGTGGGTTAATCGCTCCTGTACCTGGGGCTTTTTTGCAAAATTATCAACTATTCTTGCAAGCTTTGAAAGTCCTATTATCTTATTATCGCTCGGAATATACGCAATATGAGCTTTTCCTACAAAGGGAAGAAGATGATGCTCACACATTGATGAAAACGGAATATCTCTGACAATAACCATTTCATCGTTTGATTTTTCGTTAAACAGTTTTAAATGCTGTTTCGGGTCCTCGTGAAGTCCGCAAAAAAGCTCTTCATACATATTTGCAACTCTTTTCGGAGTTTCTTTAAGACCTTCTCTGTTTGGATCCTCTCCAACAGCTTTCAGAATATCTTCAACCGCTTTCATAATAATCTTTTTATTTTCATCAGAAATCATATGTTTCACCTATCTTTCGCGTGTCGCGTATCGCTGGTAATTACTTACTAAAATATCCCTTTATATTCTTAACTGATTGCTGGGTTAAAACATTGCTTTTATACTCGCCGACTGTGTTATAAACAGTTATATCCGTATTTTTAAGACAGAAAATCATCAGCGCATTTTTTGAATTTTCAAAATCACGAACCGTTATATTGCTTGTTGAGGATTTAATAAATAATCTGAAAAGTGAATCGCAATCCTCATAGTTTTTTTCATTGAAAAGCTGGGTTAAAGCAGATAAAAACAGCTCATTTTCAAGCGAATACTGCTTTTTTTCAAGACAGTAATATCTTAAAAGATTTGAAAGCTCTTTTCCGTTTATATTCTGTTCCCCTTCATTTATATGAATAGTATATTTATCGTCTTCGCCGCCGCCTGAAAAACGGATATCCTCATCAGAAAAACATACCATGCTGCCGAATTTTGAAGCAAAATCAACGAATGAAGAATTATCAAATTCAGCATAGTAGTTTATTTCAAAGCCGAAGTATTCAGTAAGTTTTGTCTGAAGAGAAGCTCCGCCGCCGCTTTTATAAATCTCAAGAATACTTTTATTATCAATCTTTGTTTCAGGCGAAAGAGAACATATTTTATATGCCTTTGTATCCCTATCAGCCTGAATCAGCATAATATAATGAATAATTTCTTGACTGTCATCAGTTTCAAATATTAAAAAATTAGTTTTTCCTGATATTTTTGGCAATTCTTCCTCTTCAACTGCTATCTGAGTTGTTGTTACCTCACCGTCGCCAAAGAACTGAGCGGTACTGTTATATTTATGATTGAGAAGGATAAGAAAAACGACAGTAAAAATAACAATAAAAACGAGTAAAATTTTTAAAATCATTTCTTCTTTACTCTTTTTATAATCACTTTTCGGTATATAAATATCGCCGCGATTTTTAAATAATTTCATCATTATCCTCCTTTTCCTTTGATTTTAGATAATTATATATTATTAGTATTTAAAATGCAATAGCAGGAAAACTTATCATTGATTATAAAATAAAAAAGTTTTCCACAATTAAAAATTATAATGTTTATAATTATTAAAATATTTATAATATAATATTGACTTATAATATATATTATATTATAATTATACTGTTATTTTATAATTAATAGAGGATTTAAATATATATGGATAATTTTAATGAATTATGGCAGAGCGTTCTTGCTTACTGCAAAGAGAGAATAACAAATACTGCATATGATTTATGGCTATCTAAAATTGAAATTGAAGGCTTTGAAAACGGCAAAGCAACTCTTTCATTTTCAAATGAATTCAAAAAGAACACTGTTATCAGCCAATACGGTGAACTTTTAAATGAAGCATTTGAAAAAATCTGCGGTTTTCCGGTTGAAATTATTTATAAAAGCCCTGAGGATTATATAACCGAAGAAACTAAAAATAATCAGGGACTTGAGGATTTAAAAAATGATATTTTAACCTTTGATAATTTCATTGTCGGTCCGTCAAATAAATTTGCATATACCGCAGCAAAGGCTATAGCCGCTGACCCGGGAGGACAGCTTAACCGTTCAAATAATTTAACAAATTATAATCCCCTTTTCATCTACGGTAATTCAGGACTTGGAAAAACTCATATTCTTAATGCAATTAGCTATGAAATAAAAAAGAATTTTTCCGATATGAAAGTTCTCTATATTAAAGCTGAAGAATTTGCAAATGAATTTATTTCATGTTTAGGAAAACATACTGTTGATGATTTTCATGAAAAATACAGGAATAATATTGATGTTTTTCTTGTTGACGATATTCAGTTTATCGCAGGTAAAACTTCAACCGAGGAAGAATTTTTCCATACTTTTAATTCCCTTGTTGATAACGGAAAACAGGTTGTTTTAACTTCCGACAGACCTCCGAAGGAAATTCATTCTCTTGCAGACAGATTAAGATCAAGATTCGTCAGCGGTCTTCTTGCAGATATTCAGACTCCTGAATATGAAACAAGATGTGCAATCATCAAAAGAAAAGCCGAACTTCTTAATTTTAGTATTCCTGATAATGTTGTTAACTACATAGCTGAGAGAATTAAATCAAATATCCGTCAGCTTGAGGGAACAACAAAAAGACTTCAGGCAATGTGTGTTTTTTCAAATCAGGTTCCAACTATTTCACTTGCGCAAACAGCAATTAAGGATATTATTCAGGATGTTCAGCCTCTTCCGATAACAATTAACAGAATTGTTGAAGAGGTCAGCAGAACAACGGGCGTTTCGGTTGAAGATATTCACAGTAAAAAACGAACTGCAAATATTTCAAACGCAAGAAAAATGTGCATTTATATAATAAGAGAAATAACAGGAATGAGCTATGAAGCAATAGGAAAAGAGTTCAATGATATGGACCACTCCTCTGTTTTATATAATATTCAAAAAATGGAAAAGCTGATAAAGGTTGATTCAAATCTTAATTCACATGTTCTTGATATCATAAATAACATAAAAGACGTCAATTAGTTTTCAACAGTTTTTTCATTTTTTAACAATTATTTTTCAACACCCTATGTTGAAAAAAATAGTTTTCAACAGTGTTAACATTTTTTCAAAATTTTTCAAAAATGAATTGTTGATAAAAAAATCAGATATAGCAATAAAAAATACATTTTTTAACATTTTCCACACCCCTTATTATTACTATTAAAAGTTATTAATAATGATAGAAAAAATCGAGATTTTTTCATTTTTTAAAACAGAAAGGATAAATTATGAAATTTGTATGCAATACTAAAGAATTGGGCAACGCTTGTAATAATGTTATAAGAGCAGTCGGAACAAAGGTAACAATTCCGACTATTGAAGGAATACTCATTGAATGCGGATCTGAAACTCTCAGCTTAACCGGATATGATTTTGAATTTGGTATTAATACTATTATGAAGGCTGATGTTATTGAGCCGGGAGCAATAGTTATTAATGCAAAAATACTCAGTGAAATTATAAGAAAGCTCTCTGATGAAGATGTTACTATTGAAACAAACGGTGTTTCTGTTTCAATTATCAGCGGAGCAGCTCAGTATAATATAACAGGAATTGACGCTGATGATTATCCGGAACTTCCCTCTGTAAATGGCGGTATTCCGCTTGAATTTAATCAAAAGCTCTTATATTCAATGATTATTCAGACTATTTTTGCTGTTGCAGAAACCGAAAATTCAAAACCTGTTTATACAGGACTTAAATTTGAAATTGAAAACGGAATAATGACTCTTATAGGCGTTGACGGATACAGACTTGCTATAAGAAAAGAAAAGATTGAATACAGCGGCGAAGATATAACCTTCATTGTTCCTAAAAAGACTATAAGAGAAATTATCAAGCTTCTTGATGTTGAAAGTGAAAAACCGATATCAATAAGTATCGGAAAAAGACATATTGTTTTTGAAGTTGGAAATTATTCAATTATCAGCAGACTTCTTGACGGCGAATTTCTTGATTATACAAGTGCTGTTCCAAAAACTATTTCATCAACAGTTCTCATTAATACAAATGATGCAATCAACTGCATTGAAAGAACTCTTCCTGTTATCGAAAATAATCAGAAAAACCCGATAAGATGCTTATTTGATAATGATGAAATGAGAGTTTCAACTGTTTCAAGCCTTGGAAGAGTTGTTGATAGAACTCATGCTAATACAAGCGGCGACAGAGTTGAAATAGGATTTAACTCAAAATTTGTTTTAGATGCGCTTAATGCTTCTGATACTGATGAGGTTAAAATTGAGCTTTGCGGACCTGTTTCACCTGTTAAGATTATGTCTGTTAATTCAGATAGCTTCTTATTCCTTGTTCTTCCGATGAGGCTTAAAAATGAAAATTAAGGTTAAATCAGCTGAGCATAATAAAGAGGTTGTTAAAATTAATACAGATTTTATTCAGCTTCAGTCATTTTTAAAATTTAAAGGTATCTGTGAAACAGGCGGTCAGGCTAAAGAGTTTATTCAGGACGGAATAATCAGAGTAAACGGCGAAATCTGCACTGCAAGAGGAAAAAAACTCAGAAGCGGCGATGTTGTTACTGCCTTTTCAACAGATTATTATATTGAAAATGAAAATTAAAAATATAAGTATTGAAAATTTCAGAAATATTAAAGAATTAAATCTTGATTTTGATGATGTTAATATTATCTGGGGCGAAAATGCCCAGGGAAAAACAAATTTAATTGAAGCAATATATTTATTTACAGGCACAAAAAGTTTTCGAGGCGCTAAAGATTCCCAGCTCATTATGATGGGTCAGGAAAAGAGCAGACTTAAAATTAATTTTGAAGGCTCAAATCGGGAGCAATATGCTGAAATAAATATCAATAATAAAAGAGTTGCTTCATTAAACGGAGTTAAGAAAAAAAGCACAGCTGAACTTGCCGACGAAATTAAAGCGGTTATTTTTTCACCCGTTCACCTTAATATGATTAAAGACGGACCGAGTGAAAGAAGAAAATTTGTTGACGCAGCGCTATGCCAGATAAAATCAAATTATCGGAATTTACTCAAAGAATATAATCGCTGCTTAAATCAGAGAAATATTCTTTTAAAGGATTTAAAAAATAATCCCGAGCTTGATTCGCTTCTTTATATCTGGAATAAAAACTGCGCGATAAGCGGAGCAAAAATCATTTATCAGAGATTAAAATATCTTGAGGCATTAACTCCGTTTGTTAAGGATATATTCAGCGGAATCAGCAGCGGACATGAAGAAATTGATTTAAAATACAAGAGCTTTGATGAATTTGAAGCTGATGTTGAAAAAATAGAAAAAAAACTTCTCAGAGCTTTGGAAAATAATAAATATCAGGATATTATGAACAAAGCAACCTCCGTTGGACCCCACAGGGATGATATTGATATTCTGATTAACAATGTCAGCGCGAGAATATACGGCTCACAGGGTCAGCAGAGAAGCTGCGTTCTTGCTCTTAAACTTGCCGAAGCAAATTTGCTCGAAAATATAACAAAAAAAGAGCCTATTGCACTTCTTGATGACGTTATGAGCGAGCTTGATGAAAAAAGACAGGATTATATTTTAAATCATATAAAAAACCGCCAGGTATTTATAACCTGCTGCGATAAAGAAACTATTTTAAGGCTTAAAAAAGGAAAAACCTTTCATATTGAAAACGGAAGATTAATTGAATGAGCGCAGCGAGAAACCTATTTGCCTCCCTTGTCAAAGGGAGGGGGACCGCTTGCGGTGGAGGGATGGTCACATAAATATCAGAACTCCTATTTGCAACCAATTCTAAATGCATCCAAACAACCCATCAATAATTTCATTTGCCTTTAGCATTATCTTATTATCTTTGAAGGATATATCCTTTTTAACAGAAAAAAAGGTAATAAAAATATGAAAAAACATAATCCGGAACTAACCTTTTATGCAAGAGAATTAAGAAAAAATATGACACCTCAGGAAAACAAACTCTGGTATGAATTCTTGAGAAAATATCCAATAAATTTTTTACGGCAAAAAATTATTGATAACTATATTGTTGATTTTTATTGTTCAAAAGCAAAATTAGCAATAGAAATAGACGGCGAATATCATAATTATAAATGTTCAATAGAAGAAACAATCAGAACAAAACAAATTGAAAAATATAATATTATGATTATCAGAATACCAAACAATTTAATTGACAGTGATTTTAAAGAATGCTGTGAATATATAGATACAATAGTAAATGAGAGACTGCAGACAGGGAAGGATGATAACTAAATAGTTATTGCTATACAAATTTTAAAAGTAATAATTAATAGTTGCCGTTAGTAGTTCTTAAAGGCAAAGACCATCCCTCCACCGCAAGCGGTCCCCCTCCCTTTGACAAGGGAGGCAAATAGGATAGGAATTATATATGTTTATCCACTTAGGTGAAGATACGGTTATAAATGATAAGGAAATTATCGGAGTATTTGATATAGATACTTCAACCGTTAATAAAGCAACAAGGGACTATCTGAGAATTGCAGAACAAAATAAAAAGGTTATTTATGTAAATTACGATTTACCTAAGAGCTTTATTGTCTGCGATAATAATGTTTATATCAGTCCTATTAATACAAGCACAATTAATAAAAGAAGCAAATAATGGAGAGATTCATATGAGCGAAGAAATTAATGTAACAAATTTAGAGGAAGAGGATATTGATACTGCGGTAACCGAAGAATATTCGGGTAACAGTATTCAGGTTCTTGAAGGACTTGAAGCGGTAAGAAAGCGCCCCGGTATGTATATCGGCTCAACAGGACCGAGAGGACTTCATCATCTTGTTTATGAGATTGTTGATAACTCAATAGATGAGGCGCTTGCAGGCTTCTGTACGCATATTGAAACCGAAATTCTTCCGGGTAACATTATAACCGTAAGGGATAACGGACGAGGAATTCCCGTTGAGGTTAACGATAAAACAGGACTTCCGGCTGTTACCGTTGTTTTAACCGTTCTTCATGCCGGCGGTAAGTTCGGCGGAAGCGGATATAAGGTTTCGGGCGGACTTCACGGCGTTGGTTCTTCTGTTGTTAACGCACTTTCAGAATGGCTTGAGGTTGAAGTTACAAGAAACGGTCATATTTATGCACAGCGCTTTGAAAGAGGCGTTGCGGTTGACGATTTACATATTATCGGCGATTCGGATAATGACGGAACCTTTATAAGATTTAAGGCGGACCCCGAAATCTTTCAGGAAACAACAAAATACACATTTGATATTCTTGAAAGAAGACTCAGAGAGCAGGCGTTCCTCAATGCAGGTCTTTCAATAACCTTAACAGATAAGAGAGAAAAGTTTGACAGAAGCTCCGACGATCAATATGATGATGAACCCCATAGCGGTGTTTACTGCTATGAGGGCGGTATTCGCTCATTTGTTGAATTTATCAACACAAGCAGAGGTCTTAATCCAATTCAGGAAGAGGTTATTCATATTTCAACAACCAAGGGCGACAGAAGCGCCGAGGTTGCTCTTGCCTACACCGACGGATATACCGAAACCCTGCTTTCCTTTGCAAATAATATTAATACTATCGACGGCGGTACTCACGAAACAGGCTTTAAAACCGCTTTAACAAGAGTTTTCAACGATTACGGAAGAAAATTCGGCATTCTTAAAGACAGCGATAAGAAATTCACGGGTGAGGATGTCAGAGAAGGCATAACAGCAGTTATTTCGGTTAAGCTCACTGAGGCTCAGTTTGAAGGACAAACAAAGGGTAAGCTCGGTAATACCGATATAACAGGACTTGTTTCCTCACTTGTTTATGAAAAGCTGATGACTTATTTTGAAGAGCATCCGCAGGTTGCAAAAACTCTTCTCAATAAATCACTTGAGGCTTCCCGAGCAAGAGAAGCAGCAAGAAAAGCAAGGGAAAATGCAAGAAGAAAATCACCTCTTGAGAGCAATTCACTTCCGGGAAAGCTTGCGGACTGCACAAGCAAGGATCCCTCAAAATGCGAAATATACATCGTCGAGGGAGATTCTGCAGGAGGCTCTGCAAAAGAAGGAAGAGACAGAGAGCATATGGCAATTCTTCCTCTCTGGGGTAAAATGCTCAATGTTGAAAAAGCAAGAGTTGATAAGGTTTATTCAAACGAAAAGCTCCTTCCCGTTGTTATGGCACTCGGAACAGGCATCGGCGAAGATTTTGATATTGAAAAGCTCCGTTATCACAAGATAATCATTATGGCGGATGCCGATGTCGATGGCGCTCATATCAGAACACTTCTTTTAACCTTCTTCTTCCGCTATATGCCTCAGATAATTGAAAACGGACATGTTTATCTTGCACAGCCGCCGCTTTTCAAGCTCTCAAAGGGCAAAAAGAGTTCATACGCTTTCTCGGATGAAGAGAGGGACGAGATTATAAAAGAATTCGACGGAAATTGCGATATTCAGAGATATAAAGGTCTTGGTGAGATGGACCCCGAACAGCTTTGGGAAACAACAATGGACCCCGAATACAGAACAATGCTCAGAGTTACCATTGAGGATGCTCAAAGAGCGAGCGAGAATTTCTCAATTCTTATGGGCGATAATGTTGAGCCTCGCCGAGAATTTATAGAAAAGAACGCAAAGTTCGTACAAAACCTTGATATCTAAATAAAACAGAATGCGTCAGACGGCGAGGCTCAAACGACGCTCCAAATCTTTGATTTGGGAGAAAAGCTCCGGTGGAGCTTTTCGTAGCGGAGAGGGCAACTGTGTAGTCCGACAAGCACCGCTGCCAATAACGACGCAAAGTTTGTACAAAACCTTGATATATAAATAGTTGCGAGTGCCGAGTTTCAAGTTCCGAGTTTTCGGTTACTCGCTTCGCTCAAACAATAATAATTAATTGACCGAGGCGAAGCCGAGAAACCAACTACTCGGAACCCGGGGCTCGAAACTCGCAACTTTTTCGACGATAGGAGATTTATATATGAATGAAGAAATACGCTATGATAACCAAAAAATCGTAGATGTTGAAATAAGCAGCGAAATAAGAAAAGCGTTTCTTGATTACTCCATGAGCGTAATCGTTTCCCGTGCGCTTCCCGATGTTCGCGACGGATTAAAACCCGTTCACAGAAGAATTTTATATACAATGTATGAAAACGGATTAACTCCGCAGACGGCATACAGAAAGTGCGCAACAACAGTCGGCGCCGTTTTGGGTCATTATCATCCCCACGGTGACGCCTCTGTTTATGATGCAATGGTTCGTCTTGCTCAGCCGTTTTCAATGAGATATATTCTTGTTGACGGCCACGGTAACTTCGGTTCAATCGACGGTGACCCGCCGGCTGCATACCGTTATACAGAAAGCCGAATGAGCAAAACTGCGCTCAAAATGCTTGACGATATCAAAAAGGAAACCGTTGACTGGGCTCCGAACTTTGATGATACAACAAAAGAGCCGGTTGTTCTTCCGGCAAGATTCCCGAATCTTCTTGTAAACGGCTCATCGGGTATTGCAGTTGGTATGGCAACAAACATTCCTCCTCATAATATGAGAGAGGTTGTTGAGGGTATGTGTTGCCTTATTGATAACCCGAGCGCTGAGCTTGAAGAAATTATGGAACATATCAAGGGTCCCGATTTCCCGACAGCGGGAATTATTATGGGCGCAAAGGGAATAAGAGAGGCATATGCAACAGGACGCGGTAAGATTTATGTTCGTGCCAAGGCGGAAATAGTTGAGGCAAAGGGCGACAGATTCAAGATTGTTGTTTCAGAAATTCCCTACGGCGTTAATAAATCCCGTCTTATTTCAAGAATTGCCGACCTTGTTAAGGAAAAGCGCCTTGAAGGAATTGCAGATATTCAGGATTATTCCGACAGACGCGGAATGCATATTGAAATTGTTATTAAAAGAGATGCAAACGCTCAGGTTGTTTTAAACAATCTCTATAAAATGACTGATATGCAGGTAACCTTCGGCGCAATAATGCTTGCGCTGGATGACGGCGTTCCAAAGGTTATGACGCTTAAAGAAATTCTTCAAAAATACATTGTTTTCCAGAAGGATGTTATCAGAAGAAGAACAATTTTCGACCTTAACAAAGCTCAGGAAAGAGCGCATATTTTAGAGGGTCTTGCAAAAGCTATTGATATTGTTGACGAGGTTATCGCAACAATCAGAGCTTGCCGAGGCGGACAGAGTGAAGCTAAGCAGGCAATTATGGAAAAGTTCGGATTTGACGACCCGCAGGCAAGCGCAATCGTTGCTTACCGTTTAGGTCAGCTTGCCGGACTTGAAATTGAAAAGATATTAAACGAACTCGATGAGCTTCACATCAGAATCAGTGATTTAAGCGATATTCTTCAGAATGAATCAAGAATTGAAGAAATAATCAAAACAGAATCCCGTGAAATTGCCGAAAAATATGGCGATGAGAGAAGAACTGAGATTTCTGCATTCACAGGGGATGTTGATGATGAGGATTTAATTCCCGTTGAGGATTGTATTTTAACATTGACTGAAAAAGGCTATATCAAACGCCAGACAGTTGATACATACAAGGCTCAGAACCGTGGCGGTAAGGGAATAATGGGAATGAGCAGAAGAGAAGAAGACTATGCAAAAACGATGTTTGCATGCTCAACCCACGACTTTGTTCTTATCTTCACCAACAAGGGCAAGGTATTCAAGCTCAAGGGATATCAGATTCCCGAATCCTCAAGAACAAGCAAGGGTCTTAACGTTGTTAACCTTCTTCCGCTTGAACAGGAGGAAACCGTTTCCGCAATGGTTAAAATTCCGAAAGAGGAAGAAAGAGCATATCTCTGTATGGTAACACGAAACGGAATTATAAAGAGAACTGCAATAAATCAGTATGACCATATAAGAAAAACGGGAATTATTGCAATCAACCTTGATGAGGGCGACGAGCTCTGCTGGGTTGATATAACCGACGGTGAACGTCAGCTTGTTGTTGCAACTCACGACGGTATGGCAATATGCTTCAATGAAAGCGACGCAAGACTTATCGGAAGAACTGCAAGAGGCGTTAAAGCAATTCAGCTTAAAGACGGCGACTATGTTGTTGGCTTTGCAGTTGCCGTTGAGGGCAAACAGCTTCTTACTGTTTCTGAAACCGGATACGGAAGAAAGAGCGAATTTTCTGATTACAGAGTTCAGTCAAGAGCAGGTAAGGGTCTTATTAACTATCGCTGTGAGCAGTTTGGCAAGGTTGCAATGATTGCACCGGTTGATGATGAAAACGACGTTATAATGATAACAACCGACGGAATTGTTATAAGAACTCACGCACAGCAGATTTCCTCCTTCAAGCGCCCGAGTAAGGGAGTTAAGGTTATGAGGGTTAACGAAGGAGAAAGACTTGCAACACTGAGTATTGTTGATAAATACGAAGAGGAAGAAACCGAAGAAGTTCAGAAAATTCCTCAGGAGGAAGAATCAGCCCAGACTCAGGAATGATATAAATAAGCTGTTAAAAACTATTTTATCACAAGAGGAGAATCGCAGTGAGCAAAGACAATTATAATATCGACGACATTCTGTCTGAAATAAAAAAGCATAAAGAAGAATCCTTCAAAGAGAAGGAAACAGAGAATTTGAAAGTTGAAGAAGAGGCTGTTTCCACTGCAGATATAACTGAAAAAGAGGAGCAGCAGGAGGAAGTTGAAGAGCCTGTTGTTCAGGAGCCTGAAACAGTTCAGGAAGAGAGCGAGGTTATATCCGAAGAAGAGATAACCGAAGAAAAAGAACTGCCCGATGAGGATATAGCGCCAAATAACATTGAAGCTGAGGCAGACGAAATGGTTGATATTCTTTCTCTTTCGGAAAATGAAGAGCTTTCTGAGGATGAAGATATATCTGAGGATGCTGAAAATGAAGAAGCTCCGAAAAAGAAGAAAAAGAAAAAAGCAAAAATAATTATCGCCGTTGTAGCTTTAATTGTTGTTGTTGCTATTGCCCTTGGCGCTGTTTTTGCAAACGATATGATAGACAAACTTGTTAATAACGGCAATACAATGGCAACAACCGAAGAGCCGTGGCAGGGTATGGACAAGCTGATAAAGGATTTCGCTCCGATTGATGAAACCGAAGCGACCCAGCTTTCCTCGCTTAAAGATATGATTAAGACCTGGTATTATAACGGCAAGCCCTGTTCTTCAAGTCATGTTCTCAATGTTATGTTTATCGGCGAGGACACAAGGGGCAAAGAAATTCTCGATGAGGGAACAAGAGCCGATTCGGCAATTATTGTCAGCATTAATATCGACACAGGAGTTGTTACGCTGACCTCTATTTTAAGAGATGCATACACCTATTGGGAAACAACCGAGGGTGATGAGTCAACAGGACAGTTCGGAAAAATCAACGGCGCAATGTCAACCGGCGATATCAACGCATATATTAACTGCGTTGAACATATGTATAAAATCAAAATAGACAATTATGCAATAGTTAATTTTGATTCGTTTGAAACCATAGTTGACACTCTCGGAGGAGTAACGCTTGAGCTTACAGAGGCTGAGATTAATGAAATCAATAATCATCAAGTAAGATATAATCACGTTACTATTGAAAAAACCTTTGAAGGCAATAAAGGAAAAATGAAGCTGACGGGCAAACAGGCGCTTGCATATTGCAGAATCAGAAAGCTTGATTCGGATAATATGAGAGCCGATAGACAGAAAACCTGTATTGCTGAAATATTCAAGCAGACAAGAAAGGCTTCAACCGTTCGCCTTTTAAGAATTATCAAAAAACTTATTCCGTATGTAAACACTAATTTCAGTAAAAACGAAATTTTAAAGATTGCAAAATATGCTTTTTCACAGGGTTGGCTTGATTACGATATCTATATGCAAACGCTTCCCGAAGAAAATCTTAAAGGCGGAATGGGATACGGCGCATGGATTTGGAAATGCGACTTCCCCGCTGACGCATATAATCTTCAGTATATTATCTACGGAGAATCAAATATAACTCTTGCTCATATAAGACCCGATACAGCAAAGTGCCCCGAAGAAGGCTTCTTTGAAGACGGCGACGCTGCAATGGATATGCAATATACCAAAACAAACACCAACTACGGCGAAGTTACAGTTGTTACAACAACAACTAAAAAACACGAAGAAACAACAACAAGCAATTAATAACAAACAACGGGGCTGCCTCACGGAAGAGAGGCAGCCCCGTTTTATGTTTTTGATTAAACTCCAAAGGGAAACGGCGGGTTAATGGGAGGGGTATTAATAGGATCCTGACCGCCGGCGTTGATAATTTGTATTGCCGATGATGTTAAAACATCTTCAGCGCTCATTTTAACCACTTTGAGTTCGGGCTCGTTGTACTTTACCATTTCTAAATCTCCTATAACAAATTAAATATATTTTGATTTTATTCGTTTGGAATATTATATACCACAAATCATAACGCTTGTCAATAGATTTTAAATTCTTATTTCTGCTTTAAGTCCTTGTTTCTCAATTATACGTTGCCGATGGTGAAGTAAAAAGGTAAAACACCTCATCCACCGCAAGCGTCATCCTTTTGTCTCGCAAGCTCGACATTTCCCATATCAAGGGAATAACTCTTTTGCTAGCGCAGACGCTCCCCTCTGTCAGCGCGAGCGCTGACATCTCCCCGTTAAGCGGGGAGTACCTCAAGGGGAAGGTGTGAGGCTTTAGTCCGCCTC
>JAFSRX010000032.1 GCA_017445905.1 Eubacterium sp.
AAAAAACAAACAGCCGCACGTGAGCGGCTGCTTGAAAAAGTAATGCACTGCCAAACTTCAGTGCCGACTTTTAGTCGGCGAGCCAGTAGGCGGCCCTTCTAGGGCCTGTGCAAACCACCAGTTTCACTGGTGGTTATGATTGAGAATTTCTGATGGGTGTTGCCCAGAATTATTTCTATGTTAAGCTTGTATAATTCTGCAGGAAGTTTTCTTCCCAGTTCTTTTCAAGTTTTTCCCTCCAGCTCAGTGCAGCATTTTTAAGTTCTTCACAGAGTTCGGGAAGCTCGTCAGCAAGGTTATTCTTTTCTGACGGGTCAGCCTCAAGGTCGGCGAGGAAAACCTCTGCTCTCGGAGTTTCGCCTTCTTCAAGCTGACCGTTTAAAACTAATTTATATTTGCCCTTTCTGACTGCGGTCTGACCCTCCATTTCCCAGAAAATATATTCGTGGAGCGCCTCGCCCTCGTCAAAAAGCATCGGTTTGAGGCTGATTCCGTCGATATCATATTTATCAGGATCACCGCCGCAGAGTTCAAGAACAGTCGGGAAAATATCGGTTGCAATATGGGGCGCATCGACAACCCGACTTTCAATATGACCCTTCCAGCTCATTATTGCAGGAATTCTTATTCCGCCCTCAAAGAGGCTGAATTTATGACCGCTGAAAATTCCTGTGCTTCCGCCGTAGTATAAATCCTCGGTGCCGTCGAGCCAGTTTCGTGACTCCCTTGAAGGTCCGTTGTCGCTCTGGAAGTAAATGATTGTATTCTCAAGAAGATTTTGTCTTTCAAGCTCAGCTCTGATATCGCCGACTCCGTCATCAACAGCGCTAATCATTGCCGCCATAAGCTGACGGTCCTTCGGAAGATGCTCAAAGCGCTTCATATATTTTTCGGGAGCGTGCATGGGATAGTGGGGAGCATTGTATGCAACATAGAGGAAAAACGGCTCTTCACTGTGTTGCTGAATAAATTCAATGCTCTTTCTTGTTATGCGCTCGGTCATATATTCGCCGTTGTCGTAGATTTCCTCTTCGTTTTCCCAGAGATCGTGGGTTGGATTTGTGTTTCCGTCAGCCATACCCCAGTAGAATATATGTGAATAATAATCAACGCAGCCTGCAAGGAAGCCCGAAAACTCATCAAAGCCGTTGCTGTTCGGGCGGCATTCATCCTTCAGTCCTAAATGCCATTTGCCCGAAATACCGGTATAATAGCCAAGCTCCTTGAGTGCAGTTGCAATAGTCGGAACGGCAGGAGTTAATCCGCTTGCTCTTCTGTGACCTGCAAGAATTGCACGAACGCCTGCATTACCCGGATATCTTCCTGTTAAGAGCGCTGCTCTTGAAGGGGAACAGACAGGGGAGGCGGAATACATCGAGGTGAAGCGTATTCCATCCTTTGCGAGTGCGTCAATATAGGGCGTTCTGAAATCCTCAGCGCCCATACAACTCAGGTCGCCATATCCCTGATCATCGGTCATAATAACTATAACATTAGGCTTTTTCATAACTGTATCTCCTTAATAAAAATCTTCATCAACTATATCAAATGCTCCGCCGTTGGTTATTTTGGAACCATCTTTAAATGTAACGGTATATGTTATTCTGTGAACTGCATTTTTATCCATAGTATGGCATTTGCATACTCCGTTTTTATCAACTGAAATAATTTCCGGGTGGTTTGATCGGGCAGTGAAGGTGTATTCGCTCTCACTGAAATGCGAGTTTGTGTAATCGGAATTAATATATCTGCTCACAACAGCATTTTTAAGGTTATATTCATCACCGGGCATAATAAAGTTTTCATAAAATATTCCGTCGTTATCAAGCGCCATATTTGATGAAAAAACTTCGCTGTCTTTTGCTTTTTTTATTGTTAGTGATATTATTCCGATTTGCTTTTTATTCTCGTTTTTGCGTTTTTCAAAGACAGTAAGCTTTGTTTTTCCAATATTTTTGCTATACACCGTAACGGCTTTCGGCGTTGTATTCTCTTTTTCTGCCGTATCACTGCCAATCAGAACAGGGTTTTCGGCAAAAACGCTGTAAACTGCGTCGGAATGATAGTTGCTTATTACCTTGCCTAAATTGAAACTGCCGTTTTCAAGATATCTTGAATCAATATGGGGGTTATAGTATAACGTAATATTGTGCTTTTTTGTTTTAATCGACGCTTCATAGTCACCAACGGTAACAGTAAAAGAGCCGATAAGCTTATTCGTTTGCGAAAGATATGCTTTTACGGTCGATTTGCCTTTTTTAAGTCCTTCTAATATGTAGTAACACTTCTCGCCATCATAAAGAACTTGGGTTAGTTTTATTTTTTTCTCGTTATACCTCAGGTCATATTCTTTAGTGTCATAATATGGATTGATGAGTTTAATTTCTCTTTTTGTTCCTTCGTTGATTTTGATATTTTTCATATCAACCTTGTGATAGGGCGAAACAGTTATCTGATATTTTTTAATAATGCGTTTCTTACCGTCTGTTTCCTTATAAACCGTAATAATCGGTTTGCTCCTTCTGGTTGATTTATCAGAGTTTACATTCAGCCAGTAGTATTCTCCCTCATTATAAGCGTCAACACTGATAATCTTTTTATCGTTATTCGTAACGGAGCATTTATATTCCTCGTTTTCAGGCTTTTCAAAAGTGAGATTCAAAGAGGAGTATTGAAGCATTGTTTTTTGCGTTGCAGATGAATCCTCTGTTTTTGAATCGGAAAAACAAAAAAATGCTGCAATACAAATAATAGCTAATAATGGAAGCACTATGATTAGTTTTTTCTTTGTTTTCATTTATACTTCCTCTATTATTTAACAATCATATTTGCAAGATAGCCTGCGCCGAAACCGTTATCAATGTTAACAACCGAAACTCCGCTCGCGCAGGAATTGAGCATTGAAAGAAGCGCCGAAAGTCCTTCAAACGATGACCCGTAGCCAACGCTTGTAGGAACTGCAATAACGGGGCAGTCAGCAAGTCCGCCGATAACGCTTGCGAGTGCGCCCTCCATTCCTGCGATTGCAATAATAACTTTTGCATTCATAATTTCATCAAAATGAGAGAGCAGTCTGTGGAGCCCCGCAACGCCGACATCATATAGCCTTGTTACATCATTACCCAAAAAACTTGCAGTCAGAGCGGCTTCCTCTGCAACGGGGATATCACTTGTTCCGCCAGTTGCAATAACTATTTTTTTGCTATTTTCTGCCTCAGGGAAACCGCCGATAATTCCGATTTTTGCATCAGAAAAGTATTCAAGGTCAAAATCCTTTTTTATTAATTCAGCCTTTTCATCGCTCAATCTTGTTATAAGTATTCTTTTTTGATTGTTTTTTAGCATTGAATTAATAATGCCGATAATCTGCTCAGGCGTTTTGCTCTCGCCGTAGATGATTTCCGCAGCCCCCTGACGTGCTCTTCTGTGAAAATCAACCTTAGCATATCCGATATCCTCAAAGGGTTGAGCTTTCAGCCTTAAAAGCGCATCATCAATGGAAATGCTGCCGTTTTTAACATCTTCAAGTAGCTTTTTTATTTCGTTTTCCATATCCGCCTCCGAGAGCTATTTTTTATATACTTAATTTCATTATATATCAGGAGGATTATTTGTCAAATTATTTTTCGTGCTTTTAATTAACGGATGAGCTGTTATAATTGTGGTTGTTTAATTATTGCAAATATGATATTATATTTTCAGTATCATCTAAAACAAAGGAAAAGCAGTATGAGCAATAACAGCGTTTTCAATGCAACAGTTTGTATTATAGGAATAATGATTCTTTTAATTCATACCGTTAATATCGTTATCAAAAAGAACAAGCGCAAGGACGAAGTTGTCCTTATGGATTTCTTTGTGTTTACGATTGTGCATTTTGCAACCTATTTGACTTTTACTTTAATCAAAGTTAACTACACAAGCAATACGTTTATAATTGCGTTTTATACAATGTTTTACATAATGAATAATATTGAAGCGCTTCTGCTTTTTCGTTATGCAAAAAGTTATATCAGCATTGAACCAAAGAAGAAAAAAGCTCTTTCAATTATTAATAACAGCGCTTTTGCCTTGTTTGTGTTATTGGACATCGTCAATATTTTTACAGGAATTTTCTTCACGGCGAAAGACGGGGTATATATCCGTAGCGAAACAATGATTTTATCCCAGGGATACCAGTTTGTTATGTTTGCCACGGTGTTTGTTGTTGCTGTGACTAATAACAAATTGATTCGCAGGGAAAAAGAGGCTTTTGCTATTTATTGCCTTTTGCCGTTTGTTGCAATTATTTTGCAAAATATTTTCAAAGGATATGCGATTGCCTACGCTTCAATTATCATTGCAATAGAAGTTATGATTATGTTTTTGAATGTTCAGAAAAACATTGTCATCGCAGAAGAAGAGGAAAAGAATAAGGAAGCGCAAATTAAAATGATGCTCTCCCAGATACAACCGCATTTTATCTATAATTCACTTTCTTCGATTTCTACTCTCATTGCAATAAACCCTGAAAAGGCACAGGCATCACTGGATGATTTCACCGAGTATTTAAGATGCAATATTTCTTCGCTGTCGGAAAAGAAGCTGATTCCGTTTGAAGATGAATTAAAGCATATTCGGTCATATGTTTCGCTTGAAAAGATGCGATTCGGTGAGAGAATTAATGTTCAATATGATATACAAACAACCGATTTTTATGTTCCGCCACTAAGTGTTCAGCCGATTGTTGAAAACTCAATCAAACACGGTATTCTTAAAAGAATTGAGGGCGGTAGTCTAACATTGAGAGCATATCAAAATGAAAGCTCGTACATAGTTGAGGTTGTTGATGACGGTGTGGGCTTCAATATGGAAAAAGTTGATATGAATGATAACATTCATATCGGGTTGAGCAATATCAAATACCGCGTTGAAAACACCTGTGGCGGAAATGTTCTTATTAAGAGCAATCCCCAAAAGGGCACCTTTGTAACAATTATATTCCCGAATGAGGTCAGAGTATGAAAGCGCTATTAGTTGATGATGAGGAGCTGCAGTTAATTCGCCTTGAAAACGAGGTTAAAAAGGTTATTCCCTCAGAGAGTGAATGTTTTTGCTTTGTTAACCCTCTGCAAGCATTGGAGAAAACTGCAAATGAACAAATAGACATTGCCTTTTTAGATATTGAAATGCCCGTTATAAACGGAATTCAGTTGGCAAAAAGGCTAAAGGAAATCAATCCGAAAATAAATATCATTTTTGTTACTGCATACAATGATTATGCCCTCAGCGCATATAACCTTCACGCCTCGGGGTATATTGTCAAGCCGGTCAACGAGGATAAAATCATACAGGAAATCGAGAATCTTCGCTATCCGATTAAAATTAAAGCAACAAAAAGTCTGCAGGTTAAATGCTTTGGCAATTTCGAGGTTTCAGCAGGCGGCGTTCCTCTGAAATTTCAATATAGCAAATCAAAAGAGCTTTTTGCCTATCTTATTGATAGAGAGGGTGCGGCAATAAACATAAATGAGCTGAATGCAGTTTTATGGGAGGAGGACCATAAATCGTATTTACGAAATCTTATTGCAGATATACAGGCAACTCTGAAAGCGGTTGATGCAGAAGATGTTTTTATCAAGCGAAGAAGCGAGTGCTTTGTTGATGTTGATAAGATTGATTGCGATGCGTATGAATATAAAAAAGGCAATCCTGATGCAATTAGAATGTATCGCGGTGAATATATGATTCAGTATTCCTGGCCGATTTTTAATGCAAAATAATAAAAAAAGCAGAAATTCGAAGAAATATCTCGGATTTCTGCTTTTTTCTATGTTGTTTTGTTGCACTTTTGTGGCACTGTGTGTGGTAAAATCAAAATGTTAAAGTGTTATTAAAATTAATATACGCAGTCAGCTAACGCAAAAAGAATAAAAAAAGATTATTGGAGGGCTTTATGAAAGTTTTAATGAAAAAAACAATAAGCATTTTTCTTTCATTGGTTATGATGCTGTCAGTCTTTTCAGGGCTAAATTTCAGCGTATATGCCGATGATACATCATCGCAAGGACAAAGCATTTTGCTCAAAGAAGATGCAGAGGGCAAAGCGGTTCCAAGCGACTGGTCAACAGAGTCGTCTAAATCTGGTCTTCAATGGGTGGTCGGAAACGGTGACAGAGGCACAGGCAGCGCTGCCCATAGCGGTAATTATAACTTCTTGTGTTATTCTGAATACAGAGGCGACTATGCGTATTTGATTACGCCTACGATTGATTTATCTTCAGTAGAGTCATCAACTCTTGAATTGTGGTATATTAACCGTGCCTTTGGCGGCGAATATGATTATTTTGATGTATGCTACCGAGTTTCGGGCGGTGACTGGAATACAATATTCAGCACACAGGAAAACCATGAAAGCTGGACGGAATTGGTTTTAAGCCTTCCGACCGGCGCACTTGCGGATAATCTTCAGATTGGCTTTAAGATGACAAGCAACTATGGCTACGGCTTAGCGCTTGATGACATTATTCTCTATGGAAAAGCATCAAGTGAAGTAATAGCAAAAGTTGTTGATGATGAAACAACAAAGTTTTTTGAAGATATAACTAAAGCAGTAAGTGCCGAAAACTGGGTTGAGGGAAGCACTCTGACCCTGCTTAATGATGTCAACACAAACGCAACCATTACTGTTCCTGAGGGCGTACATACGCTTGATTTGAACGGCTTTGGATTGAAAGCAACAGGCAGTTCGAGCTACAGCGTTATAACTGTTCCTTCAAATGCTGAGCTTACTCTCAATGACAGCGGTAATACAGAGCATAAATACACGGTTGATGAAAACGGACTTGCAACTGTTAATGACAACGCCGAAGGGACTGAGGGCGAGGATTACTTCACCTTTACAGGCGGATACATAACAGGCGCATCGGGCAGTTCAATCAACGGCGGTGGCGTTTCAAACGGCGGAATGTTCACAATGAACGGCGGAACAATCATTGGAAACAGCACGGACAGTAGAGGCGGCGGCATATCCAACTTCGGCACCGCTAATATTAATGGCGGATTGATAACATATAACCGCGCAATTGGTTGGGGCGGAGGAATATATCTTTCCGACAAGGTGGCTAACACGGTTAATCTTTCCGGCGGCACTATAACGCATAACGCCGCAGGTAACGGCGGAGGAATACATATATCCGCTAACGACAGAGTTAATATTTCAGGTTCACCGATTGTTGAGGATAACCTTTCAATCAACAGCAATCCGGAACCCGAATTAAATAATGTTAATCTGGCTCAAGACGGAATTATCAGCGTAACGGGACAGCTTGAAAATGGCGCTTCAATCGGAGTGAGAAGCTCAGACGGAGCAAGTATAATAACGAACAGCTCAAACACCGAATACAACGATGTATCAAAGTTCACCAGTGATAACGGCGATTATGTTATCGGAAAGGATGCTTCAAGCTCCCAGCTTAAAATTCACACTCCGTACACTGTTCAGTGGCTAAACGAAAACAATGATATTCTTGAAACTGATAATGATGTTGCGGAAGGTGAAATCCCGACTTATGACGGCGAAGCACCGACAAAACCGAACGACACACAAGCGATGTATGTTTTTGATGAATGGTCTCCTGAGGTTGTTGCGGCAACAGGTAACGTATCCTACACAGCAACATATAAAGAAACAACTCCCGTTGCTAAGGTTGATGATACCTTATTCGGCTCTATTACCAATGCCGTCAAAGCGGAAAACTGGGTTGAGGGAAGCACTCTAACCCTTCTTGCGAATATAGACACGACTGCAACCGTTACTGTTCCTGACGGCGTACATACGCTCAACCTGAACGGTTACGGCTTGCGCGCAACGGGTGATTCGAGCTACAGCGTTATAACTGTTCCTTCAAATGCTGAACTTACACTCACTGACAGCGACAATACAGAGCATAAATATACGGTTGATGAAAACGGACTTGCAACTGTTAATGACAACGCCGAAGGGACTGAGGGCGAGGATTACTTCATCTTTACAGGCGGTTACATCACCGGCGGAAGGGGCAACAGCTCGTGCGGCGGCGGAATTAATAATAGCGGCACATTAAATATGAACGGCGGGGCGATTATAGGCAACTCTGCTACCAGAGGCGGTGGCATATATAACTACGGCACCTCGAACATTGTGGGCGGACAAATAATATATAATACCTCAAATGGTTGGGGCGGAGGAATCTACCTTACGGATGTTACAGCTAATATGGTTAATCTGACGGGCGGTTCCATAACGAATAACAAAGCTACCAACGGCGGCGGAATTCATGCCAGCAAAAACACCAAGGTAAATATTTCAGACTCGCCGATAGTTCTTGATAACCTTTCAGTTAACAATAATCCAAACAACTTAAATCTTGCCGATAATGCTGTTATCAGTGTAATCGGAGATATTGACAGCAGTGCATCAATCGGCGTTAAAAAGTCAAGTGGCACAGGTAAGCTTACTGAAAGTGAAAACACTGATTATAATATTGCAGAGAGATTTGTAAGCGACAACACCGATTATGTTGTCGGCAAGGATGCTCAAAGCGGTCAGCTTAAACTCCATACGCCCTATACTGTTATATGGAAAAACTTCGACGGCTCAACTATTGAAACAGACACCGGGCTTGCTGAGGGAACTGTTCCAACCTATGACGGCGAAACACCTGTTAAGCCCGAAGATGAAGATTATACCTACACCTTTGAGGGCTGGACTCCCGAGGTAGTTGCTGCAACTGCTGATGCTCAGTACACTGCAACCTTTACAGCAGTGCCGAAGATAAAAACCTATACTGTAACATGGCAAAACTACGATGGCACTACTCTTGAAACAGATGAAGATGTAGCCGAGGGAACTGTTCCTACCTATAACGGAGCAACTCCGACAAAACCCGACGATGAGCATTATACATATTCATTTGATAAATGGTCGCCGGATGTTAGTGCAGTAAGCGGAGATATAACCTACACTGCAACATTCAAGGGAACTCAGTTTATTGCTAAAGTCGGGGATAAAAAGTTTACAACCTTCAGTGACGCTGTTGAAGAGTCTGAAAAAACTAAAGGCGGCGCAGTTATTACGCTCCTTGCGAATGCGGACGCGCCATACAGTATGAATAACCTAACTCTTGATGTTCTTCGTGTAAAACATTCAGGCTACAGTGCAGATATTACAGATTACAATAAAAAAGAAACAAACAAAGGCATTACATACTATTTCAGAACTGATGATAAAGTTTATGTTGACGGCACCGGTGATGACGACGATAATGTTGAAATTGCTGCAGGAGTAGCGGCAACTGTAATAGTTGTCGGAACAGGAGTTGAAGTTGTTCTCGGTGCAGGCGCTTCGGTAGTTGTTGAAGGCGCTGCCGCGTCAAGTGTAAATGTTGATGTTTCCGATTCCGAATCCGAATGTCTGGAAGAAGAGGAACAGGAAGACGGTTCAAAGAAGTACACAAATCATAAATTCCACTGGGTAACCATCGACACCGGTATTTCTATTCTTGACGCAGGCGCCGAGGTAATGCCCGATTGCGTTAACGATATCTGGGCAACTTATAATCAGAATATTGCAACTATTGTAAAAATACTTCCTCCTGTTTTAACCGTCATCGGTTATACTGATGTTATACTTAAATTCCCATATCCCGAAGGCTGGTTCTTCCCGCCGATTCCGTATCTTCCCGAAGCTATGAACCCGGGCTCGCATTTTGTTGCTTTCTTTGAGGGTGCAGGCTATAGCACTTACGGAACTCCGTTTGTTGGAAAAACAATCACAGAGGACCTTGAAATAACGGGAGTATGGGTTCCGTATGAAGCGGCGGTTATCAAAGATAACGGCGACAGAGAATACTATCTTCAGTTTTCAGAAGCTGCTGAAAAACGCGATGGAAAAATCGTTGAAATCCTCAGCGCACCTTTATTCAACTATACGCTCCAGAAAATATCTGAAAATCCCGATGTATATGAGATTCTGAGGGTTAAGCGCGGTAAATATATTGGAGAATGTGTTGATGCACCGCCAAACCTTCCCGAAGGCTACTATAAGAAAGTCTGGACCTACGAGGATGAAGTAGAGGGGACAATAACCTGCTATACAATAACCAATGAATATACGGTTAAGTGGGTTGTAAACGGCGTAACAGTAGAAGTCGATGAGGACGCTGAATACGGCTCAATGCCCGAATACAACGGCGAAACTCCCGCATCGTATTTCGACGGAAATTATAAGTATACCTTCTCAGGCTGGTCACCACAAATCTCACCGGTAACACAAAGCGTAACTTATACAGCAACTTACACCGCTGAAAGCGTTGATGGCTTTAACCTTTCACTTGATGACTGCATTCATCTGAATCTTTATATCGATGTTGATGATTATGTTGATACCCAAAATGCAAAATTAACGGTTACTCATAATGCCCCCGATAAACAGAGCCCAACAGCAATAACAGAAACCTATTCAGGTGAAGAACTTATTGCTCTTAAAGACGAAGAAGACGGCAGATATGTTGTTAAGGTTCTTGCTGCTCCCGCACAGTTAAGGGATGAAATGACTGTAACGCTTTATAACGGAGAAGAATATATCCGTTCCTTCACTGTATCGGTTAAGGATTACTGCGAGGCTATAATCAATTTGTATAAGGATTCCGAAGACACAAAGAAATTGCAGCTTGTTGAGCTTGCTAAAACAATGCTCGACTACGGCAAGGCATGCAGTGATAATTTCAACTATAATGAAGATGCTTTCGCTGCTCAGGATTATATCAATACTGATGATGTAGCAATAGAAGGCTCTATAACTTTAAGCGGAAACACCTCAGTTTTAAAGAGTTTTTCCTATGTTGCAAAATCAATTCCTTCACTTCGTATTAATCTGAATAAAACAGAAGCCCAATGCGTAGCAGACGGACTTGTTGCAACAGTAATCGATGCAAACGGCAATACAAGGGAAATTAAGCCTACAGTTGTTGAAGGAACAACGAGAGTTTGCCTTGATATAACAGGAATACTTGCTGAAAACTTCGACGGAATTAATACAATTGAGTATGACGGCGCAACCCTTACACTCAATGTTAACCAGTTTGCAAAGGTTAAGGGCGGCAATTTTGGAAGAAGCCTATATAACTATGGTGTTGCAGCGAAAAACTATTTTAAGAATTAAAGGAGGGCTTTAAATATGAATAAGAAAACTGAATATAAAGAGCCTGAATTTAAGGCTGTTATTTCAAAAAACGCAGATGTTCTTACAACTTCATTGGAAGGAAATCTCGGAAGAGTTACCGACGACTGGGAAGATGAAGATTTTGCATTTTCATTATAATATCAAAAAGCCTCTGGTGTTAAACCTGAGGCTTTTTATAATTACGAATTGTGGTTACTCGGCTTCGCCTCGGACAATATAATTGCCGTGCGTAGCCCTTGAAGCGGGCGCCAGACCCTTTTGTCTCGCCAGCTCGAAATTTACCCTAACAGGGGAATAACCCGAAATTCTCAATTTTTCATTTTCAATTCTCAATTAAAAATAAAAAAATCCGACTCTTTCGAGTCGGAAAATTTTTTTTATTTTTCTGCGTATTTGTCGTCGCCGTTCCAGGAGTACATAGCTCTGATACCTTCGCCGACCTGCTCAAGCTGATGCTCAGCCTCAAGAGCTCTCTTAGCCTTGAAGTGTGCCCAACCGTTGTTAGCCTCTGTGATGAACTTTGAAGCGAATGTTCCGTCCTGAATCTCTTCAAGAACTTTCTTCATTTCCTTCTTTGTTTCATCTGTGATGAGGCGCTTACCTGTTTCGTAGTCACCGAACTCAGCAGTGTTTGAAATTGAATATCTCATCTTTGAGAAACCGCCGCTGTAGATAAGGTCAACGATGAGCTTCATCTCGTGGATGCACTCAAAGTATGCGTTTCTCGGGTCATAGCCTGCTTCAACAAGTGTTTCGAAACCTGCCTTCATAAGAGCTGTAACGCCGCCGCAAAGAACAGCCTGCTCACCGAAGAGGTCTGTTTCTGTTTCACATTTGAAGGTTGTTTCAAGAATTGCTGCACGAGCGCCGCCGATTCCTGCGCCGTATGCAAGAGCGATATCCTGGCAGTGACCGCTTGCATCCTGATATACTGCAACAAGGCAGGGAGTTCCTTTGCCTTCTTTGTATTCAGAACGAACTGTATGGCCGGGAGCCTTAGGAGCAATCATAAATACGTCAACATTTGCAGGAGGCACGATCTGCTTGAAGTGAATGTTGAAACCGTGTGCAAAAGCAAGAGCCTTGCCCTCTGTTAAGTTTGGTTCAATATCATTCTTATAAATAGCTGCCTGCTTCTCATCGGGAGTGAGAACCATAATAACGTCTGCAGCCTTAACTGCATCTGCTGTTGTCATAACCTTGAGTCCAAGGCTTTCAACGTGAGCCCATGACTTTGAGCCTTCATAAAGACCAACAACAACGTTTACTCCGCTTTCATGAAGATTGAGAGCGTGAGCATGACCCTGTGAACCGAATCCGATGATAGCAACTGTTTTGCCGTCAAGAACGCTTAAGTTACAATCTGATTCATAGAAAATTTTAGCATCTGCCATAGTATTTTCCTCCATTATTACATTAATTATTAATATCTACTTCGTAAATAGTTAGGAATCAGGAGCGTGGAATGAGAATTTTCGGGGCTCTGGACACGACGACTATAATTGCCGTCTGCAAGACCATTAATTCGTAATTCGTAACTCGTAATTCGTAATTATTTATATATTAGCGTATAATATTATAATTCTATAAAACCTATAATGCAAGTGTAAATTGCAACAAAAAGTGAAAAAAATGCAACTCAAATTCTTATGAAATAACTAAAACTCATACTTTTTAGGCTTTTTAATCTTCATTTAATATAAATATCGTATTTTTCATATTGTAAATTGTGAACAAATGGTATAAAATTGAAATTGTGAACAAACCGTATAAAAATACAAAAAAGGAATAAAGCAATGAATAAACTTAAACGTATTAAATTTTATATCGATTCACTTTGTATTTACAATATTAAAAACGATGAGGTAATTAAAAAGCTTCGCTCTCTTCTTGAAAATGCCGAAAACGAAAGCGTTTATAAATGCTACAGCGAATTTTTTAATGCGCTGACAAAAAGAGGGGATTCTCTTAAACATTATATTTCATCACTGATTTTATTTGATGAAAATGTTTTCTCTCGTGCGGCAGCGTCGGATGAAGTGAAGAGCCTTTCTTCATCGGTTATATCGGGTGTTAAAAGCGACCTTGAAAAGCTTGATGAAATTTCTCAGATAAAGTCTGAGGATATATTAAATGAAAGTAATAAGGATATCCTGAAAACGCTTCCAAAGTGGGAAATCGGAGAGCCGGCTGAAGAGCTTAAATGCGGTATTAAAAATGCTTTTGATGTTTTAACTGAGTATCACAGGGAAAACGGATACGGCGCTTTTGCGAAAAACTGCGCATTCACCTGGAGAAACAGGGAGTTCGCTGCGATAACTTCGATTGATACGATAAGGCTGACCGACCTCAAAAACTATGAACGGCAGCGAAATCAGGTTATTGATAATACTTTAGCATTTCTCAGCGGTTTTCCTGCAAACAATATTCTTCTTTACGGAGATCGCGGAACGGGAAAAAGTTCAACTGTTCATGCAATTCTCAATGAATATAAAAACAGGGGACTGAGAATAATTGAAATATCTAAAGGTGATATCTGTGATTTAACTCTTATAAGAGAAAAAATAGCGGATAACCCTATGAAGTTTATTATTTTCATAGACGACCTCAGCTTTGATAAAAAAGAGGATTCGCTCTCCCAGCTTAAAGCCGCTCTTGAAGGAACGCTTTCAAAGAGAGAGGGGAATGCGCTGATATATGCGACTTCAAACCGCCGTCACATTGTTAAAGAAAACTTCACAGACAGAGAAAACGATGTTCACAGCGGCGACACTATTCAGGAGGAGCTCTCTTTATCAGACAGATTCGGGCTTGCAATAAACTTCCTCAATCCCGACAAAAAGGATTTTATCGACATTGTTTTAAAAATTGCTTCCGACAGGGATTTTGACTATGATGAAGAGGAACTTGTCATTGGAGCTGAGCAGTGGGCAAGACGTCGGGGAGGCCGTTCGCCGAGGTGCGCAAAGCAGTATATCGACTATCTTGAAGCAAGTAAAAAAATGGTAAAAAATAGTTAAAGAAATATTATTTTCTATTAATTGCCTGTTCAAAAATTGATGATAGAATGACACAAAAATAATAAGGAATAAAGCGATTTTCGCTTAATATAAAGCAAAAGAAAGGAAAGAATTACTATGGCAGATAAAATACTTGTTGTTGACGATGATCTCAACATATGCGAATTATTAAAACTCTATCTTGAAAACGACGGTTACACCGTTTTCGTTGCAAACGACGGTCAGGAGGCTGTTAACACCTTTCACAACAAAACTCCCGATTTGGTTCTTCTCGATATTATGCTTCCGAAAATGGACGGCTGGCAGGTTTGCAGAGAAATCAGAAAGACCTCAACAGCTCCGATTATTATGCTCACAGCAAAGGGCGAAACCTTTGACAAGGTTCTCGGACTTGAGCTTGGCGCTGACGACTATGTTGTTAAGCCGTTTGATGCAAAAGAGGTTATGGCAAGAATCAAAGCTGTTTTAAGAAGAACAAAGGACGAAAGCGAAAACAAGACAGCTGAGAAAAAGACTGTTATATACGATAATCTTGAAATCAACATAACTAATTATGAAATGAAGGTTAAAGGCGTTGCGGTTGATACTCCGCCTAAAGAGCTTGAACTTATCTATCATTTCGCTTCAAATCCAAACAGGGTTTATACCCGAGACCAGCTTCTTGATGAGGTTTGGGGATTTGATTACTACGGAGATTCAAGAACGGTTGACGTTCACGTTAAACGTCTTCGTGAAAAGCTTGAGGGCGTTTCGGATAAATGGGCGCTTAAAACCGTTTGGGGCGTTGGATATAAATTCGAAACAAAGGATTAAGATAAATGGCGATACCAAAGCTTAAATCAAAGCGAAAAGGCAATATCTTCTTTAGCTATTTCGTTATGTTTGCTATGATTTTCCTGATAACCTTTGCAGTTCTGGGAAGCTCGCTTATTATTCTTGTTAACAGATATTCCATTGAAGAGAAAACAAATCTTCTTAAAGAAAATACCCAGAATATTGCCCAGAGTGTTTCCTCAACTCTTATTGTTAACAATATGAATTCGAGCTTTTCAAACGAAAAGCAGGATATATGCGACTCGCTTTCAGTTGTTTCAAGCTGCATTGATTCAGATGTTTTCGTCTGCGATAACGAGGGAAAAATAATTCTCTGTAAGGAGCAGAGGGGAATATCGTCATACTATGAAAATTCGATGGTGTGTGAGGAACACGAAACCTTTAAGGTTGACGATAATCTGATTCAGCGCGTTTATGAGGATTCAACTGCGGTTGCAAGAACGACTATCAATGGAGAAGATTGCTATATTGTTGGAACAGCTATTGTTGCGCCAACCTATTCGCAGGCCTCAAACGATATTATCGGCTCGGTTTTTGCAATTGTTAATTCGGGAACAACCGATCTTGTAAATGCAGTAATAAGAATATTTTTCAGTGTTGCGGTTCTCTGCCTTATAGCAGGGTTTGTTATGATATGGGTTTTAACAAAACGTATGGTAACCCCCCTCCAGCAGATGAGCGCTGCGGCAAAGCGTTTTGCAGTCGGTGATTTTTCCTACAGGGTTAAAATCAACAGCAATGATGAACTTGCAGATTTGGGATATGCGTTTAACGATATGGCGGATGCGCTTGATAAACTTGAGAATTCAAGACGTTCGTTCGTCGCAAATGTTTCCCACGAGCTTAAAACACCGATGACATCGATTGCGGGCTTTATCGACGGAATACTCGACGGAACTATTCCAAAGGAGAAGCAGGATTACTATCTTAAAATTGTAAGCGACGAAGTAAGACGGCTTTCGCGCCTTGTTGTTGCTATGCTTAATATGAGCAAGATGGAATCGGGCGACTTTGAAATGAAGCCGAAGAACTATAATATAACGGACCAGATTATCCATATTCTTTTAACCTTTGAACAAAAGATTGAAAAGAAAAATATCGAGATAAGGGGTCTTGAGGATATTGAGCCCAGGCGCGTTCACGCGGACACCGATATGATTTATCAGGTTATCTATAATCTTTTTGATAACGCTGTTAAATTCACCAATGAAAACGGTTATATCGATATTTCAGCCGAGGAAAAAGGAAACTTCGTTCAGGTTTCAATCAAAAATAGCGGCGAGGGTATTGATAAAAAAGAGCTTTCAAGAATCTTTGAAAGATTCTATAAGGTTGATAAATCCAGAAGTCTTGATGCAAAAGGCGCAGGACTCGGACTTTATATAGTTAAAATGATGGTTGAAATGCACGGCGGCAGGATTTATGCGAAATCCGAGAGTGCAAATGAAGCGGAATTTGTTTTCACGCTTCCTAAAGCCAAATAACAAAATCCTATAACAAAAGGAGTAACAAACTATGGATGACTATTTCAACAATTCGGGAAATACACCCGAACAAAACAATCAGGAAACACCAATCGGCGGTTATTATGTTCCGCCAACCCAGCAGAACGCTGAGCAGTATCAGGCACAGCAAACATACTATAAACCGCCTGTTACACCTCAGACGCCGCCTCAGTATGAGATAAACGGCAGTGTTCCGCTTCAGCCAAAGAAGAAAAAGAATCATACTTTAACCTGGATAATAGTTCTTATTGCGGTATGCGCTGTTATCGGAGTAGCAGGAATTGCAATTTCAGTCGGAATGCAGAGTTTTAATAGTAACAGTTCATCTTCAAATAATACAACTCAGTCACAAAAAGCTGATGAAAACGGCGATGATTCCGCTTCGGCAAGTGTTGTTGGAAGTAATGAAGCTGCTAAAAAAGACAGCGACGGAAATCTTACTGCAGCAGGCGTTGCTGAAAAAACAAAGAATTCCTGCGTTGGAATAACTGTTTATACCCAGCAGAGCGCATATAGTTATTTCTATAACTACGGTCAGGGCTCGAATTCAGGCGAAAGCGTTGCTTCGGGCGAAGGCTCAGGCGTTATTATGAGCGAATCTAATGGCAAAACCTATATTATAACCTGCGCTCACGTTATTGCTGACGGAAGTTCTTTCACAGTAACTCTTGATAATGACAAGGAATATGAAGCAAAGCTTGTTGGATATGACTCACAGACCGATATCGGAGTTCTTTCAATCAACGCAACAGGACTTCAGGTTGCTGAGTTCGGCGACAGTAAGGATATCGAAGTCGGCGAGGACTGTATTGCAATCGGATGTCCCGGAGGACTTACCTTCAAAAACAGCGTAACAAGGGGTATTGTTTCAGCGCTCGACGTTCCTGTTTCATCACAGATAGGTTATAACAACGAGTGTATTCAGGTTGATGCTGCTATCAATCCCGGTAACTCAGGCGGCGCGCTCTTCAATATGCAGGGTCAGGTTATCGGAATCAACTCATCAAAAATCGCTTCAACCGAATATGAGGGAATGGGCTTTGCCGTTCCGAGTAATACAGCTATTGAAACTGCAAACTCACTCATTAAAAACGGTTATGTTGCAGGAAGAGCAAAACTTGGTATAACCTATAACACTCTTGCTAATTATAACAGCGCAAACGCTATTCTTAACGCACTTGAAAACGAAGGCTTTAAGAATGCAGAGGGAACAATGGTTATCCAGGAAATCGACAGCGAATCAGACCTTAAAAACAGCGATATCAAGCAGTATGATATGATTGTTGCAATCGATGGAAAAACCCTTACTTCTGTTGATATTATGACCTCGGCGCTCTCGAAGAAAAAGCCGGGAGATACGGTTACACTAACAATCGCAAGAATTCAGAATAATTCACTTAAAACATTTGAAGTTAAATGCAAATTAATTGAATCTAAAGAATAAATAAAAGCGGCTCGGCTGAGCCGCTTTTATAATTACGAGTTACGAATATCATAGCGAAGCGACCCGATAACTTGGAGCTCGGCACTCGTAACTTGCAACTATAATTTCTAAATTATGTAATATATAAATTTAATGTTGAAATTGACAGGACAAGATGTTATAATATTTGCGGTATATTGAAAGTATCCTTTCAAATCCTAATTAGTACTAATTATTTCAGGAGGAAAAATCCAATGGCTAGACAAAAGAAAACCATGGATGGTAACAGCGCTGCGGCTCACGTCAGCTATGCGTTTACCGAAGTTGCTGCTATCTATCCTATTACTCCTTCTTCTCCCATGGCTGAAGAAACCGACGCTATGGCTGCAAAGGGAGTAAAGAACCTTTTCGGACAGACCGTTAAGGTTGCTGAGCTTGAATCTGAGGCTGGTGCAGCAGGTGCTGTTCACGGTTCACTTTCAGCAGGTGCATTAACAACTACATACACTGCTTCACAGGGTCTTTTACTTATGATTCCAAATATGTATAAGATCGCAGGTGAACTTATTCCCAGTGTTATTCATGTTTCTGCTCGCTGCGTTTCAACTCATGCGCTCAACATTTTCGGCGACCATTCAGACGTTATGGCTTGCCGTCAGACAGGTTATGCAATGATGTGTTCTGCAAACGTTCAGGAGGTTATGGACCTCGGTGCAGTATCACACCTTGCAACTCTTAAGAGCAGAGTTCCTTTCCTTCATTTCTTCGACGGTTTCCGTACTTCTCACGAAGTTCAGAAGATTGAAACATGGGATTATGAAGAACTCAGAGATTTAATTGATATGCAGGATGTTGCTGACTTCAGAAAGAGAGCTCTCAATCCTGAGCGCCCTGTTCTCAGAGGTTCTGCAGAAAACTCAGACATCTTCTTCCAGCACAGAGAGGCTTGTAACAGATATTACAACGATGCTGTTGCTGCAACAGAGATGTATCTCAACAAAGTAAACGAGAAAATCGGAACAAATTATCAGCTCTTCAACTACTACGGAGCTGAGGACGCAGACAGAGTTATCGTTGCTATGGGTTCTGTTTGCGATACAATCAAAGAAACAGTTGACTTCCTCAATGCAAGAGGCGAAAAAGTTGGTATGGTTTGCGTTCACCTTTACAGACCTTTCTCAGCTGCTCACCTTGTTAATGCAATTCCTGAGACTGTTAAGAGCATTTCTGTTATCGACAGAACTAAAGAGCCCGGATCACTCGGCGAGCCTCTTTACCTTGATGTTGTTACAGCTCTCAGAGGAACAAAATTCGATCAGATTCCTGTATATGGCGGAAGATACGGTCTTGGTTCAAAAGATACTCTTCCTGCTCATGTTATCGCAGTTTATGCAAACATGAATGCTCCCCAGCCAAAGAAGGAATTTGTTCTTTCAATCGAGGATGATGTAACAAATCTTTCACTTCCGATTACTGAAACTCCCGACACAACTCCTGCAGGAACAACCTCATGTAAATTCTGGGGACTTGGTTCAGACGGAACAGTCGGAGCTAACAAAGACTCAATCAAGATTATCGGTGACCATACAGATATGTATGCTCAGGGTTATTTCTTCTATGACTCAAAGAAATCAGGCGGTATCACAGTATCCCACCTTCGTTTCGGTTCATCACCGATAACCTCAACATATCTCATCAATAAAGCAAACTTCGTTGCTTGCCATAATCCTTCATACGTTAATAAGTATGATATGGTTCAGGATCTTCTTCCCGGCGGAACCTTCCTTCTTAACTGTATCTGGACTCCTGAAGAGCTCGATGCAAATCTTCCTGCTAAGATGAAGAGATACATTGCTGAAAACAACATTAATCTTTATACAATCAACGGTATCAAGATTGCTGAGGAAGTTGGTCTTCCGGGCCGTGCTTCAACAATTCTTCAGTCTGCATTCTTCACAATCAGCGGAATTCTTCCTGTTGAAGAAGCAATCGGATATATGAAGGAAAAGGTTGTTGCTAAGTTCTCAAAGAAGGGCGAGGCTATCGTTAACGCAAACTGCAACGGTATCGACAGAGGCTCTAAGGAAGTTGTTAAAATCGACGTTCCTGCTTCATGGAAAGATGCTGTTGATGATGCTGCTGAGCTTGAAGTTGCAACAGACAGAGAAGAAATGAAGAAGTTCGTTAAGAACATTCTTGATCCTGTTGGAAGACTTCACGGTGACGACCTTCCTGTTTCCGCATTCCTCGACAGCGCTGACGGCGTTTATCCTCAGGGCTCTGCTGCATTCGAGAAGAGAGGCGTTGCAATCAATGTTCCTGAATGGGAAGCAGAGAAGTGTGCTCAGTGTAACAGATGTTCAATGGTTTGTCCTCACGCTGTAATCCGTCCTGTTGCTCTTGATGAGACAGAGGCTTCTGCAGCTCCGGCAGAAACCAAGATGGTTGACCTTAAAGTTCCAAAGAATACAGGTCTTAAATATTCACTTATCATTTCAGCTCTTGACTGTACAGGATGCGGCTCTTGTGCTCACGTTTGCCCGACTAAGTCACTCACAATGAAGCCAATCGCTTCTCAGCTTGACGCTCAGAAGGCATTTGACGCACTTGTTGATACTCCTGTTAAGGAAGATGTTGCTAAGAATACTCTTATCGGAGTTCAGTACAAGAAGCCTTACCTTGAGTTCTCAGGCGCTTGCGCAGGCTGCGGCGAAACTCCTTATGCTAAGCTTGTTACTCAGCTCTATGGTGATAAGATGTATATTGCAAACGCAACAGGTTGTTCATCAATCTGGGGCGGATCTGCACCTTCAACTCCATACACAGTAGATAAGAACGGCCACGGCCCTGCTTGGTCTAACTCACTCTTCGAGGATAACGCTGAGTTCGGTTACGGTATGTATCTTGCTCAGAAGCAGATTCGTGAAAGACTTGCTGCTGACGCTCAAACACTTTCAAAGGCTGGCGTTGCTGAGGCTGATGCTTGGCTTGCAACATATGAAGATGCTGCTAAGAACGAAGCAGATGCAAAGGCTCTTATCGCTGCTCTTGAAAATGCAAATCTCAGCGGAGACGCTAAGGCTGCTGCTGAGGACTTCCTCAAGGATGCTGATTATGCTTCCAAGAAGTATCAGTTCATCTTCGGTGGTGACGGCTGGGCATACGATATCGGCTTCGGCGGACTTGACCACGTTATCGCTTCTAATGAAGATGTTAACATCGTTGTATTCGATACAGAGGTTTACTCAAATACAGGCGGTCAGGCTTCAAAGGCTACACCAACAGGTGCTGTTGCTAAGTTTGCTGCATCAGGTAAGGTTGTTAAGAAGAAGGATCTCGCTCAGATAGCTATGAGCTACGGTTATGTTTATGTTGCTCAGGTTGCTATGGGTGCTGATTACAACCAGTGCTTAAAGGCATTCCAGGAGGCTGCTGCTTATAACGGACCTTCAATCGTTATCTGCTATGCTCCTTGTATCAACCACGGCATCAAGATGCCGTTCAACCAGACTGAGCAGAAGAAAGCTGTTCAGGCTGGCTATTGGAATCTCTTCAGATACAATCCTGCTCTTGTTGCTCAGGGCAAGAATCCGTTCTCACTCGATTCAAAGGCTCCTTCAGCTGACTATATCGAGTTCATCGAGGGCGAAACAAGATATTCAGCACTTAAGCGTTCATTCCCGGGCAAGGCAGAAGAACTCTTCTCAATTGCTGCTGAGAATTCAATTGATAAATATAACAAGCTCGCAAGACTTGTTGATTACTACGCACCTTCAGCTGAATAATCAAATAAAAAATCGCGCCAACCCTTCGGGGTTGGCGGTTTTTTATAATTACGAATTACGAGTGACGAATTACGAATTTCGGGTCGCTTCGCTGCGCGAATTAAGAATTAAGATTTAAGAATTAAGAATTTCGGGACCTGCGGTCGGCAATTATAAGTTACGTATCACGGACCACGGACCACGTATCACGGACCACTTTCCAAACTTGAAACTTAAATATAAACCTGTTATAATAGTATTAATATTATTGTCGGAGGAAGATTATGTCACAGTGGGATAAGGATTACATCGGCTTATGTAAAAGAATACTCAGTGAGGGAATTGAGGTTGAAAACAGAACAGGAATCAACACAATCAAAGTTCCGTCGCACCACTTTCATTTTGATTTATCAAAGGAGTATCCGATACTAACAACAAAACAGCTTTTTATCCGTCAGGCAGTTCTCGAAATGCTCTGGATTTATCAGGCACAGTCGAATGACGTTCGCTGGCTTCAGGAAAGAAATGTTCATATCTGGGATGAATGGGAGATTGATGAAGAGGGAATCTGGACAGCAACTCAGATGCTTCCCGATGAAAACGGAAAGCTCAAAAAACAGGTTATTCATAAGCAATTTCCAAAAGAATTTGCCCACACAATCGGAACGGCTTACGGATTTATTGTAAATAAATTCTCGATGACTCAGGAATTGATAGATAAGCTGAAAAATCATCCTGAGGATCGCCGTATGGTTATGACTCTATGGCAGAACGATTATCTTGAAACAGCGGTTCTTCCCTCGTGCGTTTGGTCGAGCGAATGGGATGTAACAGACGGAAAGCTCAACTGCTGGGTGCATCAGCGCTCCTGCGATGTTCCGCTCGGCCTACCGTTTAATGTAACTCAGTATGCAACTCTTCTTTGTATGCTCGCAAAGGTTTGCGGCTTGCAGCCGGGAACAATTGACTGGAGCATTAAAGACGCTCATATATATGTTAACCAGGTTGACGGCATCAAAGAGCAAATCAGACGTTTTGATGAAAAGGGAGATTTGCCTGCGCCGGAGCTTTGGCTGAATCCCGATGTCAATGATTTCTTTGATTTTGATAATTCAAAGGATTGCAAGGACGTTAAACTTATAGGTTATGAGCATATGGGAAAGATAGCTTTTCCGATAGCTCAGTAGGTGATAGTGTGAATATTCACACTATCGCCTGATTATATTCGCCCGCTCAGTTTATCGCGGTGCGATAACGAGCGATGGCTAAATTCCCATTTTACGCCTTGTCTGCCCTGCAAGGGAAAGCGTAATGTGTGAATTCTAATAATCTATTTGTGGGCAGAAAGGCTATGGGAATTAATATGAGCATTGAAATGATTGCAGCAGTCGGGAAAAACTATGAACTTGGCAAGAATAATGAACTTATCTGGCATTTCAGAGAGGATATGCAGTTCTTTAAAAAAACAACGATGGGCGCAACTGTTATTATGGGAAGAAAAACCTTTGAATCCCTTCCAAAAGCGCTTCCGAACAGACGAAATATTGTTATTTCTTCAAACAGCGATTATAAAGCTGAGGGCGCCGAGGTTGCGGGCAGCATTGAAGAAGCAATTCAGCTTGCAGGGAAGGATAAAAGTTTTATAATCGGCGGTGAATCTATTTATAAAGCATTTCTGCCATATGCAAAAACTATTTATCTGACTGAAATTGATGCTGATTGCCCCGATGCAGATGCCTATTTCCCTGAGTTTAATAAAAACGAGTATTCAAGAGAGGTTTTAGGAACTTCAAACGATAATGAAATAGAGTTTTCTTTTATTAAATATTCTAAACATTAAAAAATGCAGTGACTTAATGTTAAGTCACTGCGGTTTTTTTATTCTTTCTGAAGTTTATAAAGAAGTCTGTAAGACGGCTTTTCGTTGGCGTATAAATCCGTTGAACCATGAACACGTCGGCGGAGTTTGTTTTCTCCTTCTTCTCCGCAATGAGTTCTGTAGTCATTCAGTGAAAACCACATATAGCCGCATATATTACTTATTTTTTCATACATTTCAAGACGTTCTCTGAGAATTCTTGCCCTTTCGGTATCGCCGCCTTTGAAATGGGGCTCGCAAAGTCCGAATTCAGAAACAAGAAGGGGCATTCCCTCGGCTTTTTTGCAGGTTCTTATCATATGCTCTGGGATATTGTCGCTCGGCTCCCAAAGTCCGAGATAGTCGTTCCACATTGCAATATCACCGTGGAGAGTTGCATCATCCTTTTCAATGTTTTCAACTCTGCTGAGAGTGTTTGAAACATAGTTAACAAGGCGGCGGGAATCCTTATCTTTAATGTATTTATAGATATCCTTAACATAATTGATAGTTTCCTGAGTTTCGGCGCCGAGCTCGTTGCCGACTCCCCAACAAACAACTGAAGGATGATTAAAATGATAGTAAATCATTTCGTCGGCTTGCTGTTTTGCAATATCGAGCTGGAGAGGGGTTGCCTGTTTCGGATATCCCCAATAAGGTATTTCCTCCTGAACGAGAAGTCCGTTTTCATCGCACCAGTCAAAAAGTGTTGAATCCTGCTGCCAGTGGAAACGGGTGAAAACGCAGCCCGCAGCTTTGAGCTGTTTTAAATGTTTTATGCTGATATCAAGAGGCTCTGCCATTCCAAAATCGGGATGTGAGCCGGGCATCCATTCGCAGCCTTTTAAGTATAATTCTTTTCCGTTGAGATAAACCTTTTCTCCCTTTGTTTCAATCTTTCTGATTCCGATTCGTTCTTCAAGCAAATCATTATCAGTTTCAAGAGTAACAATATAGAGATTTGGAGAATAACAGCTCCAGAGCTTAAGATTTTCAAATGGGATATTCAGGCTTTCGCTTTCAATAACCTTTTCACCCGTCATATAATCATAAACGCATATTTTTTTGGGCTTGTTTATATTTGTTTTAATACTGAGCATTCCGCTAGCAGTATTGTTTTTAATTGCGCTTATGTCCTCACTTATGTGCATATATTCAATGCAGTCTTTTTCTCTTATCTGAAGTTCAACTCTTCTGATAATTCCTCCATCGTCAGCCCAGTCAAAATCACCGCTGTGAGGAAGCATATTATCGCTTTTTTCATTATCAACCTCAACCTTGATAATATTGTCTTTATCAAAGTAAACAAAATCCGTTATATCAACTTTAAACGGAGTGAAGCCCGAACGGGAATGCTCTTTAACATAAGAATTGTTGATATAGATTTTTGCACTGTGGTAAACAGCGTTAAACTGAAGAAAAATGCACTTATCTTTATATTCTTCTTCAATAAAAACAGAGGTTTCGTAGGTTGCTTTACCCCTGTGGGTCATAACTTCATCATCAACGTTCCAGGTGTGGGGAACAGTGACCTTGGCTTTATAATCTCCGAGCGTGAAATTCCATTGATTAAGTGTTTTATTGTATCTCATTTGTATCCTCCGAAAATAAAAGGTTATAATGCGTTGCAATCTGAAATGTGTTTGGATTGATTTTCAGCGCCTCTTCAAATAATTCCTTGCTTTCTTCCTTTTTGCCGAGCCCATATAATCCGAGCGCTTTCATAAACATACAATGCAGTCGGTTTTTAAGATTAAGGTCTTCATCAAAAACAAGTAAATCGGGAAGAGAAACAGCAAAATAATCAATCATTATTTCATCATCATAATGCTTTTGGGCATAGTTTATCAGCTTGTTGAATCTGAGGTTTGCCTCTTCTTTTCTGTTCAGTTTTAGAAGCGCCAAACCCTGATAGAAGATTGTTTCGGGCGGCTGGTCGTTATAATACATCGCCGAGGCAGGCTCGCTAAGACCTGTTGATGCTTTTTCAAAGAAGGCATTATCACCGCTTTTAATTCCCATATAGTAGTTCTGGCGGTTTTCCTGTGCACCGTATAGCTTTCCTTCGCCGAGATTTTCGGGGTAGGTAAAGGTGTTTTCAATATTCCCAAGAGCAATATTTGAGAAAATATATTGCTCGGGGACCTTTCCTTCTCCGCCCTCCCAGGGATGAAAATGTCTTTTCATAATCATATCAAGCGCCTGCTGGTATTTTCCTGTGAGATTTAAAAGGGTTATATATTCAAGATATAAATCATCGCGGCTTTCAACAGCATCAAAATGCGCTGATAAAAATTCAAGCCTTTTTAACGGCGATACTCCGATGCGTTTTTTTAGCAAATCAAGCTCATATAAAACTCTCGCATCCTCTTCATCCATTGAATAAGCTTTGTTCATCAGTTCAAGCGCTTTTTCGCTTTCTCCTCTTTTATTATAATAAAGAAGTGAAAGATTGCGGTAGGGCGTTGCAAAATCAGCGCCTTTTTCTATTGAGCTTTCAAAACATTTAATTGCATCCTCGTGGCGCTCTTTGTCGAAGTATAAACAGCCGAGATAATACGGCGCTTTGAAATCCTCGGGATTGTTTTTTATTGCATATTCAAGAACAATAATATCCTCAATTCTGTTCGGAAAACAGCAGTAGGGCGAAGCATTCAGCGCATCGCTCAGAAAGCTGTTGTCCTTTGAATAATACGCCTTGTAGTAGTGGATTAAAGGATAATCGTCTTTAGCAAGAGAAAGAAGCGAAAAGGCCTTTTCATAATATCCTGCCTTTGCAAGCTCGATTGATAAATCAATGAGCATATGGGAATTAATTATATGCCTTGATACATCTTCTCCGTTAATAAAAAGAGAAAGAATATTGAGTTCATCAAGATTCTGAGCCTCGCTTTTTTCACCCTTGAGAAGCGCTTTAAGATTCAGAGCGCTGAAATTCCTTGAATTATAAATAATTGCGTTTTCGATGTATTCAAGCGCCTGTTCCTTTTCATTCTTTCTTGATTTTATCAAAGCCATAAAATAGTATGCCGTTGCCTTTGTATCCGAGTTCCAGACAGCTTTATAAAATGCGTCAAAAGCCTCGTCAAGCTTTTTCTGATAAAAGAGCGAAAGCCCTAAGTTGTAGTAGTATTCTCCGCTTTGGGGATTGGGATTTGAACGGGTTTGTTTTTTAACAGCAAGGCGGAAATATTTTTCGCTCTCCTCAAAAAGTCCTTTTCTGAAAAGCAGCATACCGTATGCGTTATTAATTCTCATATCGCTTTCATCACGTTTTAAGCCCTTAAGATAATAATACTCGGCCCTTCTCGTTGCATGGCGATATTGCTCAATATGAGTTCCGAAAAGGAATAAATCTTCATTGCTTTCGCATTTTTCGGGAAGTGGTATTTCCTCAGCAGGAGAGGGAATATCATGCTTTTTAACATCTCCGCAAAAATGAAGTATTTCTCGGTTGTCCTTAGTTACGGTAACAGTTATATCTTTAAAACTGAAATTGTTATTCGGAATTGAAAATTCATATGTGTTTGCACATTCAAAATTAAAGGTCTTTTTATAGAACTTGTTGATGTTGACATCACATTTTCCGAGAGTTCCCGAACAATAAAGTTTAACTCTTATTTCATCATCTACATCAAGATGAAGTGATAAATCCTTGTTGGCGTTATGCACCTGGTTTAAATCGTGGTAGGGCATAAAATACTGTGTGAAATCCTTTGCTTCAAAAGGTGCAATATAACTGAAATCGGGCTGATTATCGGTGAAACAGCCCGTCATAAGCTCGAAATACGGACCGTCCTCATCGGTGAGATTTCTGTCCCATGCCTTTCCGAATTCTCCGCTGCCCCAGGTCCACTGCTTTTTACCGGGCGAAATATGGTGGTCGGCAATATGAAGAAGCCCTCCGCCTACCCCCTCGTCATATCCGCCGACAAAATCATAATCGCTCTTTGCCGCCATATATGAAGTCGGAACGGGCAGATTATCGTATTTTGAAATATCAACGCCCTTTGAGTAGTCAACCTTATAGTAGGTTCCCGTTGCAATGGGGAAGGTTGAAACATCGCGCTTTCCGTGGTCCATAACTGCGCTGACATCGGCGGGGAAAATGCTTCTGTAGTTACTGTTTACTGCAACAGCGGGATTAGCCCACCAGAGAAAAGTCTGTTTAACGGGTGTTGGGTTGAAAAGATGGTTTTTCAGTTCAAGATATGCTTTGTCGGGGTAGATGGTGAACTGCGTTTCGCCCTTTGTGTGAAACATATTCTCGTATTCGCTTACGGTTATTGTTGCGCTGCCGTCTTCATTCTCTTTGAAGGTGTAGTTAACCTCGTCAAAGGTTGAAGGTCTGTGGTGCTGGGGCCAGTTGAACTCGATTCCTCCGCTTATCCACGGTCCTGCAAGTCCTACAAGAGCGGGTTTGATGACTCTATTATAATAGACAAAGTCATAATTCCTTGTTTTATCAAACGCCCTTTGAACTCTGCCGCCGATTTGGGGCAGTATCATAATTTTAAGATAATCGTTCTCAAGAAAAACGGCTTTGTATTTTTTATCGGTTTTCTCAAGACTTATTTTATCGGTTACAGGATGGGGATAAACCTTTCCGCTACTTCCCTGATACACTCTTTTTTCAAGGAAAAGAGGGTTTTTATCGGGGGCGGATGTTTCGTATGTGGGAATAATTATTTCTTCTTCCCATACCAAAACTTTAGAAATATTACTCAAAAAAATCACCTCTGTTTGACTTAATGTCAGTTTTATTATACAATAGATTAAAGGGATTTGTTTTGATATTATATTAAAAAATTTAGAAATCCTATTTAATAACTATGAAACTTATTGAAAAAGGACTCAATAACCATTCCCATATGTATTTCTTTTCTCCCTCGCCAATGGCAAAAAGCGTTTTATATTATCCGCTTTGCGCAGGTGAGTTTTTCTGCGACGATAACTACAGGGTTGAAAGAAACTGCTATGATTCATTTTTGCTTTTGCTTGTTGCCGACGGTGAAATAATCCTTGAAAGTGAGAATGAAAAATATTCTGCAGTCAAAGGCGAGATGCTTTTAGTTGATTGCTATAAAAAACACTGCTATTATTCAGAGAGCTTTGCCCATACTCTGTGGCTTCATATTGACGGAGTTAATTCAAAGCAGCTTTTTTATGAGATAATAAGTCAAAACGGAGTAAAACAAAAATATTCAGCTCAAACGGTTAACTGTGTTTCAAGGCTTATCGAAAATATAAAACATTCAGAAAGTGAATATGAACTCTCTTCGGAAATTCATTTTCTTCTCTGCTCTTTATTGAGGGGCGAAATATCTTACCAAAGCAAAAAAGTCTCCGTTATTGAGGAGGCAAAGAGTTTTGTTGAAAAAAACTATATGAATCAGATAGGCGTTGAGGATATTGCAAATTCAGTTAATATGAGCGCCTCGTATTTTTCAAAGGTATTTAAGGGAGCAACAACATATTCGCCATATGATTATCTTTTGTCTGTAAGACTGGAAAGAGCAAAGGAGCTTTTGTTGAATTCTGATTATTCCATAAGCGAAATTGCTTTTAAAACGGGATTCAACAGCGATGCAAATTTTATTTACTGCTTTAAAAATGCAACATCTGTATCTCCTTTAAGATTCAGAAAAATGAAGTTTTAATATTAATGGACAACTGGGGACTGTCCCCAGTTGTCCATTAAAAAATAAAAAGCACGGTTGGGGCACCCTAAGTAAATAGGGTATGGTTTTGACCTTGTCCTTTTGTCCCTAAAGCGCCGAAAAAACCCCTGAATACGGCAAGTATGCAGGGAATTTTGTCAACACTTTATGAACTAAAATTACTTCGTCAAAACTGCTTCGCACTCTAAAATCGGACTATTTTTTGTTAGAACAAAGCACAAAATCACCGTAAGGCTGACGCCTGACGGTGATTTTTAATGACGTTATAGAGAA
>JAFSRX010000033.1 GCA_017445905.1 Eubacterium sp.
TTCAATTGCTTTTCTACGATTCTCAATCCATTTTTCGTAGTCAAACGACTCACGGTCAAAATCCATATCAAGCAAAAGGTATTCCCGAGAATCTCTTAATGAAGGCAGAGTTTCAAATATACTCTCGGCTTGCTTCTTATAATTCTCATCAAACTTTTGACCGTCATCAAACCAACCTAGGCATTGATACTGCCACATCAAGTGCTGAATCATAATGCGCTTTGCGCGTATCCTGATTGCATCATCGGTGCAGTATTTTTGGATTTTCTCGTATATATTAATGAGCTTATCCGAAAGCGGTTTGTAATCCTGAACGGGTACGCTGCCTTTTTCAATATGTAGCAGCTCCATATATTTTATGAGGACAGAGCTTTCATTCGGAAATTCTTTTATCGCTTTTTCATATTCGTTCAGAACGTCAGACACGTCACCGAGCTGCATTTTGTTAAACTTTTCAAGATACGCTTTGACCTTCTGCTCCCTTTGAGCTTTATCAGTGCCGAGCAACTCATCAATTGTAACATTAAAGAATGTCGCTATTTCCGGAAGCATTTTTATATCGGGATAGCTTTCACCGCGTTCCCATTTACTAACAGCCTGAAAAGAAACGCCAAGGTAATCCGCTAATCCTTCCTGCGTCAAGTCACGCTCTTTGCGGAGCCGTTTAATATTTTCGCTGAAATATATATTCATTATGCCACCTCATAACATTTAGTTTTGTCTTTCACCTATATGATAATGCAAACAAAACACGAACTCAATAACTTGATTATTGAACAAAATTCAACCATTGGTAGAATTGAAAATCAAAAGTTAAGCCGAGGAAACCTCGGCTTTAATCTATTTTTACAGAACTGCGATAATATCCTTAAACGTTTGAACAGTATAATCAGGTATATCAGAATCCAATTGATATGTCGCGAAGCTCTGCTTTACCCAAATTGTTTTCATTCCAATTTTCTTTGCTGGAATAATATCGTTATCTAATCTGTCACCAACCATTACCGCGTTGCGCGATTCGCATTTGGCACGGTCTAATGCAATTTTAAATATTTCCGGGTTCGGCTTTTCAACGCCTTCTTCGGCAGAAGCAATTACCAAATCAAAGTATTTGCCGATACCCCAATCTGCCAATCTTTGTGCGCTGCCTGCGGACTGATTTGCGATAATGCCCAGCGTGTACCTTTTAGATAGTTCGTCAAGGATGCTTTCGGTAAACTGATACGGCTTTTCAAGCTCCTTGTGCCATTTTGTTTTTTGCAATCCAAAATAGTGCAGCGCTGCCTTATAAGGATTATCCGAAGTCGCTGCCAGTTCAATTACTTTGTCTTTGAATTCCTGATATGAAATGTTAGTGCCTTCTGTCGTTTCTTTATATCTAACTTCATAGCACTCGCTTTCATCTACGAGAGTGGAGCCGATATCAAAGAATATCCATTTTTTGTTATCCATCTAATGCTTCCTTAATTAGATTATAAATCGTTTCCTTTTCTGATTCTGTCAGTTTGTTTTGTTTATGGTTATCATAGTGGTGGGCATACTCTTCATCGTTATATGTCTTTCCGTTTATAGTAATTGGTGAATTATATCTTGGTCTGACATGGATATGCAGGTGTGGGTTTGGTGACTCAGATTTATAAAAATCGTTCATCAGGCAACTCCAATTAAACATACTTGCCCCGAGCGCATTTGCTATTGCCGTTTCGAGTTGTTCAATAAGCGCCTTTAATTCAGCCCATTCTTTACTGTCAAGTTTTGACAATGCTGCGCAATGACGATTTAAAACAAGAATACATCTGCCGATATAATCCTGCTTGTCCGCTAAATACACATCCCAATGATTTCCTTGAATAAGAAGATACTTCTTTTCAGCTTCGCTTAAATTGCACCATTTACAATTCTTTTCCATTTTGGTTACCATTCCGATATACTCATTCAAAGCAGCAACATCTCTTGCTTTTAAATACTGCTGCTGATAAGTTTTTGGCTCAAGTTCATTTATCAGTTTTATCATTTCCGGTAGCGTATGCCATTGCAGCGTGGTACCGCTATTTGTTTCTTCCTCGGTAAATTTTGGAGCGCCTACGCTATCCGCTTCCACAACATAATAATACGAACATTGAGTATAGTCAGCTTTTGCGCGGTTTTCTTTTATCATGCCGAGCTCTGTAATTTTTCCGCAAGTGCATCCCGTTTCTTCAAGTATTTCTCTTTTCAGTGCAGTTATAATATCCTCGTCCTCATCAACACCGCCGCCCGGCAGTGAATACGGATGGAACTTTTCAGAGCATATAACGGCATACAAATCACCGTTTTTAACTATCGCTCTTGCAGTATATCTCGGTTTTGCAGATGATAATCCATCTTTGCCGAGTATTTCTTTATCTGTAATTTCAGCTATTAATCTCATAATTACAAAACTATTTCTTAACGTTTACTAAAAATATTCTCTTATCAAATGCGCCGTTTTTCTCCTGCTTTTGCCTTTTCAGTTCAAGCACTTCTTCAAATGAAGAACCCTGATTTTTTGCGAGAGCTTCTACCACCTCAAGAATATCGGCAAGCTCCATAAGCTCTTTGCTGTGCAAATATTCTCTCGTTTCCTCTTTGAGTTTCTTTTCAAGTGCGACTGTATACTTTTCATCGTCAAGTATAACGGTTTTTGCCGATTGACCGTTGCTTTTAATAATATCTGGTATATTATCTCTTACTAATTTATTATGAGGAATAATCATACTTTTTCTCCTGAACTGAATGATATATTATTTCTTTACCAATGCTCTTGGCATATTCGATTTCCTTTTTCACTTGTTCTCCGATATAACCGCCTATATCAACGATGTAAACAGAGTCTGACAGTTCTATCTTTTTGAAGTGAGCAGCTTCCAAACGTCTTTTATCATCAGGCAGTATTTCAATATTGTCGGTGTTATAAACACATTGCAGAACGTTATAACCCTGCTTTGATTCAAGAATGAATGCAATCTTTTTCATTTCTTCTTCAAATCGCATACTTCCGCATATCGTTACTGTTTTCATTGTTTGCCTCTTTTTGATATATAATTGTATGCATATATTCTACCATAACCGGATTTATATTGCAAACAACAGTTTGATTACTAACTGTATTATTATGCGCCGATTTTAATAGTGATTTTGGGGTAGGTTCTTCGGGAAGACAAGTATGTCTTGTCCGTCTCTACTTTTTAGATAGCGGGAGAGCTGCATTTGTATATTCACAGAATAATTATACGAATTGTATTAAACCGTTATCATCCGTTCAGTTTTTTTCGGATGGGGTAACGGTCGTTTTGAAGATTTCTATCGTCTACAAACGGGAATTGCAAAAAGCCGAGTCCCGAAACCCTTGAAAACACTCACTTTTAAAATTGTAAAAATCGGAAAAAACGCCCAAAAACGCTTCATTGACTTTTTGCGGATATTTTCCTTAATAATGAACAACTCCGTCTAAATCGCCTTACAGTTCTGAAAACGGGCTTTTAATAGTTCTGTGTAAAGATTTTGAGATTGTCTCCCGAAAAGTAACGCCCTCGGCAAACCGAGGGCGTAAAATATTACTGTATCTCAATTATTATTTTCATCGCCGGGGAGTATCACTCCTAGTTGTATTTGAAGTTGCCTGTCCACTTGCCGCAGGGGCACGACCACGCTTCATATCCGCAAGGACATTTTTCTGTGTATTCTTCCCAGGTGATTTCACCGCTTTCTTCTTTGTCTGCCCAGTATTTCATTACCTTGTCCACATGTTTTTTAAGTGCCTTTTTGGATTTAAACCATTTACCCATATTGCCTTTCGGCATATAGTGCTTATGCTTGTGTTTTTTCTTCTTTTTCTTTTTATTCTTGTGGGAAGAAGTTTTCGCTTTTGCGCTTGCGGAAACTGTTGTCGGCGCTTTTGCTGATACGGTTAACAGTTCCGTATTTACACCCGCCGTTAGCATTACTATTATCGCCATAATAATTGATATGTACTTTTTCATAAGTTACCTCCTTCTTTCATTCAACCCGTTTGCGAAGGTATCGATGCTTATCTCAGTATGCAGTTTATCCCAACCTTCAGCGTACCGCCTGAACAGTTTTCTGTGTTCACGGTCAAGCTGCGAAACAATTTCTGTTTCAAGCGCTTTCAGCTCTCTGCATAATGACACCTTCTCATCAAGGTTGCTGAATTTGTATTCTTTCTGATACTTCGGATTTAATATGTTTTCTATTATTGTATCCGGCATATCACCACCTCCTTGCAACAAACACTAATATCACAGAAGGAGTCCAAAGTCCAGATAAACTTTTTTGAAGACTTTTATATTGTTTGTATACTGTTTTTTATACATGGGGTGGCACAATTTTTTCCGTTGTCCACCGTTTTTGTACTCTTTTTTGGACAGTAAAAATAAACTTTTGTAAAAGACTTGTAATTGACATTTTTAAGAGTTACTATGCAAGCGGAGGTGAATACTATGGCAAAAGCAAAGAAGCCGAAGAATCACTACGGTCAAGGAAGTATCTTCTATCTTGACAGCAAGAAGAAGTGGATGGGACAGCTCGACCTCGGCAAAGACGAAAGCGGTAAGCGTATCCGCAAAACCGTTCTCGGCGATTCGCCCGAAGAGGTTGAGGAGAAAATGCAGAAGCTGCGTTATGATATATACTCCGGCAAGTTCGTTGACGCCACCACTGTTACCTTTGAGCAATTGATGATGCAGATGCTGAATGAAAAAAGGGCTATGAACGAGATTCAGGACCAGACCTATTTCCGTCATCTTGATACTCTTAAGCATTGCCGCGCCATCAGCGACATTCCGATACAGAAAGTTGACAGCACTATGCTCAAAGAGCTTATGCTGTCAAAGGTCGATTATTCACAGTCATACATCCGCAAAATTCATATGATGCTCAACCAGGGATTCGCGGAAGCCGTTAGGCGTAAAATCATTGTTGAGAATCCTATGCTTGACGTCCGCCGCCCGAAGTCATCCAAAAAGCCGAAAAAGATTCGTGCTATGACTATGGAGGAGCAAAAGGCGTTTATGGAGGTAATAAAAACAGAGCGTGTGCTTTACGCTGACCAGATGCTGATATCAATGTTCACCGGAATGCGTATGGGCGAAATCAACGCTCTGTCGGTTAAAGATATAAACACGAACTTCAATTTTATTAATATTGATAAGACTATCGCAAAGGGAGAGCATAACGAGCCGCTCCTGAACAGTTCGACTTAAACGGAAAAGGGCAACAGGCAGGTTCCGATAAATTCTACGGTAAAGCCTGTAATTGACAGGGTGCTGAAAACCTATGTTCCTACGAAGGACGGTATGCTGTTTCATTCATCTGCGGGTAAGCTGATACCTACGACTCTAGTCAATGCTGAATTCAAGCGTATTTTAAAGGTATATAATATTAAGGACGAATCCGTGCGCGGCGACTTAACGCTGCACAGCCTGAGGCATACCTACGCTACCCGTTGCATTGAGTCGGGTATGCCGCCGAAGGTATTGCAGAATCTGTTAGGACATACAGATATTAAGGTTACGCTCGACACCTATTCCGATGTCTTTGATAACTTCCAGAATGAGAACGTTGCGAAGGTTGACGAGTACTTAAGTAGTGCGGGTTTAGCGTTAAATGCGTAAAAAGTTCCACAAGCCAACCACTTGCCAACCAACAACCGCACAAACCGCCTAAACACGCGATAATTTTTCTTATTAGACCGTACACTCCGACCAAAATGAGGATAGTCCATTCGGACTATCCTCATTTTGTTATTGGAGTAAGACTTGAACTTGCGTTAGGATTCGGAGAATTTGCCATTGCAGTTGGCAAAGCTCGACAAAGAAACAGTCCGGTGGACTGTTTCGCAGAATCCTAGGTTAGTTCTGTTAAATGCGATTACAACGACTCAGTCAGGTCAGGATACTACCTGCATTTTGTTATCGGAGTAAGACTTGAACTTGCGACAGGATTCTGTAAAGACCTCAATGGCTTACCCCGGTTGCCATTAGTTCGTTAGAGTTGGTTTGAATGTCAACCGCTTGCTAACCGCTTTGCAACCAAAATAGCCTCGATTATCCGAGGCTTTATTTTTGTGTTTTTATTCTGAGCAATATGCACAAATTCAAAAAGTTTTTTTCGTGCAATTTGTTGATTGTAACTTTTTGTATTTTTTTGTAATTTTTTTGTAAAAAACTATTGATTTTTTTGCTGTTGAGTTTATAATAAAATTTATAATCAATCAGATGAATTACATATGATTTGAACTATATTTTTCAGCAATTTCAGAGGAGCAATAATGCAAATAAAGCACAAAAGAGTTATTTTGCTTATTCTTGCGGCGGCGATTGGACTGATGTCCATTCGCCTCTTATTTACAGTTTTTCCCCAAAAAGTGGCAAAAATTGAAACCTCTCAGGGTATTTCATATATATCTGAACAAGAAGCTAAAAGAGCCACAAGACCGAAAACAACAAAAAAAGAAAGCAAAACAAAAAAGCATAAAAGACTCAAGATAAAAAACAACAACTACAAAGCTGCTTTCAAGGATATTCTCATCGTTGGCGACAGCCTTACCTATGCAATATATGAATACGGTATTCTCGATAAGGACCAGGTTTTCGGTCAGGTTGGCGGAACAACAATATATCTCGATGAAACTATTAAAAAAATTGTTAAGGAAAATCCTAAATATCTTGTTCTTCATTTCGGCGAAAACGAGCTCGGAAAAAAGAGTTATGCAGATATTTATATTAACAGGTATAAAAAGTGCATTAAAACTCTCAAAAAGAAGCTGCCCGACACCGAGATTTATGTTGACAGCATATTCCCCGTTGAGAAGAAGGCACATAAAAGTGAGCCTTACACAAAAAACATTTCATACTATAACGAAAAGCTCAAGAAAATGGCAAAAGAGCTTGGTGTTAAATATATAGATTTTACACCCGAATTTAAGTCATATAAAAAGAATTACTACGATGCCGACGGCATTCACCCGAAATACTCTTTTTATACAGAACAGTATCTTCCTTATGTTTATACGGAGGTTATGAGTTAAATTGAAATTTGATTTAAAGAAAAACAAATATTTATATCTTGAAATACTCTGCGTTATCGTTCTTCTGATATTTATTATTGTTCTTTGCATCAGCCGTTCCGGCGGAACAAAAAAGAGTATTGAAGAAATATCATCGCCCGTTATCAAGGTTTTGCAGGATAATCAGATGAGTAAAAAAACAAACGCCGATGCAATCAAGGCATTTGGATTTGACCTTTCGAAAACAGACGGAATTGTTTATTACGAAAATGAAAACATTATGGAAGTTTCGGAAATGGTTATAATCAAGCTCAAAGACAGCAATGACGCTCAGGAGTTCAAAACGCTGATAGAAAAGCGCGTTGAAGAGCGAAAAAATCTCTATAAGAGCTATGCGCCCGAACAATATGCACTTTTAAATGACTGTATTATTGAATCCAGTTCAAACGCAATCTTCTACTGTACGGCAAAAAATGCCGATAAACTCTTCGAGATATTCAAGAATTCACTATAAAAACAAACTAAGGAAAACAAAAATGGTATTCAGCTCCGCAACATTTTTAATTATCTTTCTGCCCGTTACGATGATTTTATACTATCTTGTGGGCGTTTTGATAACTAAAAACATCGCTGTTAAAAATTTAATACTGTTAATTGCAAGCCTTATTTTCTACGCCTGGGGCGAGCCGGTTTATATCATATTGATGCTCATCAGCATTTTCTTCAACTATATTATAGGAAGAGATATTTCGCTCGCTAAAGAAAATGAAGAAAACAAAAGATCAAAAACACTGTTTATTTGTGCTGTTACTTTTAACCTTTGTGTTCTCGGCTTTTTCAAATATGCCGATTTTGTTGTTGAAAACATCGGAGGTCTTTTCGGAGCAGAACTGAAGATGCTAAATCTTCCCCTTCCCATAGGCATTTCGTTTTATACATTTCAGATTATGTCCTATATAATAGATCTTTATAACGGAAAGATTAAGGTTCAGAAAAACCTTTTTGATTTTGCGCTTTACGTTTCTCTTTTCCCGCAGTTAATTGCAGGTCCTATTGTTAAATATAAGGATATCGACGATCAGCTCAAAAATCGAAAAGAAAGCCTCCTTAAATATTCACTCGGACTAAACCGATTTATTATAGGTCTTTCAAAAAAGCTTCTTCTTGCAAATACACTCGGAAGTGTATATAGCTCAGTTCAGGAAGCAGGAACAAATAACCTGAGCTTTCTTGCCGCCTGGGTTGGAATTATCTGTTACACGCTTCAGATTTATTTCGATTTCTCAGGCTATTCGGATATGGCAATAGGCTTGGGAAGTATGTTTGGCTTTAAGTTCAACGAAAACTTCAACTACCCGTATATTGCTTCTTCCGTTACTGACTTCTGGAGAAGATGGCATATTTCTCTCTCGTCGTGGTTCAGGGATTATGTTTATATTCCACTTGGAGGAAACAGATGCAAGATTCCGAGGCATATATTCAACCTTTTGGTTGTATGGTTTTTAACAGGTCTATGGCACGGTGCAGCCTGGAACTTCATTTTTTGGGGATTATACTATGGAGTACTCCTCATCCTCGAAAAATATGTTTTAGGAAAAATTCTTGAAAAAATTCCGAGAGGAGCAAGATGGTTTTTAACTATTATTTGCGTTATGCTCGGATGGGTGCTTTTCTCTGCACCAACACTCAGTGATGCGCTTATATACTTAAAAACTATGGCAGGCTTCGGAGCTTCCTTCATTGATAAAAACGGAATTTATCTTCTTTCAACTAATTTCGTTTTAATTCTTATCGGCGGCTTCTGTGCAACTCCGATTTATAAAAAACTGACAAATATCTTTGATGAATACAAATTAAGCAAAATAAGAATTGTTGCAGCTCCCCTGCTGCTGATAATTTGCATCATATTTATGATAAGTGAAACCTACAATCCATTTTTATATTTCAGATTTTAATTTACAATGACTCAGACAACAAACGAAAACAAAACTAAAAAAGTAACAAAGCAGGATTACAATTTATATGCTGTTGTTTCCGCTATGCTTGTAACTGTTTTACTTTTCATATTCTGTATTCTGTTTATTTCAGGAGATGAAAGAGAATACAGCGAAAATGAAAACAGATATCTTGCTCAGAGTCCCTCTTTCAGCTTTTCATCTGTTAAAGACGGAAAGTTTATGGCTGATACAGATGATTATATCTCCGATCAGTTTGCTATGAGAGATAAACTCGTCAGAACAAGAACTAAGATTGATGTTTTCCTCGGAAAAAGCGATATCAACGGAGTTTATATCGGCAGACATCATTTTCTTTTTGAAAAGCCCTCTTCTTATGATGAAGAGAGAATTAGCAAAACAACCGAAACGATGAACAAGCTGAGAGCGGATAATAAAAGCATTAACAGTTATGTTGCAATCGCTCCGAATTCAAGTGAAATCGTAAGCAAATATTTACCCTTTAACGCTCCAACTGAGAATCAGAGCAAGCAGATTGAAAAGGTTTATAAAAAGCTCAGCTGTTTTGAAACAATAGACCTTAGCACTCCTTTGAAGGCTGATAAAAACCCCGAGGAACTCTATTATAAAACCGACCATCACTGGACAACGAAAGCAGCAGGAATTGCCTTTAATCAGATTTCAAAGGAAATGAACATAAACACAAAGGCATATAAGTATAAAAACCTTGCCGTTGCAACGGATTTTCAGGGAACTCTTGCTTCCTCCTCTGGAATATTCAGCGCAAAGGATACAATATACATACCAACTGTTACACCCGATGTTTCCTACGCAGTAACATATGTTGATGATAAAAAAACAAAAGCCACTGTTTTCGATTCTTCAAAGCTCAAAGAGAAGAGCAAATACGACGTTTTCTTCGGCGGTAACTTCTCTCAGATACTCATTGAAACAAATTCAAAAAACGACAGGGTTTTAATGGTTATAAAGGATTCATATGCAAACTGCCTCATACCAATGCTAATCCCCCATTTCAGAAGCATTGTTATCGTTGACCCTAGATACTATTCTGAAAACATTCAGGATACTATTGATAAAGAGGATGTTAGCGATATTCTCTGGCTCTATAACGCAAACACATTTTTAAATGACACATCAATATCTGAAAAATTCTCATAACAAAAAACCTCGGAAGAAACGTTCAGCTTCCGAGGTTTATTTTTTGCAGAAAGAAATCAGAGCCTTTACGAATTATTATCCCTTGCAGCCGGCATATTCTTCTATGCTTTCAATACCTTCAACAGTCTGTTCAGGCTCTGACTCAGTTTCATAATGGTATATGGGATTTTCTGCTGTATAACGATATGTTTCGTGCGTTTTATAGGAATTTGTTTTTGTATCAATATCAATATACAAGTCGCTTTCCACTATTTGCCACCAATCCCAATGATTAACTGTAATATTAAGAGGAATAAACTGACCGTTATCTCTGTTAATCTTTAAGGAATACTCATAGGTATCGTAATCATTTGCCCTATCAGTCAGTGTTTGAAAACCGTCATTATTTTTCAGATTAAAACCGATTCCGTTTTTCTTTAGCTTGGCGGGTTTTTCGTCCATCGTAACGTGCAGATTAACGGTGATTCGGTTTCCTTGATACGCCCTGACATTGAGCCACGAGGCGTCTTGCGGCTTAAAACCGAGTACGCTTTTTATAACAATAACAGGTGTAATAATGATAACAATTAATACCACCGCAACTATTATAATCCGTTTGCGTATTTTATTATTCTTCTTATCCATCATCCGTATCCTCCGGTTACAAACACCCATTCTCCGCCGTTATCCCTGCCAAGCACTTGTGCAAACCCATCATAGTCCGAATCGCCGTTAAAGCCTTCGCTTCCTGCACCTTTAGCCGAGTGAAAATGAATATTGAATACAATCATTTCTTCGTGGGATAAATTGTCGGTACCGAAATAATACGCTTGCTCCGCTGTCGACCTTGCGTCACCCACGTATGTGATACTGTATAATTTGGTGATTGTTTTTTCTTTGCTCCACTTATCAAGAATCCACTGTACAGCTGATTTTCTGTCCTCGGTGCTGAAGAGTTCGCTTTTTCCGATATCAATTGTGGTATTGGCAATCCTATCAGCTTCAGTTACTCTTGTTCCGCATCCCGAAAGCAGGAATACAAGTACGGCTACAAGCGGCAGAATGAGCATTTTTTTAATCATGGTGTTTATCACTCCTTGTGATATTATGCAACGGCTGTTTTTTCATAAATAATTGTAGGGATACCGCTCAAATCAAAAGTAACTATATATTTGAATCCGCTAATCCAAATACCTATATTTTGTAAATTTGTAGAATTATCACTTCCTACATCACCGATGGCGGTTTGTTTGTTGTATTCGGTAAAGCTGTCATAATATAGAGCATATATTTCATCAAAAGCCTCGCGTTCAGCCAATAAACCTTCACTTGGATTTTGCACTTGATATACAATTTTGTTTTTTGAATAACTTGCTTTAAACGTTGCTGATTCAAAAGTAAACTTACGCTCTAATTTCGGATTAAGCGGAGCATATTCAAAAGCGGATAAGCCGCTGTTAAAATCAGCAATGAATTTGTATTCGGCAAAACTGATTCTGACTGCGCTTATCAGATAAGCAAAACCAAGTAACAGTATAAGCACCGTTGATATAATTACAACTGCTTTCTTGTTTATTTTAGCTTTATCCTTCATTATTATATTTCCTCTCTATCCTTTTTGAAACAACGGAACAAATAACTGCTATAATAATCAAGATTAGCGCGCCGCAAAGCATTTCAAGGTTTTCCATATCCACGATTTTGTCAATCAGCCTTATGAAAAAGGTCAGGACAAACGCAACGCTGATAACGAATAGCGACAGCATTTTTTTCACGGACATCGCTATGATTTTTTCCTTTGGATAAATCACATTAAGCCTGAGCGCACTTATGTAAAAAAGCAGGTTTCCAAAAGCAATACAGAAAAAAGCAACTGCCGCAAAGATGATTTCCCAATGTGTATAGAAAAGGATTTTAAAGTTATAGGCGCAGTACACCTCGGTAAAGCCGCCGAGAAGTGCTCCGAAGGTGCAGATAAAACAAGAAATCAAAAAGCAGATATGATAGATGTTTAAAAGATTCTTTTCGTTTGCAACCTCTTCAACCTTTATGCGAGTTTCTTCTTTCAACTCTGCATTTAATATTTCATCAATAGAAACGCCCAATACTTGTGCAAGTTCAGGTAAAACAGAAACATCGGGAAGTCCCTCTCCTGTTTCCCACTTTGAAACAGTTTTGTTGCTGATGCTGAGTTTTTCGGCTAATTCATTCTGGGTTAAATCCTTTGATTTTCTCAGCTTTGAAATAAATCTGCCAACTCTTTTGTTATCCATACTCTCACCCCAACACTATTATAATTCAATACCCTGTTCAAATCAATCCACACAATGTGGAATTTGTCTTTTTTCAGTAGAATAGCTAAGCACCGCCATATACAGCACTTTGTATTAGGGGTCTGACCCCATGTACAATTTTAATTAGTCTTAAGCACAGATTAAATATTTAAGCTCCCCGACATCATCCGAGGAGCTTTAATATTATTTTACTACTTTCACCGTAACAGTAACAGTTTTTGTTGCAGCCTTATATGTATTGTTTCCTGCTGCTTTGACCTTAACTTTTAGCTTATAGGTTCCCTTTTTCAGTCCCTTTTTAACTGTTATTTTGCCCGTTGTTTTGTTTATTGTTATCTTCTTGTTACCACTTGATTTTGTATAGGTAACCTTGCCCTTTGCATTACTTACTGTTATTGCCTTTTTAAGAGCAACACTCTGGTTTTTCTTTTTGAGCTTAGTATATTTAAGCTTTGCTGTTTTTCCTTTAACTTTCAGAGTGTTTGGTTTTTTGCTGACTGAAACGCTGCAGGTTTTTTTAAAACTGCCCTGAGCGCTTTTAACGGTTATTGTTGCTTTTCCTGCACTTTTTGCAGTGATTTTTCCCGAAGTGCTGACAGTTGCAACAGAAGTGTTTGAGCTTGAGAAAATAACATTTTTATTAGTTGCGTTGCTTGGTAAAACAGAAGCGCTAAGCATATAGCTGCCGCCAATCGTGAGCGATAAAGATGTTTTTGAAATCTTTACCAAAGTAGCCTTAACATTATTCAGATTACATTTAAAAACAGAGTTTCCCGCTGAAACATTGCCGCTTGACTCAAAATATAAATCTCCGTTTTTATCAGATGCAATATCCTCGGCATAACCCTTTGTTTCAATCAGGCTATCGGCAACAACGCTTCCCGGTCTGAACAGCGCAATCATATAGCTGTTTCTTGAAAGAACCGCAACATTTCCGAAAGAGTCGGCATTAACGGAATAAAGCCATTTCATTGAAACATTTAAAGAACCAGAGGCAAACTTCATTAAAGTAATTTTTCCGCTGCTAAGATTGTATTTGTATATTCCGTTAACACTTGCATCATATCCGTTTGATGAACCTCTGTCAACAATATATGCATTGTTCTGAGAGTCCACTGCAAGAGCCTGAGGATATGCGTTACCGTCTGATGCAGGAGCATCATAATTCAGGTTATATGTTTTTTCCCAACTGATACTATCTCCATTTTTAAGCTTTTTTATTGAAGAAATTTTTGCTCTTTCTATAACAGCAATTTTTTTGCCTGAATTATTGTAGCCAGCATGTAACGAATAAAGATATCCTTTGGAATCGGTTGTTAAAAAGCGGGGTGTATCCCCTGCGTCCAATTCTATATAAACATTATTCTTCAAAGGTTCCAAAACAAATATTTCGTCTGAAGTAATAGAATGTGCAAAAATCGTTCCGTCAGAAGAAGAACAGAGATTTCCGCTGTATGAAACAGGAAGTTGAACGGCATATCCATTTGAGCTTCCGTCCGCCTTAAATCCCCTTATATAATTCTTACTTGTTGTAACATAAATATCTCCGTTTTCAAGAACTGTTATTCCGCTTTCAAATCCTTCATCAGCATTATGTTCGCTGTATTTAAACAGTTGAACAGCATTAATTGAAACGGCAAATGCATTAATATTTGCAACAGAAAGAATCAGGCAAAGTGAAATTAATAAGGAAAGCAGTTTTTTCATATCTTTTATCATCCTTTCATTAAAGAAAATATACCCAGTTTACCAATGTTATAATATCATAAATTTTTTATACAGTCAAATAAATACTGTTTGTTTATTGACAAATAAAACTCATAATGATAAAATATTTTCACTTGAGGAGGCTTAGCTCAGCTGGTTAGAGTACTTGCTTGACATGCAAGGGGTCACTGGTTCAAGTCCAGCAGTCTCCACCAATGACGGGAGTAGTCCGAACGGATTACTCTCATTTTTCATAAAAAAACAAAAAACACTTGTTAAATGATTATCAATGTATTATAATATATTCATCAAATATTTGGAGGATTATTTATGGCATGTTTTGTTGTTCCCGCTGCTGAGGCTGTTGTTGTTACAGCAGTATATCTTGCAGCAAAGAAAAGAGAAATGAAAATTGAAGCTCCCAAGCTTGCAAATGCAGATAAGTTTGAAGAGAAAACTTCAAAAATTACCTGGTCTAAAAGACTCAGCTGGCTTATGGGTCTTCTCTGGGGCGGAGTTATTCTTCTTGCTTTCGAACATTTCTGGCACGGTGAGGTTGTTCCTTTCCCGCCCTTCCTGTCAGCGATGGCAACGCCCGAGGATAAAGCCGAAATGCTCCACGAAATGAGCACCGTCGGCGTTGGTATGGCAGTAAGCGTAACGGCTGCTTGGGGAGTTGTCTGTGCTTTCGTTCAGGCAAAGGTTAATAAGATTAAGAAAGCAATTAAGAAAGAGGCATAAAATGACACTGCTTATAACAATTTTTGCTGCAATAGCTTCAACAATTTTTTGGTATGCAAATGATAAGAGAGATACATATAAACTCGGCACTCTCTCCCTCATTTTCTGGGGAGCGTCACTTATGTGGTTTGTTGATTTCATTGCTGAATATGCTGAGCTTAAAGCGGATTATTTTGTTCAGAGCTTTGCTGATATTCTCAATGATTCACTTCTTGGCTTAGCTGTTGTTGCTCTCGGACTTATCGTTTGGATAATTATTCTTCTTATAAAAGACCCCAAGGGCGTTATCAAAAACAAATTAACAAAATAAAACTTAAAGGCTTCGGAAAATCCGAAGCCTTTTTCTATAATAGCCGTGCGCAGCGCCCTAAACTCTTAACTCTTCACTCTTAACTCTTCACTTAAAGAGGTACGTCCACTCTTCCTGACTCAATCCCAGTCCTCTGCTGATTTCATCATTCGGAATAACTCTTAAAACCTTTCCGCCGTATCTTGAAACAAGAACTTTTGCCATCTTGCCTTCAACCTCGACGGTTTCTTCTTTGTATTCCTCATCAAGCGGAACCTGTTTTTTAAGATTTGCTTTTGAAGTGAGAGAGCCTGTCGGACAGAGCTGAACGCAAAGTCCGCAGTTATTGCAGTTCGTTTTATCAAGAGGCAGCGAAAATGCGGGTGAAACATCGGTTGTAAAGCCTCTTCCCATAAGACCTATTGCATTTATATCCATAACCTCTCGGCATGCGCGAACACAGAGTCCGCAGAGAATACATTTAGCTGTATTTCTCTCAATAAACGCATTATCGTCATGGGTATATTTCTGAGGCATTTCACCTGCAAAGCGCTCAGGCTTAATATCATATCTCTGAGCAACATTAAGAAGTCTGCATTTATAGTATTCACGGCAGCCGCATTCAAGACAGCGGTTTGCTTCCTTAACTGCCTCTTCCATCGAAAAACCTAGTGAAACCTCTTCAAAATTCTTGTTTCGATATTCGGCAGGAAGAACCTTAGCAGTTAATCTGCTTTCTTTTTTTCTGTCGGAATAATCAATGGCGTCTTCGTTTCTCTTGCTGATGTAAGGAACTCTTGTATCGAGCGCTTCGCCTTTAAGGAAGGAGTCAACAGCTTTAACACATCTGTCTGCCTCGCCGATTGCCTCAATAGCGATTGATGCGCCCTTGTTGGTTGCATCGCCTATTGCAAAAACGCCCTCAATATTAGTTGTGAAGAAATCTTCATCAGTAGCAATATTGCCCCATTTATTGAGTTGAAGTTCGCTGACATCCTCGCTAACTAATTTCTGACCGATTGCCATAATAACACTATCTACAGCAATTTCCTCGGTTTTGCCCTCGATTGCAACAGGTCTGCGTCTTCCCGAAGCGTCGGGCTCGCCAAGCTCCATAAGCTGAAGAGTCATCGACTTTATCTTACCGTTTTCGCCGTTGAATGAAATCGGATTAGTCAGGAATTTATAGATAACTCCCTCTTCCTCTGCTTCTTCTATTTCAATCTCGTCAGCGGGCATTTCATTTCTTGTTCTTCGATAAACAACGTAAACCTCTTTTGCACCAAGACGAACAGCCGTTCTGCAGGCATCCATTGCGGTATTACCCCCGCCGCAGATTGCAACCTTTTCTCCGATTTTTGGAGCATTGCCCTGAATAACCTCTCTGAGAAAATCTATTCCGCCATATACGCCCTCCAAGTCCTCGCCGGGAGTTCTCATTGAGCTTGATTTCCAAGCGCCAACAGCAACGATAACGGCATCGTTTTCAGTTTTCAGACTTTCAATAGTAAAATCAACGCCGAGTTTTTTGCCGTTTATCATTTTAACGCCTGTTTTTTCAATAATTGCAATTTCTTTATCGAGAACTTCTTTCGGAAGTCTGTACTGCGGAATACCGTATCGCAGCATACCGCCCATCTTTTCCATCATATCATAGACGGTAACAGTATGACCGAGCTGACGAAGATAGAAGGCAGCCGAAAGTCCTGCAGGACCGCCGCCGATAATTGCAATCTTTTTGCCTGTATTTTCGCTACATTCAGGAACATAACTATCGCCGTTCAAATCCAGATCAGCGGCAAAGGCTTTTAACTGAGCGATATTAATCGGCTCTTCAACATTCTTTCTTCTGCACGCTTTTTCACAGGGATGGGGGCAAACCCTTCCTATTGAAGCGGGAAGAGAGATTTTGTTTTTAATTAGCTTCAAAGCCTCTTCAAACTCACCGTTTGCAATAAGTCCAACATATCCCTGACAGTCAGTTCTTGCGGGGCAGTTAAGCTGACAGGGTGCAACACAGTCACCGTCGTGAGCAGACATAAGAAGCTCGAGAGCTATTTTTCTTGACTGAATAACTCTCTCGCTTTCAGTATTGATAACCATTCCCTCGCTGACTTTTGCTGAACAGGAGCGAAGCAGCTTTGGAATGCCATCCGCTTCAACAACACATAGTCCGCACGCACCGTAAACCTCAACTGCTTCATCATAGCAAAGGGTTGGAATATATATTCCGTTTGTTCTTGCCGCTTCAAGAATGGTTGAGCCTTCGGGGGCTTGAATATTTTTTCCGTTTATTGTTAAATTTATCATTTCAAACCCTCCCTACTCTCTTACTATTGCATCGAATTTGCAGGAAGAGAAGCACTTTCCGCATTTAATGCACTTTTCATTATCTATTTTATGAGGCTGTTTAATCGAGCCTGTTATTGCGTCAACAGGGCAGTTTCTCGCACAGAGCGTACATCCCCTGCACTTATCCTCAATAATTGAGTAGTTAATTAAATCGCTGCATTCAAGCGCAGGACATTTTTTATCATTGATATGCGCTTCATATTCATTTCTGAAATACCTGATTGTTGTTAAAACGGGATTAGGAGCAGTCTGACCGAGGCCGCAAAGAGCGCCGTCCTTAATTGAATAACAAAGCTCTTCAAGAAGCTCAATATCGCCTTCCTTGCCCTCGCCCTTTGTTATTCTTTCAAGCATTTCAAGCATTCTTTTTGTTCCGATTCTGCAGTGAATACATTTTCCGCAGCTCTCCTTAGCAGTGAAATCAAGGAAGAATTTAGCCATACCGACCATACAGGTTGATTCATCCATAACAACCATTCCGCCGCTTCCCATAATTGCACCTGTTGCACCGAGAGCCTTATAGTCAATAACAGTATCAATCAATTCTGCAGGAATACATCCGCCCGAAGGACCGCCCATCTGAACGGCTTTGAAAGGCTTATCTCCTTTCATTCCTCCGCCGATATCAAAGATAACGTCGCGCAGAGTTTTACCCATAGGAATTTCAACAAGTCCGCTTCTTTTAATCTTGCCGGTTACAGCGAAAACCTTTGTTCCCTTTGAACCCTCTGTTCCCATAGCGGCAAAAGCCTCGCCGCCGTTATTGATTATCCAGCCGACATTTGCAAAGGTTTCAACATTATTGATATTTGAAGGTTTTCTCAAGAAGCCACTCTGAGCAGGAAACGGAGGCTTGAGTCTAGGCATTCCCCTATGACCTTCAAGGGATTCGATTAAAGCGGTTTCCTCGCCGCAGACGAATGCGCCCGCACCCGCTTTAATATAGAAATCACATGAGAAATCAGTTTCAAAAATATTATTTCCGATAATGCCTTTTTCCTCAGCCTGTTTAATTGCTCTTTTAAGTCTTTTTATTGCAAGGGGATATTCAGCACGGACATAAACGACTGCGTGTTTTGCACCGATAGCATATGCGCCGATAAGCATTCCTTCAATGAGATTATGAGGGTCGCTTTCGATAACCGCTCTGTCCATAAATGCACCCGGGTCGCCCTCGTCGGCATTACAGATAAGGTATTTTTCATCACCCTCACTCTGACGGGCAGCATTCCACTTAAACCACGTCGGGAAGCCTGCTCCGCCTCGTCCGGCAAGTCCCGAGGTCTTGATAACCTCGATAACCTCTTCAGGAGTCATTTCGCACAGTGCTTTTTTCAGTGCAGTATAACCGTTTGCTCCGATATAAGCGTCTATCTCCTCAGGATTAATAACGCCGCAGTTTCTAAGAGCAATTCTTGTTTGCTTTGCTAAAAATTCATTATCTTCATCGCTGACAATCAGCCCTTCAATGGCTGTTTTATCACCACCGTTTATGAATTCAGAAATAGCTTCAGCATCGTTTTCGCTAACCTTAACAAGCCTTGTCAATTTGTTTTCATCATCATAAATATCAACAATCGGCTCGAGGTAACACATTCCTATACATCCCGTTATTGATATATCACAATTTACAACGTCTTCAAGCGCCTTTTTAACCTTTTCAGCACCTGCTGCAATACCGCAGGAGCCCTGACCGATAACTATTCTCATACTGCCGCCTCCCTCAACTCTTTCAGAATTTTTCTTGTTTTATCGGGAGTTAAACTGCCGTATGTATCATCATTTATCATCATAACGGGAGAAAGCGAACAACATCCGAGGCACGCAACGCATTTAAGAGAAAACAAGCCGTCCTCAGTTGTCTGGTTGTCATCAATGCCGAGTTCATCTTTTATTGTCTGCAAAATAAGCTCGGATGAATTAACGTGGCAGGCTGTTCCCTGGCAGAGCATAATAAGATACTTGCCAACGGGCTCAAAGCGAAACTGAGTATAAAATGTTCCAACCCCCATAATTTCGCTTGTTGCGATACCTGTTTTTTCGGATATCAATTCAATAGCCTCCTTGGGAAGATAGCCATAGATATCCTGAGTATGCTGCAAAATGGTGATTAAACTTCCCTTGACTCCTGCGTATTCTTCAAGAACGCCGTCGAGAAGGGATAAATCAACTGTTTTCTTTTCCATCTGCTGACCTCCGTTTCATTTCATTAGAATAATAATAAAACATTTTACATATTAATTCAAGTTTATTAATTAGAAAAATTCTTCCATATGTATAAAAGGCAACAAAAGATTGTTAATATATTGACATTCTCACAAATTATGTTATAATTCGATTGCAAAGTTATTCTTTGAAATATGAAGTTTGTTATAAAGGAGAAAGAAAATGAAAAATTATTTTGACCTTAAAGACCAGGTTGCTCTCGTAACAGGATGTTCGGGCGGACTCGGAGTTCAGATGGCAAAGGCTCTCGCTTCTCAGGGATGCGCTATTGTTGCGCTTGCAAGAAGACAGGATAAGCTCGATGAAGTCTGCAAGGAAATCAGCGACGAATTCGGAGTTGAAACTCTCGCAGTTAAGTGCGACATCACTGATACAGAGAATGTTAACGCTGCCGTTGCAAAAGCAATGGAAAAATTTGGCAGAATTGATATTCTTATTAATAATGCGGGAACAGGCGCAGTTGCTCCCGCAGAAGATATAACAGATGAGCAGTTCGGCGATGAATGCAATATCGACCTTTTCGGCTCTTTCAGAGTTGCAAGAGCAGTTGCAAAACAGGCTATGATTCCTGCTCAGTACGGAAGAATTATCAACATTGCTTCAATGTATGGTCTTGTTGGTAACAAAATCGCAGGCTCAGCTCCCTATCACGCAGCAAAGGGCGGCGTTGTTAACCTCACAAGAGCTCTCGCAGCTGAATGGGGCAAATACGGTATCACAGTTAACTCAATCTGCCCAGGTTATTTCTATACCGATTTAACAAGAGAAACTCTTAATTCCGACTTCTTCCAGCAGAATGCAAAAACAATGATTCCTATGGAAAGATACGGTAATGAAGGCGAGCTTGATTCAGCAGCACTTTTCTTTGCTTCAAAGGCATCAAGCTATGTAACTGGAACAAACCTCGCTGTAGATGGCGGATATACTTGCATGTAAACAAAAAACTCGGCTTTGGGGCACCCTAAGTAAATAGGGTATGGTTTTGACCTTGTCCTTTTGTCCCTAAAGCGCCGAAAAAAAACCTGAATACGGCAAGTATGCAAGGGTTTTTGTCAACACTTTATGAACTAAAATTACTTCGTCAAAACTGCTTCGCACTCTAAAATCGGACTATTTTTTGTTAGAACAAAGCACAAAATCACCGTAAGGCTGACGCCTGACGGTGATTTTTAATGACGTTATAGAGAA
>JAFSRX010000034.1 GCA_017445905.1 Eubacterium sp.
ACTCTTTGACTTAACGGATAAAAGAGACGCGATGAGGCATCTTGTAAAATACGCATATAGCGAAAATGGAGAGCCGCTTGATTACTTTGAATACTACTGGCCCCAGAAATCTCGATAAATTATTGGAAACAGGATTAAGTGCGGCGTCACCGCACGACATACATCAGCGTGCAGAGCTCGCTGTTTTTCAAGGTGTTTCGGCATTTAAAAGGTATGTCACAAGTGGCGTCACTATTTTCAGAGGAGTTTTTGAATGAATAAAGAAAGGCATGTATATTATCAGGAACCTGAACAGGCGAGGAAAATGGAAATTGCAATGAAACTTTCTAACTGTACTTCGGAAAGTGACTTCGTTCGCTCCGCCATTGATTTCTATATCGGCTATCTTTTTCAGAACGAAAGCCTGGATTATCTCTCGCCCGTTATCAACCGCAGCATCAAAAATGTCATCGGCGGCGTAGAGAAAAACATCAGCGATATACTGTTCAAGCTTGCCGTTGAAACGGGAATGACAACAAGAATTATCGGCGGTGAATACAATCTGAGCGATGAATTTCTTGAAGACCTGCGCGGATATATCTCAATATTAGTAGCAGAAAATAACGGAATCCTTACGCTTGAAAATGCAAGAGATGATTTGAATTATGGCTAAGATTGTTGTCAGAACTCAATATTACAAAGGCAAAAAAGTTGCAGGCACAGGCAAGCTGTTAAAGTATATGGCAACACGAGAAGGCGTTGAAAAGTTAGATACCAACGCCGAGCATAAGCCGAGTACAAAACAGCAAGACGCATTAATTTACAGAGCGTTCCGTCACTACCCCGACATCTGTATGTATCCCGAGTTTGATTCTTACGTAAAGAATATGACGAAGGCAAATGCGTCGGAATTGCTCTCTGCAATCGTAGAAAGAAACGCTGATACAGTCGATGATTTGAAAACACTTGTGCATTATGTTGCTGAGCGCCCCGGCGTTGAAAAACTCGGCTCGCACGGATTGTTTTCCGACACGGATGAAGACATTGATTTGGAAAAAGCTGCAGAAGAAGTCGCCGCCGTAAACGGAATCGTTTTCTCTGACGTAATCAGTTTACGCAGAGAAGATGCGTCCCGACTTGGTTATGATAACGCAGAGGCTTGGAAGAATTGCGTCAGGCGAAACATAAATGAAATTGCAGAAGCTCATAAGATTGCCGTGAGTGAGTTGAAATGGTACGCCGCCTTTCATAACACGAAACATCATCCGCATATACACCTTATGGTTTACTCAACAAACGGAAATGGTTACATTACCGAGAAGGGTTATGAAAAACTGAAAAGCACTTTTGCTAACGATATATTCCGCAACGAACAGTACAAATTATTCAAGTTGCAAACGGATATCCGTGAAGAACTTAAAGACAAGTTTGATGAAATGCTTTACGATATCGGCAGAGTTAGTATTGACTACAATCTGCTTCAGCAATTCTTAATATTAGCAGAACAGTTACAAACATGCAAAGGCAAAAAGCAATACGGATATCTGCCGAAGGACGTAAAGAAAAGCGTTGACGATATACTGAAATTGCTTGCAGAAATACCTGAAATCAGTAAGTTGTATTCCGAATGGAACAGGCTGAACAGAGAGAAGTTATCTGTATATTACAACAGCAGTGAGGACCCTGACATACCGCTTGAAGATAACAATGAATTTAAGGTACTGAAAAACAAAATCATCAATTACGTTATGCAAATGGATATGAGTCAGGGTGAGAATCAGACAGCTATTGATAATACTAACAAGGCAATTATAAACGATATTGCATATATGGTTGGTTTCTTTATTAACACCGCATGCAGCAAACGGCTTGACGATTTACACTCGCAGCTTGATGAAAAAGAAAGAGAAAAACTGCTCCGCAAGAAACGCGCTCACGGACAGAAGGACGGCATAACACAAGACACCAAGAAAGAAAAAGACGAGAGTGAATCACAGAGGGCAGCTGACAATGCTGTCGCAGTTCTTGATATCGGTGCGATAGCTGCTGATGCGTATGAAAAAGCAAGAGAGAAACGTCAGCAACAGGAACGGCTTCGTCAGGAAGCAGAATTACAAAAGCAAAATTATGCTAACGATTATTACGATGATGAGGATGAAGATGAAGGCTTCACAATGACGATGTAAATTTTATATAACCCCATATCCAAAATCTTTACACAGAACTATTAAAAGCCCGTTTTTCAGAAAGGAGAATTTTATGTTTACAAGTTTTGATGAAATGCCGGTTACGTTATCGGTGGAACAGGCTGCGGAAGCGCTTTCAATTTCTACCGTCAGCCTATACAAACTCATAAAAAAGGACAGCACCTTCCCTGCTATCAATATGGGAAGGCGCATCGTCATACCCAAAGAGATTTTAAAGAAGTGGATTGACTGTAAGATTAATAAATAATTGTCTGGACTTTACTATTTCTTAATGGTATTTTGTGTTTGAAAAACATTGGAGGTGAGTTTTAATGGCTCGCAGAGCAAAAGGCGAAGGTATGCTTCGCAAACGAAAAGACGGGCGCTGGGAAGGCTGGTTTAATATCGGCACGGACGAAAACGGAAAAATCAAACGCAAGAGCGTTACCGCAAAAACCAAAACTGAATGCCAGGAAAAGCTGACTGCGGCGCAAGAAAAATTTAAGGAAGAACAGAAAATACTGTCCTCCCATAATTACCTGACCGAGTCGGACCCCACGCTTGAAAAGTGGTACGAGATTTGGATAAACACTTTCTGCAAGGGTGTTATTAAAGAATATACCGTTTACGGTTATGAACAGCGATTTAGGTTGTATATTCTTCCTGTATTCGGGAAGATGAAGTTGAGCGAAATATCAACGGTAACCTGTCAGCAGTTCCTCGTTGAGCTGCTAAACAACGGACGAATCAAAGCCAGAGAAACGAGAGGTCCTTCGCTATCGCCCTACACTGTTAAGGGCGTTCAGCGCTCGCTGAGCGTATGCCTTGAAAAAGCGGTTGACGAAGGGCTGATAGTTAAAAATCCCTGCTCAAAGGTTAAAATGCCCATTACCGAAAAGCCCGAAATGAAAACGCTGAAGAAGGAAGAAATCGGCAAATTCCTTGAAGAAACGAAGAATTGCGACTGTTATGAATTCTATTACCTTGAGCTGACGACAGGAATGCGTCTCGGCGAAATATGTGCACTTGAATGGACGGACCTTGACGTAGAGAAAAAGACGATAAGCGTCAACAAGAGCGTAAGAAAAATCAAGGGTGAGCTGATTATTACAACGCCGAAAACGAAAAGCTCAACGAGAACGATACGGATAAACGACGACCTTGTTGACTTACTGCTTGCTATGAAAGAAAGGCAGATACCGTCAAAATATATCTTCCCCTCCCCTGAAACGGGAGATGTACGAGATACCTCGGCGGTAACAAGAAAGCTGCACAGGATTCAGGAACGGGCGGGCTTACCGAAAATCCGTTTCCACGATTTACGTCACACCTTCGCAACGCTGACGCTGGAAGCGGGCGTGGATGTTAAAACCGTATCGCACATGCTCGGACACACGGACGCAGGCTTTACGATGAATACCTATATGCACGTCACGGACGATATGCAGAAAAACGCAGCAGACAAAATGAAAAACCTGATTGAAAACTCAGGCAAGAACACAAAGAAAATAAAGTTCCCTGCATAACAAAATATTCATATATTAAACAATCATGTCACGCTTTTAACCAAATTTAAGTCAGTGTTTTCAAGGGGTTTCAAACAAGATTTGGAGATAGCAAGGGTATACCCCTGCTATCTCCTTTTTCGGCATTTCAAGCGTGACTGTGCAAGTCTTAAAACAACAACGACAAGAAGTATTAGTTACTCCTTGCCTTCACTTATGTTTCGCATATTCAGAAACTGTCTATAAATAGGATATATGGCGTTGCTCGGACTTTCAGGAAACATGATACTCGGTGCATCTTCAGGCTTCACCCACCTTGCCTCGTCAACCTCGGCGGATAGTTTAAAATTCGCCTTTTTTGCAAAGGCAATGAAGCCGTGCATTAAAAGTCCCTTCGGGCTAAACCAGTATGTTCCGGCATAGGTCAGTTCTTCAACCTCTAATCCCAATTCCTCTTTTACCTCACGGATTGCCGCTTCCTCGGCAGTTTCGCCAACCTCCATAAAACCCGAGGTGATATTATAATATATATCTGACATATATCCCTGTCTGCAAAGTGCAATCTCGTCAAACTCGTTATAGGTCATCACGATTACGCAACTCGGGAAAATATCAAAATAGTATTCGTTACAGGCGGTGCAAAACGGAATAAGTCCATCGTCGCCTGCTTCTTTTTTTATGAGCTTGCTACCGCATTTCGGGCAATAGTTAAAGTGCATTACATCACCGCCTTCATATTTATTCTAATATTATGCACGTCACTGACAATATGTAGAAAAACGCAGTGAACAAGCTGAAAAGTGTGATTGAGAATTCAAGTAATGACACAAAGAAAATCAAGTTCACTGCATAAGATGAGAAAATCATAACCACCCGTTAATGAACTGCACCATATTGTACAGACAGCACAAAAACACCCCTGTGGTGTAGAATATTAAGATTTAAGCAACGAACTGACATCTTTGTTCCAAGGGTGTCAGTTTTGTTTTGGTTTGAATACGGATGTTGTTGTAGAAATGGA
>JAFSRX010000035.1 GCA_017445905.1 Eubacterium sp.
CGGCAAGCAGGAGCTGTATCTCAAGCAGCGTCCCGCAGAGCTCGAAAAGCTCGTTGAAATTGCAAAAGTACAAAGCACGGAGGCATCAAACGCCATTGAGGGTATTGTTACAACTAACACTCGTATTCGTCAGTTAGTTGAAGAAAAGACGGCTCCGAGAAACAGGAACGAGCAGGAAATTGCGGGTTACCGTGATGTGCTTTCCACTATCCATGAGAGCTTTGATGCCATTCCAATAACACAGAATTACATTCTTCAGCTTCATAAGATTTTGTACAGTCATATGAACAACCCAATGGGCGGCAGGACGAAAAGCGTTCAGAATTATATCAGCGCAACATATCCTGACGGGCATACTGAAACGCTGTTTACACCGCTTAGTCCGTTTGAAACGCCCGAAGCACTGGATAAAATCTGTGAGGAATATAACCGCGTTATCGGGAATGTGGAGGTTGAACCGCTGATTGCCATTCCTGTATTCATCCATGATTTCCTTTGCATCCACCCGTTCAATGACGGTAACGGCAGAATGAGCAGATTGCTCACAACCCTGCTTTTGTATCGAAGCGGTTTCTATGTAGGCAAGTACATCTCCCTTGAAGCAAAAATTGCAAAGAATAAGGATTTGTACTATGACGTGCTGGGTCAGGCGCAAATCGGTTGGCATGAAGGCAATGAGGATAAAGTACCGTTTATCAAATACCTACTCGGTACAATTCTTTCGGCGTACAAGGACTTTGAAGAACGCTTTGAATTGGTGGAAGAAAAGTTACCCGCAATCGAGGTAGTCAAAAAAGCAACGCTGACAAAAATCGGAAGGTTTACAAAGCAGGATATCAGAGAGCTTTGCCCGTCGCTTAGCCTGAGCTCCGTTGAAGGAGCGCTCCGAAAGCTTGTTGCATCGGGTGAACTTAAACGTGAAGGCAAAGGTAAAAATATTTGCTATTACAGATTAAAATGAAAAGGAAATGATTATGATAAAAGAATGTACTACAGAACACATCACGGAATACGGCAAAATCTATGCAACAGCATTTTCAGGCGAGCCGTGGAACGATCATTGGAAGCCGGAGGATGCGGAGATTCATATTAAAGAAATAATGGAATCAAAGCAGTCCTATGGCTTGGAATATCTTGTTGACGGTAAGGTAGCTGGATTTATTCTCGGAAGCTCTATGCTGTTTCATAGGGGCAGAATGTTTGAAATCAACGACCTTGCCGTACATCCCGAGTATCAGGGACAAGGCATTGCAACAAAGCTGCTTGAAGCTTGTTTTGAAGAAATGAAAAAGCGCGGCATTAAGGGCGTCAACCTGATTACGCAGGGCGACGGCTTCCTTCCTAAGTTTTACGAAAAGCACGGCTTCAAAAAAGAAACCGAAGTAATTCTTATGGGAATGGAACTGTAAGACAACTTCTGATTTAACGGGAGACATGATATGGAATATATAAAAGTAACGAAAGATAATATTGAAAAAGAGCACATCTGCTGTGCGATTTCAAATAACAACGATGTACAGGTCGCGTCTAAAAAGGCGTGGCTTTCCAAGCGGTTTGACGACGGTCTTGTTTTTCTCAAAAGCACCGAGCGAGGCAAATGCTTTATTGAATATATACCTGCCGAAAATGCATGGAATCCGATTGAAGCAGACGGTTATATGTTTATTAATTGCCTCTGGGTTTCGGGCTCGTTTAAGGGGCACGGCTATTCAAACGATTTGCTCGGCGAATGTATTGCGGACAGTAAAAACAAGGGCAAGAAGGGCTTGTGTATTCTTTCTTCTGTGAAGAAAAAGCCGTTTCTTGCCGACCCAAAATATTTGAAATATAAGGACTTTGAGGTCTGCGATGAAGCGGACAACGGTATTCAGCTGTGGTATTTACCGTTTGAAAAAGGAGTTGAAAAACCGTGCTTCAAGGAATGCGCAAAGCATCCTCATATTGACGAAAACGGTTATGTACTTTACTATACAAGCCAGTGCCCGTTTAATGCGAAGTATGTTCCGATAGTTGAAAGAACGGCTCAAACGCAAGGCGTTGCATTCAAGGCAATTCACATAAAAAATAAGGCCGACGCGCAAAACGCACCGACGCCGATTACCAATTATGCTTTGTTTTTCAACGGCGAATACTTAACAAACGAGCAAATGAACGATAAAAGGTTTTTAAAACTGTTAGCGCGATGAATTCCTATTTGTAAATGATTTTTTTAAAAATAGCGCTTGACTCTCACGCAATGTCATAGTGTAAACTATGTTTGTGAGGTGATAAAATGAAAATGCAAATTAAAAAATTTGCCGAGCTTACGGGTGTCAGCGTGCGTACGCTGCATTATTACGATGAAATCGGTTTGCTAAAGCCTTCAAGCGTTGACAGGTTTACAGGATATCGTTATTACGATGAAAGTTCCGTTCTTCGTATGCAGGAGATCCTCTTCTATCGTGAGCTTGACTTTTCATTAAAAAGCATTGCCGAGATTTTATCATCTCCCAACTACGACAGAGAAAAGGCATTGAAGGAGCAAAAAAAGCTGCTCACGCTTAAAAAAGAGCGGTTAGAACGGCTGATTTTATCTATTGACAATGCAGTGAAAGGAGAGAATGTTATGAGTGCGTTTGATAACAGTGAATTTGAAGCATATAAGGCTGAAGCCAAAGAAAAATGGGGGAATACCAAGGCGTATGCAGAGTTTA
>JAFSRX010000036.1 GCA_017445905.1 Eubacterium sp.
GCAGTTTAAGTTGTTTGGTTTTATTCAGATTGGTGATTACAAAATTGTCTGCATACTCGCGTATTCAGGCGATTTTTAATCGCCAAGATGGGTGAAAGCGGACAACTTAAACCGTGACCTCCTTATGACAAGTGGGGCAATCACGGGGTTTTAAGTTTTTATTTCTTTGTTTGTGCTGATTTAACATTTGAATAATCGGAGTAGAATCTTTCTCCATTTTTGTATTTATATGAGCGAATTCTGAAATAATACTTTCTTTTGCTTTTCAGTTTTTCTATTTTTACCTGTTTTTCCTCTTTGTCAACAGTGATTTTTTTAACGCCCTTTTCAAATTTTTTATCCTCTGAATATTCAATCTGATACTTTGAAATTATTGAATTGTTTTCGTCTTTCCATTTAACGGTTGCTATTGTTCTTTTTGTATTAACAGAAACCAAGCTGGTTTTTGGAGGAAGAATTGTATATTCAAAGGTTCTTTTGCCGCTGTATTTTTCTGAATATTTGATTTTAACAGTATAGCGGCCTATTTCAGTACTCTCTTCAGGATATATTATTTTATATTCACTTTCAGGAATGTTTTTTCCAAGCGCATTTTTCAGGTGAAGTATTGGTTTTTTTGGCTTTGTGTCATAAACAAAAGCTGTTTTTTTTGACGAAACATAAACGGTGTTTGTGGTGCTGTCTTTATTAATAAATCCAAAAGCTTCTTCACCATTCTTTTTATATCTAATATAATAATTATTACCTTTTGAACCCAGAACCGTTATCTTCTTTCCAGCTGCGGCGTTGATTAACCTGCCTTTGCCGTTTTTATGCTGAGAAATCTGAGTTTCTTTAACTACAGTTGTTTTTATGCTATTTTTGTATTCGTAATATGAGTCATCATATTTATATTTAAACGCAATAGTGTTCTCACGGTAAAATTTGCTGTTTTTCATATTGCGTTTTATTCTTGCTTTTGAAAACGACTCAAAAAGATCGGTGCGAAGATTTGAATTTGCAGTTAGAATATTTCCTGTTTCGTCATATCCTATCAGGGTAATATAGTGAGACCACCTCGTAAATAACGACAGCCCGTCCAGATTTTCCACCCCGACAATAACAAAATATCCGTTTTTTACATAGTCAAAGGCGTCATAAGGACTGATAACCTTAAAATCATAGTTTAGTTTGTAGTGTTCTTTTATGTATGGCTTAACCGATTGAGCAACACCCGCAACCTTTGAACCGTTTCCTCTCGAATTAACATATCTTCGTGACATATGCTTCATAATACTTTCAGGCGTAACTATTTTTCCGCTCAGTGCAGAAAGAACACACGCAAGCGAATGAGGTCCGCAAGAATAACTAATCCTCAATCCGTTAATGCTTCCGCTCTTTTTCGTCTGGTTAAACTGATATATATTCATATCCTTATAAACTTCGTACGGATAAAACATATTCTTTTTATAGTATGCGTTATAAAGCTTTTCAGTTTTTGCATTTTCCGAGTTGTCAACAGAAACATTATAACGATTTATGTATGAATAATATGTTTTATTGTTAAGTTTGTAGCGAATATAAACATCGGAGCCGTGTTTTTTATCTTTACCGATTATTGAAAATTTTTTGCCCCTTTTGAGCGTTATTTTTCTGCCTGTTGAACTTGTTTCAAAGGGAGAACGGTTCGTACGCGTTGTTGCATATGTTGAAACACTGACAAGAAGCTTTCCCGAATGACTTTTTTCAAGCATATAAGGTTTTGAATCCGCAAATGCAGAAATACCGTTTGAAAAAACGGAAATCAACAATGCAAAAGCTAATACAACGCTAACTGTTTTCTTCATAAAACACCTTTCAAAAATCGACAATATAATTAGTTATTTTACCATTCTTCAACAGAATGTCAAGTTTTGACAAAAAATGAAAGGGCTTTATCTTATTACACTGTCAGCTTTTCCATAAATTTCAACGGAATTTTAAGATTTCCCATTCCGCTTCCGAGCTGAATATCAGGCTTGTTTGTTCCGTGGAAGTCAGAGCCTCCGCTTTCCTTTAAGCCAAAGCGTTTAACAAGCTCTTTTGCCCGCGTGGTTTCTTCATCGGAAAACTTTGAATAGAGGGTTTCCATTGCATCGAGTCCTGCTTCTTTTGCCTGAGGAAGAAATATTTCAAGCTCCTCATAGGTCAGGTTTAAAAACGCATGGGCAAGAATGGCGGCTCCGCCGTTATCCTTAATAAATCTTATTGTCGTAAGCGCATTAAGTCTTTTAGGTGGAATATAGTATCCCAAATCCTCTCTGAGAATGTTTTTAAACGCATCATCCATGCTGCTCGCATAACCCTTTTTTAAAAGAATTTTTGCAACATGGGCGCGGTTGAATTCGCTGGCGTCGGTTGACTTTGCAACCTCGTCATAGGTTATTTCATATCCTGCGTCGTTGAGATTTTTAATAAGTTTAAGGTTGCTGTTCTTTTTTGCCATATTAAGAAGTTCAACATAATCCTCAACCTCAGCCCATTTTTCTTCAGAAAAGAATAAACCGACAATATGGAGCTCGTGACCCTCCCAGTCGGTTGAAAACTCACATCCCGGAATTGTTTCAACACTGCTGTGTTCGCCCGCTTTCATAAATTCAGGCAAGCCCTTTGAGGTGTTATGGTCTGTCAGGGCAACGGCGCTAAGACCCAGTTCCTCGGCAAGAGCAACAATCTGGGTCGGAGTAAAAGTTCCGTCTGAAAATGTTGAATGTGAATGCAAATCGCATAGTTTCATTTTTATCACCTGCTTTATTATATCAAAACTCAGAACAAAACAAAAGATATATTTTTATAAAATATTTAATACAAACTTGACTATTTTTCTTTGAGCAGTTATCATAATTATAATAATTAAATATGGAGAAAAAACTATGCAGGATATTAATTTAATCAAAGACCAGATATGCGATGTCTGCCATAAGATGTGGCAGCTCGGCTGGGTTGCTGCAAACGACGGAAACGTCAGCGTTAAGCTCGAGGACGGACGCATTATTGCAACACCCACAGGAATGAGCAAATCTTTTATAACTCCCGATAAGCTCATTATCCTTGATAAAGACGGAAACGTTCTTGAAGCAGCAGAGGGACTGAGACCTTCAAGCGAAATAAAAATGCACCTTCGCTGCTACGAAAAGCGAGAGGATGTTTTCAGCGTTATTCATGCTCATCCCCCTGGGGCAACGGGCTTTGCAGTGGCTCACAAGGCAATGGATATGTATAATATGATTGAGGACGTTGCTGTTATAGGCTCCGTTCCGCTAACACCGTACGGAACTCCCTCAACTGTTGAGGTTCCCGATTCAATCGAGCCCTATCTCGAGGAGCACGATGTTATGCTTCTTGAAAACCACGGCGCACTCGCTGTCGGAAGCGATGTTATAACCGCTTTTTACAGAATGGAAAGCCTTGAGCTCTGGGCAAAAATCACCATTAATGCTGTTATTCTCGGCGGCAGCTTCGATATCAGCAGGGATAATATTCAAAAGCTTATTGATCTGAGAGGCTACTACAGAGTAACAGGAAGGCATCCCGGTTATAAGCTCTTTAATCCCGATGATGAAATGCTCCATAAGAAAGGGGATAAATAAAATGCTAAAAGGAATACCGAAAATTGTATCGCCCGAGCTTTTAAAGGTTCTTTGTGAAATGGGTCACGGCGATGAAATAGTTATTGCCGACGGTAATTTCCCCTGCGAGAGCATGGGCAAAAACGCAATCGTTATCAGAGCTGACGGAAACAGCGTTCCCGAAATTCTCGACGCAGTTTTAACTCTCATCCCGCTTGACCAATACTACGAAACGCCCGTTGCACTTATGGAAGTTGTTAAGGGCGACACCGTTCCTACTCCTGTTATCTGGAACGAATACGATGCACTTCTTAAAAAGCACACTCCCGAAAACTGCGCTATTGAATATATGGAGCGCTTTGCTTTTTATGAAAGAGCAAAAAAAGCATATGCAATTATTGCAACAAGCGAGGAAGCTGTATATGCAAACATACTTCTTAAAAAAGGTGTAGTAAAATAATAAAAAATTATTTGGAGGAATAATTATGATTTATCCTAAAATCGGTATAAGACCTGTTATCGACGGCAGATGGGGCGGAGTAAGAGAAAGCCTTGAAGCCCAGACAATGGGAATGGCAAACGCAGCAAAAGAGCTTATTGAAACAAACCTCAGATATCCCGACGGAACTCCCGTTAAATGCGTTATCAGCCAAACAACTATCGGCGGCGGCGCTGAGGCTGCAAAATGCGCTGATCAATTCTCAAAGGAAAATGTTACAGCAACCCTCTCCGTAACTCCCTGCTGGTGCTACGGAAGTGAAACATTTGATATGGACCCCCAGACAATTAAAGCAGTATGGGGCTTCAACGGAACAGAAAGACCCGGCGCAGTTTATCTTGCAGCAGTTATGGCTGCCTATGCTCAGAAGGGACTTCCTGCATTTTCAATCTACGGAAAAGATGTTCAGGACAGCACTGATACAACAATCCCCGAGGATGTTGCTCAGAAAATTCTTCGTTTTGCCCGCTGTGCAATCGCTGCTTCATGGATGAAAAACAAGGCATATGTTAATTTTGGTGGAGTTGCAATGGGTATCGCAGGAAGCTACTGCAATGCCGATATGTTCCAGAAATATTTCGGAATCCGCGCTGAATGGGTTGATATGACCGAAATCGTTCGCAGAATAAACCTTGAAATCTATGACCACGAGGAATACGAAAAAGCTCTTAAATGGGTTAAAGAGAATTGTAAAGAAGGTTTCGACTGCAACGCAGGAAAAGATCTTCCCGAAATTATAATAAAATCAAAGTTTATCGCACCCGATAAGGACTGGGAATTCATTGTTAAAATGACAATGGTTATGCGCGATATTCTCTACGGAAATAAAAAGCTCGATGAAATGGGCTGGCATGAAGAGGCGCTCGGTAAAAACGCATTTGCAGGCGGTTTCCAGGGTCAGCGTCAGTGGACTGACTGGCTTCCGAATGCAGATTTCACCGAAGCAATTATGGCTAGCTCCTTCGACTGGAACGGAAAGAAGGCGCCAACACCGTTTGCAACTGAAAACGATACATTAAACTGCGTTGCAATGATGCTCGGAACACTTGTTACAAACACCGCTCCCTGCTTCCACGACGTTCGTACTTACTGGAGCCCCGAGGCTTGCGAAAGAGTTACCGGCGTTAAGCCTGAAGGCGTTGCAAAGAACGGATTTATCCACCTTATCAACTCAGGCGCAACCGCTCTCGACGGCAGCGGCGCATCTAAAAATGATAAGGGCGAAGGCTGTATGAAGCCGTTCTGGGAAATGACGGACAGCGATATCAAAGCCTGCCTCAACGCAACAGACTGGTGCAGAGCTAACTACGAATATTTCAGAGGCGGCGGATTTTCAAGCCACTTCCGTTGTCACGCAGAGATGCCTGTTACAATGCTCAGAGTTAATGTTATCGACGGCATAGGTCCTGTTCTTCAGCTTGCTGAGGGCTATACCGCAGACCTTCCCGACGAAATTCATAATGTTATTGATAAGAGAACGGACCCGACCTGGCCGACAACCTGGTTTGTTCCGAATCTTACAGGAAAAGGCGCCTTCAAGGATGTTTACAGCGTTATGGCAAACTGGGGCGCAAACCACGGCGTAACCGTTTACGGTCATGTTGGTGCAGAGCTTATAACCCTTGCATCAATGCTCAGAATCCCCGTTAATATGCACAATGTCAGTGATGATAAAATCTTCCGTCCTCACGCTTGGTCTGCATTCGGAACAGAGGATACTCAGAGTGCTGACTACAGAGCTTGCGCAACCTACGGACCGATGTATAAATAACATAAACAATGGCTGTCTCAAACGAGACAGCCATTGTTTATAGTAGGGGCGGATATCATCCGCCCGATTTTATTTCAGTGCCGCTGAATGCGTCATCGGGAATGATATCGTTGCCCTCGGTTTCGTTTTGTTCGGAGGAGGCGTCGTTTGCTTTTTTGCTGTTGCCCAAGATTGCGTTGTTAAAGATTGTTTGAGTTTCCAGGTTTGCGTTGCTGCCGCTATTCGTGTTTGCAATACAGCTGCAAGCAGAATTGAAACTATTTTTTTCATATTTTTAAATCCTATTTCAGATTTTCGCAGTGTGAAACAATAAAATTATAAACAAATTCAAAATCCTCGGGGTGGGCGTAAACACGGTTATGGTTTAGTATTTCGTTAACCTTAATCAGCTTTTTGCGCCGATAGGGTTTAACCTTTTTTACCTTTGAAAATTCGGTATACATTTCGGTGCGTGAAGCGCCAAGCCCTGCGCTCATAGTTGAAAGCCTGCCCGATGCAGCGCCGGCAAGCGTTGTTGCCGCTGCGATTTTTTTTGCTTTCTTCGCCTGAACATCGGTCTGACGATGATTAACGCCGTGCTCGTCCATTTCAAAAACAATGCAGTAGTATTTACCCATAATGGCGGCATAAATAAAATAGCTCAGTGCGCAGATAACAGTCATACCGAGTGTGATATATAAAAACACCCGATAGTTTTTTAAGTTTGTTACCGAATCAAAGCCCCAGCGCACAATATCCGAAATAATTCCTATTGCAAATATTGCTGCCAAAGAGAAAAACATAACCTTCCAGATGAGCCAATAAATATCAAGGTCTTTAAAAAGATTAACGTCATAGCGCCAGCGATATTTTCCGTCATCACATAAGGCAACCCTTTCGGTTGCAACGCTGTCCCAATACTTATTATCCATATACGTATCCTTATTTCAAAAGCGGCACATTGCACTTGCTGCACCTGTCGTCGGTTGGTGAATTATGCGTTCCGCAGGCAGCGCAGGCAATATACGGCGCCTGCGATTTATCATAGAGCTCATAGGGAAAAGCAAACTGCGGATGATATTTGAAGCGTGCGCCGACGGGCAGATAGTGATAGGCTGCAACAATACCCCTGCTTGTTTCAACAATTTTCTTTTTCTTGCCGTCATCGGTTTTGGCATAGGTGATATATTGGGTATAATAAGAAGTGTTATCATCGTTGCTGTGTTCGGCACGTTCGCGTTGCTTTTTATCGGTAACAACCGCTTCATAGCTTTTTGAAGCGCGTGATTTAATTGCACTTATAAGCGTGCAGATAAGGAAAACAAACGAAACAAATCCTCCCGCCATTAACGCCTGATTCAACTCCATTTTTTCCGTAACAAGGCTGTAAACAACAAAGCCGATAAGCGGAAGCGGAATAATAAAGAAAGCAAAAAGCTTTCCTGCCTTTTTGTTTTTCTTAACAGCTGCAAGAATTTCAGGATCGTTAACACGGTCTGAAAAGCCCGGGGTCATTTGGGAGCCGTAATAGCTGTTTAAAGTCGGAGCGCTTCCCTGATAAGGTTGACTGACAGGCTGTTCAACAGCTATCGGCGCTCCGCAGCTGCCGCAGAATTTTTCGTTTTCATTAATTGCGTTACCGCGATTCTGACAGTACTTTGACATATAATCTCTCCTTTATAAAAATAGGGTAGGGTATTCGCTGATTATATATTAACATAAAGTATTTGTTAAGTAAAGCGGTCATAAATGATTTAGTTTCGTTTCGAATCCCTTAAAATACCAAAAGAGCAGATACCCATTTAGGTATCTGCTCTTTTGGCGTCCCAGAAGGGATTCTCTTCTCAGCTATCGAACAGTCCACTGGACTGTTCTCCCGATTTCGTGCGGTCTGCGCCCTGCGAAATCGGAGTTCGTTTCTCATCTCTCCTGGTTCGAAAAATACACAAAACCACCCTTGCGGGTGGTTTTGGTGTTTCTGGCGTCCCAGAAGGGATTCGAACCCCCGACCTTTCGCTTAGGAGGCGAACGCTCTATCCTGCTGAGCTACTGAGACATTTCTTTGAGACTTCCTTTTAAGTATTATATATATAGCAAGTTATTTTGTCAAATATAATTCATATATTATAATATATAAATTATAATATTGTATTATTCCGAGTTGAAAACTAATGGACATCCGTCTTATAACTTTGTGAATTTTTTATTCTACATATTGAAGGGGTCCGGCTGAGTTCCGATACCTGTAACAACATATAGTAAAAATTCGTTAATAATTGCCGAAAAAGTTACAAAATGCCGTATTGTCAAAAGCTTTTTTTGATAAATAGCCAAAAATTCACTTTGTCGCTTTCGTGCGTTGAAGTGTAAAACCACAACATTTTGGGGGTGGTTGGATATAATTACCAAAATTCGATTTTTAAACTGTGCAAAATTACTAAAAACTCCTGCTTTGAAAAATTGACATCTTAGTTATATATGCTATAATGGCGGCGTTTTGGGGCAATATTAATAGTAAATAACGCCTCAGGAAAAGGAGACTCAAATGAGTAAGATTTCAAATGCTGCTAAATCAATCGCAGGAAACAAAGTATTAGCAGCAGTAGTTTCAGTTATCCTTATTCTTTCAGTTTTCACATCAACTGTTCTTGCTGATGTGCCGGACCAGTACGATGTTAAAATTGTTGATTCAGGTGAAACAATAACAGTAACAACAACCGAAACTCAGCCTGTTGAAATATTAAACAATGCAGGAATAACAGTAAATTCAAACGATATAATCGACATATCAAACTTCAACGAGGGTGAAAACTCAGAAATTGTTATCAGCAGACTCAACACAATAATGGTTGAATTTGAAGGTCATATTCAAAGCTATGAGGTTTATTCTCCAACCGTTATCGAGGCTATTAAAGAAATAGGCTTAACTCTCAATGAAAAAGATAAAATCAACTATTCCCCTGATGCAAAAATTCAAAACGGAATGGTTATAACAATTAAATCTGCATTTTATGTAACTCTCAGTGCAGACGGCGAAAAGGTTAAATATGCGTTAACTCAGGGAACTGTTTCAGATCTTCTCAGCCTTGCAGGAATAACTCTCGGCGAAGATGACTACACAAAGCCTGCTGCTGATAAAGAGCTTAAAGCAGGAATGAAGGTTAAGGTTTACAGAGTTGAATACAAGGAAGAAACAAGAGAAGAAGTTATTAAGTATTCAACAAAGAAGATTAAAGATAAAAATCTTCTTGAAACAAAGAAAAAGGTTATCACCAAAGGTGAAAACGGCTCAAAAGACGTTAAATATAGTGTTAAATATGTTAACGGCAAGGAAGAAAGCAAAGAAATGCTCTCCGAGGTTGTTACAAAAGAGCCGGTAACAAAGGTTGTTAAAATTGGAACTAAAAGAGCTCATCCCGAAATTAAGCCAAACGGCGTTAAATCTGCAAGCGGATTTACTGTTGGTCAGAAAATCAGCGGAAGATATACCCACTACTGCGCTTGCGCAACCTGCAACGGCTCAGGAGCAGGCGTAACCTCAAGCGGAAAAAGAATTTCAAATGGTATGAGCAATCCTTATTACATTGCTTGTAACTGGCTTCCTCTTGGCTCCGTTATCAAAACTCAGGGTCACTACTATACAGTTGTTGACCGCGGCGGCAGCGGACTTTCAGCAGTCGGAAGAATTGATATCTTCACCCCCGAAGGTCACGCAGCTTGCTACAGATACGGAACAGGCTCATGCGAAATTGAGATAGTTCGTTTAGGATGGTAAAAACTAATCCCAACCGCCAAAGGCGAGGTGTGATAACGAAGGTTAGTCCAAAAATCGCATCTTTTCCGCCATAACTACATTAAAATGTCCATTAGGGCGTCAGCCCAAACGGACATTTGTGCTTTGTTCTGACAAAAAATCTGCTGATTTTAGGATGCAAAGCAGTTTTGA
>JAFSRX010000037.1 GCA_017445905.1 Eubacterium sp.
CACCTTCCCCTTGAGGTACTCCCCGCTTAACGGGGAGATGTCAGCGCTCGCGCTGACAGAGGGGAGCGTCTGCGCTAGCAAAAGGGGGACCGCTTGCGGTGGATGAGGTGTTTTCCCTCTTTACATCAGTTAAGGATAGACATGGCGAACGAATAGACGTTACCTCTTTACATCAGTTGATTTAACAGAAAGAATAATGGGAACGTTCCTCTTTTGAATTGTTTTTAGTCAGAAAGCGTTGGAGGAACGTTCCCATTATTATAAAGGATAATAATAATGAATAAGGACGCAGTAAAACCGAATATTCAGCAACAAAGGGTTATTGAGGCTGTCAACGGTCCTGTTTTGGTTGTTGCCGGTGCAGGAACGGGCAAAACCGCAACAATAGTTAAACGAATAGAGCATATTTTAAACGACGGATATGCGCTTCCGTGGCAGGTTCTTGCAATAACCTTTACTAATAAGGCTGCAGGAGAACTTAAAGAAAGACTTTTAAATACAGTCGGCGATGAAGCAAGCGAAATATGGGCTCAGACCTTCCATTCAATGTGCGCGAGAATGCTAAGAAGATTTGCCGACAGACTCGGTTATTCAAAGCATTTTACTATCTATGATACGGATGACCAGAAACGTGTTATGAAGCGCGTTCAGAAGAGTCTTGGCATAGAGGATAAGTTTTTAAACCACCGCTCAATTCTTGCTGAAATCAGCAATGCTAAAGACAGTCTTGTTGACTCGAAGGAATATAAGGCGGGAACTGTTAACGATTTTCGTAAGGCGAAAATTGCTCAGTGCTATGATGAATACCAGAAAGAGCTTCTTAAAGCCGACGCAATGGATTTCGACGATATGATTTTCAACACAGTTCGTCTGCTTAAAGAAAATGATGATGTTCTTGAGCTCTATCAGCACCAGTTTAAATATGTTATAGTCGATGAGTATCAGGATACAAGCTATGCGCAGTATGTTTTAACCTATCTTCTGGCAGGTGAATACCATAATATCTGTGTTGTTGGAGACGATGACCAGAGTATTTACCGTTTCAGAGGCGCAACTATTGAAAATATTATGCGATTTAAAGAGCGCTATGAAAAAGAGGGTCTGAGGGTTATTCAGCTTGAGCTTGCCGAAAACTATCGCTCAAAACAGAATATTCTTGATGCTGCAAACTCAGTTATTAAAAATAACAATACCCGTCTTGCTGATAAGCATCTGCTCTCATTCACAGGACAGGCGGGCGAAAAGGTTGTTTTATATACGGCAAACAGTGAAATGGATGAGGCGCAGTTCATTGTTGACGAGATAAATGAGAACGTTAAAAACGGAAGAAGCTACCGCGACCATGCTGTTTTATACCGTATGAACGCCCAGTCGAGAAATATAGAAATTATGCTCGCAAAATCGGGCATTTCATATAAGATTATCGGCGGAAACCGTTTCTTTGACAGAAAAGAAATCAAGGATATAATCTCTTATTTTGCAGTTATCAGCAATCCTGCCGACAATGTTCGTTTGCAGAGGATTATCAATACTCCGAAAAGAGGAATAGGCGATACTATGTTCTCCTATATCCTTGAAATAGCCTCGCTCAACAGAATGACTGCATTTGAGGTCTGCGAGCATGCGGATGAGTTTTCAAAAACTCAGAGAAGTTCGGGAAAACTAAAGGATTTCTGCGCTCTTATCAGGCATTTTCAAACCTGCCTTGAAGACGGTATGAGCGTTAATGACTTGCTTCAGGAGATTCTCGAAAAAACAAAGTATTTCGATTATCTTGATGAAGAGGACCCGATAAAAGCCGATGACAGAAAAAACAATGTCAGCGAGCTTTCATCAATGCTGATTAAGTATCAGGAAGAGGAAGAGAGCTTTTCGCTTACCGATTTTCTTGAGGATGTTGCGCTCGTTTCGGATATTGATTCCTATAACGAGGATGACGACTGCGTTGTTCTTATGACTCTTCATTCAGCTAAAGGACTTGAATTTCCCGTTGTTTTCATACCCGGTATGGAGGAGGGGATATTCCCCGGAAACCAGAGCTTATACAGCGATGAAGAGCTTGAGGAGGAACGCCGCCTTGCCTATGTAGGAATAACGAGGGCGAAAGAAAAGCTCTACCTGATAAACGCCCGCCAGAGAATGCTCTACGGAACAACTAACAGAAATACGTTATCGCGCTTTGTTAAGGAAATTCCTCAGGATATAACCGATGACAGAAGCGTTTATCAGCAGAATACCTATTCCTTCGGCTCCTCCTTTACTCCCGATAATGATTATTATTCTTTCGGAACTCCGAAAAAAGAGCATAAATACAGCCGTGCCCGTCAGATTGGCGAGGCAAAACAAAGCTCCTCGGCGGCTCATCAGTTCGGCCAGGCAGGAGCTTCAAAACCTGTTTCAAATCAGAGCTATAATATCGGCGATACAGTTCGCCATAAGAGCTTCGGAACGGGCGTTATCCTTTCAACTCAGCCGATGGGAAATGATACTCTTCTTGAGGTTGCGTTTGATAAGGCGGGAACTAAGAAACTGATGGCAAATTTTGCAAAATTGGAAAAACTCTGATAAGTTTCACGTTGCGCGTGTCGCGTGTCGCGTGTCGTGCGTCGCGCAACTTTATCAATCATAATTCATATTTTTTAACAAAAAATTATCTCCTTCATAGAATGTATTGAAGTTAGCTTCAAGTATTTTTGTGAAGGAGAATTTTTATGCCAGATGTTCCTATTATTGATAATAGCGAAAGAAGAATGAATGAAACGGTTTGTATTGATACAAGGAAAATATTTGATTCCTGCGTAAGCAAGGATTGTCTTGAGAATTTAAGAGTTTCGTTTTTTGACGGTGCTCAGGATTTAATCGACAATGCGATAACCGTTAAAACAAGAACTGCCGAGGTTGCAGCAGTGAGCGTTGACGTTGATGAGGTTCCGTTTAACAGGGGTTATTATAATGTTGACATAACCTACTATTTCAGACTTGGTTTTGATACTTATTCAGCGCCCTGCACAACTCCTCAGGTAGTAGAAGGATATACGAGCTTCAACAAAAAATGCATTCTCTACGGCTCAGAGGGCAGAGTTAAAATCTTTGCTTCAAGCAATGAAACAGATAACCTTGAATGCCCCGAATCACCGCAATATACCAATCCGACTGCAAAGCTCCAGCTTGTTGACCCCGTTATTCTTGATACGGACGTTATGGACGCTTCGTGTCCGAGCGTTCCGCCGCTTATAACCTCTTTCCCACAGAGCATTCTCGACAATGTTGAAAACCCTGTTCCCGTTTCAGACGGCGTAGAAGCGGTTTTAGTATCCCTCGGACTTTTCTCAATAGTTCAGATGGAGCGCGATTGCCAGATTCTCATTCCGGCTTATGACTACTGCATACCCGAAAGAGAATGCCAGTGCAATACCGAGGACCCGTGCTCAACCTTCAGAGGAATTGATTTTCCTGTTGAAGAATTCTTCCCGGTGGAAAGAGACGAAAACAACAACTGCTGCAATAACAACGAATAAAAATATACAAATGTATAACCATTGGGGACTGTCCCCAAAAGCTATACAAATATATAAAAGAGTTTGATTTTGGTCAAACTCTTTTTTCATAGCGACAGCAGAGCTATGCATTTATTTGATTCAGTTTTACAACTTTTGGATGTATATATCGATACAATTTTTAGATGTACTATAATATAATAAAGGAAGTGGCATAATGTATAAAAGAATAAAGGATTTAAGGGAAGACTATGATTTAAAGCAAAGCGATATTGCAAAGGTTATTAATACAACACAGCAGCAATACAGCAAAATTGAAAGCGGAAAATCAGAGCCGACTGCGGAAAAGTTAATTAAACTTGCAGGGTTTTACAAAGTATCAGTTGACTATATTTTGGGATTATCGGATAAAAAATAATTAAAAACGGAGTTATATAATGTTTCGAAAAATGAGAAGATTTAAACAGCAAATTAGTGAAAAAGAGTGCATTTCTGTTCTTAAAAATGAAACAAGGGGAGTTCTTTCCCTTATCGGTGATGAGGGTTATCCCTATGGCATTCCTATGAATCATTTTTACTGTGAAGAAGACGGAAAAATCTATTTTCACGGCGCAAAGGAAGGTCATAAAATCGACTCGATAAAAAAGAACAACAAGGTCTGTTACACTGTTTTTGATAAGGGCTATCGCAAAGAAAACGAGTGGTCGCTCAATGTTAAAAGCGTTGTTGTTTTCGGGAAAATCAGCCTTGTTGAAGATGAGGAAAAAGCAAAGGAAATCTGCACAGCGCTGTGCAAAAAATTCACTGACGACGAGGAATATTTAAAATGGGAAATCGAGCATTCACTGCCGAGAGTTCAATGCCTTGAAATTGAAATTGAACATATGACGGGAAAGCTTGTTAACGAATCATAGAGGTAAAAATATGGCTTCGGATAAGAATTATTTAAACTTTGTTCTGGAACAATTATCAGACCTTGACGGTGTTACATACAGGGCAATGATGGGCGAATATATCATATATTATCAGGGCAAGGTTATCGGCGGAATATATGACAACAGATTCCTTTTAAAACAAACAAAATCATCAAAAAAGCTGCTTTCTGACGCGCCTTTGGAACTTCCGTATGACGGCGCAAAAGAAATGCTTTTAGCCGATATTGAAAACAAAGAATTGATGAATGAATTAATACCAGAAATGGCAGAGGAATTGCCAACGCAAAAGAAAAGCTGAAACAAATCTTATAGTTTTTCCACCATTCTTTTGAATTGCAAAAGAACGGTGGAGCCAAGAAAACAACCAAAGGGGAGTGACCTGCGGTCAAGTCCCCTTTGGAAACCCCTTTTACGAACATCAATTAAGCTTAAAATGATTAGCGTTGAAACGAAGGCAGTCGCACTTCGTTTCAAGGGAGTAAAAAAATGTGGGGTCGGCGCTCCCAACAACCCGTTAATCTATTGATCGAGGCAAAGCCGAGAAACCGACATTATTCATTTTTCAGTTTTAAGTCTTCAGTATTCATTTTTATCAATACCAAATAAAAACAGACGATGAGTTTCACCGTCTGTTGTTTTTTATTTCTTCTTAAAAACCGGATACATTCTTCTGTAAAGAGCATTGATATGCCTGAAATAGTTTGAATCAATATTATCGATGGTTTCTCTTGTTGTTCTGAATCTCCAGTTTTTATCGGGAACTCCGGGAGTGTTCATTCTTGCATCGGAGCCAAAGCCGCACATATCCTGAAGCGTTATAATTGCAACATTTGATGAACTTTTCCATACCGCCTCGGTTATCCTTCTGCAGGAGGCTGAATGATATCCGCCCTCGCCCCAGTTATCGCCTGAAAAACCGCAGTAATCAAGCGCAAATTTTCTTTCATCCTCGCTCGCTTCCCAAAGCCAGCCTAGAAGGGTATTGTTATCGTGAGTTCCAACATAGTTTATTGAGTTTTGAGTTGCATTGTGGGGAAGATGTGAGGAGTCGGAATTAGGGTCAAAAGCAAACTGAATAACCTTCATTCCCATAAAGCCCGTATTCTCAAGAAGCTCAGTAACATCTTCTCCGAAAACGCCTAAATCCTCTGCGATAATCGGCGCATCTTTTCCGAAAACCTCAAAGACCTTGTTGAATAAATCCATTCTCGGTCCGTCAATCCACTGACCGATTTTTGCAGTTTCGCTTTCAGCGGGAATTTCCCAGTAGGAAGCGAAAGCTCTGAAATGGTCTATTCGAACGATATCATAGGTTTTAAACGCCTGGGAAATACGGGAAATCCACCAGGAATAGCCGTCGTTTTTCATATTTTTCCAGTCGTAAATCGGGTTGCCCCAGAGCTGACCGTCCTCGCTGAAATAATCGGGCGGAACTCCCGCAACTTTTTCAACTTTAAGGGCTTTTTCGTCTATTAAAAACATCGGAAGATTGCTCCAGACATCAACGCTGTCCATCGCAACATAAATGGGCATATCGCCGATAACCGCAACGCCTTTTTTGTTTGCGTATGCCTTGACCTTATTCCACTGCTTAAAGAAAATATACTGAACGAATTTCCAGAAAGCAGCGCCGCTTTCATATGAAAAAACATCCTTGATACATTCAAAATATCTTGCGCGGTTTTCGCTCCATTTCCACCAGGGCTTGAAGTTTTCTTTCTCCTTGACTGCCATATAAACTGCATAGTCGGTCAGCCAGTCATTTTCAAGTTCAAATTCCTTTATTTCCTTAGCGATTTCATCATTTATATTAAGAAATGCTTTTCTTAGAGTATTAAGTCTTTTTTGAGCGGCAAATTCATACTGCGCAGTATATGGCGAGCCGTCATAAATATTATCTTTTACATCATTTTCGTCAATGAGCCCCATATCCCTGAGACCTTCGGGATTGATATATAGATAATTTCCTGCGAATGCGCTCGGTGAGCAGTAGGGAGAATTTGCGCCGTCAATGGGATTGAAGGGCAAAACCTGCCAGTATGTAAAGCCCATATCCGAAATTCTGTCGATGAAATGAAAAACATTTTCATCAAAAACGCCGACTCCGTAGGGAGAGGGCATTGAGCTGATATGTAAAAGAACGCCTGCTCCTCTTTGTTTCAGCAAAATATTCACCTCATTTTTTAAACTACACTAAATGATACCATTTTGATAACAAAAAATCAACGCCCTTTAATCATTTAGTCAATTTATATATAATATCCATATAAAAATATATAATATTTATTAATTTATATATTGAATAAAAAATAGCGTTTTGATATAATAATGCACAGTGGGTTATTATAATTACAGGCGAAAATCTCAAAAACGAAGGCGGGTGATTTTATGAAGGAAAAAACTAAGCTTGTTGATGAAAAGGAACTCGAAAAGCAAAAGGATTTTTCTGATAAAATCGCAAGCATTCTTGAAAGCCGCTATGATGAAAAGCCGCTTGCCTGTGTTGTAACTTACGGCTGTCAGCAAAATGTTTCAGACAGCGAAAAGATTAAAGGTATGCTCAGTGTAATGGGATATGATTTCACTGAGGAGAGAACGAAAGCAAAGCTTGTTATCTTCAACACCTGTGCTGTAAGAGAACACGCTGAGGACAGAGTTTTCGGAAACGTTGGCGCCCTGAAAAAATATAAGCTGAAAAATCCCGATGTTATTATTGCTTTATGCGGCTGTATGATGCAGCAGGAGCATATCGCCGAAAAAATAAAATCATCGTTTCAGTTTGTTGATTTGGTTTTCGGAACGCACGTTGTTCATAAACTCCCCGAGCTTTTGTTCAGAGCTTTAACTCAGCGAAGAAGAGTTTTTGAGCTTCCCGATATTGATGGCGTTATCGCCGAGGGGCTTCCTGTTAAAAGGGATAACGAAAAAAAAGCGTGGCTGCCGATAATGTACGGCTGTAACAATTTCTGTTCCTACTGCGTTGTTCCCTATGTCAGAGGACGTGAGAGAAGCAGAACGGCTGAAAACGTTAAAAAGGAATTTGAAGCGCTTGTTGCCGAGGGCTATAAGGAAATAACCCTTCTGGGTCAGAATGTTAATTCCTACGGTAAGGATTTGGAGCCGAAAGTAAGCTTCGCCGAGCTTCTGAGAAGTCTTAATGAGGTTGAGGGCGATTTTCGTATCAGATTTATGACGAGTCACCCGAAGGACTGCACAAGGGAGCTTCTTGAAACAATGGCTTTTTGCGATAAGGTTGCAAAGCATCTTCATCTTCCGTTTCAGAGCGGAAACAACAGAGTTTTAAAAGCAATGAATCGCTGCTATACGAGAGAAAGCTATCTTGAACTGATAAACTACGCCAAGGAATTAATGGGTGATGAGCTTTCAATAACAAGCGATATCATCGTCGGTTTTCCGGGCGAAACCTATGAGGAATTTAAGGATACCTATTCTCTTGTTGATGAGATAGGCGCAACAAGTCTGTTTACGTTTATCTATTCTCCGCGAGTTGGAACTCCTGCCGCAAAGATGGAGGACCCGATAAGCTATGAAGAAAAATCAAAGTGGCTAAGAGAGCTTCTTGTTCTTCAGGAGAAAAAGTCAGCCGAGCAGATGGCGCTGCACAGGGGAAAAACCTTTAAATGCTTTGTCTATGGACATGGCAAAACGAATGATAATTATCTTGCCGCAAGAACGGACGGCAATTTGATTATAGAATTTGAAGGAGACGAAGGGCTCATCGGCTCCTTCCAGAGCATTAAAGTAACAGAGCCGCTAACCTATGTTCTTTTAGGTGAACTACAATAACGAACTAATAAGGAGAAATGATTATGAGCTTAGAATCAGTGCTCAGAGAACTTGGAAAAGAAATTCAGAAGGACGAGCGTTTTTCAGCGCTCAAAGCTGCAGCGGCAGCAAATGATGCAGATGAAGAACTCCAGAAGCAGATGCAGGAGCTTCAGCTTATCTCACTCAAATATCAGCAGGAAATGCAGAAGGGTGAAGAAGCAGACCACGACAGAATAACCGAAATTCAGGGCGAATATCAGAGCGTTTATAACGATATTATGGAAACCGAAAATATGAAAAACTATTCTGCAGCCGCAGCTGAGATGGAGCAGATGGCTCAGTATATCAGCGGTATGATTGGTCTTTTCTTCGACGGTCAGGACCCTGAAACATGCGAAATTCCGCCACAGGACTGCACCCACGACTGCTCAACCTGCGGAGGCTGCCACTAATAGAATTAAGAATTAAGAATGAAGAATGAAGAATTGAGGGTCGCTACGCTCCGATTATATTAACGGCGAACAAAAACCTCACACCTTCCCCTTGAGGTACTCCCCGCTTAACGGGGAGATGTCAGCGCTCGCGCTGACAGAGGGGAGCGTCTGCGCTAGCAAAAGAGTTATTCCCTTGATAAGGGAAATGTCGAGCTTGCGAGACAAAAGGATGACG
>JAFSRX010000038.1 GCA_017445905.1 Eubacterium sp.
CCTGCCTTAACTTATTGCGCCGCTTATCCGTCTTGACCAGTAAAAATTGAATTATAGCAAATAGCAATACTTAAAAAGATGAAGGATATGTAAGGTGCAATCTGATAAAATAATTTGCATTTTTCTCTGTTCTTGAGCAGTGAAAAATCGGCAAAAAATGGCACAAAACTCGAGTAAGATGTTTAAGGATTAAAAATTATTGATATTAAATACTATCTGTGTTAAAATAGTAAGCGCCAAATAATTTTATAATTTAATACCTAAAAAAGATAAGCCTATTATTGTAAAAATGCTAGGCTCTAAATCTTATCTTTTTAGGTATTATAGAATTGTTTGGCGACAATCGGAGCATAGTGTTTTATTGCGTAGTGCTTCGGTGCTGCGCATTTTTTATTTAAGGGAGTAATGTTTATGAAAAAGGTTTTATCTTTAATTCTTTCTATGACAATGCTGTTTAGCATAACAATGGGTCTAACAATAACAGCAAGTGCAATTGGTAATTACGGGGTTAATATTGACTCATCTTCTTATACCTCTAATGATAATCCGTTCACAAGAAAAGGATATTGGGGACAATGTACTTGGTATTGCTGGGGACGTGCAAATGAACACGGAATTTCATTATGGTGGGGTTCTGACACTTATGGTAATGCAAAGGATTGGTACGATAACGCCAGCGCTTACTACAGGTGTGACCAGACTCCGTCTGCAAATTCAATATTGGTTTCCCCAGATGGTTGGACCAATGACGGTACGCGCGTTGGTCATGTTATGTTTGTTGAAAAGGTAGAAAACGGATACGCATATACAACTGAGGCAAACTACTGGGGAAATGGTGCGAGCGTAATTTCTTGGAATGGTCAAACCGGGCGTTATCACGAGGATGTTATTAACCTCTCAAATAATTGTAGGAGTGATGGTTCATCTATCAGCATAACAGGATATATTCATCTTAAATGCGCCAATCATACTTGGGACGGAGGAACTATAACTAAAGAAGCAACCTGTAAAAAGGACGGTACAAAGAAATACACTTGTACAGTATGCGGAGAAACCAAAACCGAGAAAATTCCCAAAAGCGATAAATATCACAAATATAAGGTCGTAACTACAGTAAAAGCAACTATGCAAGCAGACGGTAAGCTCGGTAAGGAATGTACCATCTGCAAAAAGAAAGCAAAATCAACTATATATCATCCCAAAACGATAAAACTTGAAAAAACGGTTTATACATATAACGGGAAAACTCATAAACCTAAAGTGATAATAAAAGACACTAAGGGAAATGAAATTCCGTCAAAATATTATACTGTCAGTTACAAAAACAACAAAAATGTGGGTGCAAGCACAGCAACAGTTAAATTTAAAACAAGGTATTCAGGTAGTAAAAAATTAACCTTCGGCGTAAGACCTAAAGGAACAAGCGTATCAAAGCTTACCGCCAGAGTTAAAGCATTTACGGTAAAATGGAAAAAGCAGGCAACTCAGACAAATGGTTATCAGATTCAATATTCAACTTCAAGCAAATTCACAAAGAAAACAACAAAGACAGTAACCATTAAGGAAAACAAGACAACAAGTAAAAAAATAACAGGGCTTAAGGCAAACAAAAAATACTATGTTCGAGTTAGGACATATAAGAATAGTTATTATTCAAAATGGAGCAAAGCTGTGTCTGTTAAAGTATCAGCTCCGTCTAAAAAACTAAAAACAAAGAAAAAAGTATTAAAGTTCAAAAAAACATACAAAGACAATAGAATTGAAACCACTTTTTCATATCCTAAGGTTTCAGGCTCTTCAACAGCTGCAAAAAAAATCAACAAAGCGTTTTCTTCAAGAATAAGTGAATGGAATGATTTTAACGACGAACTGGTACATAGTAACCTATACAGTAAATACGGTTATGAATTAATTCACGAAACAAAATACACCGTAACCGAAAACACCGTTAAATATATATCATTTTTAGGTGCAGAAAACACAATATACAGAGTAGGCCCTCATTTAGATGACCAATACTATTCAATGACATTTAATTCAAAAACAGGCAAAAAGGTTACAGCAAGCAGTATTATGGGCATTTCAAAAGCAGAAGTTAACAAGAAAGCTAGAAATGCATATATAAATGCATTTGAAAAAGAATACTGGGATGTAGATGATTCCACTTTAGAAAAAATCAATAAAGTAGATTTTAATACCACAAATTTTTATCTTAAGAACGACAGAATTTATTTTTATTCGGATGCAGGTGCACCTTTGATGGGAGGAACAACAGACAGATATATTTTTGTTTCGTTTGATTATTAAGGAGTAAGTTATGAAAAAAATATTATCATTAATTCTATCTTTAACTATGCTACTAAGCGTAACCGCTGGATTTTCTGTTACAGCTCAAGCTACAAGTGTCGGAACAGTCAGCGGATTAACAGTAGAAAGCAAAACGACAACTACTGTAAAACTTAAATGGAAAAAGGTGAAAAAAGCAACAGGTTATCAAGTTTATTACAGTACAAGTAAAAACAAAAACTATAAAAAAGCAAAAAGTATTACTAAAGGTAAAACAGTAACGGCAAAAATAACAAAACTAAAATCCAATAAAAAATACTATTTTAAAGTTAGAGCAGTTAAAGGAAAAAACAAAGGAAAGTTTTCAAGTGTTGTATCTGCGAAAACGAAAATGACAACCGCACAAAAAGTTAAAAAGAAACTTATAAATGGTTATTTATATATGCCTTGGTTGCATGATATGGGCCTTTATGAATATCAGTTTAAAAAAGACGGAACATTTGCCGAATATAATTATGTTCCGATATATAATAACGGAAAGTCTACAGGAATATGGGAAAAGTGGTATTATGTGAATAATGGCACTAAAAAATATAATGTTTATAAAGGAACTTACAAAATTAAGGACAACAAAATCACACTAACATATAGCGGTGATTATCCTTCTACCGAACTGATAATTTATGACACAAAAATGAAATTATTCCGAACGCAAATATGGGAACCTGACCCTGAATTTGGAATAGACTATTATTCATACGGTAAATACACATATAAAGAAAACAAAATGAAAACATCAAAAATGGAACAGTATTGGCAGGAGCATTCCGGAAAGGACAATATTGTTAAATATGAATAGCTGAAAATTTGGAGGAAAGATTATGAAAAGAATAATATCTTTAATTCTATCATTAACTATGCTGCTTAGTCTGACAGCAGGGATTGATTTTTCAGCCTATGCATCTGACGGAGTGTATTATAAGATTATGTCTTTGCAGGATAGATTTCCTAATGGTAGGTATTGGAATCATCAGGTAACAAATGGAAATAATAACGGGGATCAGTTGAAAGCACGCGGCGATGAATCATATTCAAATACAATAACATCAACCCCATGTGCAACTCATAACGGTACTGCGTCTATAGGACAATATGATTGTAATTATTTTGACGGAGGACTTCAATGTTGGGGCTTTGCGTGTAAAATATTCTATGAAACTTTTGGAATTAGGGCATCGTCTTTACCTAAACGAACAGATAAAAACAATATTTCTGTAGGTGATTATGTTAGATATGGAACGGATAGCAACGGCCATTCTGCAATTGTACTTACAAGAAACGGCGACAGTATCACTGTAGTTGAGTGCAATAACGGTAACTACGGTGGCGGATGTAATATTCATTGGGGCGGCTTAAGCAATATCAGCAGTGTAAGTTATTTTAAACACTCATCGAATTGGGATAGTATTAACAATTCATACCATGTTGAGCCTCAAGCCTCTTTCAGTGATTGGTCTGATGACAGATATACCTTTATCAGTTCTACTAATGCTGCAATAGGTCAAAATATTACAACTTCGGGCGGAAGTTTTACTAAGGTCGGAATGGTGTTATATGATTCGTCAGGGAATCAACTCGGAACAGCTGGTCACGCTCCAACTTCAGGTATTTCCAAATACTACTATAATATCAATACCGAGCTTGGCTGCACTCTAACACCAAACACAACTTATAAATATAGATTTTATGCAGTCGTCGGCGGTAAAACTATTTATAGTGGCTATAAGTCTTTTACTACAGGTCAAATCGTTTTTAGTGATTGGTGGAACGATAATTATACATATATCGGCACTACCGACGCTTCAATAGGTCAGGATATTACTGCTACGGGCGACGCATATACCAATAACGGTATGATACTATATAATGCTGTTGGCGAACAGTTGGCAAGTGTTTCTCAAACCTCAACCGCAGGATATACTAAATACTACTTCAAAATAAATGAGGAATTGCATTATACGCTTACACCGGGAACAACATATAAATACCGTTTCTTTGCAGTTGTTAATAACCAAACGTATTACAGTGAATATAAGAGCTTTACAACTGTATCTGCTTCTAAGGTTAATATTACTTGGAGTGATAACTACAATATTCCCTCCGGTTATAGTGCCTATGTGTCTGCAAAAGCAATCGCACCTTCTGCCGGAACATTTTCATGTGCATCTATAAAAATTTGGGATAATAGTGGAAAACTGATAGCTTCAAAAACAGAAGAGCCATTTGCTTCAACCAAGAGTGCACTGCCGGTGTATTATGATATTTATAGCGAAACAGGAGTGTTACTTGAACCTGCAACGACCTATCAATATCAACTTTCGGTTACCTTTAACGGTTATACATATTCCTCACCCACATACACTTTCAATACAGAGAGCAACAGCAATAAACGATTCGGTATTGATGTCAGTGCTCATCAGGGCAATATAGATTGGACTGTTGTATCTCAAAACGTTGACTATGTAATAATTCGTTGTGGTTTTGGTTCGGACTATACAGTTAATGACGATGCTTATTGGGAATACAATGCTTCGGAATGCGAAAGACTTGGAATTCCGTACGGCGTATATTTATACTCGTACGCTGAGAATGATAGCGAAGCAGCAAGTGAGGCAGCTCACGTACTGCGTTTATTAAAGGGACACAAGCCGACATTACCGATATATTATGACCTTGAGGATAACAATACTGTCGGCAAGCAATCCGCAGCGCAAATATATAAACAAGCAGGAATATTCTGTAACACTATCGAAAATTCCGGATATAAAGCCGGTGTATATGCAAATCAATCATGGTGGAACAACAAGCTTATCGGTGGTTCCTATGATAATTGGAGTAAATGGATTGCTGTTTACAAAAGCACTTCAAACGTATTAAGTGCTTCTAAATGGGATATATGGCAATATACTTCAAGCGGAAAAGTTCCTGGAATAAATGGATCTGTTGATTTGGATTATTCAAGCAGTTCTTTTAAGGTCTCAAACAAAATAGATATAAGTCCTTGTAAGGTTTCGGGTATCAAGGCAAAGACTTATACGGGCAAGGCGTTAAACCAGAATATTACCGTAAAACTCGGCAGCACTACGCTAAAAAACGGCACGGACTACGCCATTACCTACAAGAATAACAAGAACGTAGGAACGTCAACCGTAACGATTACCGGCAAAGGCTCATATACAGGGACAATAAAAAAGAATTTTAAGGTTAACCCTAAGACAACTAAGCTTTCCAAAGTGACCAGTCCTATGACAAAACAGATTAAGGTTAGTTGGAAGAAACAGACCAACCAGACAACGGGTTATCAAATTCAATATTCAACCTCAAGCAAGTTTTCAAAGAAAACAACAATGACTGTAACGGTCAAGAAGAATAAGAGCACAAGCACTACGATTAAGAAACTCAAAGCGAAGAAAAAATACTACATTCGCATTCGTACTTACAAGACAGTAAATGGCAAAAAATACTATTCTGCGTGGAGTGCAAAGAAAACGATTACAACAAAGAAGTAACAAAAATCAGGGTAGCGTTTGCTGCCCTGAAAAACTATTGACAATTTGAAAATATTTTTGTATAATATTAATGAACAAGGAGCTATCCGATAGACGGTTAGCCCACTTGTTAGGAAGAATTAATCGCCCTAAGTTTAACAGGCTGAAGGGCGGTTATTTCTTATTTTTTACCAAAAAAGTAAATGATAAGTAAAACTATAGTGAGATATAAAATGATCTGTTCCATAGCATCACCCTCCTTTGATACAATCTCAAGAGGGTAATCCCTCTTGGATAAAGAGGGGCTAACCGTCCACCGTTTTTCGTGATAAACTCCTTGCGGAGGTCTTACCTCCATACATTTATTATACTATATTCACCTGTAAAAGTAAAGAACGCAATGCACTTTTGATAGATAGTGTCAAAAGCGCCATTGCGTTACTATCGGTCACGGCAACAAAAAACAGACCGAAGAGTAGTGATTCTCTTTCGGTCTGTACACCTTATTTATTTCGGGTACCCTATGGGCTTTTTTTAATGCAAAATGCAAAATGCAAAATATTGAGTCGCAAGCGACGATTATATAAAGCTGACCGCAGGTTTCGAAAACTTGGAACCCGGTACTCGAAACTCGCAACTGTATTTTGTAATAATATAGTAATTGAACTTTTGTATATTATTTGTTAGAATAGGCATTGGAATTATACCAAATAAGATAAAGGAGTGTTTGTGATATGGATAGCAAAAAGAAAAAAGAACTTGAAATATTTGCTACTCAGATAAGAATGGGCATTGTTGAAAGCACCTATAATGCAAAGGCGGGTCATCCCGGCGGATCACTTTCTTCTGCAGATGTTTTTGCATATCTCTATGGAAAAGAAATGAGATATAAAGCTGATAAACCCAAGTGGGAGGATAGAGACCGTTTTGTTCTTTCAAAAGGTCACTGTGCGCCTGGTTTATACAGCGCTCTTGCATATAAGGGCTTCTTCCCTGTAGAAGATTTAAAAACCCTTCGTCATATCGGCTCATACCTTCAGGGACATCCGAATATGAATACTGTTCCCGGTGTTGATATGAGCACAGGCTCGCTCGGTCAGGGCGTAAGCGTTGCAGCGGGTATGGCAAAAGCTGCAAAGTATATGAATAAGGATATCAATGTTTATTCTCTTCTCGGTGACGGAGAAATTGAAGAGGGTCAGGTCTGGGAGTCATTTATGTTTGCCGCTCAGTATAATCTCGATAATTTCTGTGTTATCATCGACTCAAACGGACTCCAGATAGACGGCTCCTGTGAAGAGGTTATGAGCGCAGAGCCGATTGATGAAAAGCTCAGTGCGTTCGGTTTTAATGTCATTGTTATCAACGGAAATGATTTTGATGAGCTTGAAAAAGCCTTTGATGCTTTTCATAAGTCGGATAAGCCTTTTGCAATAATTATGAAAACAATTAAAGGACTCGGCGTTTCATACATGGAAAATGAAGTTGGCTGGCACGGTAAGGCGCCAAACGAAGAGGAATATAATATTGCAATGAAAGAGCTTACTCAAAAGCTCAGAGAACTGGAGGCGTAAGGTATGGCAGAGATTAAAAATATTGCAACGCGCGAAAGCTACGGAAACGCTCTTAAAGAGCTTGCTGAAGAAGGCGCAGAAAAGCTTGTTGTTCTTGATGCAGACCTTTCTGCCGCAACAAAAACAGGAATATTCAAAAAAGCATTTCCCGAAAAGCATATCAACTGCGGAATTGCCGAGGCAAATATGATGTGTGTTGCAGCGGGATTCGCAACAATGGGATTTGTTCCCTTTGCTTCAAGCTTTGCTATGTTTGCAGCGGGCAGAGCTTTTGAGCAGGTAAGAAATTCAATCGGCTATCCGCATCTCAATGTTAAAATCGGCGCAACCCACGCAGGTATAAGCGTTGGAGAGGACGGCGCAAGCCATCAGTGTTGCGAAGATTTTGCACTTATGAGAGCAATTCCCGGAATGGTTGTTGTCTGTCCTGCCGACGACGTTGAAGCAAAGCAGGCAGTTAAAGCAGCATATAAACACGAGGGACCCGTTTATCTTCGATTCGGAAGACTTGCAGTTCCTGTTTTCCATGATGAAAGCTATAAGTTTGAAATCGGAAAAGGCGAAGTTATAAGAGAAGGCAGCGATGTAACAATCATTGCTAACGGACTTATGGTTGCCGAAGCTATTGAGGCAGGAAAACAGCTTGAAAAATACGGTATCAATGCAGAGATAATCAATATTGCAACAATTAAACCGCTTGATGAGGAGCTTGTTATTGCCTCAGCTAAGAAAACAGGAAAGGTTATAACAGTTGAGGAGCATAATATTATCGGCGGTCTCGGTGAAGCAGTAAGCTCAGCTCTCTCAGAAAAATGCCCGACCCCTGTTAAGAGAATCGGCGTTAACGATGAGTTCGGACATTCAGGACCTGCCAAAGATTTGTTAAAGCAGTTCGGTCTGAGTGCAGAAAATATTGTTAAAACAGTTAAAGCGTTTATTTAGTTTCGAACCCCGAGTGCCGAGTTGAGAGTTATCGGTTACTTGCTTCGCTCGAACAATAATAAAAAAGCAGCATCATTCCGATGCTGCCATTTTTTCTTTTTCAGCTTTTCTCTGAGCTCTTTTCTTCTTAGCTTTATATCCGAGGAGCTTGTCGAGATGCTCCTGAGGAGTTGAGTATGAGCCGAGGGTAACGGTTTTTGTTCCGTATATTCCGTGGAAGTCAGAGCCCCCTGTCATAAGAAGCTTTTTAGCCTTGCAGATTTTTATCAGCTCTTCAACCTGCTCAGCGCTGTTATGGGGCGACCAGACTTCAACACCGTCGAGTCCGAGTTCAACATATTTATCTATTTCATCAAAATTGTTGAATTTTCCCGGATATGCAAGAACTGCAACTGCGCCTGCTCCGTGAACTTCGTCAATAACTTCCTGAACAGTTGGATATTTTGTCGGAGCAAGAATATTTGTTGCGCTGTCCTCATCAAAAAGGGTATGGAATAATTCGCCGTGGATTTCATCAGTGTATCCTGCATCCATAAGAGCATGCATAATATGCTGCTTATAAAGGTTTGTTGAGCCGCTTGCATGACTGATAATAAAATCGCTTGTTATCGGAAATCTTGCTGCAACCTTGAGCATCATTATCTGACCTGCTCTCTTTCTTGCAACAGAAGTTTTCTTGCAAATTGCCTCAAGTCTGTCGGGAGCATCTGCAAGATAAGCGAGGATGTGAACATTTTTTCCTGCTTCGTTGTCGAAAGCGGAAAGCTCAACGCCTGAGATAACATTAACGCCGTATCTTTTGCCGATAATCTGACTTCGTACTGTTCCTGCGATACAGTCGTGGTCCGTTATGGCAATAGTATCTATGCTGCTTTTTTGTGCTATAATAATTAAATCTTCAATGCCGACTGAACCGTCGCTAAGTTTTGTGTGGCAATGTAAATCTGCTGCCATAACATTTCTCCTTCCCATAAGCATTGGGCTGTATATTAGAAAGCGCCAATGTCTGAATATAAGAATCTTTGCTAAAAATCTTTATATCATTCCATATTTAAACTTTAACACATCAAAAAATAAATTTCAAGCAAAATTATACAAATCGTCATTATAGACAAATAATAGTCAAAAGGTGAATAACTAATGGTCAAATTTTAAATAGCACCTGATTCAGTTTACTGACAGGTAAGCCTACAACGTTAAAAAAATCTCCGTTTATACTTTCAACAAGAAGAGATCCATATCCCTGAATTCCGTATGCGCCCGCCTTGTCAAAAGGCTCTTTTGTTTTTATGTAGCTTTCAATCATTTCATCGCCCAGCTCAAAAAACTTAACCTTTGTTTCAACGAAGAAGGATTTTTCCTTTTCTCCCTTTATGATTGTAACGCCGGTAAAAACGCTGTGAACCCTGTTACTGAGCCGTTTTAACATATTTTTTGCATCGTTTTCATCTGCTGGTTTTCCGAGAATAATACCGTCAACTGCAACAACCGTATCTGCTCCGATAACGGTATCATTTTCGCTTCTAAAAGGCAGAGCCTTGATTTTTGAAAGGTATAAAACTGCGTCGGCAGGGGAGATGTCTTTTGGGAGAGTTTCGTCAACCTGAGCGGTTTTAACAATAAAATCTTCGGTTATAAATTTCATAAGCTCCCGCCTACGCGGGCTTTGTGAAGCAAGAATAAGCATTTATTTTACTCCTCTGTAGTACAATCCTCTGGTGTAGTTTTTTTCGCAAAATTTATTAAATTTGTATAAACTGATAATTTCACTGATTTCATCTTTTGTCTCATTAGTGAAATAAAAATGCACAAAATCTGTCTTTATTTCATCCATTTTATCGCTCATAACTATGGGTTGTGGGTTTAAAATCTCAACACAGGGATAGGATGAGCATAAAACCGGAAATTTATACCCCTTTCTATCCGTAAGGCTGCCGTTTTTTTTGCATTTCTCACAGCCGATGCGGTTTTTAACGGGGCAGTTCCGTGTTAGCATAAGCGGAACTTTTCCGTATGCAATGATTCCTGTATCCTGAGCATTAATGCAATTTGCCTGGTTAAGGGTTAGTTCGAATGAGAGAATAGGCGATTTAAACATATTTGCACTTTGGGAGTTGAAAATATTGAGTGAGTAATTTGCAAAAACCTCAAAGCCCAGTTCTTTTGCGCTTTCATAAGAGCCGATATCTGAGCAAAGCGCATTAATAACGCCGATATTTTTAAGTTCTATAAGTCTTTCTTTGAGCTTGTCTTCAACGCCAAACAAGCCCCTCGGAATTTCAACGCCTGCGCCTGTTTTAATGAAGTCATTATTATATGCCCATATGGGAAGAAAAACTCTTTTAAACGGGTGATTTTCTGGAATCTGAGAGGCGCTGAGAAATCTTGCAGTATAATAAGGCTTCGAGTCTTTTTTCTTTGGCGAAACCGTTTCAAAAGGCAACTTTTCAAATTCTGTTTTTTCTTCTTCGTCAAGCATTGCGCAAACAGTTCGTCTCAGCTCGTTTATTTCACTTGCGGGAACAATAAGTCCTTCATCAAGCGTTATTTTTATTTTTTGTGCATAGTACTGCGTTGCACCGAGCTTTGAAAGGCGCTCTTTGAGTTTTTCTTCTGTAAGCGGTTTGTTAATTGCTTTTTCGGGAATTGAGCCTTTAAGAGTTACGCATTTATTGTTTGCACTTGCAGTAAGACTTATTGGCTCGTTTTCTCTGCAGATAAATTCAAATTTAAGCGGAACAAGCGGCTTTTCTTTATCATAAAGTCGGGCAAGCTCTTTTAAAACGGAATTAGCAGAAACAACGTCCTCTTTGCTCCTCGTTCCGAACATATCCTGTCTTTTGCCCGTAAAATATCCGTCTGTAAAACCGCTTCTTGAAAAAACGCTTTTCAAAACGGTTTCATCGTCCGGCGAATAGGTACCGCACAGTGCTTTTTTACACGTTGTAACAGCAGCGGCAACATATTCCGGGCGTTTCATTCTGCCCTCAATTTTAAGACTTATAACGCCTGCGCTTTGAATTTCCTTTATTTTTGAAATAAGGCTTAAATCTTTTAGCGATAAATCAAAGCTGCCCGAATTATCTGCGCTGAAAGAAAGTCTGCAAGGCTGGGCGCACAGACCTCTGTTTCCGCTTCGGCTTCCGAGCATTGATGAAAGATAACACTGTCCCGAAACGCACATACAAAGTGCACCGTGAACAAATATTTCAAGCTCAATATCGGTTTTGCTTCTGATATCCCTTATTTCTTCAAGGCTCATTTCGCGTGGAAGAACTGCCCTGCAAAAGCCAAGTTCTTTTAGCTTGTTGAAACCGTCGGGCGTTGCAACGCTGCACTGGGTTGAGGCGTGAAGTCTTGCTGTTGGAAAGCATTTATGAATCAGTTTTGCGAGTCCTAAATCCTGAACAATAAAACCGTCCGCACCGCAGTGCATGGCAGTTTCAACAGTTTTGTATGCAGTTTTCATTTCACTGTCGGATATCAGGGTGTTTATCGTTATATAAACCTTAACATTTCTTGCGTGGCAGTATGAAATAACCTCTTCAAGTTCATCTTCATCGAAGTTATCAGCATTTCTTCTTGCATTGAAGTCCTTCATACCGAGATAAACGGCATTTGCACCACATCTGACTGCCGCAAAAATGCTTTCCCTGCTTCCGCACGGAGCGAGTATTTCTATCTTCATATTTTCTGAATATATTGTCCGAGCGAAGCGAGTAACCAAAAATCTTCACTCTTAATTCTTAATTATAAAGAGGGCGATTAATCGCCCTCTTAGTTATTTGCAAGTCTGTTTCTGAGATTGCTGATTTCTTTATTAAGACGTTCAATTTCTCTTCTTGCAACATCAACTTCCATTCTTGCTCTTGCGCTGTCCTCAAGATAGTCTTTTATCTGGGCACGAAGATTATCTGCAGAAGCAGTTGCTTTTTTGCAGGCGTCTGCCTGGTCGAGCGCAACCAAAACGGCGCACTGAGTTGTTGAAAGAGTGGGGGAAGCATTGTTTATGGATTTCATTTCCTTGTCGATTAATTCGCCAAGCTCCTCAACGTATTCAACGTCATCCTCAGTTACAATAGTATAACTGATACCGCAAATTCTTAAATTAACTCTGTTTTTTTCCATTTCTCCGCCTTCTTTTCTCATTCTTACAAAATTAGTATATCAATAATAATTGCCAATGTCAATTAATCAGATAAAGTTTAGCGCCATGGGATTCAATTTCGCAGTTAATTTTGTTTTTAACACTTGATTTTTCGCCGGACCAAATTTCAAGAGCCCTATATTCTGTATCCGACATAAGAATATCGGTTATATCAGCCTTTATTTTTCTGGCTTTTGAAGCGGTGTTGAAAACTGCAATGTATTTGCATTTCTTACCGTTTGCCGCCCAGATAACAGTTTTGCCATCCCTAAAAATCTCTTTTGCGCCAAAGGATTTTTGGTGCATTTCAATATATTTTTCGTTGGTTAAAAGAGAAAGGGTGAAATCGTCGTTTTCAGGAAGATTTCCGCCAATCATCAAAGGACTTCTGAAAATGCCCCAGAGGGTCATGAGAGTATATTGCTCGGGCTTTGTGAACTGACTCATTCTGTTTTTAGGACCGTGGCAGGTTCCGTTTTTAGAGAGCCTTCCAATCGGTAGCATATCGCAGTCGGGAAAATTACCCTTTGAGCTTACGCCTTCCCATTCCTTGCATTTGTCGAACATCTCATAGAGCTTGCCCCACTGGTCCCAGAAATCTCCTGTAAGGCGCCACATATTTGCGTTTTTGCAAAGGTGGTCGGTATTTTTTATTGGAGCAGGTCCCGGAGAGAGCGAGAGAACAATTTCTCTGCCGCAGTTGTCAATCGCTTTTCTTATCATTTCAATTTCATAGTCGGCAGTATATGGGTTATCCCATCTTCTGAACTCTGTTACGCTGATATCATCGCATTTGATGAAGTCAACTCCCCAGGAGGCGTACATATTTATGATTGAGTTATAGTATTCCTGTGAAGCCACACAGTCTTTAACGCCGTACATATCAGTGTTCCAGGAGCATACTGAAAAATGGTGAGCAATGTCACGGCAGGTTGAATATGAATTATATATTGTGCAGTTGCGAGCCGCTGCCTGACGCGGAACGCCCCTCATAATGTGAATACCGAATTTAAGTCCGAGAGAATGAATATAATCGGCAATTGGCTTAAAGCCCTTTCCACCCTTCGATGAGGGAAAACGGTTTGGCGCAGGAATAAGTCTGCCGTATTCATCCATTTCAAGCTCGCAGAAATTGTTATAGTCGTTATCCTTTGCGTTTGGCTCATACCATTGAATGTCGCAAACAACGTATTGCCAGCCGTATTGTTTAAGATTTTTTGCCATATAATCGGCGTTTTCTTTTAGCTGTTTTTCGGTTACTGCTGCGCCGAAACAGTCCCAGCTGTTCCATCCGAGAGGAGGAGTTTTTGCCCAGTCTTTAAAATTGCTCATATTTCTTCTCCTATAAGTTTTACTGTGAGTTCTTTAATATTTCTGCAGGCATTGCCCGCTGTATTACCAAAGGATTTTTCTGCAAAAGCCCTGATTTTTTCAACATCGTAATTTCCGCTTTTTGCAATCTTCGCCGCCTCGGTATCCGTTTGAACTATCGGTCCGGGAACAAAGCTTCTGAAATCGTAGTAAAAGTCGCGTTTTTCAATATATTCATCAAGATCAAAAGCCAAAAAAGCCATCGGAATTTCGAGTATTGAAGCTTCAAAAATAACGCTTGAATAATCCGTAACAAGAAAGTCGGCGGAAAAAAGAACATCGTTTATATCCCAGTTTTCGCAATCCGCAATTCTTGTTGCGTTTTTATCGGAATAAGTGATTTTTTCTTTAAGATAGGGGTGCATTTTAATAATCAGTCCCCATTCATCGCCGAGAGTTTCAAGAACTTTGTCGGCATTGAAGCGCTCTGTCGGATAATAACAGTTTCCGTTTCCCTTGCCTCTGAAGGTTGGAGCAAAAAGAAGAAGTTTTTTACCTTTTAGACTCGGAAACTCTTCAAAAAATTCTTTTGTTTTCAGCGCTTTGTATTCTTCATCTTTGAGAATATCACATCTTGGTGAGCCGAGCGCAAGAACTTTCTGAGAGCTGATTCCGAATGCCTCTGAATAAAAAGCGCATATTTCGGGAGAGCTGACTATTGCATAGTCATATTGCCTGTGGTTTGATGAATAAATTTCAAGAGCGGAGTCCTTGTGGTATCTTGAAAAGCCGAAGGTTTTAAACGCTCCGCAGCCATGCCAGAGCTGAATAAGCTTTGTTTCCTTTTTCTTTTTTATGTAGCTGACGAGATGATAATAATCATCAACGAAAACAACCCTTGAGGTCATATAAAGTTTAAGAAATTTGAAAAGAACAGCAAAGGTTCCTTTTGCGCCGCCCTTTTTGCAGACAATATGAACGTCGGCGCCGTCTATATCCTTAATCGTTTCATAAACCGCTTTGAGATTTCCTGTCGGACAATCTGTTCTGTTGGTAAAAAACGAAATGCGGTTTTTCTTAATTTTCAACGCCCTGAAGGGAAGCGAAACGGCAAAAAGAAGTTTTTCAATAAGAAATTTTATTTTTTCGCTTTTCGGTATCTTAACAAAGCGGAGAAACGTTTTTTTCTTTATTCCCTCAACTGTTAAATCAGTTGCATATTCATAAGCGCTGTCTATTCCATTTGAAAAAGCGAAGGAAAGATTGATTCTTTCGGGTGTTTTGCCGTAAAAAATTCTTGTGGCGTCGTATGTTCCCGTGGCGATAATTTTTCCGTCCTTAATCTCGGTTTTCATCGGCAGACGGCGGTTTTCGTTTTCAGAATTGAAAATAATGCTGATTCTCGGCGATAAAACCTCTTTTTCGGGCGCAAAAGAAACAGCAATGTCAATGATAAACTTGCTTACATCAAATTTTTCAATTTTCATCACTGCGTTTGCCATATTCTTCCCTTATCCATAACTGTAGTTATTGACATTTTAGCACAATAATGTAACTTTGTCCACTTAATTATCTGTTATATTGTATATTTAAAATTATATGTTTCGCCTTGTTTTTAATTTAATTGTATGTTAGAATACATAAACTATAGGATTGAAAATCAAAACCTATTTACCTCCCTTGCCAAAGGGAGGGGGACCGCTTGCGGTGGAGGGATGGTCATATAAATCTCAGAACTCGTTTCTGCAACCCATCCTAAATCCCAACAAAATCCCTCAGTCACCTTCGGTGACAGCTCCCTTTAACAAGGGAGCCAAAAAGGTTTCTCGACTTCGTCTCAATCAATTTAATCGGAGGGAAGATATATGATTCAAGCTAATAATATTTCTGTTCAGTTCGGAGGGAGAGCATTATTCGAAAGAGTTAATGTTGTTTTTTCGGCAGGTAACTGCTACGGAATAATCGGCGCAAACGGCGCAGGAAAATCAACATTCTTAAAGGTTCTCAGCGGCGATCTTGAGCCGAGTAAGGGTGATATTGTTATAACCCCCGGCGAAAGACTCTCGGTTTTGAAGCAGGACCACTTTGCCTACGATGAATATGAGGTTGTCAGAACTGTTTTAATGGGCAACCCCCGTCTTATTGAAATAATGGAGGAAAAAGATGCCCTTTATATGAAAGAGGATTTTTCCGAGGAAGACGGTATCCGTGCAGGCGAACTTGAAGCTGAATTTGCGGATTTAGACGGTTGGAACGCTGAAAGCGACGCTGAATTTATGCTCAACAAGCTTGGCGTTTCAGACGAATACCACTATCTCAAAATGGCAGAGCTCCCCTCTGATTTAAAGGTTAAAGTTCTTCTTGCACAGGCTCTTTTCGGTAATCCCGATATCCTTCTTCTCGACGAGCCGACTAACCACCTTGATTTATCAGCTATAAGATGGCTTGAAAACTTTCTTCTCGATTTTGAAAATACCGTTATCGTTGTATCCCATGACCGTCACTTCTTGAATAAGGTCTGCACCCATATCTGTGATGTTGATTTCGGCAAAATAACACTTTATACAGGTAACTATGATTTCTGGTATGAATACACCCAGATGCGTCAGCGCCAGATGCGTGACCAGAACAAGAAAAACGAGCAGAAGATTAAAGAGCTTCAGGATTTCATCAACCGTTTTTCTGCAAACGCTGCGAAATCAAAACAGGCAACAAGCAGAAAAAAACAGCTTGACGCACTTGAAATGATTGAGATGCCAGTATCCTCCCGACGTTTTCCGTATGTTGATTTCAAACCCGACAGAGAGTGCGGAAACGACCTTCTTCGAGTTGACCACTTAACCAAAACTGTTGGCGACAGAAAGGTTCTCGACGACGTTTCATTTGTTATTCATCCAAGAGAAAAGGTTGCCTTTGTTGGTTCTGACGTTGTTGCAAAAACAACCCTTTTCAAAATAATTATGGGCGAAATGGAGCCTGACGAGGGCTCATATAAATGGGGCGTAACAACCTCTCAGAGCTATTTCCCCTCGGATAATTCACAGTATTTCGACGGCGTTAATCTTAATCTTGTTGACTGGCTCAGACAATATACCGAAGAACAGCTTGAAGCAGATATCAGAGGCTGGCTCGGAAGAATGCTTTTCAGCGGCGACGAAGCGCTGAAAATGGCGAACGTTCTTTCGGGAGGCGAAAGAGTAAGGTGTATGCTTTGCAAAATGATGCTCAGCGGCGCAAACGTTCTTGTTCTTGATGAGCCGACTAACCACCTCGACCTTGAATCAATAACAGCTCTCAATGACGGACTAATCCGTTATCCCGAAACTGTTTTGTTTACCTCCCACGACCATCAGTTTGTTCAGACTATTGCCGACAGAATTATTGAAATCAGCGGCGATAAATATGTTGAACTCAAGGGAACATATGATGAATTCCTTGAGAACTTTGATGAGGAACAGCTGAAGAAGTATTAATTAAGTTGCGCGATTCGCGTTACGCGCCACGCGTCACTCTCCACACTTTTTGAAAGGTATGATAAAATGAATTATCGCATTGAACATGACTCAATGGGCGAGGTTAAGGTTCCCGAGAATAAATACTGGGGAGCGCAAACCCAGAGAAGCAAGGATAATTTTAAAATCGGCTCAGGAATTGAAACAATGCCGAGCGAGATTATCCATGCCTTCGGCGTACTCAAAAAAGCAGCTGCCATTGCGAATAACAAGCTTGTTAACAACCGAATGACTGATGAAAAGCTCAGCGTTATTTCTTCCGTTTGTGATGAGATTATGCAGGGAAAGCTCAGCGAGCATTTTCCCCTTGTTGTCTGGCAGACAGGCTCGGGAACGCAGAGCAATATGAATGTCAATGAGGTTGTTGCAAACCGCGGTAATGAAATTGCGAGCAAAAAGCTGCTCCACCCGAATGACGACGTAAATATGAGTCAGAGCTCAAACGACACTTTCCCGACGGCGATGAGCATTGCAGCAGTTCTCGGAATAGAAGACAGAGTAATTCCCGCCGTTAAAACTCTTGTTGAAACGTTTAAAAAACTTGAAAAAGAAAACGAGGGCGTTGTTAAAAGCGGAAGAACTCATCTTCAGGACGCAACCCCGATTGCTTTTTCCCAGGAGATAAGCGGATGGCGTTCAAGCCTTGAAAAGGATATTAAAATGCTTGAAAAAGCTGCTGATGAACTTAAAGAGCTTGCCCTTGGCGGAACAGCAGTTGGAACAGGACTTAATGCGCCTGAAGGTTTCGATATCGAGGTTGCAAGGGCTGTAAGCGAAATAACGAAAAAAGACTTTAAAACCGCAGAAAACAAATTCCACGCATTAACCTCAAAGGATGAGCTTGTTTTTGCACACGGCGCATTAAAAGCACTTGCTGCTGATTTAATGAAAATCGCAAATGACGTAAGATGGCTTGCAAGCGGACCGAGACTTGGGCTTGGCGAAATATTCATTCCCGAAAACGAGCCCGGCTCATCAATTATGCCCGGAAAGGTTAACCCAACTCAATGCGAAGCCTTAACAATGGTTGCCGTTCAGGTTATGGGCAATGATGCTGCAATCGGTATCGCAGCAAGCCAGGGCAATTTTGAGCTCAATGTCTTTATGCCCGTTGCAATTTATAATTTTATGCAGAGCGTTCGCCTTATCAGCGAAGCGGTTATTTCCTTCAACAATAACTGTGCAGCAGGAATTAAGGCAAATAAAGAAAAAATGCACTCAAATCTTCATAATTCATTAATGCTCGTTACTGCGCTCAACCCCTATATCGGATATGAAAACGCAGCAAAAACAGCCAAAAAAGCATATAAAGAAAACATTTCGCTCAAAGAAGCGTGCGTATCTTTGGGATTCTTAACAGAAGAGAAGTTTGATGAGGTGTTCAAGCCGGAAAGCATGATATGAAGCCTCACGCCTTCCCCTTGAGGGGAAGGGGGACCGCTTGCGGTGGATGAGGTGTGTAGCCTATATGACACACTTAAAAAATTTCTCCGATAGCAGTCGTAACATAAAGTCACCTCATCAGTCACTTTGTGACAGCTTCCCCTCAAGGGGAAGCCTTAATAGGATAAATTATTCTTGAAAAATAAAAAAGACAAGAGTATAATATTTCTTGTATAAATATTCGCATAAATATAAGGAGGACTAATAATGGAAAAGAAAAACATTGACTGGGGCTCACTCGGCTTTGCATATATGCCGACTGACAAGAGATTCGTTGCTAATTTCAAAGACGGAAAATGGGACGAGGGAACTCTCACCGAAGATGCAACAATAACAATGACTGAATGTGCAGGCGTTTTGCAGTATGCTCAAACCTGTTTTGAAGGACTTAAAGCATATACAACTGCTGACGGAAAAATAGTTTGCTTCCGTCCCGACCTCAACGCTTCAAGAATGAAGGATTCCTGCGAAAGACTTGAAATGCCTGTTTTCCCCGAGGATAAATTCATCGAGGCAGTTAAGGCAGTTGTTAAGGCAAATGCTGCATGGGTTCCTCCTTACGGAAGCGGCGCAACCCTTTATATCCGTCCGTTTATGTTTGGTTCAAACGCAGTAATCGGCGTTAAGCCTGCTGATGAATATCAGTTCAGAATGTTCTGCACACCTGTTGGTCCTTATTTTAAGGGTGGCGCAAAGCCGATAACAATTCGTGTTTCAGACCTTGACCGTGCTGCTCCTCACGGAACAGGCGATATCAAAGCAGGTCTTAACTATGCAATGAGCCTTCATAATATTGTTGATGCTCATAATCAGGGATATGATGAAAATATGTATCTCGACCCTGCAACAAGAACAAAGGTTGAGGAAACAGGCGGCGCAAACTTCCTTTTCGTAACTAAGGACGGAAAGGTTGTTACCCCGAAATCTAACTCAATTCTTCCTTCAATAACCCGCCGTTCACTTATGATTGTTGCTGAGAAATATCTCGGTCTTACAGTTGAACACAGAGAGGTAACTCTTGAAGAGGTTAAGGATATGGCAGAATGCGGTCTTTGCGGAACCGCAGCAGTAATTTCTCCTGTTGGAAAAATTGTTAACCACGGCGAAGAAATCTGCTTCCCCTCAGGAATGGAAGAGATGGGACCGATTACAAAGAAATTATATGATACATTAACCGGCATCCAGATGGGAACAATCGAAGCTCCCGAAGGATGGATAGTTGAGATTGACTGATAAAAACGGCTCGTTTGAGCCGTTTTTTGTTAGTCAATAATTGAGAATGGAAAATGTAAAATGAAGAATTTCGGGTGCTGCGCACAGCTATTTTATAATCGGAGCGCAGCGACCCAACCACGGACCACGAGCCACGGACCACGCTTTAAGCAATCGGAGCTTTGCTCCCCGAAACGCCACTCTCAAAAAACTATTGAAATATACCCTCAACATTGCTATAATATTAGCGGTATAAATTATTTTATATTAAATCAACAATAAAACAAAGGAGTAAATGACATGATTTATTCACATGAAGTTGAAACAATGTGCCCCGTAGCTCAGGGCGTTGCTCACGGCGCAGCTCCGATTCCGGAGGAGGCAAAGTGGGTTAAAGCAAAGGAAATCAAAGATATTTCCGGATTCACCCACGGTATTGGCTGGTGTGCTCCTCAGCAGGGAACCTGTAAGCTCACTCTTAATGTTAAAGAGGGCGTTATCCAGGAAGCTCTTGTTGAAACAATTGGTTGTTCGGGAATGACCCATTCAGCTGCTATGGCATCCGAAATTCTTCCTGGAAGAACAATTCTTGAAGCACTCAATACAGACCTTGTCTGCGACGCTATTAACACAGCTATGAGAGAACTCTTCCTCCAGATAGTATATGGAAGAACTCAGAGCGCATTTTCAGAGGACGGACTTGTTGTAGGCGCAGGACTTGAGGATCTTGGAAAAGGACTTCGCTCACAGGTCGGAACACTTTACGGAACACTTGCTAAAGGACCTCGTTATCTTGAGATGACAGACGGTTATATAACAGGAATTGCTCTTGATGATGAAGACCAGATTATCGGTTATAAATTTGTTAACTTCGGTAAGATGATGGATTTCATCAAAGCAGGCGATGATGCAAACACAGCTTTTGAAAAAGCTCAGGGGCAGTATGGAAGAGTTGATGACGCAGTAAGAGTTATCGACCCGAGAAAAGAATAGGCACGCAACTATTGAATCCAACACGCTTTAAATGCGTTATTTAAGCGAATTTTGGCGTTTTCGCTATTGCTTGGCGTAAGCCAAGCTGCTATCTCAAGCCACCAAACTTCATCTTAACTATCTGCATTTTAAGTGCAAGGCAGTTATCATTAAGCCGATTTGGTCTTAGATGCGGCGAAAAACGCAGGAATGCTTTGTGCATTCCGAGTATTTTTAACAATATATAAGGGCAAATCGGCTAATGATAACCGTATTGGATTCATTAGTGCGCGCCTAATGGAGGATTATAAAATGGCTTTATTTGAATCATATGACAGAAGAGAAAAGCAAATCCTTGCAGTTCTCGCTCAGTACGATATTAAATCAATCGAAGAGTGCAGAGATATCTGCCTTGAAAAGGGCTTTGACCCCTATAAAATAGTTGAAGGAATTCAGCCAATTTGTTTTGAAAATGCTAAATGGGCATACACAGTTGGTTGCGCTATTGCAATAAAGAAGGGCGCAACAAGAGCTGCTGACGCTGCCGCTGCAATCGGTGAGGGACTTCAGTCTTTCTGTATTCCCGGCTCAGTTGCAGACCAGAGAAAAGTTGGTCTTGGCCACGGTAATCTCGGAAAAATGCTCCTTGAAGAAGATACAGAGTGCTTCGCATTCCTTGCAGGTCACGAATCCTTCGCTGCTGCTGAAGGTGCAATCGGTATCGCTGAAAAGGCTAACAAGGTTAGAAAACAGCCTTTAAGAGTTATCCTCAACGGCCTTGGCAAGGATGCTGCTCAGATTATCGCAAGAGTTAACGGCTTCACATATGTTGAAACCGAGATGGATTACTACACAGGCGAGGTTAAGGAAGTATTCCGTAAGCCCTATTCAACAGGTCTTCGTTCAAAGGTTAACTGCTACGGCGCTAACGATGTAACAGAGGGCGTTGCAATTATGTGGAAAGAGGGCGTTGACGTTTCTATAACAGGTAACTCAACAAACCCAACCCGTTTCCAGCACCCGGTTGCAGGAACATATAAGAAAGAATGCGTTGAAAAGGGCAAGAAGTATTTCTCAGTTGCATCAGGCGGCGGAACAGGAAGAACTCTCCACCCCGATAATATGGCAGCAGGCCCCGCTTCATACGGTATGACCGATACAATGGGAAGAATGCATAGCGACGCTCAGTTCGCAGGCTCTTCATCAGTTCCGGCTCACGTTGAAATGATGGGACTTATCGGTATGGGTAACAACCCGATGGTTGGCGCAACCGTAGCTTGCGCAGTTGCAGTTGAAGAAGCAAGCAAATAATTAATATTAATCAAAATGGCTATCTCGAAAGAGGTAGTCATTTTTTATATAAATTTTTTGTGTACAATAATCGACACCTTAATATATAAATTATTGAATATTTACTTTTTTTGTGATATTATGTATTCGGAGAATTTTTTAAAGTGAGACGGAGAGAAAGAAATGGCAAAAATAATGAACTACATAACAGAAGATGTGGTAAGAGATGAAGCCAAATTTATTTTAGGTTTCAATGAAAGTGAAAAAAACATTCAGCAGGGAACAGGTCAGATTACTACTTTTAATCAATTAGGGTTCAAGGGTATAAATGATAAACCTGACGGATGGTATATTCATGAGAATAAAAACTATGTTGCCATTATTCTTGAAACAAAAAACAGCAAAGAAGACATAGGCACAAAGAAATGTATTGATGAGATAAAGAAAAATTGCAATATTCTTAAAAATGCGGGTTATAAGAAGGTTGTTGGTATTCTTCATAACGGCAAGAGAACAATCGGATTTTTAAATAATGAACCGATTGATGTACCAAATGATTTACAAAACAAAAGGTTTTATATTGATTTGGTAGATAATCAGGGAATTGATAAAACCAAGATATACGACACAACAAGACGAATCAACAATAATTTACATAGTAATTTCGGCGTTAAAAACTTATATCATCGAATGATATTTACTGCTTGTGCTTTAGTTGCAGAGAGGTACGGGGCAAATCTCGAAGGGCTTAAAGACAGAGAGTTTTCTATGCTTCACAATGCAATTTTAAGCACCATCAATAAATCTTTGATAGATGATAAAAAACAAAATTCAAAATTGCATATTCTTGAAGATGTTTATGCCAAAATTGAGATGAATTACACAGAGAATCAGCAAGCAATTAATGATTTCATTACAGATGTTTGCGATATTTCCGATTGCGTTAATTCAAACGAATGGCGTGGCGAGGATGTAATGGGAATTTTCTTTAACGAGTTTAACCGCTACAAGAAAAAATCCGAAGCAGGGCAGATTTTTACTCCCGAACATATTACGTCGTTTATGTATAGGCTTATTGGTGTTACTGAAAACGATTATGTGGCTGACCTTTGTTGTGGTTCTGGCGGTTTCCTTGTTAAAGCAATGAGTAATATGATGCAATCAGCAGGCGGATATGGAACCAATAAAGCAAAGGACATCCGCAAGAACCATCTTTTCGGCATTGAATTTGATAAAGAAATATTTGCTCTTGCTTGTGCAAATATGCTTATTCACAAAGACGGAAAAACTAATCTTGAACAAAATGATATGAGGTCTGAAACTGCTTGTGAATGGGTAAGATCAAAGCCTATAACAAAGGTTTTGATGAATCCGCCTTATGAAAACAAGTTCGGATGTATGACTATTGTTGAAAATGTTCTTGATAATGTTAAACCGGGAACAGATTGCGCCTTTATTTTGCCCGATAAGAAGTTAGAAAAAACTTCAAAAAAACAAATAGACCGTACTTTATCTAATCATAAACTTACAAAAATTATAAAGCTACCTGAACCGTTATTCTTTGGTGTTGGTGTAACAACGTCTGTTTTTGTTTTTAAAGCAGGTCAACCTCAGAATGGACAGGAAATTTTTGGCTGCTATATTGAAGATGATGGTCTTGAAACTGTTAAGAATCAAGGTAGACAGGATGTTAAAAACAGATGGAAAGAGATCGAAAACTATTGGATTGATAGCATTACTAAACTTCGTGACACTAAACATCAAACTGATCAATGGATAAAGCCTTCTGAGCATTTAAGTTATCAAATGCCTGAAAAGCCCTTCGAAATATCTGAAGAAGACTTCAAAAAAACGGCTATGGATTACATTTGTTTTAAGCAAGGAATTGACACCAAGGAATTTGGTGAAAAGTTGTTGAACGCAGTGCTTTATGGTAGCGAAGTATCGCCTGCTGAAACTAGTGTAAACATTAAAATTGGTGGTGGTTCAGATGATTGATACAAGCATGTGGAAAGAGTTTAAATTGTCTGATATTGGGTTCAAGAATTTTCACGGTATTAGACAAAAACAAAGTGACCGCGTCGATGGTAACATTCCTTTGCTTACAGCAGGTAAGGAAAATCAAGGCGTAGCATCGTATATAGGTAATCCTGAATCAACATATGTTGATTCAATTAGCGTAGATATGTTTGGTAATAGTTTCTTCCATAAAGGAGAATATGCAGGTGATGATAATATTTATTTTTTCGTTAATGATGATGTTTCAGATGAAGCAAAGATTTTTATCGCTGCTGTGATAAATAAAGATAATACCCGAAAGTATGTGTTTAAAGACCAATTTAGACAATCCCAAGCAGATGCGTTAAGCGTTTATCTCCCAACAACATCAGACAATCAACCTGATTGGACGTATATGGAATCATATATGAAACAGATTATAGATGAATCTGGAAAAAGCCTTGAAAATCTGAAAAAAGCTGATGGCACAAAACATTTGGTTGATGTTAGAGAGTGGAAAGATGTTCAAATTACTGATTTATTTGAGCTTTCATTGCCAAAAGGTGATTTACAGGTGAAAAGAGTAAGTGATGGGAATATTCCATTAATTACACCAAGTAACTATAATAATGGGCTATTGCTGAAAATTGCTGAAGACAGTCCAAGTACACTTTATAAAAAAGGTTCATTAACAGTTGATATGTTTGGAAACGCATATTATCAAAATGAAGATTTTTTTGTTACTGCTCATGGTCATATTAATGTGCTACTGCCGAAAATGAATTTGAATTTATATACTGGAATGTTTTTAGCATCCACGATTAGAGCGAGGTTTTTTGATAAATATGGGTTCAACGAAATGTGTACTTTGAAAGTTTTGAAGTCTGAATATATCAAACTTCCAATTATATCAACTGGTGAACCTGATTGGCAGTATATGGAAAACTATATGAAAACAATCACTGAAAAATCAGTGAAAACAGTTGATAGTTTTAATTCAGTATTGAAATGAACTTGAAATACTGTTAATAAATGAGGGATGAAATAGAGCATGAATATGAATAAAGAAGAATTAGAAAAAGACATTGAAAATTGCAATACGGTTTTAGAGCTTAATAGTTTAGTTTCATGTGAGATTTTGTTTGACCAATTATATGGAAAGTATTCAAGTGTTGAAAACTTTCCAAAAATGGAGAACAACCCGCTGTTTTTACAAAACCACAGGGAAACATATAAAAAATATTTGCGAACTATAAAGGGCTTTTTGGAGGCTTCATTAACCGATTATTTTTCGAAAAATCAAAAGAACAGTATTAGAGATTTTAAAAAGGTTTTTATAGTTCATGGTCACGACGGAGAATTAAAACAAGCTGTTGCACGGCTTATTGAAGGACAAGATATAGAAGCAATTATTCTTTCTGAACAAGCAAATCAAGGCAGAACTATAATAGAGAAATTTGAAGACTTTAGCGAGGTTTGTAGCGCAATATGTTTATTTACTGCCGATGATTTAGGAAAAGCGAAAAAAGATAATGAATACAAAACAAGAGCAAGACAAAATGTTGTTTTTGAAGCAGGGTATTTCATTGGTAAACTTGGAAGGAGTAATGTTATTCTTATTGCAGACAGCGATGTTGAAATGCCATCTGATTTATCGAGCGTTGTATATACATCTAATAGTAATTGGGAGCTTGAAATCGTAAAAGAACTAAAAGCAATAGGCTATAATGTTGATGCAAATCGATTAATAAAACATTAAACAGGAGATGTTATTAAAGCAGAATGCATTTTTCATAAAAACTATGCCCTATACTTACACCCTAATTAAATCCTCGCGCAAGTCGATTGGGATTGAGATAAAGCCCGATTCAAGCATTATTGTGCGTGCTCCGCAGAGGATGAAGCAAAACGTGAATTAACCGATGCGATGAAAAAAGTTGCTGATAAAGAGACATTAAACTTTGACGCAACAGCAGTATTATCTATAAAAGACAAACCAGTGTATCAAGCAGAAATAATTGCGTTATACCAAACTGAGTTGTAAATAGGTGATTTTATGACATATAACGAATTAAATGAATATATATTGAACTATCTTGAAAATGACAAGACTAATAGTGCAATTATGCTTACTGGTGCTTGGGGTACAGGAAAGAGTTATTATATAGAAAACACCCTTAAACCATATATAAAAGATCACAAGAAAGATTGCATTATTATTTCGTTGTACGGATTAAGTGAACTATCAGAAATCAGCAAAAGTTTATATATAGAAGCAAAACTTAAAAAACATCTAAATTTTTATAACAAACTAAAATCAAAAATAAAGAATTCCGAGGAAGGGGTAATACTTGCAAAAACAATAATGAAAGGTGCTACAAGTTATTTTGGAATAGATTTAACCCTTTCTGAAAAAAGTATTCAAAAGCTTTATGATTCTGTTGATTTTAAAAATAGACTTATTGTTTTGGAGGATGTTGAACGAACAAGTATAGACATAATTGAATTGCTTGGATATGTAAATAGTCTTGTTGAACAAGATAATGTCAAGGTTTTGTTGGTTTGTAATGAACAAGAAATAATTGAAACAAAAGATGAAAACAACAGAAGTAAAAATCTTAGAAATCCTGAAGAAATAAGAGCTCAGTTTGATATTGTATACTATTATGTAAAAGAAAGAAGAAATGAACGCAAGACAGATCGAAAGAATTCTATTGAATATTCTGATATAACAAATAGGTATTTAAAAGCTAAAGAAAAGACTGTTTCTGATACTATAGTATTTGAAAACGACTTAAATAATACTATATTTACTGTAATAGATAAATTTAACAATGAAATTCTTAGTGGCTTTTCAAATCAAGATGTTATTGACCAATTGTTATCACAATATATTAAAGAGAAATTTAATCTAAGAACATTCATTTTCGCTTGTCAAAAAACTGTAAATATTTTTGATTATTTAAAAACTAATAATATTACTGATGAAGATTTTTACAAGAATATTTTTTTCAGTATTGTGTATTTTTCTTTTTATGTAAAAACCGCTGGAAACATTCCAGAGTGGAGTGGAGATGAATATTGTTCAAGTGTTTTCAGTTCATCATACTATCCGTTATACTATTTTTGTTATTTATACATTAAAAACCAAACCATGGTTGCTGAAAATATTGACAACATAGTTAAACACTTCACCAAAAATAAACTTTTGTTCTCAGGCGTAGAATATCATAATAATGATATTAGCATATTAGAATATTATTCTTTGTATTCCAAAGATACAGTCTTGAACAGTCTGGATTCCTTGATTGAAACACTACACAACTCAACCGTCCCATTTTCATATTATGGTAAGATTATTAAAGCAGTAGTTCATTTTCACGAATTGTTTGATTATGATTATACTGAAATTAAGGAATTAATGAAAAACTGGGTGAGTAAACACGCAGAAGACATAGATCTTAATTATAAATTCGGAATAATTGATGATGTTTTTGATGAAAACGCCTTAAATGAAGAGTGTAAAGCTTTCTTAACCGAATTGAAAAATGTAATACTTGATAATTCTAAAAAAGATTGCATTGATTTTGACTATAATCCTGATTCAATAAACGTTTTTTCAAATGAGATATCAAATAAAGAAAACTTATTTGCTGATGGAAAAGGCTTTTTATCAAAATTAGATAATGACAAGCTTTTCAATATGATGAAAGAATGTAATGCCCGCCAATTATATGAACTTTATTCGATATTCTTAAGAGTATATAGACATGGTGAGCGTGAACTGTATGGGTTTGATGATATTGAACTGAAAAGAAGATATTCAATAGATTTAGAATCGCTAAAAATACTGGTTATAAAGATAGATGAATATGCTTCTTCGTATTCAGGAGATGAAATAATTGGCGAATGGTATATTAGAATATGTGATAATTTAAATAGAGTAATTAGTGTTTTACAATCTGAAGAATAAGCAATATGGGTTTTCCAAATGGAAAAAACATGGTTATTTTTACAAAACAGTAAGGAACAATGAATTATAACATCGAAATAATCAGAAGCAAGCGGAGGACGCTGGGGCTTGAAATTAAGCCTGACGGGCGAGTGATTGCCCGTGCTCCTTATCTGATGAAGCAAAGCGAAATTGAAAAGTTTATAGCCTCAAAAAACGATTGGATTGAGAAGCATTTGCAAAAGCTGAAAGCCTCTCAGGAAGAGCAGGGCGCAGTTGAAAAACTGACTTCTGAGGAAATTCAGGCGCTTGCAGGCAAGGCGTTGGAGTATATTCCGCAGCGGGTTGAGCATTACGCTGCGCTAATCGGAGTTGATTATGGGCGCATCACTATCCGCAATCAGAAAACCAAGTGGGGCAGCTGCAGCTCAAAAGGTAATCTTAACTTTAACTGCCTTTTGATGCTGACGCCGCCTGAGGTGATTGACAGTGTTGTTGTTCATGAGCTTTGCCATCGAAAAGAGATGAATCATTCCCAAAAGTTCTATTCCGAGGTTTTTCGGGTTTATCCCGAATATAAGAAATGGAACAAGTGGCTCAAAGATAATGGCAACGCTATTATGGCGAGAATGCTTGTTTAAATTTAAAATATTTTTGTTATATTGTTTCAGGAGTTATATATGAAAAGAATATTTGCATTAATGCTCAGTTTAGTTATGATATGCTCGGTCTCTTCTGTTCCGATATGCAGTGAGGCTATAAACGTTAATAAAGTTTATTCTGTTTCAGTTGTCGGCAGAAGTAAGAACTCGGTTACCCTTAAATGGAAAGAGGTTAAGAATGCAGAGGGATATCAGATTTACTGCAGCACAAGAAAAACAAAGAGCTTCAAAAAGGCAAAAACAATAAACAAAGGAAGTACTGTTAAAGCAAAAGTTTCAAAACTTGCTGCAAATAAGTCATATTATTTCAAGGTCAGAGCGGTAAACGGTAAGACCAAAGGCGAATTTTCAAAAGTTGTCTGGTCAAAAACAAGAAGGAAGAATTCGAATATCGACAATATAAATACAGTAACCTTTGTTGCCGTTGGCGATAATCTTATTCACAAGGAGCTTATTCAGTCAGGTGAAAAATCTGACGGAACAAGGGATTATCATCATTTTTATGAGAAAACCAAAGCATATATTCAGGAAGCTGATATTGCTTCAATAAATCAGGAAACCATCCTCGGCGGTGACATTGCGCCATACACAGGCTTTCCTGTGTTTAATTCTCCTCAGGAGATAGGAGATGCTGTTGCAGATACGGGTTTTGATGTTGTTACTTTAGCAACCAATCATTGCTTTGATGTTGGGCTGAAAGGAATAGATGCTGAACTGAATTACTTTAAAACAAAGCATCCGAAAATTAAAGCAATAGGTTTATTTAAAACAAAGAAGGAAAGCAGAAGAATTGTTTATATTAAAAAGAATAATATTAAAATTGCGCTTTTGAACTATACCTACAGACCCGAGGTCAGCAACGGTATTTCCATTCCGAAAGAAAGACCCTGGGTTATAACTCATCTCAATCAGAGAGATAAAATCAGAAGAGATGTTAAAGAGGCAAAGAAAAACGCGGATATAGTTATCGCATATCCTCATTGGGGCAAGGAATATAATATGACGGTAACGAGTTATATGAAAAAATGCACCAAAATGTTTTCGGATTTTGGCGTTGATATCGTTATCGGAACACATCCCCATGTTATTGCTCCTGTAAAGTGGGTTAAAAACAGTAAAACCGGTAAAAAAATGCTTGTTTATTATTCACTGGGAAACTATGTCAGTTTTCAGGATACCTCAACTCCGAAAATGCTTGAGGGTATGGCACAGTTCACACTGAAAAAGAAAAACGGTAAGGTAACTATAGTAAATCCAAAACTTATGCCGATGATAAACTACATAACGCGAAAAAAGAGCAATCCCCACAGGTTTAATATTTACGCTGTTCCACTAAAGGATTATAATAATGAAATGGCTAAGAAGCATTTGCAACCCGAGCTAGCCCAAAAGAAAAAACTGGTTAAACTTTATAAAAAAACAGTTGATAAGAAATTCAGAACTGAGTATTAAAAAATGCCTCGCGTGTCCTTATGTAAGGATGCACGGGGCATTTTTATGTTGAATTGAGGTAATTAATCCGTTGTTTCAAATGATTTGTTTACCATTTTTCTTGCTTCTTCAAGACTTGAAAACTCTTTTGAATAAAGCATCTGGCTTATCAGATTTCCTGTTGCGGTTGCCTCAACAGGACCTGCAATAACTAGTTTTTTCGTATATTGAGCGGTTAATTCGTTTAAGTATTCATCCTTGCTTCCGCCACCGACGATATTGATTGTTTCAATATTTTTCGAGCTGATTTTTTCAATCTCTTCAACAACCTCTGAATATGCCTTTGCAAGCGAGTGATAAACAGAATTGATAACAACCTCAACAGGTAGCTCAGGCTTGCCGAGATAAGCCCTTATTGCATCAATCATATTTTTAGGTGCAAGAAAATCGGGTGCATTGGTGTTGATATATTCAAATTGACCTGACTTTTTTGCCATGTTCATCATTTCATCGTATGAATACTTTTTGTTCAGATTTTTTCTTATATTCTGAAACAGCCACATTCCCATATAGTTTTTGAGAAAACGGAAACGGTAGTCAATTCCGCCTTCATTTGTGAAATTGGCTTTTAATGCATCTTCTGAGAGAACGGGCGAGGGATTTTCAGTTCCGATAAGGCTCCAGGTTCCCGATGAAATATAAACCCCGTTATCGCCGACGGAACAGGCGGCAACTGCGCTTGCAGTATCGTGGGACGGAGCGAGAACAACTGTGCTTTCAAAATCAAAGCCTTTGAGCTTTCCAACCTCGGTGCAGGGGAGAGAAACATCACTGAATATATCTTTATCAATTCCGAGTTTATTGAGAATTTCGCTGTCCCAGTTCTTTGATTTTGCATTGATTAGATTACTTGTTGAGGCTTCGGTATATTCGTTTTTGATAATTCCCGTAAGTTTGAAAGCAATGTAATCGGGCATCATAAGAAAATATTTTGATTTTTCGAGCTTTCCGCTTTTTTTATCACAGTATAGCTGATAAATTGTGTTGTAGTTCGCCTTCTGAATTCCTGTTTTTGAATATAATTCTTCCTGAGAGATTATTTTGTTTACCTCATCAAGAACTTCAAATGTTCTTGAATCGCGGTATGAAACAGCGGGGAGGATTTCTTTTTTGTTTTCATCGAGAAGAACATAGTCAACGCCCCAGGTGTCAATAGCTATTGTTTCGGGCTTTTTGCCGATTTCACCGCATTTTTTAATGCCCGCTTTAACCTCACCTACGAGCTTTTCAATATCCCAGAAAAACGAGCCGTTTTCCTCTCTTAAATAGTCCTCAAATCTGTATATCTCTTCAAGCTTTATTTTTCCGTTTTCAATATATCCTAAAATATGTCTGCCGCTTGAAGCACCGATATCAATGGCTAAATGATAAATCATAATTTTTCTCCGTATTCAATAGTGTTTGTTTTATTATAGCATACTGCTTTTTTAAAGACAACAAAGCAATAAATAATTGACTAAAAACTTATAAGGTATTATAATTATTTCCTGGAGGTGTTTTATATGAAAACAAAATTATCAAAAACTTTATCACTGTTTCTTGCATTGCTTATGCTTATGAGCATTTCTTCCTTTTCTTCGGTGGATGCATATGCAAAATCAGGCAAATCAACAACAAAGGCAGTCTATCTAAAAAACAACAAGACTTATACAAGCTATGATTTAAACGGCGACGGTAAAGCTGATAAAATCAAGGTTAAATATTCGAGCTATGTATATTCAAGCAGCGGACTGGGAGAAGCAAAGATTTATATCAACGGAAAAAGAAGAAGAACTTTAAGCGGCGGTGCGGCTGTCAGCGTAAGACTTATTGCCCCAACAAAGAAAAAAGTTTTTCTTGTTGCAGAGTATCAATATAAGGGCGGAGTGGCAGACGCTTATCTTTATAGATATAAGAACAAAAAGGTAAAAAAGATAAACAGCCGATCAATTTACGCTCCGTTTTCAGGTGGAAAAATAACAAAGGTTACTAAGAATTCCTTTACAGTCAAGGCTTATACAACAAAATACGATAACGGTTATATTTATGATGCAGCACAAAATGGTCCGTCTTTCAGAATAAACTTTTCAATTAACGGATATAAAATCAAGCGCAAATCAAAATATCTCAAAACATATAGCTATTTTCAATGCAGCACATTTAAAGACTTCTGGACCAGCACGGAAAAAACTTATAACAATTATAATGGCCCCAATATGTATGCAGATGAGGGAATAACAATTATTCAGGCATATGCATATGATGATTATAGTTATTCTCTTCAGATTGAAGATGATTACGGCAATAAAGGCTGGGTTATTGATGAAGAAAACGACTGGGATAATCCATATTTCTATTAATTTTTATATAAAAAACAACCCCTGATGTGATTGGCATCAGGGGCAATTTTTATTTAATGAATTCTTTTATCTTTTCAGCGTCGTGATAGCCTTTTTCATAAAGAGCGTTAAGCTTGTCGGCATCTTTAGTTAAGGTTTTCATTCCGAGAATATCGTCGGGAGCAATAATTAAAACCTTCCCCTCTTCCTGAAGTTCAAGCGCTCTTTTAAGTCCATCAACATATTTCTGCGTCATATCGTCTATCGCGGCGGAGATTTTTGGATATTTATTTCTTAAAATCTTTGCAGCAACCTCATTTCTGAGCTGCTTAACCTCAGCTTCAATAGGCTTTGTTAAAACAACAATAACCTTGTCGCAACCCTTGTCAAATGCTTTTTGAAGCGGAAGCGGGTCGCTAATTCCACCGTCGAAATAATATGAGGAATAAACCTTAATCGGCTTACACGCAAGCGGAAGGCAGGAGGACGCCATAATTATTCTGTAGTCGTTTTTATAAATATCATCCTTTTTATTAAAATATCTTGCTCTTCCTGTTTCGGAATTTGTTGCAACAACAATGAAATCAGTGCTGCTGTTTTTGAGCGTTTCATAGTCAAGGGGATATTCTCCTCCGTCCTCTGAAAGAGTTCCGTAGATATATTCAAGATTAAGATATGAGCCCGATTTAATGAAATTATATGAGCTCATTGCCTCTTTACGCAGGGAATAATCCATATAAAATTGCTTGTTTCTTCCTCTTTGACGGGCTGTGTAGCTTGCTCCGTTTGCACTTCCTGCCGAAACGCCGATAAAGCAGTCGAGATATATTTCATTGTCAAGAAGATAGTCAAAAACACCTGCTCCGTATATATCACGAAGTCCGCCGCCGACATCAATACATCCAATCATTTCAATACGCCTCTAATCGATTGTTTTTTGTTTTCTGAAAAATTAACAGAACTAAGTATAACACAATTTGCGCAATTTGAAAAGATATGTTATAATTTTTTTATGTATAATTATGTTGTATTTGATGTTGAAACCCCCAACAGGGCAAATAACAGGATGAGCGCAATAGGAATTTCGCTGATTGAAAACGGAAAAATAACAAAAGAATTCTATTCACTTATCAATCCCGAAACCTCTTTTGATTATTTTAATACGGTTTTAACGGGTATTGATGAGGATATGGTCGCTTTTTCGCCGAATTTTGAAGAAATATGGAAAGAAATTGAACCTCTTATGAATAGCGGGATTCTTGTTGCCCATAATGCTCCGTTTGATATGGGAGTTTTAAAACGTTGCCTGAGTTCCTACGAGATTAAGTGGAAGAACTATGTTCATTATCTTTGCACCGTTCAGGTTGGAAGAAGATTTCTTCCGAATATGCCTCATAAACTTAACGATATGTGTGACTACTACGGCATAGAGCTTGAACATCACCATGCCGGGAGCGATGCTCACGCCTGCGCCGAAATTCTTCTTAACTATGAAAAAGACGGCGCCGAGCTTAATAAATTCATAAGAACTTATAAATTTGAGTGAGCATAGAATACTGAGCAGAACACTCTAATATCTTACTTAGTAAAATATCGAAATTATGCATTATGAATTAAAAACGAACCTGTCATTCTGACAAGTTCGTTTTTGTATTGGTCTTAAGTAAAGACTAACGCCAAGTTCAACCAGTGGTTATGATTCGAAGTACCAGGATTCAAGTTTGTTTTTTGTGTTGAAATAGAGATATGAATCGCCTGCATATCCGTCATCGTCATCGTCATACCACCAATATGTGCCGTAGTCATAATAATGCTTTTCATCGGGATATTCCCAACCTGGAACACATTTTGCCTGTTTCATCGTCATTCCTTTTTTAAGATTCTTGGAATAATAGATCTTGCTGGTATAGCTCCTCAATGTCTGATTGTATTTATTAACAACTTTCAGTTTGATTTTTGAGCCGTAGTTACCGTTTGGTGTAACCTTAAAAGAATACTTGATTTTGGTTTTTCCGGATGCATTTTTCTTTATTGTTTTGGTATAGGTTTTCTTTCCGATAGTTATTTTAACCTTATCTCCCTTGTGAACATTTTTAACATAACCGTGGAATTTCTTCTGGTTTTTGTAGTAATAATAATGCCATAAATACGGTGTTTTGGGCTTTTTAACCTTTCCCTTTTTTGTGTAGCTTATGCCTTTGCTGGTAAAAGTAATCTTGAATTCAGTGCCGATTTTGCATATTTTAACATTTTTGAATTTATAATTTCCATTGCTGTCAGCTTTTGTTTTATATGTTTTGCCTGAGATTTTGAGCTTAACAGAAGCATTATCGAGTGTTTCGCCTTTTAAAACAGTATCGCCGTATTTTAAACTCTTGAAACTTGATTTTTTGAGTTTATTTAAGGTTTTTCCGTCTTTAACATTAACGTTGATTTTTACCTTGTTTCCAATGTTGTCAAAAATAGTAAATGTTGTTTTTCCTTGCTTTTTTGGATAAACCAAAAGATAGTGAATATCTTTTCCGTTTTTTATATAATAGTTATCTTCATCTATCTCATTATCCAACCACTCATCAAGACTATAGTTTTCCATCTTAGCAGTTGCAACAGATTTGTTGGAGGAAGATACCTTAAGACCGCTGAGAGCATTGTAATAAACATAAAAATCAGGCGGAAGATATTCATCATATTCATCATAGCCGTAATTGTAATTATATTGAGTGTCAATATTAATGGTTTTAAACGAGGATGAAAGTGTTGGCTTAACAACCTTAACACTGACTGTATGCTTCGTTTCATCCTGGTAATATGTTATTACAGCAGAACCTGATGAAACGCCGTAAATGTAGTACGCATCATCATAATAACCACTGTATTTTACAACTGTTGCAACACTATCATTTGACGATTCAATATTGTTTATTTCGTCGTAATCATCTGAAACTAAAAATTCATAGCCGCCTATCGTAACGGTTGTTGCCGCCAATGCCTGAATCGGCGCAAAAATGCATAGTGTAAGAATTAGTGTAAGAATAATTGATATTGACTTTTTCATAAAAACATCCCCCTTTGTATTATTTCCAGAAGCTGAGCTTATCCGGGTCAAGCCCGATATCTGCGGCTTTAAAATGAGGATTTTTCCCTGATTTTTTCTGCTTTTCATAATCTTTCAGCGCCTTTACGGCGGTTGATGAAAGAATTAAGCAGCAGGGGATATTGATTATCGTCATAAGTCCCATAGTTATATCTGCCATGGTCCATGCGAAATCCATCGGGATAATTGCGCCTAAAAAGACAATAACTGTGCAGATGATATAAAAAACAGTCATGAATTTTTTTGATGGCTGGCGCTTTTTGTTCATATATATTAGCGCGTTATCAACATAGTAAAGATTTCCGATAAGCGTTGTGAAAGCAAAGAGAACCATTGCAATCGTTATGAAAATCGGACCTGCTTTACCGAAAACGGTTGAAATTGCATTCTGAACATAGGGCGCGCCCGAAACATCTTCTGAGTATGCAACGCCTGAGCTGAGACACATAAGCGCTGTTGCAGTGCAGAGAAGCATTGTATCAATATAAACCGAAACGGTTTGAACAAGTCCCTGTTTAACGGGGTGGGTAACATCTGCTGATGCCGAGGCATTCGGTGCAGAACCAACGCCCGCCTCATTTGAATAAAGGCCTCTTTTAATTCCATAGACAAGACAGGAGCCTGCAAGTCCGCCGAAAATGGACTTGAAATTAAACGCATCCTCAAAAATAACAACAAACATATGAGGAATGTTTTTAATGTGAGCGAAGATTATAATAAGGGAAATGATAACATATGAAATTCCCATTATAGGAACAACCTTTTCAGTCAGCTTGATAATTCTCTTTCCGCCGCCGAGAAGGCAGTAGCCAACAGCAAGTGCGATTATTGTGCCGATGATGATAGGAGTCTCTTTCTCGTCATAAAAGCTGTATGCGGAAAAGGTTGACTGAAGATTATATGAACAAAGAAGATTAAAACCGAAAGCATAGGTTAAAATCAGAAACAAACAGAAAAGAACTGATAGCCATGGCTTTTTCAGTGCCTGTTCAATATAGTAAGCGGGTCCGCCGTATGAATTTCCGTCTTCACCCTTGCGCTTATAAATCTGAGCAAGCGTACTTTCAGTAAATGCAGAAGCTGCGCCGATGATACACATAATCCACATCCAGAAGCACGCACCGGGACCGCCTAAACAGATTGCCGTTGCAACTCCGATAATATTTCCCGTTCCAACTCGGGATGCGGTTGAAACCATAAGCGCCTGAAACGACGAAACCTTCTGGTCGCCCGCAGGCTTTTCAACTATTAGTTTACATGATTCTCCGAACAGTCTTATCTGAACAAACCGTGTTCTGAAAGAAAAAATAAGTCCTCCGAGAGCAAGAATGATGATGAGTACGGGATAATACATATATGTATCAACATTGTTTAAAAAATCAAAAACGCTTCTCAATTAATCCCCTCCGAAAATTGATATAATGTTTTAACAGGTTATATAATATCAGTTTTTGGCTTTTTTTGCAATAAGAATATGTCAGAAAGGATTTGAGTTTTGAGAGTGTTTGAGGAGCTTTGCTCCGCTTGACCCGGTAAAATCACAAGAGTTAACAATGTCCTTAAAACGCCCTGTTTGCAAGGGTTTCAAGGGCTTTTTACAAAAATCTACCCACAATTTTACACCGTAAACTGATTTTCTATTGGTTTGTTTATTGCTTTTTTCATGAAGTTTCAATAGCATGTTGTGACAGCTTTCGGATACTTTACTATGCTTAAATGATTTTTATCGGCAAATGCTTCCCACTGGTTGGGTTCGACTTGCACTTTCGCATCGTTTCAGCGGGCGGAGCGGGGTTTGGATTTGCGCTTCTTAAAACAAAACGCTCTCCGCAATAAGCGCATTTCCACTCGTTTATGTTTTTCGGGTAGAATTGCCCGACCGGATACCTGAACTCCCTGAAATGCCTGATGTTGACAACGGTCGGTTTATAATTGCTCTTGGCAATAATAAAATCCATGCTGTCGTTAAAATGTCCTCGGTAGGACACGTTGAAGTACGCCCAGCAATCCATAAAGGCAACAAAATCCGACTGATGTATCAGTTGTTTTGCGACAGGCGTTTCCTCCGCCTGCTTTAAAAGGTCGCGCGGATTTTTCCCGATATCAAAGCGTACGCTCTGGGGTGCGGTGCAGATAATCATTATGTTATTGCGCTCGGCAATTTCTTTCAGGTGCGCAATAAACTCGCCCTGACCCGCTTCACCGTCAAGCTGAAAAACATTGTCAATTACAAGGAAGTCGGCATTGTGCTTGACGATTTCGGCGTTGATTTTGTTATCATCATACACGTTTTCTTCAAAGAGGTATTTCGCCTTCCCCGAACAGTCAAGAAATCGGTAGTTTTCCCATTTGACAACAGACGCTGCCAGTGTTTCCTGTTTGTCGCTTGTGAGATAGATGCCTCTCAGGTCTTTATCACACAAAAGGTGTGCGGTCAGCTCGGCGGCAAGCTGCGTCTTGCCGATAACGGGTCTGCCGAAAAAGGTGTAAACATTGCCTTTTTCAAGGTTCATTTCTTTCAATAGCGGTTTCAGGTTAATGATTCTCATTTGTTCGTCCCTCTTTCCATTCCATAAACATCTTTTTAATTTCCTTCGGCAACACGCACATACTGATTGTCATCAGCAGAATGCCAACCAGGAACAGCGGATACTGCACCACGGCATAGTGATAATCGGCAACCAGGATAAACAGCGGAATCCTTATCCATAACTGACGGATATCAAATACGCCTTTCACCACAAATTCATCCACGGATTTTGCAAACAGCAGCACGGCGACAATGCCGATGATTTTAATTGCGATTTCGTTCATATCGTTCCACCTTTAAACAGCATCGCTGCGGATTATTCCGCAGCAACACGTTCTGTGTTTTCAATCTTATCAAGGTGATTGAAAAGCTTTTCTTTAAGCGTTTTAGTGACCGGATACTTGTTAACCTTTGCTTTAATGCTTTCAACGGATTCACCGCGTTTATACAGTTCTTTTACTACTGCTTTGAATATGGCTTCAAAGCCATATTTAGTTAGCGATTCAGTAACAAGCCCGGTCACGCCAAGAAAGACGATTCCGCCAACCATTCCTCCCGGACCAAGGGCGGCAAGCGCTGCCGTAATGGCTGCTGCTCCTGACAAACCGGTTGCAGATACTGCGACCAGAAAGATTAAACCCGGCACGCCGAGTGCGGCGATTTTTTCAATGGCCTTATTCATAATGATTACCTCCTTAAAATACGTTAAAAAATGAATTTCTTTTTGTTCCGGCGTCGCTTCTCTTTGCGCGCCATCTGCCATCTTTACGTGTTGAGCGAACCCGTCCGTATGTCGGTCCGCTTTTTACCAGCGGACCGCCGTTGTGCTGGGGTGCCCAGTCTCTTCTTACTACCTTCATTGAAATGTTGTTGAAATTTGAATAACTCATGGTAATACCTCCTTATTTTTTCATCTTTGATACGGTTAACAAAATCATTCCTAATAGCTCGGCTGTACTGATAAGTATTTCTGCCATTATTTTTCACCTCTTCTTTCTCTGATGGCATTTAATAAACGTCCGGCTACTCTTGCAAGAGTAGTACCGGTTAATAAGATTTCTCCAACCTGTGCGGCGGTGATTACTGTTGTGGTTCCAACTGTTGTGACTAAGAATGTAAACATCTTTTTTCTCCTTCCGTTTTTGTTTACAGCCTCATTATAAAGCACTGTATTCTGAAACTGTAAAAATGATTTCCAAAGGGCTTTTATTAGGATTTGTTTCCCTCTGTTGACGTCATAATACCATATCCTTTTTTCAATCTGTAAAAACGGTTTCCAAAAATAAAACCGCATCGCTTATTGCGATGCGGCGTTTTCTCTTGCCAAAGATAATTTGCTCCGAATTCTAAAGTCGTGTACAGCTTCATTACTTAATTGTTTTCGGGCCAGTTCATAGTATTTGACGGCGTTATCATAATCTCTTTCCCGAACGTAAATATCGCCCAGGTATTCATAGGTTAATCCCAAAAATTTATGCGTCCCAATCAAATATTTATACCTCCCAATATTGAGAATTGAATGGTATATTGACATAACTTCCTCAAATAATCGTTTTGCTTTTTTATTATCTCCGCGATTGTTTCTTCTGAAATAGTTTTCTGCCTCGTTAAATAATGTCCATGCATATTCAGTTGATAACTCTCCAAACAGATGTTTACGAATGCTTTTTGCCTGCTGGAAATAATCACTAGCTTCGGAATACTTTCCGTTTTGCGACAACCTGTTTCCTATAACATTGTAACAAACAGCTACTGATTCCGAATTGGATGTGTTCTCCAGTTTTAGCCTCAGTTCTAATGCTGCCTGATAGTAATCTAAAGCAATTTGAATGTTTTCTTTATGAGTTAAGGAAGTTGCTTCGCCCAAGTAGTAATATGTCCATGCCATTTGGTCGGATTTTTCCAGATGCTTGGCTTTTAAACATTCTTGTGCTTTTAATGCTTGCTGTTCTGCTATTATATAGCTTTCCTCTTTTTTTCGTAATCTGTATGCATGGCTTAATGTATTATATGCTCTTGCCAACAGTTCCGGGTCAAACCAATCTATTCCACGAACTTGTTTTATAATACTTTGTCCCTCTTGAATTACAAGTTCCCTTCGGTTCGTTTCCACTTGCGTTCCGTCAGCATTTGTATAAATGCACGGCACATCACTATGTTTTAAATAGAGATCAAACAAATCCAGTTCTGCTCTAACACATCTTTCATAATCGATGTTACTGCCGACCATGTTCTGTAATAGCGTCCTCTCCCTTCCTTTTAGAACAGATGCCATAGAATAATCTGTCATTTTTTCAAATAGCTTACTCGAAGTACGATAGAAACTGATAACCTCTTCTGTTGAAAAAGTATCATTGTTTCGAACGATTGTAAATGATTTTTCAAATACTTCTCTCGCCAAAACATAATCAGAGTTTTGCACCAGTATGTTGATGCATTGAATATAGAATGATATAAGGTTACTGTCTTCTTCAATTTTTCCAATAATTGATTTTATAATGGCGACGATTTTTACAACATGTGAATGACTGACGTCTTCGCCAAATGTATATACCGATAACGAATCAATCAGAGATTGACAGCTTGAGTAACTCGGTTTAAGTCGACTGATTATTAATTCCGCAATAACAGGGTGAAGAAAAATGATGTCATCATCACTCACCGACAACCAACCGACCTCATTCAACTCATTGATAGCGTCATAACCGTTTAATCGGCACCATTCTGCAAATTGGGAAACATCCAAGCCGCCTGCCGGCATAAGAGAGAGATTCAATAATACATATTGCTGTTCTTCTTCCAATGCAGCAATTTCAAATAATTCCGAAATAAAAGAAAAGCTGTCCTTTCTTTCCATTCGGTTATCCTTGTTCGCGATAACCCTTTCTTTTGGCATATTATGGATGCTATGGTTTTTCAACTGATGAAGAATATCAGACGGCAACACTCTGCTTGCCCTCATTTGCTTTGCCAGAAGCTCAATACTGAAGGTGTGATAATTTGTTAATTCTAATAGTGCGTCAACCTTCTCTTTTCCTTCGTCATTCAGTTGCTTTTTATAGTATTCATAAAACAGTTTTTTACAGTCCTCCAGATTGGAAAAGTGCTTTACCGACACGTAAGCATAGCCGCACTCTTTGGCGTTCATTCTTGTTGTTATAATAATCTTACAATTTAAGTGTGACAGTCCTTCGATTGTTTCTCTTTCCAGGTGATTATAATTATCAACAATTATCAATGTGTGCGGTCCTGCCAGTTCCTGAAGCATCATGCGTTTTCTGATGAAATAGTTTTCCGGTTTTTCCTGAGGCTCACGATGACAACCGGAAATATGAATAACATTATCGTCATTGATAAATGACTGCAAGCTATCTGAAAACACACCGAAAGAAACGCTGTCATATTCTGCAGCGTATGCTTTGGCATATTCAATTGCCAGCGTACTTTTTCCTATCCCTCCGACACCTGACAAAAAAACAATATTATTCTTCTGTAGGCTCTCGTGAATTTGCTTTATTTCACTGCTTCTTCCGACAAAGTAGTAGCTTTGGTGAGGCAAGGTCGTTACGAGATAATTTATCTGTGCTAAAGACGCTGTTATGCCTTTAAGACTTTCGATACACTCGTTATCGTTTTTGAAACGTCTGTGAGGTGAAGGCGATATAGTGCACCTGATAAATTCGGCAATAAGTCTTTTGCAATTCGGTGAGTAAGTGTTTAATTCATCTACATCATTTAATGTCACAGACGAGAATCGAAACGCGATATCAACGCTGTTCGGACATCTGCCCAAAAGCCTTTCAAACACCATTGCACCAAGCGAATAGAAGTCCGCCTGAACATCTATGCTGAGATTTTTGCCTTGTTTTAATTCCGGCGCTGCATAATCATTCGAATAGGAAAGGCTCGCACTCCCTTCAGCAACATTCGTCATATCAGCAAGGCTGTCGAAATCGAATAAAACCACCATTTCATTCGTTTCATTTAATACAAAAATATTGTCCGGCTTTATGTCCAGATGCAGATAGTTGTTGTTGTGATACTTTTTAAGCGCTTTTGCAACACTTAAACAAATCTCAAAAAACTCAAACAGTGTGGTTTCCTTTGATTTTTCCGTCAAGGTCATTCCCGCTGTTCGCATCATTGCAACATATTTTGTTTCCTTACCGATATAAATGCCGGAAATGCCTGATGTTATGTTGGCGGTGTTATCATCGTTCTGAAATGCAATTTGCCTCCGGTAACCGTTCACAAATCTTTCGAGCATATCGTTTAAAGCGACAATATCATTAAAATGCAAATGCAGGTTTTCATCTCGTATTGCATCTGCATTATAAGGATAAAACTCTTTTAAAATAACTCTGATGAGATTGTTTTCGCCATCCTCTTTAAAAGCATCGTAAACAATACAGCTCGCACCGAAACCGATAACTCCTTTAATGATAAATCTAACGGCATTGTCGGATGCGGCCTCTTTTAATTCAATTTTTTGATTTGATTTTATAATTGTACGCATAGAATCATCCCTTCGTTGTTTTTCATTATACTAACAACGAAACAACTGATTTTGTAAAAATGATTTCCAAATCATTCTTGTTCTTCGCTGAATTGGTCATCAAAAGCATAATCTAAATACATCGAACAATATATTTCCTGAAACATTTCGAGAGGAGTTATAGCTTCGTCACTATTAACAACACATATTATAAAAATCACGTCATATGGATTCCTGCTGTAAAGCGGTGAAAAACCACAATCCCAAAGAATGTTGTTTATCGAAGATTTGTATTCCTCAAGCCCTATAAAGCTGCCGTATTCATTCTCTACTCCATCTGCGAAAAAAATATAGAAATGAAGCAGTATAATTGCTTTACGAATAATATCCTCACTAATGTTTGTGTTGTTCAAAGCTTTTGAAAAGTTTATACTTGACGGAAAGTTTAATTTCACATAAGGGGCAAATTTTGAGATTTTGCTGATGGTCTTATCTTTTTTAGCCGACCTTGCATCAAAACCAAATATAGTTTCCAGCAGATTATCCACATTGTCACTGCCCAAAATTTTTAATGAAGTTTCCAATAACAGTTTGTAATAACGGTGTGCTGTAACAAGCTGATCAGCAAAGGCTCCTGCGTTTATCTCCAAGTAGCTTTTAAGTTCATTTAGTGAATTAAGATTGTCAATATCATCAAATACAACTCGGGTTTCTTTGGCATCGCATTTAGTTCCGTCGGAAAAATCCAAAGACTCAAAGAAGTCTACTGCATCATTGTATTGCAAGTTATTCTTTATGAAATAGTAAAACACAATTTCATCTGGTTTTTTGAAATTGAATGCTCTTAAAAAAAGCATTTTACTAATCATATTTGTACAGTCCCGAACATTTAAATCAAGTGCAAACGCAATCTGAAATGCCAGCTTCTTGCTGTTTTCATTTCCCTGGGGCGCAGATTTTCCCTTTATCCAGTTTTCCAGCGTTTTTCTTTGAAAGGAGATATTCTTAGACTTCAATGCGTCTGAAATATATTTAATCACGGAAGATTCACTATCTACAACAGAATTTCCGTTCTTCTCGTTAATAAGTTCTTTTAAAATGTTATATGGTGAACTATACTGTCCATCCTCTCCCTTAAGAAATGCAGTTAAGGAATCCAAATTGTTATCATAATTTTCCCAATCGCTAAAATACGTGGCGTTTGTGCCAACTGCCTTTGTCATTCTACCTTGTGAATAATTGTCTTTTAACATGAACTTCACCCCCGTTTGTAATAAGTATATCATAATTGAATAGAAAAGTACATTGATATTAAATAAACGAATTGAGATAGTTATCCAATTTTGAAATGGCGCCCGCTGTTATTAAGAAAATGAAACAGTGTCAGGAAAAAACAAAAATCAGTAACAACGACTTATTCAAACAATTACAGTTATTCTTCTCAAGATTAAATACATACGGAAGAACTGTAAACATTTCAAATCAAGATTTAGCTGGAAATATCGTAATGTGTTTGGAAAATATCTAAAACATTATCAATAAAGTGACCATCGGGAGACCATAAGAATTTTCCGTCTTTTTATTGGCTTGGACAGGAGTTTCTTTAAAAGACAAAGGGACTTTCACAAATAAAATTGTGAGTAGTCCCTTATGCTGTTTACTTGTTATTCTTTTTTACAGTATTTATCGAAGAAATCAGCATTACCCGCAGGCTTCTGCAGACATCCTCAAGATTTTTGTATTCAGTTAACGAAATGTATTCGGTTTTATATAGTAATTCGAGCCAGTATCCTGTTTCGTTTGCCTCTTTTAATGCAATTTGGAGCTTTGATATGAAATCTGCCGTTCCATGGGCATATTGAGCTTCTCTGATGTTGGCGCCTATACTTGTTCCGCTTCTTCCAATTTGATTTGAAATAATAGTTTCGTGTTTCGCCTTTAACTCTTTAACAAGTTTCATTATTGAAACAGCAAAATCCATTGACTGAACGGATAATTCATCATTTCTCATATTTAATCTCCAAAACATCTTTAATGAAGAAATGAAGGAATGAAGAAATGAAGCGAAGCCGCATTCTTCATTTAATAATTTCTCACATTCAATTTCTTCATTAACAAAGTGGCTTCATTCTTTAATTAGCGAAGCGGCTTCAACTGATTTCAATGTTTCACAATGAAGGAATGAAGAAACGAAGGAATGAAGCGAAACCGCATTCTTCATTTAATAATTTCTCACATTCAATTTCTTCATTAGCGAAGCGACTTCATTTCTTAATTAGCATAGCGGCTTCATTGAAAAAAGCATCCCGTGGGATGCTTTTTTCTTGGTGACCCGGACGGGAATTGAACCCGTGTTACCGCCGTGAAAGGGCGGTGTCTTAACCTCTTGACCACCGGGCCGTTGGTGGCTTTAACTGGATTCGAACCAGTGACACTGCGGGTATGAACCGCATGCTCTAGCCAACTGAGCTATAAAGCCGTGTCTTTCATTTCATAAATGCAAGAGAAATTATATATTATTATTTGTAAAAAGTCAACACTTTTTTTAATTATTCTGTTTGTAATGTTTTTAACGCACAAATGTTTGACAATATTATATAAAAATATTATAATTATATGTATAATTTTTTCTGAAAGGTTGTCTTTATGAAAAAAATAAGCAGAAAACAGCAGGAGATTTTTGATTTCATCAAGAGTTTTATTGATGAAGTTGGAACTCCTCCATCTGTTCGTGAAATTGGAAACGCTGTTGGTCTCAGCTCTTCCTCAACTGTTCAGTATCATATTAACGCGCTTGTTGAGATGGGATATCTCGAAAGAGGCGATGCAAATATGAAGCGAAGCCTGAGGATTGCCAAAACGGGCAGCACATATCATGTTCCTTTGCTCGGAACTGTTACTGCGGGTAAACCCATTCTGGCAGTTGAGAGCATTGAGGATTATATTCCCGTTCCCGTAAGTTCAAAGAGCGCAGAGCTTTTTGCACTGAGAGTTCGGGGAGATTCAATGATAAACGCAGCTATCTGCAACGGTGATATTGTTATTGTTGAAAGAACTCCTGTTGCTGAAAACGGCGATATTGTTGTTGCGCTTATTGAGGACGAGGCAACCGTTAAGCGATTTTTTAAAGAGGACGGGCATTTTCGTCTTCAGCCCGAGAATGAAAACTTTGAGCCGATTATTGTTGACTCTCTTGCAATTCTCGGAAAAGTCAAGTCGCTTATCAGAAATTATGATTGATTAAATATTACTCAAAATTATTGATATTTAATTAATCTTGACTTATAATATTAGAAAAATTTTCAGGAGATTTATAACTATGGCAGAATGTAATCATGATTGTTCAAGCTGTTCAAGCAACTGCAGCGAAAGAGATCAGAAACAAAGCTTTATTCAGGAAGCTAATCAATTTTCAAATATTAAAAAGGTTATAGGAGTTGTTTCGGGTAAAGGCGGAGTCGGCAAAAGCCTTGTAAGCTGTCTTCTTGCCGCTAAATGCCAGAAGGAAGGGCTTAAATGCGGAGTTCTTGATGCCGATATAACAGGACCGTCTGTTCCGAAATCCTTCGGAGTAACTAAAAACGCAGTTCAGGATGAAACAGGACTTCTTCCTAACGTAAGCAAAAACGGAACAAAGATAATGAGCATAAACCTTCTTCTTGAGGATGAAAACGCTCCCGTTGTCTGGAGAGGCCCCGTTATAAGCGGCGTTATTCAGCAGTTCTGGACCGATGTTAACTGGGGCGAGCTTGATTTTCTTTTTGTTGATATGCCCCCCGGAACAGGTGACGCAGCGCTGACTGTTTTCCAGTCGCTTCCGGTTGACGGAATTATCATTGTTTCAACTCCTCAGGACCTTGTTAAGATGATTGTCAACAAAGCATATAATATGGCGAAAATGATGGATATTCCCGTACTCGGACTTATCGAGAATATGAGCTATTATGAATGTCCCGACTGCGGAAAAAAAGTTTCAATCTTCGGAGAATCACAGATTGACCAGACAGCAAAGGAGCTCGCACTTCCAGTTCTTGCAAAGCTTCCTATCAATCCCGAAAACGCAAAGCTTGTTGATGAGGGCAGGGTTGAGGATATTGAATGTGAAGAGCTCGACGGACTTATTAACGCACTTCAGATTTTCTGATAAAATTTAAATTCATTTAAGGAGGATAAGCAAATGCCGAAAAGAGAAGGATATATCTCATGGGATGAGTATTTTATGGGCGTTTCGCTTCTTGCCTCAATGAGAAGCAAGGATCCGAGCACCCAGGTTGGCGCATGCATTGTCAGCACAGAAAACAAAATTATGTCTGTTGGATATAACGGCTTTCCGAGGGGCTGCAGCGATGATGACTTTCCGTGGGAGCGCTCCGCAGAAAATGCAAACGACACAAAATATCCCTTTGTCTGTCATGCTGAGCTTAACGCTATTTTAAATGCAGGCGGGCAGAATCTTGCAGGTTCAAAAATCTATGTTGCGCTTTTCCCCTGCAATGAATGTGCTAAGGCGATTATTCAAAGCGGTATTAAAGAGGTTATTTATATCTCGGATAAATATGCTGCAACTCCGGGAACGATTGCCAGCAAAAAGATGCTCGATGCAGCGGGAGTTAAATACACCCAGTTCAAGAGCGACAAAAAAGTAACTTTCTCATTCAACGAAAGCGAAGTATAAAATGGATATTGATAAGAAACTGGATATTGATTTATATGATTTCGACCAGACTATTTTTCCCTATGACAGCGGAACATTGTTTTTTATCTATTCAATGATCCGTTATCCCTGGTGCATTGTTTTGCTTCCCGTTATCGGGGTAGCTTTTCTTGCAATGCTCATCGGAATTATTCATTTCACGCAGTTTAAAAAAATCTGCTATATCTATGTTCCTTTTATTCCTAAGAAAAGGGCGGTTATTAAGTTCTGGGATAAGTATGAAAACCGTATTCAGCCGTGGTTTAAAGAACGAAAGAGATATTCGGTTGTTATCAGCGCAAGCCCTGATTTTCTTCTTGAAGAAATCAGCAAAAGGCTGAATTTTGATACTCTTATTTCAACCCGTCATAATCCTAAAACAGGAATTATTGACGGAAAGAACTGCCGCGGTGAAGAAAAGATAAGGCGACTTTATGAAGTCTTTGATAAAGATGAGATAAATGTTGTTGATGTTTATTCGGATTCTTTAAAATATGATAAATATATTTTTTCTCTTGCAAACGGAAAATGCTTTCATATTGTTAAGGGAGAAAAAATCGAGTTTAAATACTCGGAGGTTTATAACGACTGATGAAATATGTATTAAGAGTTTTTGTTGTTCTTGTTCTTGCAGCAGGCATTGTATATGGCGTTTTTCGCTATACCAATCCCGAAGCGTTTGTTAATAACAATGCCGAGGTGCTGACAACAGTATCAAAGCCTGCAGCAACAGAAAAGAATTCAAACAGGGTTTTGCTTGCTTCCATTGAAAAAGAAGATTTATACCTTTATAAAGGCTCAAAGGGAGTTCTTCTGAAACACGGTAAAAATGAAGTAACCTTTACAAACTGGAGCAAATTCATTGATGCAGAGGAGCCCGAAATGCACTGGGCTGATTTTAATGGTGACGGAAGCAAAGAGCTTCTTATCAAAGCGGTAAGCGAAAAGAAAGAAAACGGAGATTTTCTTTATGAACTTTATCTCCTTCTTCCTAAAACAGACAGTGACGGCAAGGAAGCATATGATGTTGTTTATGCTTCAAGAAACACCTGGAGCAGTATTCTTGATAATAATATCAAAGAGGAAATGCGCCAGCTCAAAAACTGCAAAAAGATTATTCAGTTTTCAATGAACTCAAAGAGCAAGGGTATTTCCTACAACAAGCAAACAGGAATTGCAACAAGCGGATATTCGGGATATGCGCGCGCTCTCCAGAATGACAAGGGCGAATATATGACTGTCGATAACTGGGCAAAGGGCGACGGAATTTATTCAGTTTCAAAAGACAATATCATTTCGATAAATATTGATATTAATGTAGGATACAAGAATTCAGATAAAACTCAGAACGCAGGAACAATATATTTTGAGCTGTTTTTGAATGAAGATAATAATTTCCAGGTTACCGAAAAGAGCATGGTTTTCAAGCCTGCCGAAGAATACCGGGTTTCAGACCCGAATGATACAGCGAAGGAAAGCTGGAAATATATTGAAAATAATTCAAACACTTCAGCAACTGAAGAAAATGAGCAAATTCAATGGATAAAGTATTCAACTGAATATTCCCCCGATGTTTTCACACAGACAAAGGATTTCACATCTGATTTATCCGATATAAACAAAGTCGAAAAAATTAAACTCACCGAAAAATATATTGAGCTGACTGCAAAACAGGGCGTTTCGTTTGATTCAGGCGCTAAAAGCAAGGGTGAGTTTTCGGTTGTAACAGGGGACAAGCTTGATATTGCCTATACTGCTGAAATAGATACTTCGGGCAAAAAAGAGGTTTTGAGAATAACATTTGACAAGGCATATCCTCAAAGCGAAATAAAGAAATTTACGATTAATTATGGAACAAAATAGTATGCCTGAAACTTGCGATATTCTTAACGCCGATGTTTTAAAAAATAAAATCAAAAGAGATATTGAGATAATCTATTATCCCAGTGTTGATTCAACAAACACCCGCGCAAAACATCTCATAAACGAGGGCAAAAAAAATAAAATGCTTCTTGTTGCCGATGAACAGACAAACGGCAGAGGAAGGCAGGGAAAGCATTTTTTCTCGCCTGCAAAAAGCGGGATTTATATGAGCTATGTTTTTCATCCGATGAAGAACTTTGCCTCTACTGTAACCGTAACAACGGCGGCGTCAGTTGCCGTTTGCAAGGCGATTGAAAGCCTGACCGATAAAAAGCCCGAAATCAAATGGGTTAATGATGTTTATCTCGGCGGCAAAAAAATCTGCGGAATTCTCTGCGAGGCGATAAGTGATTATGAAACGGGCAAAATAAAATCGGTTATTATCGGAATAGGGATTAATATCACTACTGCCGATTTTCCCGAATATGTTGAAAATGCTTCGTGCCTCGGAGTAAACATAAAAAGGGCGGATTTGATTGCCGAGGTTACAAAGGAGCTTGAAAAAATAGTTTTTTGCGATTATAACAGCTTTATTGATTATTATCGAGCTCATTCAATGGTTATCGGCAAAGATGTTTGTTTTACCGAAAACGGAGTTAAAACAAACGCCAGAGCTCTTGCAATAGAAGATGACGGAGCATTGGTTGTTGAACTTGAAAACAAAGAAAGAAAAACGCTCAGAAGCGGAGAAATCAGTTTAGGCATAGCAAGATGAATCCGAATCGCCTGAAATGCAGTATTTAAGCGAATTTCGGCATTTTCGTTCTTGCTTTGCGCCGGCAAAGCTGCGACCTCAAATACCAAATTTCATTTTAACTCCAAGCATTTCAGGTGCGAAGCAGTTTAAAATGTGCAGATTTGGTTTAGGTCAAGGCAAAAAACACAAATACTTTCGTATTCCGAGTATTTTTAACACAGAGATAAGGCAAATCTGCCATTTTAAACCGTGTTCGGATTCGTCTTACTCTGCCTAAGGAGGATTTAGTTATGGTACTTTCACCACTTTTCACATTATATGTTGTTATCGTATTTTCATTTATTGTTACATCGGTTTTTATGTTTAAACCCAAGGGAAATGAAACCGTACATATTATTTTCTTCTGGCTTGCAGTTGCGCTTTCCTGTTTAGTAACCTTCATCAACGCAACCTCTCTCCCGATTGAAGAGACCAACAAGGTTATTGCTGCGTGGTGCGGCTTGCTGTTTTCGGCAGTCGGAATAATCATAAGAATGATATCGGGCAAAACAAATGCAGTTGCAAATGTTCTTGTTATGCTTTCAACTGTTTATGGCTGCGCAGGATACTTCTTATTGAATTAAGAATGGAGAATTCAGGTTACTCGCTTCGCTCTGACAATAATTTAAGGCAACCTCGTTTTTTGAGGTTGCCTTTTAGTATGTTTTAATCATTTCGAAGTTTTGGGATTTGAGAATGCGGATTAAATCGGAATTATCTTTAATTTTTTCTTCGGTTATTATTCCGCCGAGGGCTGCATGCTCCTTTGTGTGAAAATCTGAGCCCGAAACCATGAGTTTATTATTCTTCTTTGCCCACTGAAAAGCCTTGTCGTTTTCGTTTTTCGGTGTTTTGCCGTTGAATACTTCAACTCCGTCGATATATTTAGGATTACATCTTAAAATATAAGGTCGAAAAGGGTGAGCCTGAAAGACGAGATAACCCTGAGAATGCATAAGATTATAAATGCTTTTCTCCCAGGGGAACATAAGATTTCCCTGCTTTTTCAGCCATTCGGGCTCAACGCCGTAAATCAGATAATCGGCGCCCGTTCCGTAGTGTCTGAGTTCCATTCCGAACATAACTGAAAAATCCTCAGTTTCGTATTTCTTCATCTCATAGTATGAGGAAAGATAAAAATCAATTTTCTTCTGAGGAAAAACTCTGCTCATTCCCGTGAAGGTCAGAGGGGAATAGTGTTCGGTTACAACAATTCCTGAATATCCCTTTTGCTTATAAAGCTCAACTATTTCCTTCGGGTGAACTCTTCCGCACTGGCTAACCATTTTGGTGTGGCAGTGCATTTCATATTTATAACTCATTTTGAACAAAGCGTCCTTCTGTAGATTTCTTTAATATCGTTTTCATTTAACTGAACGGGATTTGTTTTCAGCTTCGTAATATTAACTTCTTTGACAAATTCATCGAGCTTTGCTTCATCAATTTTCGGCTGTTCGAGTTTGAATTCCTCCAAAACAGAATTGAAAATCTCAAGTCCGTCTTTTGCTTCATTTCCGCCCATAACCTTTGCAAAGGAATTAAAAAGCTCTTTTGGATAATCCCTCTCGAGCATATATTCATAAATCTTTGAAAGCAAAACAGCAACAGAATGTCCGTGGGCGGTGTGGCAGTTCATGGTTATGTTGTAGCAAAGTGCGTGGGGAGCAACAGTTCCCGTCAGATTAATTGCTTTGCCGCCGTAGTATGAAGCCCAAAGCATACCTCGGTTGCCCTCGGGAGCGTTGTTGATATAGCCGTCTTTATTTTCAAAAAAGAGTTTTATTGATTTTGCCGCATATTCTCTGCTTTTATCATTTGCCTCACTGCTCCAATAACTTTCTATTGAATGACAAAGCGCATCAAGGCAGGTTGCTTTTCTTTGATAAAGGGGCAGAGTTTCAAGCAGCTTTTCATCAAAAAGAACATATTCGGGAATGAAATCAAAACTGTGAACGCTGTATTTATGAACTTCATTAAGATAAAAAACAGAGGTCTTTGTTGCCTCGCTTCCCGTTCCCGCAGTTGTCGGAATAAAAAGCGCTTTTATATAGTTGTTTTCAATATCACCATATAGCGCAGTTTCTTCATCATTATTTGTTAAAATGCGAATCATTTTTGCGCTGTCCATAGGACTTCCGCCGCCTGCAGCAATCATAAAATCACATTTTTCAGCCTTAAAAAGCTCTGCTGCAGTGAGCATATCGTCGAAACGCGGATTTGGTCGGATATTGTCAAAAACAACTGGGTTAAACTGCTTTATATATTCAAAAACATATGATTTTTCAAAGCTCTTACCGCAACAAAGGAAAGGCCTTTGAACATTGTTTTGTTCAAAAACCTTTTCAATTTCTATATGGCTTTCTAAAAATAGCGGTTTATTATCACGGTGCGTCAACAATCCACTCGTGCTCCTTATCGTTTATTCTTGTTTTATCCCACGGGTCGCCGTCAAGATGACGGATGAGCCATACATAGTACATTTCATAACAGGGGGCTGTTACCTGCTGATGAGCGTTTCCGCCTCTTATGCAAAGACAGCTTCCGTTTTCGGTTTTATAAGGTGTGTCGCCCTCAAAGCCTGCGCCAAAGCCCTGAGCAGGGTTGAACTGATAGTAATAAAGCTCGGGCTGCGGGTGATGATGAGGAGGATATGACGACCATCTGCCGGGCTGGTTGAATACCTCGCCCATAACCATATTTGAATAGGGGGCGTTGTCGAGGTCAAACATTGTTGAAACGATTCTGTGGCCCGTTCCTTCCCATTGACCTTTTCCGAATTCCTGGTATAAGCAGTTATCGGGATTGTAGAACTGAGGCTCCCAGGTTTTTTCGTTATCGGTCATCTGAACGAGAACCTCGCTGTCTTCATATGCACTAATAACAGCCTTTGTTTCTTTCGGAAAATGAACTGCGTAGGGAGTTTTCTGGAACGGATTTTCTCTCTGGCAGTCCTCGTTGATTTTTTCGCCAACAGAGAAATTAATCTTTCCCGAAAGAAGAAGAATAGCGCACTCGTTTTTGCTTTCAAGAATTTCAAGCTTTTCTCCCTTTTCCATCTTCTTAACGTAAATATCCATAAGCATATCGGAATTTACGCCGTTCATTTCACATAAAACTTTTTTTCCGTTTTCATCATAATCAGGTTTATATAACATAGTTTTACTCCTTTTTTTAAAATATTGACCGAACGAAGTGAGATACCTATTTGCTCCCCTTGTCAAAGGGGAGATGTCACGAAGTGACAGAAGGGATGGTCGGTGGTTTTAGGATGGGTTGCAGATAGGCGTTCTGAAACTTATATGCCCATCCCTCCACCGCTCGTCAAAACATCCTTCGTGATTGAAATATATTGCTTGGAAAACTTAGAATGCAATATATTAAAAATCACTGCGGATGTTCTTCCTCTCCAATTCAGTACAAGTATCTGAATTGGTAATCAAATCAAAATGCTAAACATTTTGATTTGAGAGGAGAAACATATGAAGGGATTATTAGAATTTTGCTCGCATAATTCTTCAATCCCGTAATATGTTTGGACGAGACAAGGGAGGCTAATAGGTTTTTATTCTATCGGTTTAAGATTTTTCAGACTGAAATCAAGTATCGGCGCTGAGTGGGTGAGCGCTCCGCAGGAAACGAAGTCAACCCCGATTCCTGCAATTTCTCTGAGTCTTTCCTTAGTTACATTTCCGCTGCACTCAGTTTCAGCTTTATTTCCAATCATTTCAACGGCTTTTCTCATCGTTTCATTATCCATATTATCAAGCATAATGATATCTGCGCCTGCGTCAAGAGCTTCCTGAACCTGCTCGAGAGTTTCGGTTTCAATTTCAATCTTTCTGACGAAGGGCGCATATGCCTTTGCCATTTTGATTGCATTTGTTATTGAGCCTGCAGCTCCGATATGGTTATCTTTGAGAAGAACACCGTCGGAAAGATTATATCTGTGGTTTGTTCCTCCGCCGACTTTAACAGCGTGCTTTTCAAAGGGGCGCATATTAGGCGTTGTTTTTCTCGTGTCGAGAAGAACGGTTTTAAAGCCTTCAAGCTCGCTTGCGTATTCGTTTGTTATGGTTGCAATTCCGCTCATTCTCTGGAGATAGTTGAGAGCCGTTCTCTCACCGCTGAGCAGCGCTTTGATATCGCCATAGACTATTCCGATAAGAGTTCCTTTTTCGATTCTGTCGCCGTCTTTATATTCGGTTTCAAAACGGCTGTTTTCATCAAGGAGCTTAAACGTTCTTTCAAAAACATCAAGACCGCAGAGGATTCCGCTCTCCTTACAGATAAGCTCGGCTTTTCCTTTTTTATCTTCGGGCATAACAGCGTTAGTTGAAACATCTTCGCTTGTTATATCCTCTTTTAAAGTGTTTAAAATGTAGTCATCAACATTAACCTTCATTGTTACACCATTTAGCATAAAAATCCTCATCCTTTCTCTTGATTTCATTCATAATAAGCTCTTTGAACTCTTTTTCCCTCTGTTCTTTTTTCGGGTAGGATTTAAGGTCAACAGGGGGGAACTTGTCATTTTTAACAGACCTGTCGTTTGCAATGAGCTCAGCTGCGCGCTGTGCAAAAACAAGGCTTTCAAGCAGTGAATTTGAAGCAAGACGGTTTTTTCCGTGAACTCCGTTGCAGGCGGTTTCGCCAACTGCATAGAGATATTTCATCGAGGTTGCGCCGTTGATATCCGTTTTAACTCCGCCCATCATATAGTGCTGAGCAGGGGTTACGGGAACAGCGTCCTTCGTCATATCATATCCCTCGTCCATACATGCTTCAAAAATATTCGGAAAACGTTTTTTTGCTTCTTCGCTCGTCATTGTCGGAAGAGTTAAATAAACGTGGTCCGTATTGAATTTTTTCATTTCCTTAACTATAGCTTCGGTAACAACATCCCTCGGCTGCAACTCGTCGGTGAAGCGCTCGCCGTTTTCGTTGAGAAGTATTGCTCCTTCACCTCTTACGCTTTCGCTGATAAGAAAACGTCTGCCCTTTTTCTTTGAATAGAGCGTTGTTGGATGAATCTGAATATAGTTCATATCCTGAAGCTCAACGCCGTGTTTTATACTGAGAGCAAAGGAATCTCCTGTTATATGGGGATAGTTTGTTGAGTTGAGGAATAATCCGCCGATACCGCCTGTTGCAAGAATAACATTTCTTGCAATAATTGCGCCCATTTCGCCGTAATCATCCTCGCAGACAATTCCGTAGCACTCATTATCCTTTTCAATGAAATCAATCATTGTTGTCTGCGTGACGAAGGTTATATTCCTTCTTTTAAGCGCTCTTGAAAGAAGAGCATCGGTAATTTGTTTTCCCGTTTCATCCTTATAGTGAAGAATACGGTTCTGGCGGTGCGCTCCCTCACGGGTATAATCGTATTCGCCGCCGTCCTCGGTGTCAAATTCAACTCCGAGATTAACAAGGGCCTGAATAACATCGGGCGAGGATTCAATCATAACCCTTACGGCATCGGGATTGTTTTCATAGTGCCCCGCTTTCATTGTATCTTCAAAATAGCAGTTGAAATCGTCAATGCTTTTTAAAACACAAACACCGCCCTGGGCAAGATATGAGTCGGCATCTTTGAGCTCTTCTTTTGTTATAATAAAAATGTCTTTGTTTTTCGGAAGACATAGCGCAGTAAAAAGTCCTGCAACTCCGGAGCCGACTATAACTGTATTGGTATAGATATAGTTTTCCTTTTTCATAACAGTTCCCAACCTGAGATATGTAGCTAATTTATTTATATAAAATATATATTTTTTTTCAATTAAAGTCAATAGATATATTTCCGTATGAAAGATATTAATCAAAAACATTTTAATTAATTGCCAAAACTATTGACAAAACTGTAAGAATATGTTACTTTTTTGTTACCTATGACAACAACAAGATTTTGACGAAAAACAGCGTTTTTGGGTTAAAACGCAATATATTGTATTTTAATTGAATTTTTTGCAGATATTTTGTTTATTTTGAAAAATTACATTTTGGATAAAATACCCCTTGCGTTGTTTCTTTTACATCTGTAGTCTGTTATAATAATCAAGGTTTAAAGTCATACATAAAATTAATTTAAGTTTTAATAATATATTTAGAAACAAAAATCGAGATAATCCCGATATTAGGGGGAAAAACATTGGAAAATTTTGTTATTACGGGCGGTCATGAGCTGTTCGGTGAAGTTAATATAAGCGGTGCAAAGAATGCAGCAGTTGCAATTATTCCTGCAGCAATTCTTGCAAACGATAAAGTTGTAATTGAAAACATACCTCAGATAAGCGATGTTAAACTCATTATCGAAATTCTTGATAATATGGGCGCTTCCGTTAAGCTTCTGAGCAAGGATACTATTGAAATTGATACATCGCATATCAACTATCAGGCTGTTGGATATGAGCTTACCTCTCATTTCAGAGCGAGCTATTATCTTATCGGTGCAATGCTCGGCAGGTTTAAAAAGGCTGAGGTTGCAATGCCCGGCGGATGCAATTTCGGAGTTCGTCCCATTGATTTGCATATCAAGGGTTTTGAAATGCTCGGCTCAAAGGTTGATATTGTTGACGGAATGGTCTGCGCTCAGGCGGACAAGCTTGTTGGCGCTTCTATTTATATGGATACTGTATCCGTTGGCGCAACAATTAATGTTATGCTCGCTGCAGTTCTTGCAAGAGGTTTAACCGTTATAGAAAATGCTGCAAAAGAGCCCCATATCGTTGACCTTGCAAACTTCCTTAACTCAATGGGTGCGGATGTCAGAGGCGCAGGAACGGACGTTATAAGAATTCACGGCGTTGAAAAAATGCACGGTTGCACATATTCAATTATTCCCGACCAGATTGAAGCAGGAACATATATGGTTGCCGCTGCAGCCTGCGGAGGAGATGTTCTTATTAAGAACGTTATTCCAAAGCACCTTGAATCAATAAGCGCAAAACTTGAAGAGGCAGGAGCAGAAATCATTGAATATGATGACGCAGTTCGTGTAACAAGATTTAAGCCGCTTACCAAGTGCAATGTTAAAACAATGCCGCATCCCGGCTTCCCGACTGATATGCAGCCCCAGATAGCAGTTCTTCTTTCAATAGCAAGCGGAACGAGTATTCTTTCAGAAAGCGTTTGGGATAACCGTTTTCAGTATGTAGGACAGCTTTTGAGAATGGGCGCAAACATTCAGGTTGACGGAAAGGTTGCAGTTATTGAAGGCGTTCATAAGCTCACAGGTGTCAGCGTTAAAGCAACCGACCTTCGTGCTGGCGCTGCGATGATTATTGCAGGACTTGTTGCAGAGGGCTCAACAACGGTTGAAAACATTAATTATATTGACCGTGGTTATGAAGATGTTGTTGTTAAATTCTCCTCACTCGGAGCAGATATAAGGCGAGTTGAGGTTAAGGATACTCAAACAGTTCAGTCCGCAGGATAAGCCTCCTGAAAAGCGCATAACCACGCCAAATAAATTATTATGGTAAAAAAATAAACAAACTAAGATAGTTGAAACGGCTTGCACACATCGAGTGTACAAGCCGTTTGGCGTTTTTCGTTTTTTGCGAACAAGCGGTACAAAAGTACAGCAAAGTTCGCGAGAAAACGAAATTATGCACTCTTCAGAAGTCTTATTTAATAAAATTATTTAGTAGGTTTAAATTATGTCAAAGGTTTGTCAGCTTTTTTCGGGAAGCAGCGGAAATTCAATATTTGTTTCATATAAAGAAACTAAAATACTTGTTGATGCGGGTGTGAGCAACAAAAGAATATGCCGGGCGCTGAGCGATATCGGTGAGGATGCGTCAGAGCTTTCGGCTATATTTGTTACCCATGAGCATTCCGATCATATCAGCGGGCTTAGAGTTTTAGCGTCAAAGTATAATATTCCCGTTTTTGCAGCTCAGGATGTTATTGATGCAATGAAAAATACAAATATTATTAATGAAAAAGTTGAAACGTTTCCGATTGAAAACAATATGGAAATCGCAGGGATAGAAATTCTTCCTTTCAAGCTCAGCCACGACAGCGTTTCGTGCCACGGCTACCGTTTCAATTTAGGAAGCTCAAGAAGTGTCGGCGTTTGCACTGATACGGGATATGTTACCGAGGAGGCTGAAAAAACACTTAAAGGCAGCAATCTGATATTCCTTGAATCAAACCACGAGGTAACAATGCTTCAAAACAGCGCATATCCCTATCATTTAAAGAAAAGAATTCTTTCTGAAGTCGGACATCTCTCTAATTTTGCGAGCAGTGAATTTGCAAAGGAGCTTGCTAAAAGCGGAACAACGAGATTTGTTCTTGCCCATCTGAGCAGAGAAAATAATACACCCGATATTGCAAGAGAGAACGCAGTTTCAGCTCTTTGGGAAGAGGGCTTTAAAGAAAATTCGGACTATAGATTATACATAAGCGCACCAGTAAACAGCGAGAAGGCGATAACTCTATGATAAAAATAAATATTATTGCAGTTGGAAAGCTCAAGGAAAAATATCTTGTTGATGCCTGCAGCGAATATCTCAAAAGACTTAAAGCATATGCAAAGGTTGAAATAATTCAGATAAATGAATATAAAGCAAATGATAATCCCTCTGTTTCAGAAATTGAGATAATTAAGGAAAAAGAGGGCGAAATGATTCTTTCAAAGATTTCAAAGGGTGCTTTTGTTATTCCGATGTGTATTGAAGGGAATCAGCTTTCAAGCGAAGAATTCAGTAAAAAAATTGAAAACATTATGCTCTCAAACGGTGAAATTGATTTTATAATCGGCGGCTCTTTCGGACTGTCCGACAAGGTTAAGCAAAGAGGAAATCTTAAACTTTCATTCGGGAAAATAACTCTTCCTCATCAGCTTATGAGAGTTGTTCTCTGTGAGCAGATATACAGAGCGTTTTCAATAATGAATAATTCAAAATATCATAAATGAGTTGAACTTTATTTTTCTGTATGATAGAATAATCTTAATAATTTTATTGAAGGTGAAACAATGAAAATCAAAGAAGGATTTGCAAAAAGAGAAATAGCGGGCTCACATATTGTTGTTCCCGTTGGTAAAACAGCAATGGAATTCAATGCGATGATAACCCTGAATGAGTCGGGCGCATTTTATTGGGACTGTTTTCAAAAGGATATAACTGTAGATGAGGCAGTTAAAATGGTACTCGATGAATATGAGGTTGAAGAAGAAAGAGCAAGAGCGGATGTTGAAAAATTTATTGAAATGCTCAAAGAAAACGACTTGCTCGAAAAATAATTATTTAAGAGGCGGTTTTCGCCTCTTTTTGCTTGCTTATATAATACCAATGAAAAATGCTTTTTAAGAGGAAGAAAAATGAAAGAAAACCTATTTAATAAAAAAACATTAATAATATGTGCAGTTGTTTTAATTGCGATAATTGCGACTGTGATAACTGCAGTTGCAGTAAACCATAATAATAGCGATGATAAAGAAACGGTAGGGCAAAGCACATCTGCTCACACTACAGAAGAGGAAAGCGCTGTTTCAGAAAAGGCAGCTGTTTCAACAACTAAAAAACAAACCGATTATTCTTCAATAGAAGCTGATTTAAAAAAATATGCTTTCGGTTTTACCGATGCAAAAATGAGCTTTAGAGAGAGCGATTCAAAGATTTATTATTCAGACAGCGAAAATGCCGCAACAACGCTTTTCAGATTTAATCCGAAAAAATCAGAGAAAGAAGCATATCTTGAAATACCCTCGGCAAAAACCTACGGAAAAACATTTCGCAGCTTGGTAAAGCTCTGTGAAAAGGGAGTTATAGTTGAATATTGCAGTGATGATATGCTTGAAGGAGATGTAATACCTGATTATTATTTCTATGCCCGCTCATATAAAGGTAAAAAAGATATATCAAAGAACGTTAACGAATATTCAGATGAGTTTGACGGCGAGGAAATATATATTGCCAATAATGAGGATAGCTCGGTTGAATGTGTTGAGGCGGATGCCGAGAGCTCATCGGACAGAGAATATTGCTTCCAGGGATTTATGTATTTGCCCCGACAACTGAATGAATACTATCTTGAACAGGTTTTCACCGAGGGAGATGAGGTATTCGGAATTTTTTGCGGAGGAGAAAACTATGACAAATATCAGCTTGTTCATATAGAGGACAGGGATGAACTTGAAATCATCGGCGAAATATCAGATATTTATTATATAGCAGATAAAACCTTTTATTTCTGTAAAGACACAAGGCTCTTTTCAATCAATCTTGAATCAGATGATTTCAAGATTAAGGATGTTATGAGTTTAAACTGCGATGTTTTGTACTTCGTAACAAAGGACAGAGCATATTTTTGCAAGTATCAGAGCGAAAACTCGGCTGAAATTTTCTACGTTGAAACAGCAACAGGAAAAATTCAGAAAGTTGCTTCCGACTCCTTTCAGACCACTAAAGATTAAACTTTTCAAACATAATTAAGCCTCCTGAATTCAGGAGGCTTAATTATGATTTAATTCTGTAGTTTGGTTCACCGATAAGAAGTATTGCAGGTGCAATGTATTTTTTAAGAAGTTTTTCAAGTCCTGCAGGAAGCGGGAAGCCTGAAAAATCAACATAGTGAACAGCCAGAGTCGGCAAATCGGGGAACGAGGAGTTTTTAACAACAATGTTTTTTTCATCGGTGAAGTCAAAATCAAGCTGCCGAACCTGGCACGCTTCTTCCATTCTTACAAGAACCCGAAGAACCGTTGGACTTATCCAGGCAGCCTTTGCGCAGGCGGTATATTTTATATCGCCATAGCTGACTGTGCTCATAGCATAGGTGTTATCCATTCCTAAACGTATCTCATTAACAAAGCTGCCCTCTTTCCAGACGAGATAGAGGTTTTTCTCCTTATCAAGATGAAAAATAAAGCGGTCGGTATTGCCAACATATTCGTTAAAAACAGTTGACATTGTAACATTGAGCATTGAAGCAAATGAGCTTGATTTCGTGTGAAGCGCTTTCTGATGATATTTCCTCTCAAGCTCAAAGTTGCGCTCTGTTGAAGGAAGATAATCCTTATCATCAAGTGAGCTCAGTAATGTTTTCAGCTTTTCTTCGTATTCTTTTTCAGGCTCGTCCCAAAGAGTTTTTGCCATATCGCTGACTGCTCTTGAAAGCAGCTCATCCTTTGAAACTGCTGCGTTAACAACAAGAACAGTATCTTTATTCTCAAAAACATATCCGAGCTGACCAAATAAGCCGTATGCGCGGTATGTATCGGGAATTGAGGTGCGCCAGAAGCCGTAGCCGTAACCCTTTGTAACATCGGGCTGACCTTTTTTAACGGTCGGAACCTGATAAGCCGTTGCCTGCTTAACCCAGGATTCGGGAATAACCTGCTTGCCGTAATAAATACCGCCGTTTGAATAGCAGAGCATAATTTTTGCAAGGTCTTCTGTTGACATATAAAGTCCCCATCCGCCTGCGGCGTAGCCGTGAATTCCTGTTTCCCAGACTGGCTTTTTGATATCAAGCGGAGCAAAGAGACGGGGATAGAGAAAGTCAATCAGCGTTTCGCCGTAAACCTTGCTGATAATAGCGGAAAGCATATAGAAATTATCGTTAACATATAAAAATGCTTTGCCCGGCTTTGCAAAAAACGGAGCGTCAAAAAAGATTTTAACCCAATCTTTAAGATGGCGAGGCTTTGCCATTCCGATCATTTTTCCTGCCGTCATAGTAACAAGATGGCGAACAGTAACCTTTTTATTACGTCCGAGCTTATCGTATTCAGGGAAAAATTTGCTGATTGAATCCTCTAAATGAATTGTTCCTTCTTCAATGGCAAAACCAAGCGCAGTTGCGGTTATGGATTTTGAAATTGAATAGAGAACGTGGGTTGTATCGTTATCATAGGGAGGATGACTGCCCTCTGCAACAACGCTTTGATTTTTTATCAGCATAAATGAATTAATTCCGAGATTTTCCCTTTCGGCGCGCTCTATAAATTTATAAACCGCCTTGGGATTAATTCCGTTTTCGCAACAAGTGCTTCGTTTTAGTGATTTGCTCATATAGTCACGACCGTTTTCAACAATTATTTTTCTCAGTATATCACACTTGCTGAAAGTTTACAACAAAATACATAGTCAACGAAACCGATTCAGCAATAACACACAAAAAAATATTGATTTTGCATAAATTTAAAAACCTCATCCACTTATACGAAGAAAAAGAACTAACAAGCAGATGCCTGTTAGTTCTTTTTGGAGGAAGAGGGTGGATTTCGTCAAAACATATTCCGTGATTGAAGTATTTTGCGAGCAAAACACTAATAATCACTACATATGTTTTTCCTCTCGGCGAAAGTACAAGTATCTTTCGCCGTAATACTTTATGGTTCGAACCCCTGACCTGCTGATTACAAATCGCGACTTCTGATATAACAAACAGCCACAAACCGCCCCGCCCCGCCATTTTCAGCCACTTTGCTTTTAGTGAAAATTGACCACTTATACCAAATTTACGCAGGTTTTCACACGGCTTTTAATTTATAAGTGCTCAATAAGTGGTCAAAATAATTGCTTCGTGTAAACCACTATTTTTATAACACTTTTATAATTCAAAAAACACATAAAAATGCTTATAATTTGCTGCATTTTTAATTTTAATGCCGGCTTTATCAACACGAATTAGTATAATCAAGATTGATACTGTCAGCAAGAAGAATGGAATGATGAAATGAAGCAAAAACAATTAAGAAAGTTATATCAATTATTCTTTGAAGCAAAGGCGGTATTTATATTGCTTTCAAAAAAGGCTTCTTCATTTTGGGGCTAACCTTCGTTATCGCATCTCGCCTTATGCAAAGTGTCTTTGTTGACAACAACAAACAAATGTCATTTTTTGTGCATATTTAATAACGATTTTTGTTGAAAAAACCAATTGTTTTGATTGCTATAATTTGTTATACTAATTTTAAAATCTATATTTTTTAAAATAAGGGGTTAAAAAATACTATGATTAAACTGAGACTCAATAAAAAAATATCGAAAAGATTTATGTCGGTATTGTTGGTGGTTTCGATACTTGCCAGCTTTATTGTGCCGTTTAATATTATTTCTTCTTTTGCGGAGAGCAACGGTGAAGAAGCGGCGACAGGAAGTCATATCTATGCCTTCCTGAATAAAATCGACACTCGTGCAGGCAAAACCGAAAACTCTAATCTCGAACTCGTATTCAAGAACGAGAACGTTAAGGACTCCAACTATTTCGCGGGTCCTTATACGGATTTTGCCGATATCGAATATGTAACTACTACATATACCTTTGACAGCACGGGCAGACCGTCAAAGAAATGGAATTATGATCAGTGGACTCTCTCTAAAACAGATAATAGATTGCCGTGGTGCAATGATTCCACCAGAGGCGGTGAGTATATCCGCAAGGTCACCTTCAAGGATAAGATTGCACCCAAGAGTATTGCGGGATGGTTTTACGGCTTGAGGTATCTCTGTAAATTCGAGAACTTTGAGAACCTCGATGTTTCTCAGTGTGAGAATATGGCTTTCGCTTTCTGGTATATGAACACCGGTACCATTAATTCTGACATTCAGGACGGAACTGATAATCTCAGAGGTCAAACTCTGAAGTCTTTGGACCTTTCAGGCTGGGATACCTCAAAGTGCAGAAATTTCGACTGCTTTATCTATTCCAATTCTCTTGAAACCCTTGATATTTCCAATCTGAGCTTTGTTGGTCTTAATGACAATATCGTGAATGTTGGCTCTTACGGCACGATGGCATACGATGCAAACGGAAAGAGAACATCGGGATACCCTGCATACACGTGTGCAATGCGAACTGTCACCTATCTTGTACATGGCTGCAGCAAGCTGCAGACCATTAAGCTGGACGGAATGGATTTCGCAGACATAGAATTCCTCAGTAGTTTTATAGTCAATTCAGGCGTAACCAAGATTGACTTGAGTAAAATAAAGAATGACCCCATCCATATTTGTTCTGCAGAGAGTATGTTCAGCGGCAACTCGAGCCTGACGGAAATAATCTTCGGCGAGGAAGGGAACTCGTTTGAGATCGGTACCGAGCCTATGTATCTGGGCTATCCTCGCAACGGCGGAATTGATCCGTTCAGACCGAACGATAAGAACGGCAGCGGAGACTACTTTGAAAACGGATATAAGGCTAACTCGGCTTGGCTGGGCAGCTTCTTTAACAACTGTTCATCGCTTGAGACGGTCGATTTGCAGTATCTGTGTATCAATGGCTTCGGCAAAAAGGCGGACGGAACGAGTTATCCTGCAAATTCTCCTGATTACGGAAAAGCAGGCTTCGACCGTACAAATGCCAACCTGGGCGGCGGTTTCAGATACCAATTGAATAATTTCTTCGCGAACTGCACCTCTCTGGAGCGCATCGATAATCTGAAGAATCTTGGTTTTATGGCGACCTACTCGGGCGCTTGGCCTACCAGAATGATGTTCCAAAACTGCAAAAGCCTTACTGAGATCGATTTGAGCGCTTATTGGGCGAATCTCGGCGGACCGATGCAGTTCCAGAACTGTGTCTCTCTTAAGAAACTCGACCTCTCCAATTTGGGACGTGCTATGGTAATTACTAACTATTGGTTCACCTCCGCCTATGACATTATGAGCAAGGGCTTCCAAAGCTATTATGATACCAATAATACTAAGCCGAATATATTTGAGGGATGCACCGAGCTCTCCGAGGTTTCCTTAAGTCCTTATTATTGCGGCACTGTTCCTCAAGCCAACAGAAACACCGGCGATACATCAAGACCTGAGGTAACAGCAGATAAAGTATTAACATATACTCCCAAAAACAATTATACATCTGTTGAAAAGGATATTCCTCCCGTTGACCCCAACGCGCTGTGGATTAAAATTAAGGACCCTGAGGAAGGCTCCTTCCAACTCAGCGATCTCAAAGGCAACTACTATATGAACACCGATAAAGACAGGAATACAGCCCTTGAATCAAACACCCTGTATCCTGTAAACGGTGATCCGCTGACCACAACAGAACTCTTCGGCGACTTCAAGCCGCATTACGCAGGCACATGGGTGCGCACCTCCAAGATTGCGCTGATATCCAAGGGGGCGACCCCTTCCATGCAGACCTTCGACGGCGCGGTCGGACTGCCGGTAAACTATAAACCTGAAGATATTCAGGATCCCGTCAGACCAGGTTATGAATTCCTCGGCTGGTATGCGACCGACGAGAACGGAAACGAGAAAAAACTGGATGAACAACTTGCGGCTAATAAGGATGATGATCCGAGTAACGATGAAGTCTTTACCGCATGGTCTTACTACGCAAAGTGGAAGGAGCATAAGTATAATCTTGTACTCAACGGCAACCTCGGCACAACCACCATTCATAACGAATTGACTGATGAGGACGAGACGGTTGACCACTTTACAGCAAAGGAGAATTTGCTTTATTCCGAGTACTTTGAACTGAACAACACTATGTTCACGCGCAGCGGATATGTTCTCTCCGGCTGGAACACCCGTCCCAACGGCTCAGGCGATGAGTACGCGGCGAATGAATCCGTTGCCAGACTCTCCACCGTTGACGGCGCAACGGTTACGCTCTATGCACAGTGGCATCAACCCGATTTGATACTTCACTTCGATGCCAACTACCCTGGCGCGCCCTCCATGCCGGACAAGAACTATACATTGGCGACAGGCGAGAAGACCTATTACGGCGACCTTGCCGAGGCATCACGAAACGGCTACACCTTTGGCGGCTGGTTCACAGCGCCGGACGGCGGAACAAAGATCGAAGCAAATATGGAGATCAACACGCAGTACGATACGCTGTACGCGCATTGGTACGAGAATCCGGTTGTTACCTTTAACGCAAACGGCGGATACTTCGAGACAACTACGGATCCCTCACCTACGGTCATTCGTCAGTACAAATACAACCAGAACTATGGCGTACTTCCGACGCCCGTCAACGACAATGCTGTACTGAGAGGCTGGTACACAAAGGACGGTACCGACGGCGACTGGGGCAACGAGATCACCTCTGCTGAAGATAACGGCGGCACGGCGATTGAGAGTGCGTCGGATAAAATAGCAACTCAAACAAAAACATACTACGCTCGCTGGGGCTATCAGCCTATATTTGAGACAAACGGCGGCGTTTATAAGACCTTTGGCAACTATCCCATCCAGGATGGCGATCAATATGTTGTGGCAAGTGATAATTATGCCGAAGAACATCCGGAAATCACAATCCCGACACTCCCGACTTTCAGGGATGAAGATGGATTCATAGGATGGTACTTCAAAGGAACCAATATCACTGAGTATCTCAAGACGCACGATACCTACACGATTGATATGAGCCAAGGTAATGTTGTTGAAGCATATTGGGATATCAAAAGTGTTTATGAGGTCACCCTGCATCTGGATGGCGGCTCACTGCCAACCACCTATCTTGGCACAAAAAACGGCGTCGATTATTACAGGATAAAGGTCTATGCCGGCAACAAGATAGAGGAACTTCCTGTCCCTACAAAGGCTGTCGGAAGCACGGCATATGAATTCCTCGGTTGGTACACAAAGGACGGTACCGGCGGCGACTGGGGCGATAAGAAGGACTATACCTTCGTTCCTGCGGGCAACTGTGATCTCTATGCCCGTTGGGCAGCAAGGGATATTACACTAAGCTTTGACGCTGGTGAAGGCACACTTTATCTGCCCTCTGACGAGACAATAATGGTTTATAACGGCGGCAGCGTCAAGTATCTGCCCGGTGCAAACCGCTCCGGCGGCTATGTTTTCGGCGGTTGGTATTCCGATCTCAACGACGAGAGCACAAAGCTTACGATGTCAACTTCCATCGCAAGCAACACCACTTATCACGCAAAGTGGATTTCGTCTGAAAGTATTTATACGGAAGCCGAGGATCAATTATATAAATACACGGTTAAGTGGGATACTTCATCCAATGAATATGCAACCAGCATCGGGGACAACCTCATTATTGCTCCCACAAACGGCAACGCAGCTCTTTCCGCCACCGTATATGTCCGCTTTGCCTTCGATAAGGTAGAGGCGGCGAAAGACGATAAGGAACTGCCTGTTGGCTCTGTTAAAATCAGGGTTCCGAAGTATGTCTTTGCGACTAAGGATGGAACAAAGGTCGGCACCAATAATATCGCCAACGGCTTAAGCAAAACCGATACAGCCGATTGCCACTTCATTTATGACGATTCCGACCCTGATTACTATATCATAACAAACAACGAAAAGATCGATAAGGATGCCGCGTACAATGATCAGGTGTTCCAGATAGACTACAGGCTTGATCCGACGAATCTGCGCAAAATGGACGGCGGCTACACAGACGAGAACGGCTACTACGGCGGAAACTATTATACTAATACTTTCCCCGTAACTATTCAGGTAGATAGGAATACAAACGGCGATTTGACTGATTCCCTTGATGCCGATTATCAAAAGGAGCTCAGCCTTGAACTCCACACCAAGGTCAGCGCTTCTACCTCCAAGACAAGAAGCACTGTATATTTTGAATGGCAAGATAGTTGGGGATCCGCTCCGCAGGATGCAAACCAGTATTTCTATGTTGTTTGGGATCTGACCGCGAGTTTCGATAACAAAAACAGCCAGCAGTTTAAGTTTTCATGGAGCGAGGACACTGTTCACGACGGCTCGGTAGTTATGATGACCTACGGTTCAGGCTATTCCTCAACAAACTATATGGGTCCGGGTACATACCATACAACCGTTGTGACCAAGCACCCTCGCAAGACGACTGATTCGGGTTGGAAGACCGTATATAACGAGGCGGTACTGAACATCGAGACTCTCTCGGGCTATGAGCAGCAGATTCGAGTTAGCAGGGAAGACGGAGTTTACCTGATTCCTTCAGGTCCGGGCCGTTTGTTCGAAAAGAAAATATATGGCTATGATGAAGGTGCCGACCGCATCAAGAGCGGAGGCACAGAATCCATTCTCAGCCGCAGCGGCGTTGACAATCTGAAATATGAAATTGAGTTTATAGAATATAATAACAGCGATGCGGAAAAAGTCTGGTATCCCACTTCCAAGACCTACTCTGTAGCCGAGCGTGATATCGAGATTTCCGACGGTGCAAAGGGACATGGCGACGTGGTTATGTCCTCGGTATCAGGAAACGATAGGTATAACTGGAATTGCTCGAGCAATGTTGCTCTCTCCGACGCCGACTATTCCTTTACAAATCTTGATATCTACCTCACCGAGTACGATGCGATTCAGGTTAACGGCGAATGGTCGGAACCCTATGAGCACAGTGCTATACGTGATTACGGCGACGTTGAGGTATGGATAAGAGGCGAGAACGAGAACAACTTCAGACTTTTCAGGACGCTCACGGCAGCCGACTTCAACGCTCCTGATGAAGAAAACAACGAGAAAGCGGATTACGGCACAGCATTAGCGAGCAATGTTACGCTGCCTGAGAGGACAGCGGGTTATAAGATTGTCCACAAATCGAGCTTCTATACAACAAAGATGACAATCTGCCCGACGCTCTTCCTTCGTTCGACAAATAAGGTGTACTCTTTTGTTCAGGATAATATGCTGAAAAATGTGAACACTCTGATCAAGAATAACGCTGTACTGAGTGTTGACGGCGACACACTTGATTCAAAGCGATTGGATCAGGGCGGCGCGCAGATATGCTCCTACGAGCTCAAGACGGACGAGAGCTATCTCTACGTGACCAAAAAATGTGCTGAAGACAAAACAGACAGCAGCGGAAACGATTACTATTATGTTGACAGCCAGGCAGGCACACAGGAATTCCCCGTATTGATTTCCGCTTGGGGAATTAACCGTGCAGGCTCTACCAAATTAATGCAGTCGGGCGTATTCTATGATCTGCTTCCCTATAACTTTACCGTTGATAAGAGCACGATATTCGTTCAGGGAAGAAAAGAAAAGAATACATCTAACTCTATGCACGCGCATTCCTATAATGCTCAGAGCACCAATAACAACAATTTCCCGTCAAGCCTCTATTCCGTAGAGTTTGTAGAAAACTGGGAGGGCTCTGGACGCACGATGATGATAGTCACCATCACAGGTATTCCTGATAACTTGCCCTCGAGTTTTACTAATGCAATAAACGGCTTCAATGTTTTCTATAAGATGAAGACGACTATGTCGAATGTCATTGCCAACGGTACGACTCAGACAAACTATGTCTCCTTTACCGATACAACGGAGAACCAGACCGTTCCCGTTGCAAGGAACAGCACGATTTCCATCCTGGATCAGAAGGCAATGACCTATTACCAGAGCATCAACGAGGCAAATAAAGAGTTTACAGCATATGCCAGCGATGCAACGCACTGCAAATTGCCTTCCCAGTATGTTACAGGTTTCAGCAATTCGGTTAAGACCGAAGGCGTATTTATGATGGAAGACAAGACAGTAGGTCTTGACTCTGATTATTCCTATAATGTTACATTCACGGACGGCGAAAGCGAAGCCGGCAATATCGTTATCTATGATGTTATAGAGCACAGTTATAACGGTTCAAACTGCGAATGGCAGGGTACTTTCCAGTCTGTCAATGTTTCCGCTATACAGAATATGGAGGCAACAAACACGACTTCAAGCAATCCAATCTACTGTGAGCCGAAGGTCTATTACCTTGTAAAGGACGGTGAGATCACTCCCGATGATTTGGATTTAATGGGTAACCCCGAAATCTGGAGTGCTACAGTGCCTTCCGACAAGTCAACAATCAAGGCGATTGCCATCGATTGCCGAACTGCTTCAAACGGCGGCGACTTCACCCTTCCGGCAAGAAAGGCACTTTCCTTCAATGTTGCTATGCATTCGCCGGAAACAAGCGAAGAAAATGATATCATTACCTACAACGAGGCAGTTGTAAAGGGATTGGTAGGCGGCCAGCCGAACAGCAGTAGGGCTATCACCCGCCTGACGCTGCATTACGCCGATCCTTTAATCGGCAAGAAATCGTTCCCCGAGTCGGGTAAAGACGCTGATCACCGCGCTGGCGCAGTTAACGGCAGTACGATAGATTACAGTCTTGTTATCACCAACCCCGATAAGTATGTTCCAATCCGCAACATCGTAATCGAGGATCTGCTGGATTCAAAACTTAAGGTCAACAGTATCCCCAAGGTTAGCATGGGTGACGAAACTCCGGTATCTATCAACAGTGCCGCAGGTATCACCTATAGCATTGAGCCTCAGGAAAGCACAGGTGATAAGTTTACCGCTACAATAAGCAAACTTGATCCTGGCGAAACGATGACTATAATCGTTCCTGCTACCGTGACTGATGCGCCTAACGGCTATACTATTGACAACACGGCTTATATTACCTCTGCAAACAGCAGAAGTCTGAATGTAGAGAGTGATACCACCTATCACTTTGTTACAAATACGCAGGCAAAAATCAAGAAAGTCAACGTGAACGGTGACGGACTTGCCGGAGCTTCGCTGCAGATACTCAGCAGTGACAAGTCTCAGGTGCTGATAGATAATATCACATCCACTACCGATGTTGTGTCGGTTGACCTTGTTCCGGGAGACTATGTACTGCACGAAGTCAGCACCCCCAACGATGAATACTACAAACTCGCAGCGGATATTCCGTTTTCCATAGATGTTGAGGGTATCAACAAGGTTAACGGCAAGTCGGTTAGCTATGTCGAGATGGTTGACGAGCCTGCTTATAAGATTGTATTCCACGTGAACCAGCCGGGTCAGGACGACGAGATATTTAAGACCTATGGACCCGCTGATCTGGAATCAGGCAAGATTAAACACTTCTATGATATTCCGAGCTTCGCCGGAGATGAGTATGTATTCGCGGGCTGGTACCATGCGGACGGCTACACAGATTCCTCAGAATCAGCAACAATAGCCGCAAACTTTGAGAGCGACACATATACCAAATCTGATGAACAGAATCCCGCAGATTATCATCTCTATGCTAAGTGGATTGAGGTTGGCAAGGTAACATCACAGGATGAAGAGGATACCCATGACTACGGCGACGCCGGTATTCGCGGCTTCGGTCTTATCGGAGTTGAAATCCGCGATCCGGGAATGAATGACCCCAACTACAACAGCAATGCAAACGGCACAACACCCGGAGGTATGAGATTTATCACCTCGCTGAGTGAAGAATTGCTTTCTGCTGTTGACGGACTTTCCAATCAAAAAGCTGAATACGGTTATGTTGTTGCTACTGAGGAGAATATTAAAAAATTCACCAGTAACTATAAAGTATCTGACTCCACAAAATATAAACTTCAATTTAACGGCAGAAATGTAAACGGCGTTGATACCACAGGTCTTAACGATAAGGGCGATAGATTTGAAACGGATGAATTTGACAACAAGGTTTTGGCACGAAAAGATCTCACCGCTGAAAACGATTTTATCTATGTAACTAATGTTAACTGTACAAAAGGCACGGGCAGCATTAAGAATGACCATCGTAATTTCGGAGACTATCGACTTTATACGCTTATTGTAACCTACGAGGGCGATGACGCCGATAAAAAGAACCAGAAGATTGATGCCAGAGCATACCTCCGCTATACCGACGCCAACGGCAAGGAACGCATATTCTACAATAATTATAAGAAGAATTTGTACTACGGCGGATGTTTGAGCAGCTTCAATCAGGCAAAATCACTGGCAATCCAGTCCGACTTCTAACTTAGCGGATAAAGAACGAAAACAGAAAACACAGAAAGAGAGGAATTAGAATGAAAAGATTTTTAAAAAATACGCTTGCTCTCTTTCTGTGCGTACTGATGCTTTTTGGCGCGTTCACTATTACAGCGAGCGCGAAAACCATAGGCGAGTATGAGCAGGGCGACCTCGTGACCTTCGGCTGGTATCCGCAGACGAGAGTCACGAACAGCGCCATAGTCAACAAGCTTAATAGTCAGTCTGCCAAGTGGAATTCCTATGGCTACTATACAGGCACGGGCAGCAATACTGACGGAAATATGTTCCCATCAGATTATATGGAATATACTGATGTGAGAGTTGACGGAAAAATGTACCGTGGCGTGCGTTTCTCGAAGTACCGCCCGTTCAATACGGGATTATTTTCTTCCGAAAACAATACCTTTCAGGATGAAAACGGCTACAATCAACTGAACAACACGTACTGGTTTGAGTGGCAAGAACTGCAGTGGCGTGTGCTGGATACGGCATCGGGTCTTGTGATGTGCGAGACTATCATCGACAGCCAGCCGTATAACAGTTTTCTGTACTACGGCATAGGCGCAAACGGTGAAGAAGCATACTGGGGCGATGCAAACAAGGCACACTATGCAAATAACTATGAAAAAAGTTCTGTTCGTCAGTGGCTGAACAACGATTTCTATAATACGGCTTTCTCGTCTTTGCAGCAGGAACTGATTGTTTCAACAGAACTTGATAACAGCGCGTACAGCACTTCATATTCAGTATATGACAGCGCTACCACAAGCGATAAGATTTACTTGCTTTCCTACAGTGATGTAACGAATACTGCATACGGATTTGATTCTGAAATATATTCGTACGATACCGCGAGGCAGGCGCAGGGCAGTGACTATGCGAAGTGTCAGGGCTTGTACGTTGATGCAACGGACGGATATTCCCGTTGGTGGCAGCGCACTGCAGGCGACCGTTCCCACTTTGCGCGCTATATCGATTACGACGGCGTTATCAACGATGATCGAACAGGTACGGGTAACACAAACCTCGGTGTTCGTCCCGCTTTAAATCTGGATTTAACATCCGATATTATTCAATCCGATGTGAGCGAGATTGGCATAATCGAGGCGCCGCACGAGCATTCATATAAGAAGGTTGTCACAGCCGCCACTGCTACCAAATGCGGATATACCACCCACACTTGTTCGGATTGCGGCGATAGTTTTATCGACTCCTACACCGCTCCCACCGGCAAAATCAGCGGATTTAAGTGCAAAGCGAGAACGGCAAATTCCGAAACACTTATTTGGAATAAGGTGAGCACATCTACCGGCTACCAGGTGCAGATTTCCACTAAGGATGGAAAGAAATGGAATAAGACGGTAACGATTAAATCTAATAAGACCGTGACGACTACCTTCGAGAGCCTTGCGGCAGGTAATGCTTATAAGTTCCGTGCACGCTTTTATGTCAAAGCAGGGGATGGAAAAACCTATTACAGCCCGTGGAGCCAGGCGTTCAGTTCGCCAACATTACCGAATGGCACAAGCATTACCAAACTCACGTCAGCGAAAAAGGCATTTACCGCACAGTGGAAGCAGAACAAGACGGTTACAGGATATCAGCTTGAGTATTCAACAAGCAGCAAATTCAAAAATGCTAAAACCGTAACTTTTAAGAAGAATAAAACGCTGAAAACAACTGTTAAGAAGCTTAAGGCAAATAAAATGTACTATGTGAGAATCAGAACTTATAAAACCATAAGCGGCGTAAAATACTATTCATCTTGGGCAAAAGCAAAAACAGTTAAAGCTAAAAAGTAGCCGTAGTTCAATAATATTCATTAAAAAGTATTGACACATATTTTAAATACTGATATAATGAAATACATATATGTATAAAATAATCAGTAGTAAACTGAAACGAGGGGGGATGATTAACTTTGCAGAAATATTTTGAACCCGAATTTAATATTTTCAAGGTTATCACACCCGATGTAATTACCACTTCCGGCGTAGATCCTGTGCCGAGTGATCCCGATATTCCCCTCCGTTCCGAAAGGGACAACGCATATCTCTCCTTTGGAGATATAAGCGGCTCGATTTCTTTTTAGAAAACTTATTGCATCAGGTAAATAGCAAAAAAAAACACCATTTTTGAAATGATTTCAAAATGGTGTTCTTTTTTATGATGTTGTTACTGATTCTTGTTCAGAGTCTTTTTTATTCAGTCTTGACAAGCCGTACTGTATTACTGCAGCAAGCGGTGTAATAAGTAAAAGCTTCACAAAAGTCATGGGCAGATTAATCAGAATTACGCCCTGCCATATATGGCTGATATGCGGTATCAGACTGCCAAGTGCACGCGGCAGGTGAGTGCGAACAGCATCGAGCGAATCCGTATAACTTTGCAGTATTCTCTCTGAAGTGAACGAGCCGGGAAATTTATTCGCCAGAATAGGATAAAGGTGAAAGCTCGTTGCAAAAAACTGCACCGCTAACGCACACACGATCCCCAAAAGGGAGCAAACCGTCATTGCCTTTATCGACAAAGTATTGCTGCTGCCTTTTACTTTTTTACACAATGCGCCTGTCACAATTAAATAGGTGGTTTCGATTAAAAAATTTGTAAAATCGATTATTGCGAACTGATTATAAACAGCCGTATGAATGACATTTTTGAGCAAGCATACTGCCACGCCGTAAATCGGTCCGTAAACAAAGTTGATAATAGTTTCGGGTAATGCTGAAAACTCGACGGAAAACATATTTGAAATCAGCGGAAGCTTAATGCGAAAGCAGAACAACAAAAACGATACTGCGGTAAAGAGAAGCATTACAGTTGTTCGGATAAAATACTTTTTTCGCTTTTGCTTCGGACTGAGCGGAATATCGTCAAGCTCGGGTATGTAAGGTCTTTGATTCTCCATATAAAAAGTATAGTATTTAAATCTATTTCTGTCAACACCATTTTATCCTATCACTTGAAAATATTTGTAGCGTTACAATAGATGTGACAACGAAAAGTAAAAAAGAGTATAGAAAAAAGCGATTGAGAAAGCGCTGAACGGAATTGTAAAAAGATTCTGCACGAGGTTGACCTTAGCGCAACACCAACAAGCCAAAAACCGCGCTGTTAAGCCATTTTAGCGGAACGCAAAAAGCCCGTTTTTAACCGTGTTTTCCGATGGTTTTTAATTCGTAAATGGTCAATAAGCGGTCAAAAAATTTGCGCAAAAAAACAAACCGGCAAAGTAAATTGCCGGTTTTTATGATGCTTTTTAACTAAATCTCGTTATTGGTAGTTCTTGAAAATCTCTTTATGAAAAATGTCACTGCCATTAACCCCAAACCGCAGGCAATCAATGATGCGAAATACATATATGAGTTATTGCCTGTTGCCGGAGAGGTTTTACTCTTTGAACCGAGTTTTGCGCCGGTTGTATTTTTGGAGTCAACAGTTGTTCTATTTTCACTGTCAGTGGTAGTTGTATCATCATCCGTAACCGGCGATGCCGCAAGAACGTTCAGTGTCCCTTCAGCATTTCCGTCAGTGAAAGAAACGGATAGAACGTGTTCGCCGACTGACAAAGATTTGAGATAATCGGATTTCAGACTTATTTTTACGCTGCCGCTTGAAGCCTGATAATTATTCGGGTTAACTACGGTTCCGTCAATTTTAATGCCTGTAAATTTATCAAATATGCGGTCGTTCTCGACATTACAAATAACGGTGAACTCTGCGTTTTCTTTGCTTCCTTGTGTCCAAGCGATTTTTGAATTGCCATAAAAGCTGTATTCAGGAGCCGCACTGACAGTGTAGGTGCCGTCAACAAGTGTAATATCGTAATTCGGGTTGGTGGCGTTAACGGTGATTGTATAGGTGCCCGTTACGTCGCTGTTTGCATTTGTATTAAGCGTCAGTCCCAGGTCGTCTCCGTCAACAATTCCGCCGCTTACAGTATAAGTCAGTTGCTTAAGCGCATTGCCCTGATAACTGCTCTTGTCATCTGCGGTAACGGTAATCGGTCTTTTGGAAACGTTTACACTCACATTGGTCTGAACTGTGGTATAGTTTACTGCATCATCAGGAGTAAACGTTGCTGAAAATACGTTATCGCCCGGATTGCCGACTTTTTGTTCGCCATTGTCCCATGTCCAGTTTTTGGGTAGCGCCACATCGGCAAGCTTTGTTCCGTAAACTGCTGTAATGCCTGTCGGCACCGTTGGAGATGAAGCCGCTTTGTAAATCGTGATACCGCCTATCGCTACGCCTTCCTTATAATGCTCTGTTTCGGGTCGAACTGCTTTGAGCGTGTATTCGCCTGCATTTACCGGCACCTCCGTGGTGTATGCACTGTCATTTGCACCAACAGGTTTATAATAGTAGGCAGTGCGGGCGTATTCGGGGTTGGTGCTTACAGCCAATCGAGGCTTAACAGGCTCATCCCCATAAGTCCAGTTTTCCACAATTAGACCGGGCTCAATTTCCGCCTTCTCATAAGTGTAGTTTTTAGATGCTGAATATGTCTTTACATTATTCGGATCTCTTGCATCCGTAATTGTAATGGTGGCAGTATATTCTCCGAAGATATATGGAAATGCTGCGTATTCAACAGGATTTTCACCGATGCTTTTGTAGGTTAGCTTTGCCTGCACGGCATTATGCGTATCGGAGGCGAGTTCATCTTTGCCGCTGAGCACTATGGAGGATGCCTTACCGTCCAGATATCGTATCACATCGGGAATATTGGCACTCACCGTGAGTTTGCTTTCTGACCAGGAGCAGTTATCTTCGGTACAGTTAACATCTATGCCAAAGCAGTCTGTGCGGTTTACATAGCTTAATTCGTGAATGTGTCCCTTTTTGAATGTTGCGCTGACCGCAGTGTCGCCGGTGATGGCGGGAACATCCAATTCATACGAAACGCTGCCGTTCGGTTGATACTGCGTGCGCGTGGGCTGCACGGTTTGACCGCTTAATGTTAAAGTATCAAGCTCATAGCCGTAATCCGGGTTGATTACAAGCGTAACAGCCTTCCCACCCGGTACAGAATAGGTCAGCGGTGTTGAGATAGTGCCGCCGTTCAGTTTTGCAGCCTGGGTGCTGTTTGCAGTTCCGTCCGTCCAAAGAGATATACTGCCGTTTTCACCTGCCGCAGTTTCAAGAGAGAAAGCATTAACCGATGTGAAAAAAGCAATATCCAGCGGTATAGTATTCGTTCCTGCCGAGCTCCACACTCTCGTAGTTAAGCCGGTTTTTGCTGCGGCGACAGTCGCGAAGCCGTCAGAATAAGTTCCTTCAGAGCGACCGTTGCCGACGAAACGAATTCCGTAAGTTTCCGGGCTTTTTCCTTCAACAACACTCAGACAACTGTTTTCGGTGATGTAAAGGTCAGCGCCTTCGGCTATTCCGCCAAGCGGTTCCATTGATTCGGAATAGGCATAATGCCCTGAAGCATCAACGATGTTTTCAAAATTAATGCTTCCTTGACGGTTTGTATTGATGTGGTTTGCAGCAAAAAGCATAGTGTCGTTATCACCTGCGCGTTCCACAGAAAATGTTACGGCACTTCTGATGCAAAGATGTTTTTTTTCATTAACCGATAAAGGTGTAAAGACAAGAGGGGTATTCTCATTATTGGTGATTTGAACGAACTTAAGGTAGTCATAGTAAAGAGAAACATCACTTCTGCCAATGGTTGTAACATCGTTGAATTTAACAACGAGGCTTTTGCGTGTGCCATCGGCTAAAATTGCCGCATCAGCAAAGGTTAGCGTAAAGTATCCAAGACCCGTATATCCTGCTTTAACACCGCATCTGGTCGCATAAACGCATCCCTCGTCATCAAGACGAAAGCCGACGCTGTAATCAGGGTGGTATAATGATACGTTGGAAGTATTAATTTTAGTCCTGTCAATACGCAACGTACTGATAGGTGCGTTAGTTATGAAGGTTGTATCCGTTCCGGAAGCTTTCACTTCAGGTGCAGCATTGCTCGCATTCACGGCAACAGGAATAGCGGTTATGATAAGAAGCATTGAAAGCAATGCAATAAAAATCTTCTTTTTCATTTTGAAGCTCCTCTGCTGTTTTTTGTTGATTTATTTATAATTAAATCATATTCTTCATCTGATTTAATAACTAATTATATTTATATCATAAAAAAGAAAACAATTCAACATTTTAAACACCCAAACATAACATAGAAATTAACTCCCAAAAGAATAAGGGGTCAATAAGTGGTCAGATAAGTGGTCAAAATAATTGGTCCGCGTAAACCATTATTTTGAATGTAATTATAATACTTTAATAAACATAAATCATCTGTCTCAAATGTTATTTCTTCATCAATTGGCAAACCTGTTGTGTTTAACTTTTTAGTATGATATAATTCTATTTGATGAAAAACGCTGAGGCGAAATTATAAAGAAAAATTCAAAGGATTTGTGAGTGTTATTATGAAAAAAGCAATATCTTTTATACTTGTTATACTACTTCTGTTTTTGTTGATTCCAAACGGTGCTTATCTTGCTGCAGATGACTCCCGGTTTGTTTTTAAAACGGCTGACGCAGCGGGAAATCTGATGCTTGAAGAGTATAAGGGCGATGAGGAAATTGTTGACATTCCCGAGGAGTATAATGGCAAAAAAATAACGGTAATCGGAAATTTATCATTTGAATACAAAGGGGTTGTCAGAGAAATTCACTTTCCCAAAACGATAACCGAAATAAGAACAAATGCATTTTTCGGATGTGTTAAATGTGAAAAATATGTTGTTTCACCGGAAAATGAAACTTATTCATCAGAGGATGGAATTATTTACAGCAAGGATATGAAAACGCTGTGCTTTTGTCCGGAATTCTATCAGGCAGAAACTTTCGTTGTTAAAGACGGAATAACTGAAATAGGTCAGTATGCTTTCAGATTCCATAAAAACTACGGCGCTTCAAGTTCAGGCAATTACGGATATTCTTTAATCAAACATATTGAATTTCCAAACACATTGACAAAAATAAACTCCGCCGCTTTTTCGGGAACAAGAATAGAGGAATTTATTTTTCCCGACAGTGTCAGTCAGGTTGCGTCAAACATTATGAGCGACAATTCCGTTTATAAAAAAATTCATATAGGCGCAGGAATGAAAGCGGAAGAGTGTTCCTCGTGGAACAGCAGCACACTTAAAGAAATAACAGTGTCGGACGGCAACGAAGAATTGTGCAGTGAGGAAAACCTGCTTTTTAGCAAGGATAAAAAAGTTTTGTATTGCGTTCCCGGCGCAATGCAGCTTAACACTTTCAGGATCCCTGACGGTGTTGAAACCGTTGAAAAAAACGCGTTTGCAGGAAACAGCATTAAAGCAATAGATTTTAACGAAGCAAAGATTATAAAAAATCCCTTTGAGGCAGGGAAATATTATATAACAAAATGGGTTTTTCCAAAAAGCGCCGAATATGTTGAAGGGGATATTCCTATAAAAACAAAATCGCTTACTTTTCTTAACAGAAACTGTCAAATCGCCTTAACCTGTAAATACGCAAATTCTTATTCATCAAATTATATTTTTGATGTTAACGGTTACTACGGTTCAACTGCAGAAGAATTTGCAAAAAACATTTCGAGCAATAAAATAACGGCAACCTTTGTTCCTTTCCACACTGAAGATACGGAAAGCGATATTCATTCATATCTCCACGATTATAAAGGAACTGTAATTGCGCCAAATTGCACTGAACGCGGATACACTCTCTTTGAGTGTGAAATATGCGGTATTCAGTATAAGGATAATTATGTCAACCCATTGGGGCATGACTATAAGCCGTTGAAAATAACGCCTCCAAGCTGCACTGAGTCGGGATATACAGTGTATCAATGCAGCAGGTGTCCTGCCACAGTAAGAAATGATTATACCATCCCGTCAGGACATAATATGGTTGTTGAGGAAAAAACAGACCCAACCTGCACAGAAAACGGAATTATAAAATACAAGTGCCTGAATTGCAGTGAAACAAATGAAAAAAGCATCAATGCCATAGGTCATTCATTTGATGTTGAGAGTGTTGTTAAACCCACCTGCACAACTTCAGGACACACTACATATATTTGTCAGAACTGCTTGTTAACATATGACGGTGATTATGTTGAACCGCTCGGACACTCTTATTCAACAAGTATTATAGCGGCAACTCACAGTGAAGACGGCGTTGCAACAGCAAGATGCATAAGATGCCTTTCGGTTAAATCAAAACATAAAATTCCAAAAATTCAGCAGGTTTCGCTTAATAAAACAGCATATGTTTACAGCGGAAAAGCAATAAAAATGTCTGCGATAACTGCGAAGTCTTCTAATGGTAAAACTATTTCTTCTGAGAATTATATCGTAACATATATTTCGCGTTCAGATGGAAAACAGGTGAAAAGTGTTAAGGATATAGGTCAGTATAAGGCAAATATAAAGTTTATTAACGAGTATTCGGGAGAAAACACATTCTATTTCTATGTTAAGCCCAAAAAGACTGCGATTAAAAAGCCTTTGACATCAAAAAACACTGTTACAGCCGCGTGGACGCGTGATAAGTCTGTTTCTGGTTATGAGGTTTATATTGCAGCAAACAAAGGATTCACAAGCGGGCTGAAAAAATACAGCGTCAATAAGAATTCAACCGTATCAAAAAAAATAACAAAACTTAAAAAAGGCAAAAGGTATTATATTAAAGTCCGTTCATACAAAAATGTTAAGGTTGACGGCAAAACAACAAAAATGTATTCCGATTTCAGCAGTATAAAATCCATTGTTTGCAAATAACAGCAAAGCAGTCTCATTCTTGAGACTACTTATATTTTTGCCAATGCTTTTTTCAGTTCAGCTGCCGATTGATATCTTTTTGCGGTTTGTATATTGGTGCATTTTTTAATGATGCGTCCGATTCGACCTTTCGGAACAGAAGATGTGGGATGGGTTCCGGTTATAAGAATGTTTGCAAGAACTCCAAGCGCATAAATATCAGCCGTCGGCAAACTCTGGGAAATTCCGTATTGTTCAGGCGCCGCGTATCCGGCTGTGCCGAGATATCTGGTGTCGTTACCGCTCGGATTAATCAATTTGGCGATGCTTAAATCTATCAGACAGGCTTTGCCGTTTCGGATAATAACATTTTCCGGCTTAATATCACGGTGAACAATGCCAAGTCCGTGAAGAATTTGCAGCGCGTCGCACAAATCAAAAAGAATTGACTTCACTTCCCCGATGCTGAATTGACGGAACTCCGAAAAATAGTCCGCAAGTGATTTTCCCTCTATGAATTCTTCAAGAACATAAAGAAAGTCATCTTCACTTGAAACCTCGTATATTCTTGGAATAAACGGAACTGTATTAACATTTTTCAGTTTTCTGAACACTTCGTCATTGCGGTTTGCCGATTTGATAAAAACGAGCATTTGCCCCGTATCGTTCTTTTCATAACAATAAATGGTGTTAACAGAGGTGTCGCGGAGAGTTCGGACTTTTGTGTATTCAGAATTCAGCGCCGTATCAATATAATCTTTAATTTCACTCATTTGAGTTCCTGTTCTCCGTTTGAAATCAATAATTCATGCACATCATAAAGGCTCAGTTTATTCTCTATTGAATAAATAATCAGACTGTCGCGCTTGATTCTTGGATATAACTGCGAGTGGTTGCAGTATTTAAGCGCCATCTGGCAATCATCAAGAGAAAGTTCCATTGCAAGAATCAAGCGAATAATTTTATCTTTGGCAGGAACCTTTTTTCCCTGCATTATTTCATAAAAATAGATATATGAAATATCTGCATTATTGATAATATCCGATTTGCTTTTTCCGCTTTTTCTGAACAGTTCTTCCCACATTGTTTTAAGGTTGATTTCAATAAATGAATTCTCGTTATTATTGATGTATTCCTGAATGTCAATGTTTTTTTGTTTCAGTTCCTTAAGCAGTTCATCAGTTTGTTTTCTCAGTAAATCAGTCATAGTAATAAATTATTTCTCCGTCAAAATATTGCATACCCCGTGTGTCAACAGATGTTCCGGGATAAATATATATGGTTTTCAGATTCGGAAGCGCGGAAAAGAGTTTATCCCAGTCGCACTGGAGATTTTCTCTTCTGCTGAATTTAAGAGTTTGCAGATGGCTGTTGCGTTCAAAAGCGTTATCTGAAATCTTTTCAACTTCATAAGGAATTGTGTATGATGCACTGCCCTTTGAAGAAGGATATTTTTTCAACACGCCCGAAGAAATGATAACCTTATTTGATTTGGTTGTGGTTGTGGTTGTGGTTTTGCGCGTTGTTTTTTTTGCAGAAGTTTGAACGGTTTGCGTCTCTTCATTGTCTGCGCTTTTCAAAGAAATCTGTTCGGTAGTTTTCTCTTTGGTAACGGCGGTTGTTTTTGTTTCTTCTTTTGTTTTGATTGAAGTCGTAGCCGGGAATGTTGTTTTAGCAGCAGGTTCGCTGAGAGTTGTGCTGTATTGCGCTTTAACTTCCGGTTTGTTATTGCTGTTTGAAACAACAGCGAGGACAGAAATCGTAACAATCGCAAAAACAGCGCACGCTAAAAGTGTTATCCGCGGATTGAAACTGCGTCTTGAGTGATTGATAACGGGTTCTTTGAGATTGTTAACACTGTTAAAACAATACATGCAAAAAGAGGAGCCCTTTGGAATAGGCCGATTACAATGCGGACATTTTTTATCCATTTGGCACCTCCTTAACACAATAATTAACTCAATTATAATTTACAAAAATCGTTTTGTAAAGCGATTTTTAGACCTTTTTTGCAAAATGAAAATATATGCTGGCAGCGAATAGTATAGAGCGTTATTAATTGTTATAATATATTATGTATCTCTATTTTTTATTGGGGGGTGAATAAGTGAAACGGTCGTTTTTGATTGTTTTTTTAATACTTTTGTTTACATCGCTGATTAATACATTCACCGCATATGCAAAAGAGGATTATTTGGTTTATTCAGATAAAATCAGCGCACAGCAGGGAGAAACGGTAACCGTTCCCCTGAAAATCAGCGGAAACAAAGGCTTAATGGGTTTCAGGATTACCGTTAAATATCCCGACAGCGTTATGAAACTCACGGATGTTTCAAGCGGGAGCCTGACAAATGACGGATTGTTTAACACAACTGTCACCTCATATGAAGGACTGAAAGGCGAGTTTGATATCCTGTGGAGCGATAGCAAAGAGGTTGAAGAAGACGGAACGCTCGCCGTGCTTACCTACCAGATAAAGCCAACGGCAGATAACGGGAAATATGATATTTCGCTGAACTATTCAAAGGATGATACTTTCAACGGTAAGTATGAAGACGCATCCCTGAAATGTTCGCCGATTAAGATAACTGTTGGCAAAGAAGAAAAAACCACGAAGGCTGAAAACAAAACCGAAGCGAGCATAAAGAGCAATAATGATAATTTAAAAGCCGTGTCGGATGATTATTTGGTCAGCTCGGTAAACGAGATAACCCATTCTTTTGGCAAGAGCGATATTGAGCTGCTGAACGAAAGCGAGCAGAAAGCCGCGGTTGAATATGTTAATAACCGTGTTGAAACCTACGATGAAAATGCAAAAAAATATTCAAACTTCGAGGAACTAAAAAACGATTATTATAAAGCCGTTAATAATGAAGCGGTAAGAAGAGTTCTTGAATCAACGGACGACAGCGTCATAGCCGCTGCGAAAAACGAGGTCCTTAAAGAATACGGCGCAAGCTCGTTTAAAGAAATACCGAAGGAAAATAAAAAGGAAGCCAACGAAAAAATGCTCCAAAAGCTGAAAGACAGCGGAGCCGATTTAAGCGGCTTTGAAAATATAACCGATGAAGAAACGGCTGCAGAAAAACTTGATGAAATTGTTTCACAATCAGAACAGCGAAACAAAGAAACAATTGATATTGCAACAAATAAAAACAACGGCAAAAAGTCTGAAATTATCATTAGCGTTGTTGCTGTTTCCGCTATTGTTTTAGCAATAGTATTTTTGGCAGTATTGTTTAAGAAAAGGAGATAAAAAATGAAAAAGCTGAGTAAAAGAGTTATATCCTTATTCCTCGCATTGCTGATGCTCTGCAGCGTTCTGCCTGCAGGTACGATGACTGCACAGGCGGCAAATGGTGTTAGTAATAAGATAAATAGTCTAAGATTAATATATAAAGATGGTTTATATTGGAATCACGCAGTAATAAGCAAAGAAGATAGAGAAGCAAACGACAATTATCATGCGGGTCAAAATGGACCTCATGGTGGGGCATCGTTAATGAATTCTAAAATGTTTATTACTAATAGACCATGTAACCATCATGGCGAGAATCCTCCGATAGATAAACAGGGAAATTCAATTGATTGCAACTGTTTTGACGGATGCGTTCAATGTTGGGGATTCGCAAATAGATTCTTTTGGGATGTTTTTGGAGAAATGCCGAGTCAAGTGCCTAGAAGTTATGATAAGAGAGATATTACTATAGGTGACCAAGTTAGATTTGACACTGACGCGGATAATGGACATTCTGCTGTGGTAATAGGCAGAAATGGAAACACAATAACTGTAGTTGAATGTAACGTGGGTAAACCTTGTCTTATTAAATGGGGAGGCTCATATAATGTAAATCGTGTATATTGGTTTAAGCATTCTACGAAGTATGAGGCTGTAAATAATGGAACTTCGACTGATAGTGGCACAGCATTTTTTTATCAGTATAATTCAAGTAACAAGCAAATGAGTAGTGACGGTCTTGTTAAGTTCCATTATGACAGTTTTAAAGTTTGTGATTGGGCAAACGGTATCAATATAAACACCGTTTTTGGTACAATATCATTTACAGATAAATGTTATTATAAAGCGACTGGCAAAACCGCTTCAAAAAACAGCAATTGTTATGAAAAAAAGGTATTATATTTTGCAATGTCAGAATATGGACAGATGTTAATAAGCCATTCTAAATTGAAACAAAGCAAAAAGAAAATAACCGAGGCTATTAATCCTGATATTCAGGCAAAAGTTCATTTTAAAAGTGGAAAGAACTACAATAATCCGCATAATATTGAAAAAATCGACACTTTGAAATTCAGAACAATTGAATCAGGATATTTTTTCTCAAATCAGTACACAAGTGGTGATAATAGAGTTTATTTTAAATACGCCGGCGATGCAATTAATGGTATTGTAGATTATATTGGATCGTCAGTAGTAGTGCCATACATTGATATAAAAACGTATAACAAATCTAATTCTAGCTCCAAAAAAGCTAGTATCGGATTATCAGCATTAATAAATCTATTCACAATTAAAGCGCTTGCTGCTTCAATGTATTTTACACAGACTAATACAATAATTCCCGCTGGCACGTATCTTCACATTTCCGAATACGACGGCGAATACGGCAAAACAAATTACAACGGACGGGAAGTATGGGTAAATCTTAACTATTGCTATTATGTTGCCCCAGCAATTTTGCCTCCGCCTGCACCGACTGTAACATTAAACTCTGCACAGGATATCTGTGACGGAGATTTTATAGAATTCTCATGGAATAGTGTAAGAGACGCAGAAACGTATGTTGCGCAATTATATGACAGCAACGGCAAATGCGTTAAAACAATAAGGGATATTTATGGCAACAGCGCGTGGTTCCAGGTTATGGACGGCGGAACATATACTATTAAGGTTTACGGCAGAAATTATATGTTCGACGGCGACATTGGAACCTGCTCCAAGAAGGTAACCGTTCATCCGCCGAGCAAGGTAACCTTCCAGAATGACGACGGAAGCAAGATTGCGGAGCAGATGGTTTCTTACAATAAAAACGCAACCGCGCCTATGGCGCCCGAGAGAAGAGGCTATTCCTTCAGAAGCTGGAAAGGTAATCTTAATAATATTAAGGCGGAAACAACTATTACCGCTGAATACGAAAAGAGCAAATATAAGGTTCAGTTTGTTGATTTAAAGGGTAATGTTATAAGCGAACAGGATGTTTTGTACGGCGAAGACGCAACGCCTCCCGAGGCAGGCTCAGTTCCTGTGCCGAACAGCAATTATGAATTCTCAGGATGGAACAGCGAGAAGTATAAAAATGTTTACCAGATTGATAAGAGCGAGCCGATAAAAATCAAGGCTGTATATAACTGGATAAATAAGGACTTACCGATTGCATGCTCCAATGTCAGAGCAGAGCGTCAGCCCGACGGCTATACGGTTTATTTTGAACTTGAAAACTATCCCGACGCAAGAACAAGAGGCAGAGCAGTTGTTGCGCTGAAAACACAGAGCGGCAAACTTGTTTACACAACGGAATCCGCTGCTTTCAGCATTGCTGAGGGCGGAACGAAGGCAATGGAAGTATTCGTTCCTTGCGAGGTTGCTTCAACGGTTGCCGAGGTGATGATTGTTGACAGTAGCTACGACGGAATCCCGATTTCCAACATTGAAAGCTCCTCGATTGATAATGCGCTTATGTGGTCAAACTGGCTGACGGCGCTTCCCGAAGGTCTTGACGAAAACGACGCCGAGATTGAAGAAAGAACAGAATATCGCTACAGAGATATTATTAAGACAACCGGTAACACCTCAAAGAAACCCGACTATGTAACGCTTCTTAAGGACGGCGTAATTCTTCATAACGAAGAGTATCAGGCTCGTCTTGCCGATACGAATTATACCTATCTTCCTAAAGCCTCGGACGCAAAGCGCACTGATTCAAGCGGGAACTGGTCCTCCTGGTCATGGAGCAAGATAGACGGCTTTGACTATGAGAATAAAACACGTACTGTTCAGACTCAGCAGGCGGTTAAGAGCAGAACAACTAATTATAACTATTATCACTATAGATATTGGAACTCCACTTACGGAACATGGTATTATACCTACGGCTCGGGTATGGGCGGAACATATAACACTCATTCACAGACAAGTCCGCTTACTCATTATGCGACCTATGACGGTGTTAAAGCTTATGTTAAGAGCGGAGGATATATTAAATACAGCGGCGAACTCTGGTTCTTAAAAGGAACAACAACAACCGAACAAAAGGCAACGCAATGGCGTTATCAGGACACAACGCACACATACCATTTCTACAGATGGGATGATGAAAGTTGGAGCGATTGGGCTCCTGAGGTTGTTAATGCAAGTGATGAACGCGAGGTTGAAACAAGAACAACCAAGAGATATAAGAGCGTTTCCGCGGGTATTGAGGACAACAGCGGCGAAAGCCATACCTTTGAAGGCGAGGTTGAACCTGAACTTGCAGGAAAGAACATAACTCTGTTTATAACAAAATACAAGGCGTCTTCAGACTTCACAAACGAATTTGTGGGTCAGTCAACCGTAAGAGCGGACGGCTCATATTCCTTCACATATAAGCTTCGTGAGGAGCCAACTCCCGAAACCGGCGACTTTACTATTAAAATCGGTATCGAGGGCGAATCAGGCACTCGTGAAGTCGGCATTATTGAAGCGCCGAAGGCTAAATATACAGTAACCTTCTATGATAACAACGATAACGTTGTGGATACTCAGACTGTAACCGAGGGCGAAAATGCGCAAATTCCGTCAGGTCCCGAGGTTGAAGGAAAAACCTTTATCTGCTGGAACAACAGCTGCACAAATGTTCGCACCAATCTTGAGGTTAAGCCTGTTTATACCGATAATGTTTACACAGTTGCATTTGTTGACTGGAGAACGCAGGAAATAACTCTTAAAGAGTATAAATACGGCGAGCCGTTAGAAGCTCCTGCATTTGACGATTGCGAAAGCGGCAAGGCTCTTGATTGGGATGTTGTTCTTGAAAACGACGGTGAAGAAGTTCTTGTAACTTCAAATATGGTTGTTCAGGCGGTATATGACACAAATGAATATACTGTTGATTTCGTTGACGCATACGGCGAGGTTGTTGACTCAAGAACGGTTGAATACGGCGATTCAATAACTGTTGAGGAAATGCCCGACCTTCCCGAGGACGAAAACGCGGAATATTACGATTGGGCGATTGAACCCGAAGAGTTGATGAATATTAAAGAGAATATCACAGTTCCTGCAGCATTCGATTTCGACGAAACAACGGCAACCCCGACAGCAGATGTAACAACAGGTCATTATGATAATACGCAGACGGTTACTCTTTCCTGCGAGGATGAAAACGCAACCATTTTCTATACAACCGACGGTTCAGACCCGAAGGAAACCGTTGAGACAACCGATGAGAATTCAGGCGTTGACGGTGAAGAGAGCGAAGAAGCGATTGACGGCGGTAACAGTATTACACAGGCTCATATTTATACGCAGCCGATTGAAATCAGCGAAGATACCGAGTTACGATTCTATGCCTCTTCCCTCGGCAAAAACGATTCGGAGGAAGCTGATGAATACTATGCTTTCGGCAGCAGCAAAATTGTAAATGCTTACAGCAAATTCTCGAATGACAGTGAATTCAGCGGAGTAACAACATTTATCAGCGACGATATGTCAACATTGAATGATGATGAACTGTTTGCTATTGAAGGCTATACAATTGACGGAGTTTATACCGACAGCGAGTGTACTGACTCAGTTGACTTTGAAAACGGAACCTTTGGCGACGTTGTAAATCTGTATGCTAAATACACAATTAATTCCTACACCGTAACCTTCAAAAAAGACGGTGAAACGGTGGATACACAGACTGTAGATTACGGCAGCGAGGCAACTCCGCCCGAAATGCCGAAGGACGGAACAAAAGTATTCTTTGAATGGGATACCGATGAATATACTTTCGTTGAAAAAGATTTAACTGTTAATGCGGTTTATAAGGAAGAGAGCGAAATAACAAAAATTAAACTCAACAGAGATAATTATGTTATGGACGAGGGCGACACCTTCACTCTTAAAGGTGAAATCAACGGAAGCGAAGCACCCGATGACTTAAGCATTATCTGGCACAGTGAGGACGAAAAGGTTGCAACCGTTTTTGACGACGGAACGGTTACCGCAAACGGAAAAGGCGAAACGGTTATTTACGCTGTAACCTCCGATGATTCGGCAGTTGCCGAATGTAAGATAACCGTTAATCCGAGCGTGAACTATTCTGTTACTCTTAAGGATTCCTCAACAGTTCGTTTTGACTCGGCAGGCTATCTCAGAAACATTCCGTTCAGTGATAACACCGTTGATAGCCTTCTTACTAACTTCAAAAACTATCCTGCGTCACTTGTGTTTAACGATGCAAACGGCGATGTTATCAGCGGCAGTGATTTAGTAGGAACCGGCACAACTATTAACCTTGTTAATAACGGCGAAACCATTAACAGCATTACTGCGGTAATGACAGGCGATTTGACCTGCGACGGAAAGATAAACAACCGCGATGTTGTTTACGCAGCAAGGGTTATTGTTAAAAAACAAACAGCAAACGAGCCACAGCTCCTTGCTATGGATGTAAACGGCGACGGCAAGGTTAATAACCGCGATGTTGCAATGCTTGCAAGGTATCTTGTTGGAAAAGAAACAATAAATTCTTAAAAATCTTAAATATGCATAGGCGCAAAATGCGCCTATGCTGTTTATGATTATTAGGTTAACTGAAAGAAGCAAAATACTATGAGAACAAAAAAACTAATAAGCATATTGCTTTCTGTTATAATGGTTTTAAGTTCGTTGACTGTAACGAACTTTTTTGCCTATGCAGATGATTTAACAACAGGTTCCTGCGGCAATAATGTATCCTATTCATTTGATTCTGCAACCGGAACGCTGACTATAAGCGGAACAGGACCGATGACAAACTATACTTGGTCATCACATTCACCATTTTATGGAAATGCGAATATTGAAACCGTAATTATTAATGACGGTGTAACAACTATAGGAAGGTATTCTTTTGAAGGATGTTCGGGAATTGTTGATGTTTCAATCTCTGAAAGTGTAAGCAAAATCGGTGATGATTCGTTTTATAAGTGTCGGAGTTTAAAAAGCGTAGTGATTCCGGACGGCGTTACCGAAGTTGCGTTTGATTCATTTCAATATTGTGAGTCACTGACTACGGTAATAATCCCGGATAGCGTAAAGAAGATATTAGGCTATGCTTTTAATGGGTGCAGTAATTTAACTGATATAGACCTTCCTGACAGTCTTGAAGAAATACATCAAAGTGCTTTCGATCACACCGGATTAACAAGCATAACAATCCCGGATAGTGTAAAAACTATAAGAGTAGGAGCATTTGGGAGCTGCAAAATCACAAGTGTAAGAATCCCCGCCAATGTAACAGAGTTGGGTGAAAATCCGTTCAGCAGCTGCAAAGAACTGGAAAGCATAGAAGTTGATGAAAACAACAAGGTGTATGATAGCCGAAACAACTGTAACGCCATTATAGAAACATCAACTAACAAACTTGTTACAGGCTGCAAAAATTCTGAAATCCCAAATGATGTTAGCACAATAGGTAAAAAAGCATTTTTTTATTGTATTGGTTTATTAAGCGTTTCTTTGCCTGACAGCATAAAAACTATTGAAGATTCAGCCTTCGAGTGGTGCGCTAATTTAGCAGTTGTATCATTATCTGAAAACTTAGAGGTTATTGGGGAAAAAGCGTTTTGTTTCTGTAAATTATCAAATGTATTATGCATTCCCGAAACAGTAACAAGTATAGGTTCCGAAGCCTTCAGTTACTGTTCCCGTATTACCGAAATAGTTATACCTAATTACTATTGCGAAATATATGACAGCGCCAGGACCATTCCTGAAAACGCAGTTATTAAAAGTTACTGCGTTGATTCCTCTGCAGAAAAATATGCAAACAAGTATTCAAGAACATTCGAATCCTTAGGTCATAAGTCCTTGGATTTAATATCTGTAACAAATCCGACATGCACCGAACAAGGATATTCGACATATAACTGTTCTTCCTGCGGTCAAACTTTTTATGATAACTATACCGAAACAATTCCCCATAGTTGGGATGCAGGAGTTGTAACAACAGAATCAACCTGTTCACAGGAAGGTGTTAAAACATATACCTGCACAGAGTGCAGCGCAATGAAAACAGAGGCAATTCCTGTTGACAGCAGCAATCATAATTATACTGCAGCTGTTATTGACCCAAGTTGTACAGAGAGAGGTTATACAAAGCACACCTGTTCACTTTGCGGAAACACATATAACAGCGATTATACCGAAACAATTCCCCATAGTTGGGATGCAGGAGTTGTAACAACAGAATCAACCTGTTCACAGGAAGGTGTTAAAACATATACCTGCACAGAGTGCAGCGCAACGAAAACAGAGGCAATTCCTGTTGACAGCAATAAACACAGTTATACTTCGGAGGTAATTGCGCCAAGCTGTACAGAGCAAGGTTACACGATATATACCTGTTCCTTTTGCGGAAACACATATGTTGATGATTATGTTGATGCAACAGGGCATGATTATCTTCCCACGGTAACATCAGCCACCTGTTTAGCAGGGGGATACACCACTTATACCTGCTCAAAATGCGGAGATAGTTATGTTGACAACGAAACTGCAGCAGGAGACCATAGTTGGAATGATGGCGAAATATTAAAAGCAGCAACATATTCCGAAACAGGTTCTGTTAAATATACCTGCTCAGTTTGCGGAGAAACCAAAACAGAAGATATTAACTATATAACCGGCACTTGCGGCGAAGATGTTCATTATTCTTTTGAAATTGCAACCGGAACGCTTACTCTGAGCGGTTCGGGACCGATGGCCTCTTACGAATATTCAAAATCGCCATTTTATGAAAATCACTCAATAAAACACCTTGTTATTGAAGAAGGTGTTACGAGTGTTTGTCTTTATGCATTTACAGGCTGCAAAAAAATGGAAAGTGCTGTTATTCCTGCAAGTTTGACAAGGGTAAGCTACTGTGCATTCAGTTGGTGCACGTCTTTAACAAGCATTACGGTAAACGAAGAAAACCCGGTTTACGACAGCAGAAACAACTGTAACGCAATCATCAGAACTGCAGATAATCTATTAATTACAGGTTGCAAAACAACCGTTATTCCCGATACCGTTACAGCCATCAATGAATGCGCATTTTACGGCTGTAATGAAATGAAGCATATCACAATTCCAAACAGCGTTACAAGATTGGGTGAGCTTTCATTTTACCGATGCGAAGCATTGGAAAAAATCACAATTCCTAACAGCGTAACAAGGATTGACGGCGGCGCATTTTTAGGCTGTAAAAAAATTAATCATTTTGTAATACCGGATAGCGTTAGTTCTATCGGCAGTGATTCCTTTGCAGCATATACAGCTTCCGACCGCGACAGTGAAGCAACCCGATTTGATAGTAATTCCTATATTTTGCCGGTTGCAAGAAGTGTGCGCTATAAAAACAAACTGTATATGCGATTTGATAAATCTTTCGCTGAATTTAATTATAATCTGTATTCCGAATATCTCAAATTCCCAGAGTTAACTGACGCTGTTTCATACAATATTTATAAATCGCTGATAAAAAATGGACCAAAGGGTTATTATGTTGTAGGCGCAAAGAAAAGCGGAAACAATTGGGTAAACCAGTATTCAGGTACAATAGTTGATAACACCATTTTTCCTTGGAAAGAAAATGAGCCAAGCGGAGACGGGAACCAGGTTACCTTGCGGTCCTCGGACGGTTTGTTAAATGATGGCGATATTGCCAATACGTCTTATGGTTTTATCGCGTGTATAGATTTAAATGATATTAATTCACAAACATTTTCTTCTGCAATTTATAAGACAAATAAGTATGTGTTTTATAACAATCCAATGCCGTTTTATGCCGCAAAACTTATTGCGGATGCAAACGGTGGATATCTTGCAACAGCAACAAGTTCAGCGGAAAATACTGTAATAAAACAGATTAAGGGCAGCGAAAAAGATGTCATTCTTGGTGCTGTAAAAAACAGTAGTTTGCAATTTGAATGGCTGAACGGAGAAACCTTTAATAATTACAGCAATTTCAGAAGTGGGCAGCCTGACCACTCAAGCAATTATAACGGACAGTGGTTTTTACATATGTTCCCGGCAGGTGACTGGGATGACGACAGTGATAAAAGCTCAGGCAACGGAAAGTCAAATAATGGCTTTATTGTTGAATATGCACCGAACAATATTGAAATCGTTTATACGGAAACCGATGCAACTTCTGTAAATGAAAATGAAATCACACTAAAGGCTAGCTATCCTGACGGAACATCAGCTAATATTGAAACAGAAAGTATAAATATTACAAAGAAGAATAGTATTTCTTATATTGTAACCGTAAACTATAAGAACGAAAAAGGCGAATCGTTCTCATTATCAAGACTTGTTCAGATTAATGAAACGGGCAAGTGCGGTGATGACGCTTATTATTCCTATGACGGTTCAACAGGAACTCTTACTATTACAGGTACAGGTAATATTTACGATTTCAGCAATGCTGCAAACGCACATTTTGCAAACTTTTATGCAGATGTTAAGACTGTTGTCATCGAAGAAGGAATAACCTCAATCGGCAGCAATACTTTTAACGGTTGCACCGCAGTGAGTGAGATTTCCCTTCCCGATACCTTAACAACAATCGGAAGCGAAGCTTTCAGTTTTTGTTCTTCATTACGGAGCCTGACGATACCTGAGAACGTTACCGAAGCTCAGCAATACGCTTTTTATAAGTGTCAATCTCTTAAAAATATTGTCTTACCAAAAGCAATAACTACAATAGGCAAAAGTGCTTTTTTAAGCTGTTCTGCATTAGAGAGTATAACGGTATATTCATACAATACAGATATATTCGACAGCCAAAGTACAATTCCGTCACAAGCATCTATTAAAAGCTGTCCCGATTCAACAGCTCAGAGTTATGCCGAGAAATACAACAGGGAGTTTGTCGCCTTCAGCCACGAATTTGAGGAGACAAACAAAGATTCCACTTGTTCACAAGCGGGCGGAACAGTACACACTTGCATTCTTTGCGGTTACTCGTATTTAGATAATGAACAGCCTTTATCAGAGCATAGTTTTGTGCCTTCGGTTATTCCCGCAACCTGTACAGAAGCTGGGTACAACGTTTTCACTTGTTCCGAATGCAGTTATGAATACAGAGAAGAACTTCCGTCTGTTTCTCATAATTGGGGGGAAGGAGAAGTAACAAAAGAAAACTCCTGTGAAGAAGACGGTGAAAAAATCTACACCTGTTCATATTGCAAGCAATCCAGAACAGAGGTTATAAAAGCAACGGGTCATAATTATTCCGAAACCTCATCCACACAGGCAACTTGTACAGAAAACGGAAGCATTGTTTACACTTGTGAAAACTGCGGCAGTCAATATTCACAGGTGATTGAAGCGACAGGACACAGTTATGCTGATAGTGTGATTGCGCCAACATGTACTGAAAAAGGTTATACAAAACATATCTGTTCAGTCTGTGGTAATTCCTATCAATCAAACTACACACCTGCACTCGGCCATAATTTTGAGACTTATGTTTTTAATAATGACAATACGGATTTGTTTGACGGAAGCGAAACCGCACATTGCACAAGGTGCAATGCAACAGATGTAAGAAATATCGAAACAACAATGGTTTATTCAGAAAGCATTGTTGCTTCATCAGGAGATGAAATCTCCGTTCCGGTATTTATTAAAAACAACACCGGATTAGTCGGATTTGGATTTGAAATTGAGTATGATTCAAAAATGCTGACGCCGGTATCCGTTACAAAAGGAAGTATTATCACAAGCGGGCTTGATGATAATTTGCAGGGTGATGCAGTTCCGGGCAAGTTTAAAGTTGTTTGGTACGGCACAGAAAACCTTACCGATAACGGTATTCTGATGTATTTGAATTTCGCTGTCAGCGATAAAGCGAGCGGTGAAACAATTATTAAACTATCGTATACTCAGGAAGATACCTTTAATGAAGATTTTGGCGATGTTGAATTAGTTTGCTCCGACATAACGATTACTGTATCCAATGTAAGTCAAAACACATGGTATCAGGGAACACTAAATCCTTCATCGGCGGAAGTAACCGCCGGAGATATATTCTATATTGCTCTTGACAGTGCTGATGCCAATGTGGCGCTGAACAATGCAAGACATATAATTAGTTTTGATAACAGCGCTTTCACATTTATTGGTTATGCCGACTCAAACCGCCATCTTGTTCGAACAAGCGCGGTTGACAGTACCGGTGAAATTGTTTTAGAAACTAACAACGGCAGAACTTTTAATGTTAGAACTCCGGGCGAGATGTTTGATACGCTGGGCATAGATTATCTGTTGTTCAAAGCCAATGATTATGCTTCAAACGGTAACTATGAGTTTGGTTATTCAATAACCGATACAACCGGTATTGACGAAGTTGGTTCAGAAGGTTGCAATATAAGCATTGATGCATCTGCCACAAGCGAAATAGCCAATATCTTTATTGAAAACGGCTTAACCGGAGAATATGCAGATACAGTAACAGTTCCTGTATATATTTCCAACAATAAAGGCATTATGGGTTATATGATTAATGTAAACTATAATCCTGAACAGTTGGAAATAGTAATGGCTCAAAGAGGCGCAACATTCCCGGGTACTTTTAACGACACCATTGGTGCGGATGAAGAAGGAACATTTTCAATTCTTTGGAGTGGAACAGATAACATTGATGCTGATGGAGTGCTGGCTAATCTTACTTTCAGAGTGCTTACTGATGAGGATGTTATTTCACCAATAAATATTACATATTCGCAGGATGACACATTCAATAGTGAATATGAGGATGTTGTGTTTAACTGCATAAGCGGTAGTGTTCATTTGAACGAAGAAGAAAACCACGAATTTATTGATGAGATTATTGCACCTACACCGAATTCAAAAGGATATACAAAGCACACTTGCATTAATTGCGGATATTCCTATACAGATAATGAAACCGATTATGCAAGCGATATGAGTGCCTTAGAAGCGACTTTGGATAAGGCAACCGAATATGACGCTGAGGATTATTCTGCAACTTCATATGCGGCTTTGCAGGCAGTATATGCAAGATATCTTGATTATCCGAATAAGTCAATACCTCAAACGACTATTGACGAAGCAACAAGTGAAATACTGACTGCAATTTCAAATCTTGTTCCTTATCTGTTCTTAACAGTTAAGGCGGAAAACGGAACAGTATCAGTAAACAATTATGAAAGCGCAAATAAGTATTCGTTGTTGTTCGGTGATAGTGTTACAATGACAGCGACAGCAGATGAAGGATATGTTTTTGACGGTTGGTACGAAACGGTAACAAAGCGTATTCGTTCCACTGATGAAACCTTCACTTTCAAAATCACATCAAACACCGATTTTGAAGCAAGGTTCATTAAAGAAGAGTCAGCAACGCTTTCTTTTGAAAGCGAAGACGGATGGATTGCAGGCAGCATTAATAAAATCGTTAGTGAATGGGCGGATATTACTTCAATAGATGAAATGCTGCCAAAGGTTCCGTATAAGCTTGGTTACACCAACGGCAGATGGGTTTATAATGAAAACACCGTTCTTCAAAAGCTGCAAAACGGTGAGAATGTGGTAATCACACCCGAGTATGATTCTACTGATTACGAAAATCCTGTAATTCCAACACCGAATGGAGAAGAACCTGCATTGGATCTTTATTATCAGCTTGATGAAGATAATAATGTTGGCTCTTTCGTGATGCCTCTCGGAGTTCCACAGGATTGTCATATTGAATCAATTGAAATTGCGTTGTATTACAAAAAAGCAGAGCAGTTTAATCCTGTTGGTTTTGAGTTGACGATTAACAATAAAATCACCACCTCCAAGTTTGAAGCAAATGATCAGTCGGGAGTATATACACTAGACATCAGAAACTTCAAAGATAACTATAATTGGGCGGTAAGAGGATATGTAACTTACTATGATAGTGAAGGAAATCTTAAAGTTGCATATTCAAATCAGATTAATATTGTTGCAAGACAGCAAGTGTTTGGCAATCATATTCATTCATATGATACTGTTGTAACAGCACCGACCTGCACCGATAGGGGCTACACAACATACACTTGTGATGAGTGCGGGTATAGTTATATTGATGACCACACCGAGGCGCTCGGCCATTCGTGGAATAGCGGAGTTATAACAAAGGGAGCAACCTGTGTATCAACAGGGGAAAAAGAGTTTGTTTGCGCTGTTTGCGGAGCAAGCAGAAAAGAGAGCATCCCGGTTTATTCTGCAAACCACAAAAATGTTGTAACAGATGCGGCTGTATCTCCGACTTGTACTGAAAGCGGATTAAGTGAAGGCAGTCATTGCGAAGATTGTAAAGTTGTTATTACAGAGCAGCAAACAGTTCCGGCAACGGGGCATAATTATTCCGCTTATGTGACACAACCGACCTGCACCGATAGGGGCTACACAACATACACTTGTGAGACCTGCGGTGAAAGAAATGTTTCGGATTATCAGGATTCTCTCGGTCACTTATGGAGCGAATGGGCGGAAAACGGAAATGTAAAATCACGCTCTTGTTCAAGGTGCGGAATAACCGAAACCGAAGAGATAAGAGAGAATTCAGTCATTTCAATAGAAGTTCTTTCCGATGAAGAATTATCGCTATATAAATCAAATAGTCCTGAAGAGTATATTTTTCAACTTTCGGATGCTATTTCAAGGGCAAACTGTTCGCTTTTGTTAACATACAATGATGGTTCCACAGAGGTTTTGCACTACGACAGTATGCGTGATGTTATTGTTGGCGAAGCAGATAACGAAATATATCTTAACGATATCAAACTTGTTGGAACTTCCCCTCTTGATATTTCATCTGTTGATGTTGGTGAAAAACTAACTTTGTTCGGAGAACTTTACGGCTGTATGTTTGGCGCTGAATTTACAATTGTTGAAGATCCGATTGACTATATTGTAATAACACCGGAATTATTATATGGCGGTTCCCGATATCTCAGGTCAAATGAGTACGTAGGTAATTGGTACGATTTTGAGCAAATGTTTAAAGATAATAATGCTGTTATAACAGTTTATTATAAAGATGGCAGAGTTGAACAAAACAGAGTTATTAGTCGCGAATTTGAGGATTCGGACGGACATGTATATTATTATAATGGATTTGAAAGGTCTGACATTTATTTCTATGACGAGGACTATTCAGCGCTCTCTTCAGGCGATACTGCAAGCGGATGTGTTGTTGTTGACAATCGCCATGTATTTTTTGAATTCATATTTGAATAAAGGTGATGAAAGGAGTGTTTATTTTGAAGAATAATAAAAAGAGGAATTATTTAATAATTGCTACTGTGTTGTTTCTCCTTGTAACCTCAGCATCACTGATTGTTTTTGCAGATCAGGAAAACAATTTCAATGCTCCTTGTTCTGAGCACGAGTATCAAATAATAAACTTTGATGCAGAAAGCGGAGAAATTGATTTTGAATGTGAAAACTGTGAGGAAAAGCATAAAGAGTTATTTGCAGAACATATTAACGAAAGAGGCTATGAATCAATAGATTTGAATCATGATGGAATAGTCAACGCAAAAGATTTTGCATATTTGTTGCATCATTATGCAAAGGATGATTAACTTTGTTCTACACGATTAATAATCGTTTAGATAATAGGGCAGTAAAGGGGGAACGGCAGAGTAAAATCTGCCGTTTTTCCTATTCAAAAATAAAACTCATAAAAAAACAAGTGGTCAGATAAGTGGTCAACCCTATTTTTGAGCAAAAATGCCCTCAGATAAGCAACGAGGTTTTCGGGCTTATCTGAGGGCTGTTTTTCTGCTTTTTTGAGATGTTTTGCAGCCAAAGGGGACTTCCTTTGACACACAATATATGCGATATATAAAGCGAAAAACCGCTATTTCTAGCGGTTTTTCGTGGTGGAAGAGGGTGGATTTCGTCAAAACATATTCTGTGATTGAAGTATTTTGCGAGCAAAACACTAATAATCACTACATATGTTTTTCCTCTCGGCGAAAGTACAAGTATCTTTCGCCGTAATACTTTATGGTTCGAATCCGCTTATCATAGAAAAATACCGAACAAGCAGAAGCCTGTTCGGTATTTTTGGTGGAAGAGGGTGGATTCTCCTCTCAGCTATCGAGCAGTCCACCGGACTGTTCTCCCGATTTCGTGCGACCTTCGGTCTGCGAAACCGGAGTTCGTTTCTCATCCACCCTGATTAAAAGAATTAAACCGAGAAGACAGAAGCCTTCTCGGTTTAATTGGTGGAAGAGGGTGGATTCGAACCACCGAAGTCGTTGACGGCAGATTTACAGTCTGCTCCCTTTGGCCGCTCGGGAACTCTTCCAAATTTTTAATTTTTGGGGCCCCCGCAAAACTCAATAAGCTTTGTGGGGAGAGGAGGCACTATGGAGCGAATGAGCTTTTCGCGCCTTGCGCGTAAACGAATGATGCGCAATCAGTGCCGACGATGGAGCTGGTGAACGGACTCTCCTCTCAACTATCGAACAGTCCGCCGGACTGTTCTCCCAATCGCAGCACGATTGCGCTGCTCTTGGAGTTCGTTTCTCGTCCGTTGAGAGAAAAATCGTTACCATAGTGGAGCTGGTGAACGGACTCGAACCCCTGACCTGCTGATTACAAATCGTGACTTCTGAAACAACAAATAGCCACAAACCGCACCGTTGAGCCGTTTTTAACCACTATGCTTTTAGCGAAAATTGACCACTTATACCAAATTTACGCAAGTTTTCACACCGCTTTTAATTCATAAGTGGTCAATAAGTGATCAGATAAGTGGTCAAAACGCAATGGAATTTTCAATAAATTATTAAAAAATCACTTTTTTCATGAGCTGAATTTATCAAAAATCGGCTCAAAAACTACAGTTTTATCTGGATTTATTAAATGAATTATCATATTTATAAAATAATGAAAAATGGATCTTGCTATTATTCCAGATTTAGAATATAATAAGCATAGAAATTATGAGGTGATTGATTATGATCGGATTTATGACTGCAAGCGAGGCTGCAACGAAATGGAATATTTCTCACAGACGAGTTATTACATTATGCAGTGAAGAACGAATAACAGGTGTTGCTACGCTGGGTAATATGTATATCATTCCGATAGATGCCGAAAAACCCGTTGATGCCAGAACAACAAGATACGAAACTGCTGTAAAAGCAAAACCGTTTCTCAAATGGGCAGGAGGAAAAGGTCAGCTTCTTGATACATTGCGTTCTTACTATCCCGAAGAGCTTGGAACAGGTATTACACACTATTACGAGCCAATGGTCGGTGGCGGTGCGGTACTGTTTGATATTCTTGCAAACTATAATATGAAAAATGTGGTTATTAATGATTCCAACGAAGAATTAATGAATGTCTATTTGCAAATTCGCGATAATATTTCGGACTTTGTTATACTGTTAGAACAGTTTGAAAAAGAATATTTATCATTGACAGAAGAAAGCCAAAAAGAATACTACTATTCAAAACGAGACTTATATAATCAAACCGAATTAAATGATTCAACAAGATTGTTAAAAGGTGCATTGTTTGCATTCCTGAACAAGACTTGCTTTAACGGATTATACAGAGTTAATAAAAAGGGAGAATTCAACGTTCCAATAGGTTCATATAAGAATCCGTTAATATGCGATGCAAACAATTTAATGAATGTTTCGAAATGCCTGCAAAATGTTGAAATACTAAATAGCAATTATAATGAAATAAAAATATCACCATATGGAAAGTCGTTTCTGTACTTTGATCCGCCATACAGACCGCTTAGTAAGACATCCGATTTTACCGCATATACAAAAGCGGAATTTAACGATGACAATCAAAGAGAACTTGCTGAATACATAAAGAAAATTGCTTCTAAAGGAGCAAAGGTTCTTGCGAGCAATTCTGATCCGAAGAACACAAATCCCGATGACGACTTCTTTGATGAATTGTATAGTCCATTGACGATTGAAAGAGTTACTGCAAAACGTGCTATAAGCGGAAAAGGCAGCAGCAGAGGTCCTGTAAGCGAAATACTTGTGAGAAGTTACTAATAAAGGAGGAGAATATGAAACTAAAAGAAGCTCAGGAAAGAATTATTAAGATTTGCAATATTCCTTTTTCTGATTTGTTTGATGAATCGGATTTTGATTTAATTAAAAAGAATAAAGGCAAAACAGGACAATTACTAGAATTAGCACTCGGTAAAAAGCTGGATAACTCTAATCTCGATTTTGAAGATGGTGAGTTAAAAACCAACAAATGTGACGCAAACGGCAAGCCACTTGAAACCGTTTTTATTACGCAGATTTTGATCGTAATTGATGAATTGATAGAAGAAAAGCCATTTGAAGAAACCCATCTTTATGAGAAGATAAACAACATTCTTTATGTCCCTGTTTGCAAAGAGGGAGATCCGCATGAATGGATGTTCCTTGATGCAATACATATTGATTTAACCCTACCCGAATTCGCACCTCTTTTGGATACTTGGCGTGAGGATTATTATTCTATTTGTAAGCAACTCAAGAAACACATTGAGACAAGTCCAGACGGTTTTATTCATACTTCTAACGGAACACACATTCAGGTTCGCAGCAAGGACTCAAAACCATATCATCCTATTTATTCAAAACACTATGGAAGAAATGTATCAAACAAAAACCATGCTTTTTATTTTCAAAAGCAGTTTGTTTATGATGTTAGAAAGGCATATGGGAAATAACATATTATGAATTATTTAGATTCGATAATTGATGCACTTAAACACCTAAATGGTATTGCACATATTAATGAAATACGAGAATACATTGAAGTAAATAATACGCTCGACTATATCAATACAAACCCTAATTGGCGCGATCAAATATCAAATTCTATTACGACACATAGTTCAAATACAAAATCATATAAACACGGACAGGATATTTTTTATACCAATAAGCTTGGGAGTGGCTATTGGGGCTTAAAGAATTATCAATCTGACAATTTAGAACTTGATGAAGAAGTGGCAGAAAACAACCAATTATATATCGAGGGAAGCAAGAAAAAAGTAATTGTAAATGCATATGAACGAAATCCTCAAGCAAAGAAAAAATGCATTGATTATTATAAGAAGAAGCATAATGGTATCGTAAAATGTGAAATATGTGGATTTAATTTTGGACAGGTTTATGGCACAGAATTCAGCGAAAAGATCCATGTTCATCACAAAAAAGAAATATCACAAATTGGAGCGGCATACAAGGTTGATCCAATCAAGGATTTAGTTCCTATATGTCCAAATTGTCATTTAATAGCACATAGCAGAAAACCTGCATATTCAGTGAAAGAAATAAAGAAAATGTTGGAAGAAAACAATGGATAAAAAGATTATAAAATGGGAACCGGAAGATTTTGAACTTGAAACCAACACAGTTTGGTCTTTTCCTGATCGGGGCAAATGGGCAACACATGATGCAAAATACCGTGGAAACTGGTCTCCGTATATACCCAGAAATCTAATACTTCGCTATTCACAGGAAGGCGATTTAATTCTTGATCAGTTTGCCGGTGGCGGTACAACGCTTGTTGAGGCAAAACTGCTTAACAGAGATGTTTTAGGTGTAGATGTTAATTCTGATGCTCTTGAAAGATGCAGAGAAAAGTGTGATTTTGAAAGAGAGAACTGCGGAAAAGTATATATCAAACAAGGGGACGCAAGAAAACTTGATTTTGTTCCCGATGAATCAGTAGATTTTATCTGCACACATCCGCCGTATGCCAATATAATTCAATACAGCGAAGATATTGAAAATGACCTTTCACATCTGAAAGTTCCTGAATTTCTGGAAGAAATGAAAAAGGTTGCATCGGAGAGTTATCGTGTTTTGAAGCCTGGGCATTTCTGCGCAATTCTAATGGGTGATACCCGTCAAAAAGGTCATATGATACCAATGAGCTTTGATGTGATGAAAATATTTCAGGATGCAGGCTTTAAACTCAAAGAGCTGATTATTAAGGAGCAGCACAACTGCAAAGCAACCGGCTACTGGAAAACAAACAGCATAAAGTATAACTTTTTATTAATCGCGCACGAATACTTATTTGTATTTCATAAATAAAGGAGAATATGTATGGGCTATAATCCTAATGATTCAACTATCGGAAAAGTGTTAAATAATAACGTCATATATGATGTTCCACGATATCAAAGAAACTATGTATGGGATAAGAGCAATTGGCAACAATTATACGAAGACATAAACAGCATATATGAATCAGAGAGTGAGATATACCATTTTATTGGGAGTTTTATTTTTGAGAATTATAACGATAATTGTATTATTATTGATGGTCAGCAAAGGTTGACAACTATATTAATTCTTTTAGCGATAATATGTAAACACCAAAAAATATTGAAGGATATGCAGGGATTTAATACAACGAAGAGTTACTGCATCTTACAGAGTGATGAAGGAGAGAAGACTAGGATTTGCAACGATGATCATAGTATTCTTTCTATTATCGTTAATAATTATTGTATTGGAGACAATGCATTCGATAGAATTGAAGATTATTTCAGAAGTGTTGGTAATAAGATTTCCGCAAAAGAAAGACGGTTCTATGAATGCTTTAGATTTTTTAACGAAATCATTACCTGCAACTTAAACAAGCGTGTTGATAAGAAGGATAAGATTAAATATTTGCAGGATTTTAGAAATGCGATTATAAAAACTCGAGTCATTTCAATTGTTGCAGATAAAGAGCAAGAAGGCTATATTATTTTTGAAATTTTGAACTCCCGAGGGATACCGCTTGAAGACCATGAATTGTTAAAAAATTATGTTTTTATGTGTTGTCGCAATAATGCCGAAAACGATATGCCTAAGGAGTTGTGGAATAATATATCTTCAAACACATCTTCTGGTCGAAGTGCATCACTAAAGTCATTTCTATCGCAGTATACAGCTCTGTTATACGGAAAGGATGCCTCAAAGAAACCATATAGGACGTTAAGGGAACAGACAGCTCGACAAGACGTTTACAACCTTCTAGTCGATTTAGAGAAAAAATCGAATTATTATTATAATATTTGCAATGTGCCCAATGAAATATATACTGAAAAAATCAGGTATTGCTTAGAGTTTTTCAATAAATTCGGGATTAGTATTATTAGACCGGTATTATTAAGTTTGTTTGAAGCATATGATGATGGAAAACTCTCTAATAAGGTTTTGGAAGATACGATTATAAAAATAAAGAATTTTCTTTCTGTATTTGTTGTTGTGTGTCAACAAAAGACTAATAAAATCGAAGATATAATATATAATAGTGCTAAAACACTACATTGCGGGTTTACTCGAGAAACCCTAAATGCTTTTATTACTTCTTTGTTTGAAAAAAAGCCTACATACGAAATGTTCATGACCTCGTTAGGTCAAATAAATTATTCAAACAAAAAAGAACTATACGACGGTGATTATAAACCGTCAAAAAAGCATTGTGAATACATCTTAAGAGAAATGGAACTGTTTTTATCACATAGCGATGATTATGTGCTTACGAAGTTTACTATCGAACACATAAAACCCGACTCCCAAGGAGGGAAAGCAAATCTCGTTGGCAATATGATACCTTTGGCGAAAGCGTTAAATAAAAATGCGAAAGATAAGTCGGTTAAGGAAAAAATATCTTATTACGAGAAAAGTACGTTTGCATTAACACATGCTTTTATTGAAAGATATAAACAGGTTGGCAAATGGGATGATTCAAATGTTGAAGAAACAATTGATTATTATGGCAAAATGCTTTATCGTACAATATGGATATAATAGTTCGTTCTCGCATATAATATCATTGGTGATTGGTTTGTATTGTATTACTTGCAAAGTGAATGATAATAACTATTATATTAGCTGCGAGAATAATGATTTAACCAGATGGATAATATCATGTGTAGAATACCTATTTGATGATTATGAAAATGCATTAACAGTTTATACGGATGTTTTAGCAATTAATAATTCTAAACTATCTGATATTAAAATAATAAAAAAATAAAAGGATTATATTCCGGACTTTCGAGTTGAGTTGTGGTATTGCTTTGTGTTGAGGTGATAGTATGACAACACTTGAAAATCTGTACCACGGGAATATTAATCCTAGTGAGAGCGAGATCCTTCAGGACAGAGAAGACTATAAACAGAGCATACTGCTTGTTACTAAAGCACAAGAGGAGTTGAAAGCTGCATTAACTGATGAACAGATGGAACTATTTGGTGCCTATCTTATGAACGCTGAAGAACTCTCGCTGATAGTTGAAGAGGAAATGTTTAAAGAAGGATTCAAACTCGCAGCAAGAATTATGACAGAAATAAGCGGGTAAAACATAAACTCAATCTTAAAAGATAATAGACACTTTTTAGATAATTGCAATTTTCAGATATTTGAAACATACTTTTTCAGAACGAGAAATCTTTCAAAAATAAAAACAGATGTACAAATTTTGTATATACCCCTATACATAATTTGTACATACCCTAGCACAGCAAATGGTCATAAACAACTTAAAAGGAAAAACAAAAAATTTGTGCGCATTAATAAATGCAAAAAACGAACAAAACGTGAGTGAATTTTTTAAATTTCAAAATGCTAAATGAAAAATAATAGACACAAAACGGCTGTTTGCATGCATCAGAAGCCAACAGAAGCGATGAGTGACTTAATTAAGGATAGCGAGAAATCGAGTGGGTCGAGTGGTAAGATTATAAAGATTGATATAATGGGTGCTTAAATTACAGATGACTTGCAGATGGCTGTACAGTCATCTGTATTTTTTGTTGAAATAATAATTTAATTATGTTATTATAAACTTGCATATTATATTCTTTTTATTGATGTGATTTCAAAATAGTAAGGATGATGCCTATGAAACGATTATTGTGTTTTATTATCACAATAATTCTTGTTTTAAGCGTGGGATTCTATGCCTATGCCGATGACAATTACATTGTGAATGTTAATGATGTGAATACAAAACAGGGAGAAATGATCACAATTCCTGTTCAACTGAAAAACAACAAGGGTATTATGGGATTTAGAATAACCATTAAGTACCCAAACAATCAGTTGGAATTAAAGGATGTATCAAGTGGCAGCATTACCGCAGATGGATTGTTTAATACAACGATTACCGACTATTACTCAGTTAAAGGAAAGTTTGACGTAGTTTGGAGTGACAACGCAGAAGTCAAATATGACGGAACGCTGTTTATAATGACGTATAAAGTCAAAGAAGTATCAGATGACGGAGAATACAACATTTCGGTTACATACAGTCAGGAGGATACCTTTAATGAGAAATTTGAGAACGTCAAGCTGAATTGTAGCCCGATTAAGGTGAATATCGGAAAGGATGCTCCGAAAGAAGAGTCAACAACGATGACGAAGAAATCAGCCGATAAAGGAAATAGGGTTGCGGACGATTATTTGATTGCTTCGGTTGAACAAATTCTACAGTCCTACGGTGTTGATGATTTTAATTCGTTAACCGAGAAGCAACAAAAGAATGTTGTGAGTTATGTTAACAGCAGAGTCGATAGCTATGGCGGAGGAAAGAATTACGAAAACTTTGACGAATTAAAGCAAGACTATCTTGAAGCAACAAAAAATGAAGCTGCAAGAAAGGTCGTAGAAAGCACCGATCCTGATGCAATAATAAAAGCCGCTGATGAAGTGTTGAAAGAGTACGGAACTAATTCATTCAGCGAAATACCTGCTGACAAGAAAACAGAAGCAGTTGATAAAATGCTTCAAAAACTTGCCAATGAAGGAGCAGACGAAGAAGGGTTTAATCGCCTTGCATCTGCTGATGATGCTGCAGAAGCTCTTGACAATTCAGTAAAAATTGCTCGTGAGGAGAAAGACAAAACGGTAAGTCCAAGCGAAGAAAAAGGCGAAAAGATAAAAAGAAAAAGTACGTCGACTATCATTATGATTGCTTGTATTGCTGGACTTGCGATTATCATATTCTTATTAATCTTTGTTAAGAAAAGGAGAAGAAAAAATGAAAAGTAAGTGGATGAAAAAGATACTTTCCCTGTTTCTTGCAGCGTTAATGGTGTGTTCGATTATGCCAATGGGCACAATAACGGTCTTAGCTACAAGTCAAAAAACTTTATATCAATATGTATCTTCAACAAAACAAATGATTCCTAATTCTAAGGTTGTGCTATACGGAACAGGGAAAGATAAAGTTGGAAAGATAAAAATCAGTGAAGGATTCAAACTAATATACTCCCCATCGATGGTTGATGACGAACTTTATAATTATAAAACACTTTACTACAGAATAGCTGGCTCTCGTATGTATATTGGTTCATGTAAAGACGCTACAAAATGGAATACTTGTGATATAATTGCAAAAGTCCATTGGAATGGCGAATATAAAGTTAAAAATGTTACTAAAATTGATACTTTTATGTATCGAGTAACAACCAACTATATAGATACCATTCAATCATTTTCCAATCGTTATGATTATGGTGATAGAGTGTACTTTAAAGACAGTAAGGGACAATCCAATAATATAAATTCAAGTGGAAGCACAGAAGCAATTACCATAAATGCGAAAAAAGGTAAGTCATCAAATGCCACCACAACACAGGAGATAAACGCAACTACAACTAACCCTTCGGGCTCAATTAATGCATCAGTTTCATTATTATCTGGTTTAGATTCAATAGTATCTTTTTTTAAACCTATGACAGTTTATGCAGCAACAGGAACTATAAGAATTCCCAGAGGAACAACACTAACTATCACAGAAGTAAGCAAAGACGAAAAATATGGTAAGACTGTATATAAAGGAACAACTTGTTGGGTAAATCTGAACTATGTCAGATATGTTGCACCGACAATTACAAAACCCGATCCACCGACTGTCACGTTAAGTTCAGAGCAGGATATTCCACTCGGTGGCTTGATTACGGTTGATTGGAATACGCCGACGGATGCAAAGTATTTCAGTGCGATTCTTAAAGATGAAAACGGCAAGGTGATAAAACGGCAGGATGATATTTATGGTAATTCTATTTCCTTCCAGGCGGAAAACCCCGGAAAATATACGGTGGAGGTCATCGCACATAACAGTATGTATTCCTCCGACCCCGGAAAACTCGGTAGATTCGTAACGATTCATGATTTGGTTACCGTCACATTTCTTGATAGCGATGGTGAAACCGTGCTTGGAACTGAAAGAATTCCATGGGGGAAAAATGCGGTTGCAGTTATTGCGCCGGAAAAGGCGGGATATACTTTCAGAAGCTGGGATAAATCGCTTTCCGGAATAAAAAAAGATACGGTAATTACTGCCCAGTATGATAAAACAAAATTCAAAGTACAGTTTATCGGTTATCAGACTAACGAAGAAAGCGAAAGCAATATTCCTTCAATTGAAAAACCGATTGGCGAGCCTCAGGTAGTAGAATACGGTCAGGATGCGGCGGAACCGGATATCAGCGAAATACCCATTCCAAAAAACTACGAATTTATCGGTTGGAGCAGTGAAAAATATAAAAATGTTTATTCTCCTTATAAAGATGAAACAATAAAAATTTATGCTGTTTACGGTTGGAAAAATAAAAATCTTCCGGTTGAATGCGAAATTGTTAAAGCAGAACGTCAGACAAACGGCTACTATGTATATTATAACCTGACAAATTATCCTGATGAAATTACACGTGGTCGCGTGATTGTAGCACTGAAAACCGCTAATGGTAAGCTGGTTGATATGACGGAATCCTCTGCCTTCAGTCTTGAAAAAAACGAAACGGAAACAAATGCAAGAATTTTTGTACCCTGCGAAAAAGCTGCAACTACGGCAGAATTATACGTAGTAAACGGATATACCAATAATGGCATGAGCGATGGTATTCCGATTTCCAATATGGATAGCGATGTGATTATTGAGGGTAAGGTGTGGTCCGAATGGCAGACTACTCCGATTGTAGATCCAAATGCAGAAACGCAGCAACGTGAAGAATACCGCTTCCGTAATGTGCATATAGAAACAGCACATACTTCAAAGAAGCCTTATGGGTGGGTTACTTTGATGAAAGATAATACCATTTACAAGGGAAAGTCTCAGACTTATCAGGAACGATCTTTGCAATCCCTTGATGAAACCTATACTTATGTCAAGGACTATACTCAGGCAAAGCGTGATATTTCTTGGGGAAATTGGTCGGCTTATTCTTGGACAAAATATGAGGCTCATGATAATGAAAGTAATAAGCGTGAAATTCGTCAACAGAATAATGTTCCTAAAGCATGGAAAACACAGTACAATTATTCCCGTTGGTCTAACAAGGCAAGTGGCGGTTCAAGATTCGGTCCATGTGCCGGAACATGGAGCAATATCTACTGCGGAAATTATCAGGAACATGGTTGGACGGATTCACCTCTTCAGTGGGTTTATACCGAATATAGCGGACAGGTCGGAGGCAATTTTTCTTGCTATAACTCCCGCAACAATCCGTGGTATAATCAAAACACAAGACAAGTTGTTAGCGAAACAGGTATACAGTATAGTTATCGTGATGGATTCTATAATTATACCTTCTACTATTGGGATGATGATTGGAGTAACTGGTCGCCGGATGAAGTAGCTGAAACTACAACACGCGAGATTGACACAAGAACGGTATACCGCGAAAAGAAAACCTCTGCCGACGAAGATGTGTCCGGTGAAGAGAGAGAGGCGACCGGAAATGTCGGGGAAGAGTATGCAGGAAAGAATATTATGCTGTTTGTCAGCAAATACAATGCTATTTCAGACTTTACTGATGAATATGTTGCACAGAGCAAGGTCGCTGACGATGGGTCATATTATTTTAAATATACGCTACGAGAGGAACCGTCTGTGGAAACAGGCGACTTTACCGTTATGATTGGTCTTGAGGGTAGCACACAAAAGCAGATTGTTGAAACTATCGAGGCACCAAAACCAGTATATACTGTAAGGTACTACGATAATGAAAAATCAAAGAACCCGCACATTTTGCATGAAGTTAAGGTAAGACAGGGCGATGCTGCGGACGTGCCTGTTGATAACCCTGAGATTGAGGGTATGCGTTTCATCTGTTGGAACGATTCGTGTACAAACGTTCAGAGCAATATGGATGTTTATCCTGTTCTTGAACCGGAAGAGTATATAGTTACATTCGTGGATACAAGAAATGGTAATGAAAAACCAACGGTAAATCCTCAGCGCTTCCATTATGGTGATGATTTGGTAGCTCCTACCGTTAAAGTAGAGGTTGAAACTGAGGAAGATGAATCGGGAGAAACCGTTCTCGTTGACGGTGAGATTGCTGATGTTGAAAGCGGTAAAAACGGTTATTGGGACTTCGTAGAAGGCACAAAAGTCACTTCAGATATGGTTGTTTACTCTAAATACACTACCAAGCAATATAATGTTACTTTTTATGACGAAGAAGGCAATGTAGTTGATGAACAAACCGTTGAATATGACGGTGTGGCGGAAGCACCGGAGCTTCCTGACGATGAAAATGATGGTGTAGTGTATTATGACTGGGACATTGAACCTGAAGAATTATATGGTGTTAAAGAAAATATTGCAGTTTTCCCAATCTATGAGTATTCCGAAACAACGACAACCCCTACAGCAAGCATAGAAACAGGTGCGTATGATAGTGAGCAGACTGTAACACTTGACTGTGAAGATGAAAATGCTGTAATTTATTACACAACCGACGGAACTGAGCCCAAAGATAATTTTGATGCTTTTGAATACACTTCTCCAATCACTATAGATTCAAAGACAGAACTAAAATTCTATTCTTCGTCTATAGGTAAGAATGATAGTGATACTGTAACGGAATACTATGTCATCAATAACGACGGTGTGATTATCAATATGCACGATAACGTTTACGGAGAAGAGGGTGTTGAAACTTATCTTATTGATAAAATGGCAGATTTTGACGATTCAGACTTTGAAATTGACGGTTACACTTTGGATGGCGTATACTCTGACAGCGAATATACTCAAGAAGTTGCCTTTGATGCCGCTAACACAACCAAAGGAATGATTGATTTGTATGCAAAATACAATATCAACAGCTATAATGTAACCTTTGCGAAAGAAGACGGAACAATTATTGATACACAGACGGTAGAATATACCGAAAGTGCTGAAGCTCCTGATGTTGCTGATGAAGGCACGATGAAATTCGTAGGCTGGGATAGCAATGAGTGGGAGAGTGTAACGAAAGATTTAACTATTCATCCTATCTTTAAAGATGAAAGCGAAATAATTAATGTAACCTTTGACAAAGCAAAGTATCAGATGGAACTTGATTCCACTTATCAGATTAATGCTACGATTACAGCACCTGATAACGATGAATATGAAGACCTGAATGATGCTGTCGTTTGGTATTCTGATAATGAAGAAGTTGCAACTGTTGATAATACGGGTATGGTTACTTCTGTCGGCGCAGGAACGGCAAATATTTACGCTGTATCAGTTGATGATATCAATAGTGCTGTTTGTGAAATTACAGTTAAACCAAGCGTTAACAATTCTATCTTAATCAACAACCTTTCTGCGCTTGATGTTGACAGCGAGGGTTATCTCAGAAGAATACCGCTTGACGGAACGAATACTGTTGATAACATTTCTGCTAACTTCCTGAATGATAATTCACAGCTGACATTCACCAATAATAAGGGCAACGCAATCAGCGGTGAGGATAAAGTCGGTACCAACACCGTCATTTCGCTGATGAACGGTGATAAGGTACTTGATACAATGACCGTAGTAATGACAGGCGATATTACCTGTGACGGCTTAGTAAACAACCGTGACGTATCCTACGCAGCGAGAGTAATTGTTAAGCGTAATACTGCTGACTCAGGTCAGCTGAGAGCGATGGATGTTAACGGTGACGGTAAAGTCAACAACCGTGACGTTGCAATGCTTTCAAGATATCTTGTAGGCAAGGAGCAAATCAGTAATTAAAGATAAACAGGATAGGGAGGGCGTTATGCCCTTCCTGTATCCCGTTATGATAAGGAGTGATAAAAAAGTGAAAAAACTTCTAAGCATAATTCTGTCTTTAGTTATGCTCCTTTCTGTTGTGCCCGTTTTTGAGATAACGGCTTTTGCAGCAGATTTAACAACAGGTTCCTGCGGTGATAACGCAACATATTCATTTAATGTGGATACAGGTGCTCTCACTATCTCCGGCACAGGAGAAATGAAGGATTATGCATATTCGGCATCTCCGTTTTACAGTAATACTGAAATCGTTTCAGTTGTAATAAAAAACGGAATTACAAGTATAGGAAACAATACCTTTAGACAGTGTCGCAGCATTACAAATATTGAAATACCTTCAACTGTTACTCGAATAGGTAACTATGCACTCAGTTATTGCCAAGGTATGGAAAGCATTTCAATTCCGAACAGCGTTACAAAACTTGGCGAAGGTATGTTTTATGGTTGTTCGCTTCTTTCCGATATTGATTTATCAGAGAATATAAACAGTATATCTTATTGCTGTTTTACGGATTGTACGTCCCTTGAAACCATAGTTTTTCCCGATTCTGTTACAAGTATCGGAGGGCAGTCATTTCAGGGTTGTACGAAGCTGTCAGAGCTTTATATTACAAAGAATATAACGGATATAGGTTACCTTTCATTTGGAATGTGTTCAGCGCTGACAAGTATTCAGGTAGATTCTGCTAATTCGAAGTATGATAGCCGCGATGACTGCAACGCGATTATTGAAAAAAGTACTAACAACTTGATTATAGGCGGCAACGAAACCGTAATACCGAGCAGTATTAAATCTATCAGTTTATATGCGTTTTACGGATGTAGTGGAATTACGGATGTAAATATTCCAAGCGGCGTACTGAGTATAGGAAATCGGGCGTTTTATAACTGTTCGTCGCTCGAAAGCATTACAATACCCGACAGTGTTGAAAGTATTGGTGAAAGTGCTTTTGAAAATACGCCATACTTTAACGACGCTTCCAACTGGAATGGCAATGTGCTTTATATTAACAGTTCCTTGATAAAGTGTGAGGAAAGCTACAGCGGCGATTTTATTGTACCTGAAAATGTTACCTGCATTGCTTCAAATGCTTTTATTGGATGCACGGGTTTGACTTCTGTGAGTATACCCGATACTGTTAAAGTGATTTGCAGTGCAACGTTTTACAACTGTACAGGACTGACGAGCATTGTGTTGCCTGAACACACAAAACGAATTGAATCAAGTGCATTTGGCGATTGTAAAGGTTTAAATAATATAACATTCAACAATGGTCTTTGCAGTATCGGTAGAGATGCGTTCCGAGGATGTGACAAGCTCAAAACGCTCATAGTTCCAAAAAGTGTTGAGAGCATTGAAACCTTTGCGTTTTACTGTTCTGCGCTTGAATCTGTAACGATTAAGTCGTTTGATTGCAAAATTTACGACAGTAGCTATACAATTATAAGCACAGCGACAATCAAAGCGTGTTCTGGCTCAACGGCTGAATCATATGCTATAACTTATTCAAGAGCTTTTGAATCTATCGGGCATCAGTATGAAGAAGTAGAACGGGTAGAACCACCCTCATATACTGAAAATGGTTATTCTAAAAGCATTTGTTCTGTTTGCGGAAATGAAAAAACAGAACCGCTGGTTATATTTAAGGACACGATGGTTGACTATACCAACCGTTATATAAATGGTGGTGTAAGCACTATTCTCCCAGCAGGAAAGAGCTGTGTCTATAACGGTCGCTTGTATGTCCGATTTGACAGAACAATTGCAAACTACAGTGGTATTTTTTCGAGCAATATGAAGTTTGCAGAATTAACTGACTTAGAAACATATGACATTTTTAAGCAGTTAGTTGCAGGCGGAAACAAGACATATTATATTGTCGGAGGTGTTAAAAGCGGAGATAATTGGGTTAATCAGTATTCGGGAACGGCGATATCTTCTGAGTTGCTTCAATGGAATTCAGGTGAGCCAAGTAGTACTGATGGAAGTGAGGCGCAGCTTTCTATTGTTACTTCAAATGGCTTATTGAACGATATTTCAATTTCTTCACAAACACCGGGATTCATTGTGTCAATAGACAAACCAACACTTAGTGGTTTGGTTAAAGGTGAAGCTTATTATAAAACAAACAAATACGTATATTTTAACGAATCGTTACCATATATCTATGATAAGATAATATGCGAGTATTTAGGTGGAAATCTTGCAACTGTTACAAGCAGCGAGGAAAACAATGTTGTTAAAACGTTTTCGGCAACATATGGTGATGTTGTATTAGGCGCTGAAAGAAACACAAGCGGTAATTTTGAATGGGTTACAGGTGAACCGTTTTCTTATACTAATTGGGCAAGCGGAGAGCCAAATAACTCATCAAATTACAACGGACAGTTTTTTATACATTTAGGCAGTGCAGGTACTTGGGATGATGATAATGATAAAACAACGTCAAACACTAAATCTAATAATGGTTTTGTGTGCGAATATGAACCGACGTCTCTTTCTGTCAGAATAGATCAGGATTTAACACACAATGTTGCTGACAGCGAAATCCACATTCTCGCAAACTATCCTGATGGAACTTCAAACGATATTACAAATATCGCAACATTTACAAAAGCCTATGTAGACGGTTGCTGTAGGATTTCTGCTTCAGCTACAAAACCAAACGGCGAAGTGATTAAATGCACTCAGGATATCCCTGTTGAAGGCGAACACACCTATGTGCAACAGACGGTAACAAGCGCAACCTGTACCAAGGACGGAAAGCTGGCTAATATTTGTTCTATCTGTAAATCGAGATATGATGAAATTGTTCCGGCAACAGGACATTCATATACCGTTAGCAAGCGTGTTGAACCGACATGTACAGGGTCTGGTTACATTCAGTATACCTGCTCTGTTTGCGGTGATAAGTACAGAGAAACACTTGATTCATTAGGACATTATTATGATGGTGAACCTGAAACAGTTGAGGCAACCTGTAACGCGGATGGAACCATTACCTACACCTGTTCCCGTTGCGGAGAAACGCATGTTGAAACGATAGAATCACAGGGACATCAGTATGTAATAAGTGAAACCGTTGAGGCTACCTGTACACAGAGTGGATATAAAATATATGCCTGTTCTGTTTGCGGGGATACATACAAAGAAACAACAGATGCGGCAACAGGTCACAGTTATGTTTCTAATACAGTTTCTCCGACTTGTACCGAAAGGGGTTATACAGAATACACCTGCTCGGCTTGCTGTGTATCTTACCAGTCAAATTATACGGATGCAATCGGTCATGATTTTGAAACCTATGTATTCAATAATGACGCAACGGATTTGTTTGACGGAACCGAAACCGCACAGTGTACAAGATGTGACGCGACTGATACAAGAAACGTTGAAACGACAACAGTATACTCTGACAGCATTTCAGTTGTAGCAGGAAGCGAAATATCTGTGCCCGTAAGAATAAAAAACAATTCGGGTGCGATGGGCTTTGCACTTGAGTTTGAGTATGATGCAACTGTATTAACGCCCGTATCCGTAGAAAAAGGAAACCTTATTACAAGCGGTCTTGACGATAACCTTCAGGGCGATGCTGTTCCGGGCAAATTCAAAGTTGTATGGTACGGCACCGAAAACTTGACGGATAATGGAATACTGCTATACTTGAATTTTACTGTCAGCGACAGAGCAAGCGGTAATACAACAATAGGTGTTAGTTATATTCAAGACGACACCTTTAACGAGAGTTTTGAAGATGTTGTATTAGCGTGTGAAGATATTGATATCAGCATTACAAATTCAAGTTCAGCAACCTGGTATCAAGGTGCTTTAACTCCATCAGTGAGCGAAGTTACAGCAGGTGCGACTTTCTGCATCTCGATTGACGGTAACGGCTCGAGCAGTGAGTTGACTGACGCAACGCATACCATCAGTTTTGATAATACCGCGTTTACTTTCCTTGGCTATGCCGATGCTAATCAGCACCTTGTCCAGACAAGCACTGTGAGCAGTACAGGTGAAATAACCCTTATTACAAATAACGGACATACCTATAACGCAAGAACGCCGGGAGAAGTTTTTGATACTTTGGGTATAAAGTATTTGCTGTTCAAAGCGAATGACTATGCAAACAGCGGCAATTACAGCTTTGGTTACTCAATAAGCGGTACAACCGGCTTTGAGGATGTCAGTACTGTAGGTTGCGATATTAAAATCAATGCTTCCGCAACCAGTGAAGTTGCTAACATCTATATTGAAAACGGTCTTTCGGGCGAATTTACGGATACTGTTACAGTTCCCGTATATATTTCAAACAACAAGGGTGTTATGGGTTATATGATTAATTTCGAGTATAACCCGGACGAACTTGAAATTGTATTAGCACAGAGAGGCTCGTCATTCCCCGGAAACTTTAACGATACTATTGGCATTGATGAAGAAGGAACGTTTTCGGTCCTGTGGAGCGGAAATGACGCTGTATCAACCGATGGAATATTAATGTATCTTACGTTCAGGGTTCTGACGGATGAATATGTAGTTTCACCGATTACGATTACCTATTCGCAGGATGATACGTTTAACAGCGATTATGATGACGTAGTGTTCAATTGTATCAGCGGAAGCATTCACCTGAATGAGGAAGAAAGCCATCAGTTCATTGACGAGGTTGTTAGTCCTACGCCTAATTCAAAGGGTTACACAAAGCATATCTGCACAAACTGCGGTTATTCCTATACGGATAATGAAACTGACTACGCAAATGATATGAGCGCACTTGAGGCGGCTCTTGAAAAGGTGACAGGGTATGATTCAGCAGATTATTCCGCGTCATCATATCAACAGCTTCAAAGCGTATATTCATCGTATCTTGATTATCCGAATAGATCTATTCCTCAAACAACGATTGATAACGCGACAAGCGACATTTTAACTGCCATCTCAAATCTTGTTCCGTATCTGTACTTAACCGTTAAAGGTGAAAACGGAACAGTAAGCGTTTCCGGCTATGAGCAAGCGGATAAGTATTCTGTTCTGTTCGGTGAAACAATTACCTTAACCGCTACAGCTGATGAGGGATATGTATTTGACGGATGGTACGAAACTGTGACAAAGCGTATTCGTTCCAATGATGAAACCTTCACCTTTAAGATTACTTCAAACACTGATTTTGAGGCGAGGTTCATTAAAGAACAATCAGCAACATTAACATTCGCTAATGATAGCGGCTGGGTTGCCGGTAAGGTTTCAAGGACGGTCAGTGAATGGGCTGAAGTAACAACTATAGAAGAATTGTTACCGAACGTTCCGTATAAGCTTGGTTACACAAACGGCAGATGGGTTTATGATAACGCTACAGTTATTCAGAAACTTCAGAACGGTGAAAACGTAACCATTACGCCTGAATATGATGAAACGGATTATGAGAATCCTGTCATTCCGACGCCGCTTGGTGATGAACCTGCTTTAGATTTGTATTATCAGCTTGACGAGGATAATAGCATCGGTTCATTTACAATGGCGGCAGGCTTCCCAACTGATTGTCAGGTTGAATCAATAGGCATTGCTTTCTACTATAAGAAAGCAAGTTCGTTTAACCCGACCAACTTTGATTTGAATATTAACAACAAAATGACCACATCAAAGTTTGAAGCCTCTAATGAGGACGGAATTTATACGGTTGATGTCAAGAAGTTCACATCATACTATAACTGGTCTGCGAGAGGTTATGTAACCTACTATGATAAAGACGGCAATTTGAAAATCGCATATTCAAATCAAATCAATATCATAGACAGAGAGCAGATAGGATAGGAGGTGCTTATGAATAAGAAAACAAAAATAATTGCTGTTATCAGCGCCATATGTATATTATTCACAGGTGCCCTTATCGCTCTAGCCGACCAGGAAAACGAGTTAGATGTTCCGCACGAACATGAATTTCAGATAACGGCTTTTGATTCTCATACAGGCACAATAACCTTTAAATGCGAGATATGTGATGAAGAAACGACCGATAGATTCATTAACCACATTAACGAGAGAGGTTATGAGCCTATTGATATGAATCATGACGGAATCGTTAATGGTAAAGATTTTGCGTATTTAATGCGAAATTATGATAGACAATAAAAATCTATACATTTATTTCGTTTTAGATAACAGGGCAGTAAAGGAAAACGGCAGAGTAAAATCTGCCGTTTTTCTCTTCAACAAAAAAGCCATAAAAAATAAGTGGTCAAATAAGTGGTCAATAAGTGGTCAAAGGCGTTTTTGACGAAAAAATCCCTCTTTTGAGCTCCGAGATTTTCGGGCTTTTGAGAGGGATTTTTATTGGGCTCTTATTCTTTTTTTGCAGCCATAGGAGCAGTTTTTCGGCGGTTCTTTTGTGCAAGTAAAAAGAAGAAAAACCGCTATTTCTAGCGGTTTTTCGTGGTGGAGCACAGAGCAGCGAATCCGATAATGACTCTATGTCTTCAACTTTTACGCTGAATGAATTTTTCTTGTAATTCAAGTAAAACAGAAGTTTGTCATCGTACAGAACAACGGCGTTAACGAAGGTATCAATCAGGAATTTGCGGTTGCGCTGTTTTGACAAATCCAGATTCTTGGCTTTGCTGAAGAACTCCAAATACTGTTCCCGTGTGTATTGAGGCTTGGAAATCTGCTCTTGAATCATTTGCAGTTCCAGGTCTTTTCTCTTGTCCTCAAGTTCCTGTAATCGCTGTTTTGTGGAATCGGTGATAATGCCCTGTTCAATAGCGTTCAGCATATTGTTAATTGAGATGTTCACCTTGCTTAACTGCTTTTCAAGCAATGGCAGGTTCACATTCTCCGATTCCTGATATGCCAGTAATTGTTCTATGGCGCTGTTAATGAACTCGTCATTAGAGAGTGAGTTGACAACCTGCGTCAAAACAAGGTTTTCAATCCAATCTTTTTTAACGGCTTTCTTGTGGCAGCCCTTCTTCCGCTTGCCATTCAGGCATTTATAGTAACGATAAGTTACGCCGCTTCTGGCGTTGCCGCTCTCGCCGTCCATATAGGACAAACAGTCGCCGCAAAACAGCTTAGTGCTTAAAATATATTCTTCCTTCGCCTTGTATTTGCCAGCGTGGTGCTTGTTAGTTTCAACACGCATCTGAACCCGTTCGAATAATTCTTTAGGGACAATGGCGGGAATGCCGTCCGGAACGACTATATCTCGGTATTTGTATTCGCCGATGTATCTGCGGTTTGTCATCATATTGGTTACAACGGTTAATGAAAGCCGCTTTCCGGTTTTTCCTCTGATGCCCTTACGATAAAGCCGCTCAATGATTTCCTTAACAGGCACACCGTTATCATAACAGTTAAAGGCGTACAAAACATACGGAGCTGTTGCATCGTCAATAACGAAATGCTGCTCGCTGTCAATCTTATAGCCGAAAGGAACAGTGCCACCGTTGAATTTACACTTGTATGCATTTTCGGTTTGCCCACGGATTATTTTCTCTGCAAGCTCAACGGAATAGTATTCTGCCATACCTTCCAAAACGGATTCAAGAATAATGCCTTCCGCACCTTCACTGATACTTTCTGTTGCAGATATTACCTTTACGCCGTTTTTGCGCAGCTGTGCTTTATAGTGAGCGGAGTCATAACGATTACGGGCGAAGCGGTCCAACTTCCAAACGATGATAACATCAAAATTGCCCTTGGCACTGTCAGATATCATTTTCAAAAATGACGGGCGGTTATCTGTTTTAGCGGAAAGTGCTCTGTCAATATATGTGTCAACAATAGTAATGCCTTGCTTCTCAGCATACGCGTTGCACTCACGAAGCTGACCTTCAATGGACTCTTCACGCTGATTGTCGGACGAGTATCTTGCATAGATTACACCTTTCACGGTAATCACCTCCAAGTGCATAGTAACTCTTAAAAAGTCAATTAGCAAGTCATTTTTCAAAATAGTGTTTTACTGTCCAAAAAATGTCACTTGAAGGTGAATTTCAGCAATGCGCAAAGCCAAAAATCTTAACGAGCTCCGGGCAATATTCCTGTCATATAACAATAAAAAGGCGGAAAAATTCTTCCGGTCTTTGATGATTGATTGGGCAGTGGCAAGGTTACTGTCCACAA
>JAFSRX010000039.1 GCA_017445905.1 Eubacterium sp.
CATGCAAAACACTTTTGAAAAGATTTATGAGGTTGTAAAACGAATACCTTATGGAAAGGTTGCAACCTACGGTCAGGTTGCTATGCTTGCCGGTAATCCTAACTGGAGCCGTGTGGTCGGTTATGCGCTTCACGTTAATCCCGATCCAAATAGCATTCCTTGCTTTCGGGTTGTCAACCGTTTTGGCGAGCCTTCTTCGGCTTTTGCCTTCGGCGGTAAAAATACCCAGATTATGTTGCTTGAAAACGAAGGTGTTGAATTTATCGACGGAAGGGTTGATTTATCAAAACATCTCTGGGACGGAAAATAACTGAAATAACTGAAAAAACATCCGAAAAATAAAAAATTCGGATGTTTTTTAATATTCGTTTAATTTTTGGGGGTTATTCTTTAGCCAAGCTGATGAGAACGGACGTTCATTCAGCTATAACATACTCTCCTTTCTTTGCAGCGAAACAGAATAAACACCATGTTTCGCAAAAGAAGATATCCTGCTCGAAAAATCAGCGGGCAGGATATTTTTCTTTACTGAAAGGACATATTATGATATTATTGTTTGGGGTGACAATCCCTCTGTAACTTCGTTACACCTCCCTTTAGCAAGGGAGACAAAAAGGTTTGGAGATTTATTATGCGAATTCTTGTTGTTGAAGATGAATATAAGCTTGCTGATCTTATTGCAAGCAGGTTGAAAAAAGAAAAATACGAGGTTGATGTTTCGCTCGACGGTGAGGATGGATTATATAACGCTGAGTGCGGAATATATGATTTAATAATTCTTGATGTTATGCTTCCTAAGATGAATGGCTTTGAAATACTCAGTGAAATCCGTCAAGAGGGGATAGTTTCAAAGGTTATTATGCTGACGGCAAAATCAATGCTTGAGGATAAGCTAACAGGTCTTAACGGCGGGGCTAACGACTATTTAACAAAGCCTTTTCATATGGATGAGCTTATTGCAAGAGTTAATATTCAGCTCCGTCAGGACGAAAAGAGTATAAAAAAGGACTATGTTGAATTTGGAGATTTGCAGCTGAATATTTCAACCTCCTCGCTTCTTTGCACTTCAAGCGGCGAGAGCATTAATGTTATCAACAAGGAATTCCAGCTTCTTGAATACTTCATCAACAATCCAAACCGTATTCTTTCAAAGGAACAGATTTATGATAAGGTTTGGGGATATGATAACGAGATTGAGTCAAACAACCTTGAGGCGTATCTCTCTTTTATCAGAAGAAAGCTCAAGGCAGTAGGCTCAACTGTTAATATCAAAGCTGTTCGCGGAATGGGCTACAGAATGGAGAATATTAATGGATAAGCTTAAAAAGAAGGTCTTTTGGGTTATATTTTTAATTCTGACGGTATTTACAACCAGCGTTTTAGGCTTTTATAACGCTCAGCAGTATAACCGCGAAAGAAATGAAATAGTTCATAATTTCAATCAGGTTGTAAGTTTCGGCAAAGATAAGAAAATGCCCTTTAGTAATGCGCCGATGCAGATGCCCGATGATGAAAAGGACTTTAAGAATATAAGATATATGGATAATACGGTTTATACTGTTGTTTTAAATGACGATAATTCCGTTAAAGAAATAATAAATCATTCAAGCAATGATAAAACCGATGAAGATATTGAGAAAATCGCAAAAGATATTCTCTCTGAAAACAACGAAAGCAAGGTTGGGAATCTTTATTTTTGCAAGTATTCATATTCGATAAACGATTCAACTCTTGTTATAATTGATAATGAGGATACCAATTCCGCTCTTTTAACAGCTCTTTTAATTTCGTTTGGTATTCTCATTGCGCTTGAACTTCTCATACTTCTTATTTCAAACAAGATAACGAATTGGATTATCAAGCCTGTTGAGGAGAGCTTTGAAAAGCAAAAGCAGTTTATTGCCGACGCTTCCCACGAGCTTAAAACTCCGCTTGCAGTTATTATGGCGAGCAGCGAAGCGCTTGAGAGTAATCCGAATGAAACAAAGTGGCTTGATAATATCAAGAGCGAGTCCGAAAGAATGAACAAGCTGATTACTGATTTGCTTGAGCTTGCAAAATCGGAAGCCGTTGACGACAGAAGCGAGTTTTCCGTCGGCAATCTATCAAAAACCGTTGAAAAGAGCGTTTTGGCATTTGAGGGAATAATGTTTGAAAAGGGAATAAGCCTTGATTATTCGATTGATGATAATATTGAAATTGAAATGAATGAATTTAAAATAGGTCAGCTCGTTTCAATTCTTCTTGATAATGCAATTAAACACAGTGAAAAGGGCGGAATAGTTACCGTTGACCTTAAAAAAGAGAGGGACGTTGTTTTCACCGTTACAAATATGGGTGAGGGAATACCAAAGGGCGAAGAGGAAAAGATTTTTGAGCGCTTTTACCGTGCGGATGAATCGAGAAACAGAAATGAAAACCGCTATGGCTTAGGACTTGCAATAGCAAAAAATATTGCAACGAGCCACAATGCTGAAATCTCAGCCTCCTCAGAAAACGGCTTAACAACATTTAAAACAGTTTTCAAAGTATAAAACTATAAAATCGCACTGGGGTCTGTCCCCTGTGCGATTTTTGAATTTTACATTTTATTTTAGATATGATATACTAAAAAAAGATTAAAGGAGGTGTTTAAATGAAACGGATAACGCTCGGAATACTTGCTCACGTTGACTCGGGAAAAACAACGCTGAGTGAAGCGATGCTATACTGTTCGGGTAACATCTCAAAACTCGGAAGAGTTGACCACAGAGATTCGTTTTTAGACACCTTCTATCTTGAAAGAGACAGGGGAATAACTATTTTTTCAAAACAGGCTCAGCTCAGCTTTAAGGATACCTGTTTTACCATTCTTGATACTCCCGGTCACGTTGACTTTTCCGCTGAAACCGAAAGAACTCTTCAGGTTCTCGACTACGCAATTCTTGTTATCAGCGGAACTGACGGAGTCCAGAGTCACACCTTAACTCTGTTTAAGCTTCTTGAAAAATACAGTGTTCCATGTCTGATTTTTATAAATAAAACCGATCTCGACGGCTTTGATAAGGAGGTTGTTTTTCATCAGCTAAAAGCAAGGCTGAGCGAAAAATGTGTTGATTTTTCGGGTGAAAAAGAAGAAGTTTATGAAAATATAGCTCTCTGCGATGAAACGCTTCTTGAAAAATACTATGAAAGCGAAACGTTGAGTGAAAGTGAAATTAAAGCGGCAATAAAAAGCAGAAAGGTTTTTCCCTGCTTTTGTGGCTCGGCGTTGAAACTTGAGGGAATAGATGAGTTTTTAAACGGTTTATACAGCTTGACTTATCAGGAAAGCTATCCCGAAGAATTCGGCGCAAAGGTTTATAAAATCTCTCAGGATAACAAGGGCAACAGACTGACCCATATGAAAATAACGGGGGGCTCGCTTAAAGTTAAAGCAGTTTTTGAAAGCGAGAATAATAAGGAAAATGAAAAGGTTAATCAGATAAGAATTTATTCGGGAGATAAGTTTTCAGCCGTTGATGAGGCAAAAGCGGGAACAATTTGCGCTGTAACGGGAATTACTTTTGCCCATTCTGGTGACGGTCTCGGTTTTGAAAGCAATTCGGCGCTGCCCGTTCTCGAGCCTGTTTTAACCTATAAGGTTGAGCTACCCGAAGGTACTGATATTAATTCAGCGCTTAAAAATATTAAAATTCTTGAGGAGGAAGACCCTCAGCTGAAGGTTGTCTGGAATGAAAGACTTAAAGAAATCCAGTTGCAGCTGATGGGGGATATTCAGCTTGAAATTCTTAAATCAATAATAAAAGAGCGCTTTGATTTAGATGTTGATTTCGGCAGGGGAAATATCAATTATAAAGAAACTATTGAAGATACAGTTGAGGGCGTCGGACATTTTGAGCCGCTGAGGCATTATGCTGAGGTGCATCTCATATTAAAACCGAAGAAGCGCAACAGCGGGCTGACCTTTAAGACCAACTGCAAAGAGGATGTGCTCGATAAAAACTGGCAGAGGTTAATTCTTACCCACCTCTATGAAAAAACGCATATCGGCGTTTTGACGGGATCTCCGATAACCGATATGGATATAATTCTCGCCTCGGGCAGAGCACACGAAAAACATACCGAGGGCGGCGATTTCCGACAGGCAACCTACAGGGCTGTTCGAAACGGACTGAGATATGCAAAAAGTGTTCTTCTTGAGCCTGTTTATGAATTTACTCTTGAAGTTCCGAGCGACAATGTTGGACGCGCGCTTTCGGATATTCAGAAAATGCACGGCGAATTTGAAAACCCTGAAATATCGGGTGAACATACCGTTATAAAAGGAAAAGCACCCGTTTCAACAATGAGCGATTATTCAAAAGAGGTTATGCAATATACTCACGGCGAAGGAAAGCTCTTTTGCACCTTTAGCGGATATGATATCTGCCATAACGCCGAGGAGGTTATTGAAAACAGAAATTATAATCCTGATTCCGATATTGAAAATACTGCGGATTCAGTTTTCTGTTCACACGGCGCAGGCTACAATGTTAAATGGGATGAGGTTAAAAGCCATATGCATCTTCAAAGTGCGCTGAGCGTTCAAAAACCTGTTAATGCCGAATCGGTTAAAAGAAGTTATGAAGCTAAAAAAAGCAAGCCTAAAGATATATTTGCCCTTGATAAAGAGCTTATGGAAATGTATGAAAAAATGTTCGGCAAAATCGAACCGAAGAATTATAATCGGGTAAGTTCGTTTTATACCAAAGCTCCTGAAAAAAAGCAAAACTATAAGCGAAAGGATACTAAAAAATATGAGGGTGAGGAATATCTCTTAGTAGATGGATATAATGTTATCTTTTCTTGGGAGGAGCTGCGTGAGCTTTCAAAGGATAATATTGAAGGCGCAAGAAATAAGCTTATTGAAATCCTCAGCAATTATCAGGGCTTTAAAAAATGCGAGGTTATTCTCATTTTCGATGCCTATAAGGTTAAGGGAAACAGGGAAATTGAAAAGATAGATAATGTTAATATTGTTTATACAAAAGAGGCTGACACGGCGGATATGTATATAGAAAAAACAACACATAAGCTTGCAAAGAATAACAAAGTAAGAGTTGTAACCTCGGATGCGCTTGAACAGCTGATTATTCTCGGAAACGGCGCGCTGAGAGTTTCATCGAGAATGTTTTATGAGGAAATCTGCTCAGTTCATGAGGAGATTCAAAGAATAATCAATTCTGAAACCACTGCATATTTTCAATAATGTTAAAATATAAGTCTTTTAAAAATCAGATTTTTCTGTTATAATTGTTTTGAAAATAATAAAGGAGGGATTGCTATGCAACTCTATATGAAACAAAAAGTCTTTTCCTGGAAGGATAAATTCAGCATTCTCAATTCTTACGGCGAAGACAAATACTATGTTGAAGGAAAAGTTATTTCAGTGGGCAAAAAGCTCAGAATTTACGATACAGCTGGCAATGAGCTTGCTTTTGTAAGTCAGAAGGTTGTTTCGCTTATGCCTAAGTTTGTTGTTGAAATGAACGGACAGGAAGTTGCAACAATTAAAAAGAAATTTACTCTTCTAAAGCCGAAATACTTGATTGAAGGACCCGGCTGGGAGGTTCAGGGTAACTTTACTTCTCACGATTATGAGATTGTTGATAAAGGAACAGTTGTTGTTTCAATTCATAAAAAATGGATGTCCTTCGGAGATGCTTTTGAACTCGATATCCCCGATGAAAACAACGAAATTCTCGCAGTTGCAGTTGTTCTTGCTATTGATGCTGTTATGGATTCCCAGGAGCGCAGCGCAAGCTTCGGCGATTGATTGGTTTTGCGCCGCAAAACTCTACGATTTTCAAGCTCCAAGCACTATAACTTAACAGAAAAGGACTGCTTCGGCAGTCCTTTTTTAGTTCCGAGCTCCGAGTCCCGAGTTCCGAGTTGTAGGGGTCGGCGTCCTCGACGACCCATAATATAATCGTCGCTTGCGACCCTAAATTCTTCACTCTTCACTCTTAATTCTCAATTCAAAGGTTGGGGGATTGAATAAACTTTCCCCTTGTGCTACAATGAGCGTGAGGTGATAAAATGTTTACTCCTGATGAAAAAAGATATGAAAAAATGCAGTATAACTACTGCGGTGATAGCGGCTTGCAGCTTCCTAAAATATCGCTTGGATTATGGCAGAATTTCGGCTGCAATGCGGATTATGATAAAATAAAGGATATAATCTTAACCGCTTTTGATATGGGAATAACCCATTTTGATTTAGCAAATAACTACGGTCCCGAGCCGGGCGATGCTGAAAGGAATTTCGGCAAAATATTTGCCCAAAATCTGAAACCTTACAGAGATGAGCTTATCATTTCAACCAAGGCTGGATATGAAATGTGGGATGGTCCTTACGGCGGAAGGGGAGGAACAAGAAAGTATTTGATTTCTTCTCTTAATCAGTCGCTTGAAAGAATGGGACTCGAATATGTTGATATTTTCTATCACCACTGTATGACCCCTGAAACGCCGCTATATGAAACTGCTCTTTGTATGAGCGATATAATCCGTCAGGGCAAGGCGCTCTACGTGGGAATTAGCAATTATGACGGCAAGACAATGCACAGGATGAATCACCGCTTTGAAGACTTTAATGTTCCTTTTATCATCAATCAAAACAGATATTCAATTCTTGATAGAACTATTGAAGAAAACGGACTTAAAAAGCAGAGTATAAAAAAGAAAAAAGGAATAATTGCCTTTTCACCTCTTGCTCAGGGAAGGCTTTCAAATAAGTTTGCAAATGGTATTCCGAAGGATTCAAGACTTTTCGGCAGAGAGGATTACTGCAAGGGAATAGGGCTTGATGAAAAGCAGCTTTCGCAGATTAAGGCGCTTTGCAAGCTTGCCGATGAGAGAGGCGAAACCCTTTCTCAAATGGCAATCAACTGGCTTTTTGCAAAGGGCGTTACCTCAGTTTTAGTCGGGGTCAGAACAAAGGCTCAGCTTCTTGAAAACCTTGACGCGTTAAACAAAACTCCGCTTTCCGAAGAGGAATTGAAGATGATTGATAAGATAGTTTGTGATTAAAAACTAATAACTAAAAAAGGGGCTGTAAAAAAACAGCCAAAAAGAAAAACAGGATTCACTGAAAGGTGAGTCCTGCTTTCATTTTGTTGAAAAGTTAAGAAGTTGTAGTAACCGCAGTATAAGCAGGTTACTCCGTCTTCAACCTCTGCGCTCCATGCGTGGGCGTGAATGGGGAACATCGGCAAAACCATAAGCATAGCCATAATTAAACTGAAAAAGCGCTTTTTCATAGTATTTCTCCTTTTGGGTAAAAAAGCAGAGATTCAGTTTCGTCCGGATAGCGTAATGCCTGCCATTGGGGTTAGTTTATTTCTTTACAGTTATTGTTTTGTATGAAGACCAGGCTGAATAATATTTTTCACCGTCTTTATCTTTATATGTTCTTACTCTTACATAGTATTTCTTACCTGCTTTAAGGGAAGAAATTGTTTTGCTTGTTGTTTTTGTACCCTTAACGGTATAGAGTTTTTTGTTGTTTGTGAACTTGCTGTTGGTTGCAAACTGAACCTGATATCCCGTTGTCTGAGTTGATTGCTTTTTCCAGGTAACTTTTATCTGCTGTTTCTTCGGTGAGGTTACCTTTGAAAGGGTTGTTCCTTTGGGATTGATTTTGAATTCCCTTGCAAATATTCCGTAATAGTTGCCCTTAAGAATAATCTCAACAGAATATGTTCCGACGTTTTTCCTTCCCTCGTCATAGCCGTACATAAAGTTTCCGTCTTCCTTAAGATATGTTCCCGCGGCATTTTTAACAACTACTTTGGGAGATTTAACCTTGCCGTCATATGTATAGCTTGAAGGTGAAAGCGAGATTGAAGAAATCTTTGTAATTTTCGAACTCTTTGTTGCGCCGCAGTTTTTGCAGGTGTAGGTCTTTTTGCCGTCTTTTCCGAGAGTGGCTCTATCGAAATTTTCATCAGCCTTCCATTTATGATCGCCTGTTACAGTGAAAACCGTGGAACAGATTAAGCCTTCGCCTTCAGCTTCCTCTTCATCAAGAACGCTCATTGCGGCGTTATTGTTTATAGTGCATTGAACACCGTTATGGCTGAAGAAAGCATTGGAAGCGGCTTTGATATAAAGGTCAACTCTGTACTGCTGAGAGCATTTAAAAACGCTTTTCTCAGTGAGGTATTTGTTTGCTTCAATATCAAACCAAGCAATGCCGTTTTTAACAGGCGATTTTGTTTTAACATTCTTATCAACATGATCAGTCATAAAATCATATTGTTGATAGGAGAAATCCGGATTAGCGCCGGGCACTGGCTCGGTGACATTGTAGATTTCAACGTTATCAATTTCAATTGCAGCAAATGCAGTAAGATTAATTCCTGCTGTAATACTTAAAAGCATTAAAACCGACAGGGTTAATGAGAGAAACTTTTTCATAATTCATCATCCTTTCTTATTAAATAAAATCGGTTAGTAACCCACAGTTTAATTATAATTGCTACTGGAAAATAAGTCAATACATATTATAAAAGATAGTTTATTTATATTGCTATATATTTTTAACTGTGGTATAATTCTTGCGAAATTGCAGGGAGGCTGAATAATGAAAACTAATGCAACCTATTTTGTAAACGATGAAAAAAAGCCGCTTCGCTACGGCGAAATTAATATAATCAATCCGAAAAGAAAAAGGCTCAGAGGCGAAGAGGCAAAAGAGGGAGTTGAGGCAATTCCTGTTTTCTGCGGCTTTTGCGGAACTGATTTAGAGCTTATGAGAATGGGACAGAGGGGTGAGCTCAACCCAAAATTTCCCGAGGGAGAAAACAGACTCATAAACGGTCATGAGGGCGTTGTCTGGGTTCCGAGTGAAAACCGCTTTGCCATTGTTTTAATCAGGGGCGGCGATAGCTTCGACCCGACAAGATTCACCGAGGATGAAACCTATTTTGAATACGGATGCGACGGTGCAGACGGTTTGTTCTCCGATAAAAACTATTTCAATCCCGATATGCTCCTTCATCTCCCCGAAAAATATGAGGGAATGAAAAAGCTCCCCGTTTCTCTTGCTAAAAGACTTGTTTTTTCAGATCCTTATGCCTGCGCAATATTTCAGCACGAAAGAATGTGCGATATCGGAAGCGCTCAGAATTTCAGAGTTGTTATGGCGAGAGAAAAATGCGATGAAAACAAGGCAAGAAAAATTGCCGAAAACGAAACATTTTTCAGAACTGTTATATACGGTCTGGGAACAACGGGACTCTTTATCGGGGACCAGATAAGAAGAAATCATCCCGATGCAAAAATTCTTTTCGTTGCAAGAAGTGATGAAAACAGCCCGAAGGTTCGCTTTGCCAAAGAGGTTGTTAAGGCTGATTATCTCAGCGCCGGCAATCTCAGCGAGGATGAAATTGCAGAGAAAATCAAAGAGTATTTTGGCGGGACTGCAACTGTTTTTGTTGGAACAAGCGGAAATGCGGTTGAACATAGAATCGCTTTTGAAAAAGGAGTTCTCGGCTGTAACGGAATTTATGACAGTTTTTCTCTCGGTCCCGTGGTATCATTTGATACAATGCCCTTCGGTTTTAAAAATCACGTTATTTTATCATCAATCAATTTCACTCAGAAACATATGGAAGAGGCTATCGAAATTCTCTCTGAAAGCCGTTTCGGTGAGGTTGTCGAACTGATTGATAAGGATGAATTTATAAGCGATCCCATAGACGCTTATTTGAATAAAATCTATTCCAAAGCCGCACCACTCAAAACGGCGGTAATATGGAATAAAGAATACATGGAATAGTGCATAGTTAAAAAGGAGAGAAGATTATGAAAGCTGTTCAGATAACAGAGCCATTTGATGTTAAAGTTGTTGAAAAGGAAACTCCGAAGGCAAAAGAGGGCGAAGCGCTTTTAAAAGTTCTTTACTGCGGAATTTGCGGAGCTGATGTTGCTTCATATACCGGCAATCAGCCTTTTACAACATATCCGAGAATACCCGGTCATGAATTTTCAGCTCAGATAGTTGAAATTCCCGAGAATGACAGGGGACTTAAAGCGGGAGATATTATAACCTGTAATCCGTATTTCAACTGCGGAGAGTGTTATGCCTGCAAGAGGGGAATAGTCAACGCTTGCCACGATAATCAAACAATGGGCGTTCAGCGCGACGGAAGTTTTCAGGATTATATAACTATGCCCGTTGAAAGAATAATCGACGGAAAAGGTCTCAGCGCAAAGGAGCTCGCATTAATTGAGCCGTTCTCAATTTCTGCTCATGCACTTTCAAGAGCAGAGGTTAAAGCTGGCGATAATCTTCTGATTATGGGCGCAGGTCCTATTGGTCTTTTTGCCCTCATCAAGGCAAAGGCAATGGGCGCAAGAGTTGCTATTGCAGACCTTCTTGAAAGCCGACTCAATCTTGCCAAGGAATACGGTGCAGACCTTGTTATCAACAACAAGGAAGATAATTTTGAAGAAAAATGCAAGGAGTTTACAAATGGCTGCGGTTTTGACGTTTGCGTTGAAGCATGCGGCGCTCCCGTAACCTTCTTATCCTGCATTGATGCAGCAGCCCACGGCGCAAATATTATTCTTATCGGAAACGGCAAAAAGGAAACAACCTTTGTTCATTCAATCCTTCTTAAAAAAGAGCTCAATGTTTTCGGAAGCAGAAACGCTTTCACTAAAGATTTTGAAGAGCTTATTGAGCTTGTTGCTTCAGGCAAGGTTGATGTTTTAAAAATGATAAGCGGAGTTTATAAAGCCGAAGACGCAAAGCAGGCTTTTGATGCGCTTGCAAATAACGACGGCTCGCTTGCAAAACTTTTAATTGAATTCAACGAGTAATAAAAAGGACTATAAAAATGATTATTGATGCACATGCTCATCTCTGGAAAACACAGACAGGAAGACGGGATAATAGCCCCGTAAGAACGCTTGAAAACGGACTTGCGGATTTTGGCGGTGAGATAAAACAGATGATGCCGCCCTATATGATAAGCGGCGAAAACTCACCTGAAATGCTTATTGCGAATATGAACTATGCAGGCGTTAACGGAGCTGTTATCGTCGGCGAGGTTATGGACGGCAACCAGAATGAATACTTTAAAAGCGCCAAGGCAAAATACCCCGACAGACTCAAAATCTGCGCTTTTTATGATGACGGCGAGGAATACACTCTTGACGGTTTTGACGGAATAAAAATCTGCGCCTGCAAGTTTAAACAGCCTGGCATTCAAAGGCATATTGAGGTTTTTGAAAAGGCAAATAGTGATAACAAATTTGTCTGCATTGAGCTTGAGGACGGCGACTCTCAGGTCGGCGAAATGAAAGAGATTATTCAGCAGTTTCCCAATTTAAAAATTGCAATCGGTCATTTTGGAATGGTAACAAGGGAAAACTGGCAAAAGCAAATAGAACTTGCAAGGAATAAAAACGTTTTTGTTGAAAGCGGGGGAATAACCTGGCTTTTCAATGAAGAATTCTATCCCTATCCGTCAGCGATTAAGGCCATCAATGAGGCGGCTGAAATATGCTCGTTTGATAAACTTATGTGGGGCTCTGATTATCCGAGAACGATGGTTGAAATAACCTATAAAATGAGCTATGATTTTATAACAAAATCAAAGGAAATCAGTGAGGAAAATAAAAATAAATTCCTCTTTGAAAATGCAAAGAATTTCTATGGCTTCGATAATCTTCCCAAATTGCAGAAAATAGAAAATATGCTGTAAAAATACCCTGTCAGTTTGTGCTGACAGGGTTTATTTATATAACATCTTTAAATATTTTTTCTTTTCTCCAGGTGTTCGGGGCAGGGGTGCAATTAAAGTTTTCAATTTTAATATTCTTTGCATGCCTTGCCCATATTGCATAAGCGGGAAGATTTCTGAAACGCCAGCATTCGGGATAAACCTTTGAATATTCGGGAATGAAAAGACGTTTATCAATAATTTCTTTTCTCTTTGTATATTCAAGATTTATGTTTTTAAGAGTTATATTTTCAACTCTTTTTATTTTGCCCCTTTGTTTGAAGCCTGCAAGTATAACGGGAATTTCAACTTCCTTTGCGTTGATGTTTTCAATAAAAATATCGTGAACTTCGCCCTTCATATCAAAGGTGTTTTTGTCAACTCCCTTTCCCTTGACCTTTTTTCCGAATTCAATGGCTGAGGCACTGTTTTCATCAACCTCGGCAGCTCTGTTTCTATTGCAAAGACGAATAAAAATCGGACAGGTGCAGCGATTCATTTCAATATTATTAATGTGAATATCAGAAACCTCGCTGCCGTCGGCACTTTCAATGCTTATACCCGAAACAGTTCCCGGGTATAAATCGGTCATATAAAACCTGCAGTTTTCAACAGTAATATTGCTGATATTATGGGTTGTTTCAGTTCCGATTTTAAAGGCGTTTGTCCTTGTTATAACCTCGCAGTCGGAGATGTGAATGTTTTTCATTTCTGAGTTGCAGCCTTCCCAGACGGCGTTTTTTATGCAAATTCCATCATCGGCGCAGGAGAGAAAGCAGTGCTTGATTTTAACATTGCTTGTTTGAAGCATATCTATTCCATCGGTGTTTGCAACGTGACGGTTATTGTTAATAACGAAGTTTTCAACCGAAACATTGTCGCACCTTGTCAGTTTTAAGGTCCAGTATGCGCTATCATAAAGAATTATGTTATCAATCTTTATATTTTTGCAGTCTTCAAGAAGAACAAGTCTTCCGTATTTTGACGGATGGGCAAAGCGAAGCTGCGCTCTTGATGTTCTTCTCATTTCAATAACATCAATATATTGGGCAGGCTCAGTAACATTTTTATTAAAAAGCGGCTTTCTACCAAAAAGATGACCCATGCCGTTAATTGTTCCGCCCCCTGTTATACATATGTTTTCGCAGTCTTTAGCATAAATCAGAGTAGGGTGGGAATATCCTTTTCCACTCTCCTCAGCAACAAGCGAGCTGTTTTCTTCAACAAAAAGAGTTACATTGCTTTTTAGTACAATAGTTTTCGTTGTGAAATGACCGCCACAGATAACAACATAACCGCCGCCGTTTTCAGCACATTTTTCTATGCAGGAGTTTATTGCGTTTGCGTTATCAATGCTGTTATCATTTGCCACTGCGCCGAAATCGGTTATAAAGTATGCGTTTTCTTTTGGTATCTCCTGTTTTGAGATGTATTCTTCAAGAGGTAAGTAAGACGTATAGTCAAATTCATATTCCTCCTTGAAAGCATCACCCTCGGTTATTCTTAAATCCTTACCGAAAAGAAGCGTTTTAAGTTTATCTTTCGGTGTTCTTCTTGATTTCATTATTAAATCTCCGATGCTGTTTAATAGTTTTGAATGATATTATTTGTGTATTTTTCCTTGTAGGCAAGCAGTTCTTTTTCGCTTAAATATGCTGAAAGAGCACCAACCTTTGTTACTGATTTTCCACCGGTTATATTTCCTAAAAGAAGGCACTCGGAGAGCGGATAATCATAGAATAAACCGTACATAAAGCCTGATAAAAACGCATCTCCTGCGCCTGTTGAGTCAACATTTTTAAATTCATCAATGCTTTTAACGAAGATCATTTTATTCTCTTCAAGACCGAGACAACCGTCTTTATCAAGTTTAACAACAACCTTTTTAAAATACTTTTTAAGGCTTTCTGCTGCTTTTTCGGGCGTTGTTTCTCCTGTCAGCTTTAAAGCCTCTTTTTTATTTGGAGTATAGTAATCAGCTATTGATAAAAGCTCGCCATATTTATCAAAGCTCATTGTTTCATCCCATCCCATATCAAGAACAAGAAGAGTTCCCTCGGCTTTCAGCTTTTTATAAACATCAATAAAACCGCCCGGCTGCATCATCGTTATTTTTGAGCCCTTTGCAAGCTGATAAAACTTTTCTTTTGCATTGTCATCGGGATTAATATTTCCCTTGCCGTAGGATATGAAGCTTCTGTCCTCGGGAAGAATTACCGCCGAGGTTATATTCAGCGGAATATCATTTCCGCTATATAAATTAAGTGGCTGAACGCCGTTATTTTCAAACTGCTCTTTAGCAAAATTCGAAAAAATATCATTTCCGAGTTCGGTTGCAATTTTTGTTTGAATGCCGAGTCTTCCGAGATTAATCAGCGTTGCAGGAAGTCCGCCTCCAAGCTGAAGGCTGAAATCCTTGCAATATATTTCTTCGCCGATATCGGGAATTTTCGGCATGCCCTGATATAATAAGTCAACATTTGTTGAGCCTGCGCCTGCTATAAAAGCCATTGTTATCTCCAATCAGATGTGTATTCCTTATTGAGTTCAAGATATTCGTCAATAAGCTGAGTTGCTATTGAATATGAATTAACAAGAGGATGCAAAGTTAAAGCCTCAACTGCCGATTGCTTTGATTTTTCTCTTATTGCCTTTGAAGCGAGGCGCTCATAAATCTTAACTCTTCTGATAAGCTCAAAATTCTGCTCATCAATATTTTTTATTTTGTGGGGAATAACGCCCTCGGGTGTGATATCGCAGGTTATTTCAACAATATCATCATTTCTTAAACCTTCGATTGCGCCCTCATTTGCTGTGCATAAAATCATACTGTCGGTTTTGCCGCTCTGAGCAATTTCGATGAATTTGAGCGCAACGCCGGCATATCCTCCGCTGTCTTTTTCATATATATTGAAGCGCCACGGATTTTTACGCTTAATTCCTGTTTCGGCTGCCATATAATTTGCTTCTCTTTCGCCGTACCAATGCTCGAATATTTCAAAAGCCTTGTCAAAATCTTTATCTATATCAAGCTTTGATAACTCGGCGGTCATATTTCGGTTATACTCCGCGATAAGCTCGCCCCTTGTTTTTTCAGCTGAAAGAATATTGCTAAGCGCCTTTTCTCTGTAATAGAAATAGTAGAGATATTCGTTTAAAATTGAATGGCGCTCTTTCAAGAGCTTTTTCTCAAAATATCTAAGGTCGGTGAGCTCATACGCCTCATCATTATCAATTAGTTCTTCGAGCATTTCTTTTCCGTTTATCGTAACTGAGGAGAAATAACTCAGGTGATTAAGACCGTATATTTCACCCTTCGCCGCTGTTTCATCATCGGTGTAAAGAAGTGCAAAGGAGCGCAGCATACCCGACGGAGCGTCGCAGATTCCGTATGTAAAATCATATCCCAAATCACGCAGGGTCTGTGATACAACACCTGCGGGATTGGTGAAATTGAAAACCTTGCAGGAGGGCTTTGCGTATTTTTTAACCATTTCGCAGTATGTGGTAAGAGCTTTAACGCTTCTCATTGCAAACGAAAGCCCCGCTGCGCCCGTTGTTTCCTGACCGAGAACGCCGTGGGAGAGGGCAATTCTTTCATCGGCAACTCGCATATCGTCCCCGCCCTCACGGATTGTTGTTATAACATAATCGGCACCCTCTATTGCCAAAACAGCATCGCTTGTTATTTCAAAATCAAGCTGTGGGCAGAGCAAAAATGCAACATGCTTTGCCATTTTTCCGTATATATTAAGCTTTGTTTCATCATTGTCCATAAAAACGAGTTTATCAATTTTGAGCACTTCAGCCTTGGCAGCAATGCTCTTTGCAAGAAACATTGAGCGAACTCCGCCTCCTCCGATAACTGCAAGTTTCATTTAATTATCTCCTTTTTTGTTTTTATGTTTCTTCGCTTTTTCAAGCGCTTTTTTCTTTGCCTTTTCAAGAGCTTTTCTGTCTTTTTCTGAGGCTTTGATTTTTTCGTTTGTGTCCTTTGTTTTCGGAGTTTGTCCTATAAGCTCGGACACAGTTATCCCATATATATCTGAGAGCAAAACCAAAACAAGAATATCGGGCATTCCTTCGCCTAGCTCCCATTTGGAAACGGATTTGTTTGAATAGCCTATAGCGTCGGCAAGCTCGCTTTGGGTTAAGCCATTTAGTTTTCGGTATAGCGCAAGGTTCTGAGCGATTATTTCGCTGCGGTTTTTCTCAGCCATAACAGTCTCCTTGAATTTGTTTACTATATTCTACTATAAGTAGATTTAACTGTCAATATAGAATCCACTAATAATAGAACTAATTCTACTCATAAGGGGTTTTTAAAACGCAAGGGAAAATGTATAATCCGCAAAAAAAGGAGGTAATCTGAATGAAAAGAACAAAACTTGATGACAGACAGCTCCCCGATTATACCAGGGGAGAGGAAATCTTCAATATGGTCAGCCATATTGTCGGCGGTGCTTTCGGGGTCATTGTTTTCGGGCTTTGCACAGGCTTTTCAATTTATCATAAAAACTGGTGGGGTCTTGCGGGTGGAATTGTTTATGGACTTATGATGATATATCTCTATACGATTTCAAGCGTTTACCACGGACTAAAGCCGATAAGAGCAAAAAAGGTTATGCAGGTTCTTGACCATTGCACGATATTTGCGCTGATTTTCGGAACCTATGTTCCTGTTCTTTTAACGGGAATAAGAGAAAACTATCCTGTTTTGTTCTGGGTAACGCTATCTATTCTTATTGCTTCAACCGCCGTTTGCGTAACCTTTACTGCAATAGATTTCAAGAGGTATGCCGTTATAGCAAATATCGGTTATTTCGGTATTGGCTGGGCTGCGATTCTGCTTTTATATCCGATGTATAAAGTTTATGGAATAGAATTTGTTATCTGGATTTTTGCAGGCGGAGTTGCCTATACTTTAGGAATTATTTTCTTTGCAATGGGAGTAAAGAAAAGATATATGCACAGCGTTTTTCATCTTTTCATTCTTCTCGGAAGCGTTCTTCATTTCATAGGGATATTTAAATTTTGCATATAAAAATGTATTAGGGGTCTGACCCCTGATACATTTTTAAATTTGGCTTGAATAATTGGTTTAGAATTAAGTTGCGAAAGATATGTGCTAGGGGTCTGACCCCTAATACATATTCTTAGTTTTTAGTCCACAGCAGTTAAAGCATATACAGGGGTCTGCCCTCTTGTATGCGCTTGATATGATATTATCGCCAGAAATTAACACAATTTATAAAATATTAAAAGCCTTGCAAACTTCGAATTTGCAAGGCTTTTGGTATTTTTCGTTTTTTTATCTGTATTTTGGAAGCCAATTTCCGTGAGCGTCGATTAAATCGTCAACCATTTTTTTGATGGTATCGATATCAAGCTCGCTTCCTGTATGCGGGTCGAGCATTGCCGCCTGATAGATATGATCTTTTTTGCCTGTAACAGCTGCTTCAATAGTGAGAAGCTGAACGTTGATATTGGTCATATTCATTGCGGCACACTGTACGGGAAGCGGACCGACATTGCAGGGATAAATTCCGTTACCGTTGATAAGGCAGGGAACCTCAACGCATGCTTCCTCGGGAAGATTTGATATAAGATGTCCTGTATTAAGAACATTACCTCCGATCTGTAAAGCTCCGCCGACAGTCATGGTTTCAATAATCTGAGAGGCATATTCATTTGAGCGCTCATGCTCTTTGACTCCGCCCTCAAGAAGCTCGGAATATTCCTTCTTCCAGCTTTCAATCTGATTAACGCAGCGGCGAGGATATTCATCAAGCGGAATATTATATCTTTCAATCAGTTCTGGATATTTTGATTTGATATAGAACATATTGTATTCGGAATTATGCTCGCTTGACTCGGTAACATAGTAGCCGAAGTTTTTGATATAATCCATTCTTACCTTATCGTCGGCGTCAGCTTTTTCCATATATTCGTCAACGCGGGATTTTATTTCGGGATATAAATCAACTCCGTTTTTATCCTTTATTTCAAGAAGCCATGCCATATGGTTTATGCCTGCAATAAGCTCTTTTCTTCCTTCAAGCCTGTCTTCCATACCGAGCTTTTCAAGAAGTCCTTTTGAGCAACCCTGAACGCTGTGGCAAAGACCGATTGTTTTTATCGGGGTGTAGCGAAGCATATAGCCTGTCAGCATTGCCATAGGATTAACATAGTTCAAAAACAGCGCATCGGGGCAAACCTCTGCCATATCTTCTGCAAAGTCCTTTAAAACAGGAATTGTTCTGAGCGCTCTCATAATTCCGCCGATGCCGAGAGTGTCGCCGATTGTCTGGCGGAGACCGTATTTTTTCGGAATTTCAAAGTCGGTTATGGTGCAGGGGTCATATAAGCCAACCTGAATTGCATTAACAACGAAGGAAGCGCCTCTTAAAGCATCTTTTCGATTTTCAACTCCAACATAGCATTCAATCCTGCCGTATCCGCCTTTTGCTTTGCGCATTGCCTCAAGAATTGTTCTGCTTTCTTCAAGCCTCTGTGCGTCTATATCATAAAGCGCAAAAACGCTGTCTCTTAATGACGGAACACACATACAGTCGCCGATAACGTTTCTTGCAAAAACGGTGCTTCCTGCACCCATAAAAGTTATTTTCATAGCCTTCCTCCTTTGACGGATTAGTTTTTTTGATGTTAACCCTATTATACATAAAAATGAACATATGTCACTATTAAATATCACTTTGTATTTGTGATATATAACACAAAAAATAGGACAAGAGTGCGGAAACTATACAAATTAATGTGATATTACCTAAAAAACAGGGTCGCTATCATAAATTCAAGTTTTTCTTTGATTTTAAAATGTATTATGCTATAATATAGCAAATAATATATGTGGGTGATAATATGGTTGAAATAAATTCAAGAAAAGCGGCAATAGTCGGCTGCGGTTTTGTTGGAAGCGCTTCAGCATTTGCGCTTATGGAAAGCGGTCTTTTTTCGGAAATAGTATTGATTGATGTCAGCAAGGAAAAGGCTGAGGGCGAAGCGCTTGATATCAGTCACGGACTTCCCTTTGCAAAGCCAATGCAGATTTATGCAGGGGGATATGAGGATATATCCGATGCGGCAATAATTATTATAACTGCGGGAGCAGGTCAGAAGCCCGGCGAAACAAGGCTTGATTTAGTTAAGAAAAATGTTGGAATTTTCAAAACGATTATTCCTGAAATAACAAAGTATAATCAGGATGGAATATTGCTCGTTGTTGCCAATCCCGTTGATATCTTAACCTATGTGACGGCTAAACTCAGCTCCTTTCCTTCAAACAGGGTTTTCGGTTCGGGAACTGTTCTTGATACAGCAAGAATGAAATATCTTCTCGGCGACCATCTCGGCGTTGATCCGAGAAGCATTCACGCATTTATTATCGGCGAACACGGTGACAGCGAAATTGCCGCCTGGAGCAGCGCAAATGTTTCCGGAATACCGCTTAACAGCTTTTGTGAAATGAGGGGGCATTATAATCATAACAAGGCAATGCACGAAATTGCAGATGGCGTTAAAAACAGCGCATATGAGATAATTGAAAAGAAGGGCGCAACCTACTATGGAATCGCAATGAGCGTTAAGCGTATCTGCGAGGCAATAGTAAGGGACGAAAAATCAATTTTGCCCGTTTCGAGTATTCAGAAGGGAAGCTACGGCATTGAGGGAGTTGCACTTTCAATGCCCGCAATAGTCGGAAAACACGGCGTTGAAGCGGCAGTTCCGATAGAGCTTAACAAAAAAGAGCAGGAGGATTTAACCAAATCCGCCCAAACACTTAAGCGGGTTATAGATGATGTGTTGAACGATTAGTTATTCAGATAGAGTTTTTGCTTATATAATGATTTCAGTTTATGATAAGCATTACGAAAGGAAGAGTTATGAAAAAATCAATTAAATCTTTTGCCAGCTTGGTGCTTGCACTTGTTATAGCTTTAACTATGAGTTTCAGCATTACTGCCGTAGCATATGCAAAAGAAAAGGAAAAAATTGCTCAATCTGAGAGAATTGAAGAAATTCTTAAATCAATGACTCTGAGCGAAAAGATAGGGCAGATGATGCTTGTTTATGTGCCAAAAAGCAAGGCATATGAAACTCAAAAAAAGCGCCAGTACGGCGGATATGTTATTTTTGCAAATTCATTTAAAAACAGCACGAAAGGCAAAATAAAAAAGCGAATATCAGTTTGGCAAAAAACATCAAAGGTTAAAATGCTTATTTCGGTTGACGAGGAAGGTGGAAGCGTTGTCAGAGCTTCAAAGTATAAACAGTTCAGAAAATATCCTTATATGTCGCCACGCAGAGTTTATCAAAAAGGCGGTTGGGAAAAAGTTAAAAGCGATGCAAAAAGCAAATCAAAATTTTTGCTTTCGCTCAACATAAACACAAATCTTGCACCTGTTGCAGACGTGGCGTATAAAAGAAGCAATTTCATATTCAGCCGTTCATTTTCAACAAATGCAAATGCAGTTTCAAAATATATTCGGCTTAGCGTTACTGAAATGAACAATAAAAAGTGCATAAGCACATTAAAGCATTTTCCGGGATACGGAAACAATGGCGACACACATACAGGTGTTGTTGTTGATTATCGAAGCAAGAAAGTTTTTGAAAACAGAGATCTAAAACCTTTTAAGGCGGGTATAAAAGCAGGTGCACCGATGATTATGGTCAGTCACAATATTGTTAGATGCTTTGATAAAAGGCATCCTGCCTCAATGTCGTATAAGGTTCATAAATACCTCAGGGAAGAAATGAATTTTGATGGCGTTATAGTAACCGACGGACTTGGAATGAAAGGCGTTATCAACAAGTACGGTAGCTATGAGGAGGTTGCGGTAAGAGCAGTTAAGGCAGGAAATGATATGTTATGCACACCTCACGGAGTACGCGGAATAAGAGCAATCAGAAAAGCTGTTAAAAAAGGCGAAATTAAGGAATCCCAAATTGACAAAAGTGTAAGAAGAATTTTAAAAATGAAGTTGGATTATGGAATTATCAGGTAACATTAAGAAAAGATTAGTAGCAATAGTGCTTTCGCTGTCAATCATATTCAGCGCTTTTTTTGCTGCTGATATAACGGCATATGCGAGAGAATATAAAAGCAAAAACAATTCGTTTACAGTAACAACATTAGATTTAAAAAGGCCAACTCTTCTTAAAAAAGGATCAGGCTTTAAGATAAAAGGAAAACTCAAAGGAAATAACAAAATTATGAAACTTGAGTTTTCAATTTACGACAGAAACCAGTTTTCTGATGATATATCTGTTGAGCGATTTCCTGAAAAATACAGTGTTAATCTTAAAAATTACATAAAATCAAATTGGTTTTCTTCTCTTCCTTCAGGTGAAAAAACTCTTAAAATCACTGCGTATAATAAAAAGGGCGAAACTGTAAGGATTAATTTGAATTTCACGGTTTTGGGTAAGGCAAAAGAGCCACGTCATATTACAAATAAATGTAAGGTTTATGCTAACACAAAAAATGCAAAAAATGTTCTTGATAAATCTGATGACAGTTATTGGCGAAGCGGAAAACTGACAGTTGAGCTTCCTGATAATAAAACTGCTGACGGTGTTTATATAAAATGGTTTTATGCATCAAACACTTACACTCTGAAATCATATGACGAAGAAGGCAAAGTTCTTGATGAGTATGATAATAAAAACACACATGTCCTTTTAAATAATTATTATAAGCTAAGCAAAAATGCCAAAAAGATTGTTATCCGTCTTAAAAATAAAAGAAAGGGACAGGGCATAGCAACATTAAGAGTATATGAGGAGAATAAAGTTGGCATATCTGTTCAAAAATGGAAGGTTTCAAAAAGAGATGAATGCGATTTGATGGTTATTTCTGCTCATCGTGATGATGAACTTCTTTTCTTCGGCGGAACTATTCCATATTACACGAAAGTAAGGAAAAAGAATGTTTGCGTTGTATATATGTCAGGCTCAGGAAGAGAAAGGCACCGCGAAGCGCTCGACGGTCTTTGGTCAATGGGCTGCACCGTTGCGCCGATTTTTATGAATTTTGAAGCGGGTTATCATAATGGAATAAGCGGAACTCTGAACAGCTGGGGTGGAGAACAGCATGTTATATCCCGCCTAGTTGAGCAGATAAGAAAGTATAAGCCGAAGGTTATTGTAACTCATGACATTAACGGAGAATACGGTCATCCGACACACAGAACCGTTCCCTATGTTGTTATAAATGCCGTTAAGGCAGCGGGAGACAAGAGTAAATATAAGAGTTCTTGTAATGAATACGGTATTTGCAAGGTTAAAAAGTTATATCTTCATATGTACTCAAAGCATACCGTTAATATGTCTGCATACAGCAAATCAGCAAAGGAGCTTGATTATAAAACACCGTTTTCAATGGCATGCGTTGGTTTTGATAAGCATTATTCCCAGCATAACGGATGGAGTATGCATTCAAAAGCGGTTAAAAAATATCCGAGTTATAAATACGGGCTATACTATACAAGAGTAGGATATGATAAAAAGAAAAACGATTTCTTTGAAAATATTAAAAACAGTTGATTAAGCAATTCACTAAAATAAAATAAGAAGTATTTTTTAATTTGAACAAAAAAGTTACAACCAAAAAAAACGGCTCAGATAGGGTACCCGAAATAAATAAGGTGTACAGACCGAAAGAGAATCACTACTCTTCGGTCTGTTTTTTGTTGCCGTGACCGATAGTAACGCAATGGCACTTTTGACACTATGTATCGAAAGTGCATTGCGTTCTTTACTTTTATGAGTGAATATAGTAAATAAGCGTATGGAGGTAAGACCTCCGGCAAGGAGTTTATCATGAAAAACGGTGGACGGTTAGCCCTTTATTTCACATAGAGGGCATTGCCCTCTAAATCTGATTTAGGGGTTGATGACATGGAATATTACTACCTTATAATTACTCTTGTACTTATAATAGTCATTATTTTTGCATCAAAAAAATAACCGCCCCTGCTCCAACAGTGCGGTTATTTTAACCAAACTTGAGGGCTAACCGTCTATCGGATAGCTCCTTGTTCATTTTTATTATACAAACTTGTAGTCAAATTGTCAATAGTTTTCAGGGCAGCGCCAGGCTGCTCTGTTTATTAATTGTGGTAGTTTTATTTTACTTTAATTTTAATTGTTACAGTCTTAACCGCTCCATTGTATTCTGTATTGCCTGCGGCGGAAACTTTAATCTTAACTGTATAAGTGCCTTTCTTTAAGCCCTTCTTAACGGTAATCTTTCCGTTCTTAGCAACCTTAAAGTATTTCTTAAAGTTCTTCTTGCCTTTCTTAGCAGAAGAAAGCTTGTAAGTCACTGTACCCTGTGCTTTGCTTACTGCCATTGCTTTCTTAAGAGCAATTGTCTGATCCTTTTTCTTAAGTTTAGCAAATTTGACCGTAGGCTTCTTCGCCTTAACGGTTAATGTGTTAGCCTTCTTCGGAAGCTTTGCAAGCTTTTCAATCTTCTGATTTCCGCATACAGTACAGGTGTATGTCTTAACACCGTCTGCAACATATGAAGGTGCGATTGTTACAACGCCGTTGTCATACTTGTGACCGAGAGCATTTACATAATCGTCATTATATGTATCGCCGCAGGAACAGGTATAAATCGTGTATCCTTGCTCGGAGCAAGTCGGTGCAACTACTTGAACTGAGTAATCATGGGCGTGAGGTGTTTTATCATTGATAACCCCGTCAGTGCAATGGATTGTAGCTTCCTTTATACGATAATAATTACTATTTCCTATGAAAACTTGATTCCAACTTGATTTAGTGCCTAAATAATACACATCTGACAAACTATTACAGCCTAAAAAAACATCCTTTAAAATACTTGTTATACTTTCAGGTATTGTAATACATATAAGATTTGTGCAACCTGCGAAAGTTTCACTGGAAAGGTATGATACTCCGTTGCCAATTACTACGTTCCTTAAGTTTTCGCAACATCTAAATGCGCTATAATCTATATAGCGAACGCTGTCGGGGATTAGTATGCTTGACAAGCCCATACAAGCTTCAAAAGCCTCTTCACCAATATTTGTGACACCGTCGGGGATTGTTATACTTGTCAAACCATTGCATCCAACAAAAGCATACTTGCCAATGCTCGTGACACTGTCTGGGATTGTATAGTTTGTTCGAATCTTCCCAGTTGGGTATTGTACTAATATAGTTTTTTCTTTGTTAAATAATACTCCATCCTGTGATGAATAATTTGAATTATTACTGTCAACAGTTATACTTGTCAAATCTGTGCATCCAATAAAAGCACCCTTTCCAATGTATGTGACACTGCTGGGGATTGTTATACATGTCAAGTTACAACAGCGAAACGCATCATTGCCAATGCTTGTGACACTGTTCGGAATGGTTATGCTCGTCAAGATTGTGTTATTCCAAAAAGCTTCCGTACCAATAGATGTAACTGGACAGCCGTCAATCGCATCTGGAATAATTACTGTTGTTGCTGAACCTTCGTAGCCAGTAATTGTTACTTTATTATATACTATTGAATATAATAAACCAGTATAAATATTGTTATATGCTGTTGTGTTATTTATACCGCCGTATTTTGTGTCTTTCGGAGATGAATACTTAGCGTTTCCAGCAGTACATTCGTCAACATGTTCACCATTTTCTAAATGGAAATACAGCCTTATTGGGCTATTGGTTTCTTTATATATTTCCCATTCAACCTTTGTGTTGAACTTCCAAGCAACAATATTGATTTTGAATTCAACACCAACATTAAAATACAGATACGCACTTAGTGTAACGCAATCAATTCGTTCATCCGTGGATAAATTTGTTATTTTATATGAACTATTTGCTTTTACCCCAATGTCAGCATATATTCCGACTTTTGCGGCAACAATAGTTGCACCAACTTCAACTTTAACTCCGAATTTGCTTTCTGCTTCAAAAAGGCAAGAAAACTTTTCTTTATGGAAGGACGAAATATTATGCATTCCATTTTTATCTTTTGTAAAACCGACAGTTACATTATATGTATTTGTTAGTTTAGTTGTCCCCTTAAAATTAAGTTCAGGTTTGAATTCAAAATAGCCAATTCCGGCGATTGGAATTGTACCGATATCGCTTAATTCGTCACCCAAATCACTTGTTATATCTGTAAAGTTGAACTCTCCGTCAACACTAAAATCCATATTAAACGATGCTTTAGCCGTGAAGGTTTGTTCGTTTGTGTTTTGTTTTGTCTCAAAACGGATATTTGATATTTTAATATCTATATTAATTGAATTCCCTGCGAGAAGGTCAATTTTTTTAGTTAACTTTATGCTTGTTTTTTGATTCGCTTTTGCTTTTGCATTTCTTAATGAAGAATAAGCTGCTGATTCATTTACTATTTCAAAGCCTTCGGCAGGAATAAAATCATTTGCATCAACATCAAAGACGGTTTGCATATCAATATTCTCAACTGCATTTTCCTCAACATCTTCAGCAGTTGTAATTGTTATATTGTTATCGCCTACTATTACTTCTTTAGCCGTATAGATAACCGGAATATTATTTGAGTAAACTACAAAAGTATCGTTTTCATTAATATCATATTTTGTGCTATAAATAACTACATTATTATCATTGAAATCCACAGAGGTATCGGCCAGTATCTCAATTACATCGTCATTATACTTAAATGTGCTTTCATAATCTCCATCAATCTCATCTGCGTCAATTGTTTTTTGTGCATCACTAAGCATATTAGTAATTTCATCAGCGGTTAGTTTTCGATCTGGATTAAAGTTGTTGTTTTCGTCAAGAGAAATCCATTTGTGTTCTACAGCAATTTGGTCATCATCAGGATAAGCACAAGCTTCCCAATCGGCAAAAGAATACTCAAAACCATCAGTTTTTTCAAGAGTCCAACCCATACAGAAATTGAGAGTTTGAGACGCAAACTCCCTTGTAATATCGCCGTTAGGATTGACTGGGTCACCCGCCTCGACATTTATCAAACCGAATTCTGCAGCTAGCAAAATATCATGGTAATATTCTGAATCACTCGACAAATCCGAAAAATAGTTATCAGGATAATTATCTTCCTCAACAGTCATATCAAAAATGTGAGTTAGTTGTGATAACCACTCAGCTCGGTTTGATATGTTAAGTTCTGTTGCAAATGCAGATAAGTCAACGCATAACACAGCACTTGTGCTAATTACCAGTGATAGTATAATACTTATAATTCTTTTCATATTGCATCTTCTCCAATAAGATTTCCGTTTTTATCAAACTTCAAATATGACGGATAGATAGTTTCCGCATTTTCAGACAACTCTTCTAAAACGCTAACTGCAGAAACATCTTTTTGATATGTTTGAATTCTATACCTATTAAATTTATAGTAGGTAACCATACTCACAGAATATGAATTCATAGGTTCTTGCCAAGTGTCTACTAGTTCTAGTTTTTCATTGCCTTTGTAGCCGCCTAACGATATGTCCGTTGTTGTTTCCGTGTCCACAAATTTCCATTCTCTGATAGTTTTTTTGATTTTTGTTTCAGATGCGAGAAGCTGTTTCGTTTTTTCTTTTGATAACGGAAACTCCACATCATAATCCAAAAGACTATCGGGACTCAAATTGCTAATTTGGTTCAGAGCGTCAGTTGTTAAATCAACAAATGATTCACTATTTACATCAAATTGCTCAAAATAAGCCTTACTCTTTGATAATTGAATCTGCTCAACTACAAACCTTAAAACTGAATAATAGATTCTCACATCTTGTTTGCTTTCATCATACTGAGTTACTTTTACATAGTTATCTAATGCTCGCTCGTAGTTTTTATTCTCCAGTTCAAATCCATATATTTCTGCTAATGCTAGATTGGCATAAGGTTTATATTTTTGGAATGACGGTCTATGTGAATTAACTATTTTATTGTACCATTCAATACTTTCTGTGTAATTATTGCTAATTCGAGCTTCATCGGCTAATTTAATTCTTGCATTGCCGATATTGAAATATCCTAAATAGGTTGATGCGTTTACACATAAAACAACTGCTATCGCAATTGAAATTACCTGCTCAATCATTACACCTATGAACCATCGCCTCAAATGCTTTGATATGCTTTCATTATTTTCCTCTTTATTCATTGCTACTCCTTTATAAAAAATGCGTAGCACCAAAGCACTACGCAATAAAACGCTTAGCTCCGATTGTCGCCAAACAACTTCATAATCACAGAACTGATAAGAATTAAGAGCCTAGCATTTTTACAATATTAGGCTTACCAACTCTGTGAATATTAAATTATAAAGTTATTTGGCAATTACTATTTTAACACAGATAGTATTTAATATCAATAATTTTTAATCCTTAAACATCTTAATCGAGGTTTGTGCCATTTTTTGCCGATTTTTTACTGCTCAAGAACAGAGAAAAATGCAAATTATTTTATCAGATTGCACCTTACATATCCTTCATCTTTTTAAGTATTGCTATTTGCTATAATTCAATTTTTACTGGTCAAGACGGATAAGCGGCGCAATAAGTTAAGGCAGG
>JAFSRX010000001.1 GCA_017445905.1 Eubacterium sp.
CGTTTCAGAAAAAGAATACTGTTTATATTTGCCGCTTAATTGCAAAAAAATTTGCAGATTAGGGCAAGCTTGCCCTAATCTGCGTCTAATCTTTTACTATTTCGTCTTTATTGGGTTTACCCCAACATTTGACATTGAACCGAAAAAAGCGCCAACTCATTTTCTGAGTCGGCACTTCTTTGAATTGTGGATTTTGAATGAATCAATTACCGTAATTATAATCATCAGAATCGTGAAGATCGGATTCTTCGTCATTTGTTGAAGTTGTTATAACATCAACTGACTTGTATTCTTCGATATCAAATTTCGGCTTTGAATATAATTCCTTGTTCATATTACCCACCTTTCCTATTCAATAACAGTTGCATCAGTTACAACATCGGAATAAACAACATGCTGCTTAGTTCCGTCGGTGTAAATCATATATGCCCTGTACATTGTATTGATTGTTGTGTTCGTTCCTATATATCTCTTTGTATTAACCGAAATAACGAACTGATTACCCGCGGTATGCTTGCTTGATTTCATTCTTGCAATGCCGTTTGTTCCTGCATTTGCAAGTGTTAAATCTGCAAACGGTATTGTTCCATCGAAGGTCGCTTTAAAGAGCATTCCCGCTTCAACAAACTCGAAGCTTCCTGAAGGAACAGTGAAGTTTCCTATCATCGTTATCTTCTGTCCGCCTGTTTCATTAAGGATTCTCTTGTTTGCATATACTGCGGCATTGTTTGTATCGCCGATATTTATGTAACCCAAATCAACTGCGTTGTTGAATTCTTCCTGAGTATATGGAATCACATAAATATTTTCGCAAACTCTGAAGCTGTATGAATCGCCAAACATAACAACCTTTTCAACACCTGCAAGGTCATCTACCTGAGCATCATAACCTCTATATTCATCCCAGGCATCGAAATCGTCTTCATCTACTACTACCCAAGCATAAATTTCTTCTGAGTTATAGTGCATTCCTGTCTTTCCGCCGGGAAGAACATAGATTTCATCATTCACCTTGTAGCGACCGTTACCCTTTGCCTTAGTGTTATAAAGTCCGCCGGTTTCTTCGTTTTCACTTCCGTCACCGAGTTTGAGTTCAACAAGGTCGTTGTATTCAAGGTCAACTGATACTTTAGATTTTGTTGTTATTTTTCCTTTTAAGTTACCGATGGATACAGTGAAGATATTATCTTCATTGGTTAGCTCATAATTTGCAAATACAACCGTATCTTCATCAGGAGTTACTGTTTCAACATATTCCTCGCTATCTGCTTCAAGACTATAGCCGAGGAAGGTATAGTAAACAAGAACAGGAGCTTCGCCGAGTGTATATTCAGCGTTCTTTTCTGCATAGTCAACCGCAAGAGTTTTTCCTGTTAGCCCATTAACATATGATATCTTAACGGTTTCGCTCTCCTGAGCAGCTGACTTAATCATCAGCGTTGTATCACCCTTAACGGTTAAATGCATCCACTTATCAGTTGTGTAGTACTTCAAAGCAGTTTCGCTTACCGTATTTGATGAATAGCTGTAGAACCAGTCAACATTCTCATTTTCCGGAGCATGAATTGTTATTCTTGTTCCGTAGTCGATTGAAATCATTCCATTTTCTGATTCAATCTCTTTGCCGTTCATATCCTTGAAGGTTGCATTTACTGCATTACCGCTTCCATCAACTATTCTAACATTATATTTCTTAATTGTCAATCCGCTGAGAAGAGAAGATACAGCAGCGTTAACTTCTTCAGTTGTTGGATAAACAACACCGTCAACTGCATAATCATCAAATACAGTAACGCTCTTTGAATTGCTTGCTTTATCAATCAGCGCTTTGATTTCATCAATATTTGAATATGCGTCAGGGTCTTTTATCTCTGCTTTTGCTTTGGCTTTTGCCGCTTCAAGCGCACTGTCATCAACATCGCCCGCTTTTTCGACAAGCGTTGTTGAGTAGGCATTCTTAATTGATCTTGCCTCAGCCGCTATAGCATTAACTGTATTCTGTTCAGCATATGTTATATCCTTTTGCTCCTGACTCATATTAAGGTAAGGGAATTCAGATGAATTCTTGAGCTTTTCACTGAGTGCTTCAAGTGACTGAGCAGTATAAAGATTATTCTGAACAGTATGGCTTTCCTCGCCTGTCTGGCTATCCTTAACAATATCCTTTGCAGCGTTATAAACAGGAGTGAAGTCCGCTCTGCAGCCGTATTTGATAAGGTCCTTATATGCAAAGGTTAAAACCTCGGCTATCTCATCAATAGCATCCTGTTCATCTTCATCATAATTTCTTACATTATAATCGGAATACTTTCCGCCCTGCTCAATAGCTGCTGCAGCTGCAAGATAAGCCTCTTTAAAGGTGTTCCATCTTGTTTGACTCCATCTTCCGTCCCTGTTGTCAGCTTTGAAGATATTACCAACGTTTTCATCGCCTTCAACCGCTTCGTGAATGCTTGCGTTATTTGCTGCAGGAGAAGAGATAAGCTCAACATACGCATTCCAGAGATTTGTATATCTTGTCTGGCAAGCATTTTCAATATCCGCTGCATTCATATTGCCGTAGTCCATGTCAGCTCTTGCAGCCGAAAGAGCGGTAACAAAGTTATTCCATGGAGTTATCTGATAAATCTGCTCCTTATCCTCATATTCGCGACAGCGCTGAATAAGTTCAATCAGCGGCGCGATATTCATAACATAAGTTGTCTGATTATAAGGAACTCTGTCGTGGGAATAGCCGAGCCAACGGATAGTATTTTTAGTATATTTCCAGTAGTAAACCATACCGAAATTAGAAGCGAGGGTATGCTCGGTTATTTTCGGAAGGGTTTTTGCAGAAAGAGTTTTCTTTGTTTCTCTCGGAACAGCAAGAGTGTATTCAGCATTAATCCATGCTGAGCCTCTGTGGGTTGTTACAGTACCTGTTATTGTTCCTGTATCCGAGCCCTGGGTTGATGAAAGAAGCTCATCAAATACGAAGGAAGTATCGGTTATTGCCTTACCGTCAAAATCACATCCGAGCTTGCTTGCTGCAGAGGAGGAAACAGTTAAGTTTTTAAGAGTATATGTGCTGTTTTCTTCTGTTGAAGCGGAAAGCATACCGGGATAAAGGTCTTTATCGCCTTCAATATTAACCGAGCTCGGATTAAACGGGGTTGTTGACCATGAGGTTACAAGCTCACCGATTTTGTTTTCTTTGCTGATATCGTAAACATTGATTGTATCAAGATGGGCATCGTAGTCATTATCCTTTGAATACCATTCAAGCGTTGCGCCGCCGAGATCGATTTTCATCGGAGTATATTCAGTTCTGAAAACAACGATATCGTTATCACGAACGAAATCAAGAGTCCATCTCGGTCCTCCGTCAGCGTCGCCCGTTGAACGAACTAAGGTTGAAGCATTTTTGGTAAGGCTTCCGAAAGTTCCGTTCGTTATCTTATCGAAGGCAGGGCGAAGAGTATTGATGGAATAGATAATAGCTCTGACTTTCTCTTTATAATCAGATATCTTATTGATAATACATCCCTGAGTAGCATTATTAACTGTTACAACAAAGCTCTGCGCTGCTGAAACAGCGGATGCCAAATCAGCATAGTTTCCGTAGTCCTCCGAGGAATAATTTCCTGCAAGAGCGATTGCTGAATTCATCGAGTTATCATTTGCCGAAGCAACAGTTGTATCCTTATTGATTCTGAGCGCATAAATAGCTGTTCTCATTTTAACGCACTGAGCGTCAACTATTGCAGTGTTTTCATCGCTGATATTGAGCTTAAATTTTGCATTGGGATAGTTTTCACTTGCACCCCAGACTGCTGTTTTAGCAGCGGCAGTAACAGTTTCAATATTCGATGCTGAATATGAATCGACGGTGAACATAGTTTTATTGGTTATTGCGTCGTCCGCCTCATCAATGAGCATTTCAAGGTCGATTGTATCAACCTTATCATAAAGCGGAACTAAATCAACTGCATTGAGAAGGTCTGCAAGTTCCTGAGCATATTCACTTGTTGCGTGGTCATTAGTTGTGCTGTTATATCCCGTTACCTGGATATCGGCAAAAACGTCTGTTGCCTCTTCATAAATTGCAACAAATTCATTCCAGGAAACAGGCTTGTAGCCCTCTGCGCCTGCATCATAGATGCTCTTCTTTAAATTAATAGCTCTTCTGAGGCTTGCGTAACCCGTTGTATCACTTCTAGCAGTTGCCGATTTAAGCGCTTTATCAGCGTTTTCAATTTCTCTTCCGATTCTTTCAACATTGCTTAAATCATTTGCATAGTTAACGTTTACGGGGTCGATTACAGTTGCTGCATCATATGCTGCAAGAACACTTCTGAGTCCGCCCTGGGTATATGTATCTTCTGCAACCTGAAGCAAACCTTTTTTAGTTTCCTTCATTGTTTTAAGAAGAGGCTCATACTTTATAACATGAATGGGGTAATTGGTGTTAACATATCCAACCTCGTCGCCTGCGTTATTACCGGTGTTTCTGTAAAACGGAATTCCGTTATAGGTTTTATAATATCCGTCAAACGAGCCGATAAACTTGACAACATTTGCCATTGAGTTCCAGCTTCTGTTGTTCATAAGGCGGGTTCGGTATGTCTGGCTGACTGCGCCTGCCTGACCCATTGCAAAGCCCATATTTCCGTCGCCGTTGTTGTTACCCTGAACGGCGTCGCCCATGTTAAGACCCATGGTCCATGTCCAGTTATGGTTTCTGTTTCCCGTTGTTGATGCGTGCCAGTTATCAGTCATTCTGAAATCATCGCTGTTTTCAGCACTGCTGAGCGATTTTGCAGGATATAACTGCCAGACCCATCTTGTTTCGCCGTTTTTTCTCTTTATTGCCATACCCAAAATCGGGAACTGCGGAACCTTGCCGCTGTCGTCAACAAGAAGAACAACATTGGGATAGCACCAAAGCTCAATTTCGGTATTGCCGACCTGACCGTCGGTGTTTTTAGAGCCAAGGCTCTCATCCGCTCTCTTCCAGGCAAGAACATTCTGGCATCCGTATTGCTCATATCTTGCAAGAGCGGCATCGTCAGTGCTGTCAGCGTCAAAAGCCTGATTCCCGGTTGAAATAATATCAAGGAATTTCTTTGCATATTGCTGCTGCCACTGAGTCATAGCATTAGTCTTGTTATTAAGGTTATTTGTATAAGAATTAATATCAAGATTTACGCCGCCATACTTATATGCATCAAGAGCTTTGTTAGCATCAACGTACGCATCATAAGCAGCGGTCATATTTGTGTAGATTGTTCCGTCCATTTTACGCTCATATGCAGCGATTGCACTTTCAAGATTATCAAGTGAATCATCTGCAAATGCTGTTATCGGCATTGAAGCAAACGCCAATACTGCGCATAGTAAAACAGACAATAGCTTTTTAGTGATTTTTACCATAATTTACCTCCAAGAAATTACATTTGAATATTTGCAATAAAAACAAATATTATGAAAAATATAATCTATTTCATTTTGATATTAATATATTTATAATATTTAGTCAAGACGAATAACACTACTGTAATAACTTGTTGAAAAAATCACTCGTAAAAGTTACTGAAATTGTGATAATCCTAAAAATTCATAACAAAAACCCCTATGAACAGCCATAGGGGTTTTGCTGATATTGTGATTAATTACCAAAATAATCGTATTCATCCTCATCGTGAAGATCTTTATCTTTATCAGGATCTGAAGGATCTGTGCAGATATCTTCAGTTATGATATACTTCCTGATTTCAAGTTCAGGCTCAGAATAGACTTTTCTCATTTTATTCGTCCTCCTTATGCAAGATCAGTTGATGCGGTAACAGTGTCTGAATAAACAACAAACTGATTTGAACCGTCTGTGTAAATCATATATGCTCTGTAGATACCGTTTATGGTTACACCGTGAAGCTTTGATGTGTTAACCGAGATAACGAACTGATTACCCGATGTGTGCTGGCTTGACTTCATTCTTGCAATGCCGTTTGTTCCAACATTACCAAGAGTTAAGTCTGCCTCAGGAGTTGTTCCGTTTGTTGTTGCCTTGAAGAGCATTCCTGCTTCAACAAATTCATAGCTTTCGCCTGCAGGAAGAGTGAAGTTTCCTATCATAGAAATCTTCTGTCCGTTTGTTTCGTTAACAAATCCATCTGTTGCA
>JAFSRX010000040.1 GCA_017445905.1 Eubacterium sp.
CGCACTCTAAAATCGGACTATTTTTTGTTAGAACAAAGCACAAAATCACCGTAAGGCTGACGCCTGACGGTGATTTTTAATGACGTTATAGAGAAAAAGAGTCGATTTTAGAGCACACCATATTTATTTAGGGTGCCCCTTTCGTGCTTTTTATCTTATAAAATGAGTAAAGATTTTATCTTCTTTATCGGGGAGTCCGTATTCTTTTTTGCCAAGAGCAATGCTTTTCATAAGGAAAACCATATTTGTTGCGAGAAGGCGCATTGTCTGGAGACCTTCGGGGTCGTTTATTGCCTCTCCCGGCATTCTTCCGTGAATGCTGTTCCAGTAATTTGATGAAACAATAGGCATTGAGCTTATTGAAAAATACTTATTAAGCTGGTCATATGTAGCAGAGAGTCCGCCCCTTCTTGCGCATACAACGCTTGCTCCAACCTTCATTGTTTTATCGAAATGAGAGGAATAAAACATTCTATCAAGGCAGGCGATGAGAGTTGCATTTGCGTTTGCATAGTAAACGGGAGTAGCAATAACAAGTCCGTCTGCTTCTTCAAATGAAGCTGAAATCTCGTTAACAACATCGTTGAAAGCGCATCTTCCTGTTGGCATACATGCTCCGCAGGCGATACAGCCTCGAATATTTTTATTGCCTATCTGATATATTTCTGTTTCAACATTTTCGCTTTTGAAAACCTTAACCATTTCATCAATAGCGATTGAAGTGTTTCCCTGTGCTCTCGGAGAGCCGTTTATTATAACAACTTTCATTATCCCAACTCCTTATGTTTTTACTATATTTATTATACATAAAGGATAAAAATAAATCAATTACCCCGTTTACCATAATTTTTCACAAAAAAATAATTATAAAGCAAAAATAATTAGTGCATTTTATATTAAAGTATGATATTATAGAAAGGAAGAAAAGAAAAGGAGTGATATTTTGGCTGAAAAAGGCAACTCTAAGGTGAAGCAACTCTTCGCCGAAATCAAAACCCATTGGAACAAACCTGCTCCGGGTAAATATGTTCCATACCGTGAATATCTGGATATCTGGGTTGGCTCGGGAAGTAACTACGCCGGTTCTAAAATTCTTGAATACATAGCATTTGGCGCAGGCTGTTATCTGATGATGTATCATTATAAGCTTCCGTACATAACATATTCTGTTATCGGACTTATAAATATGCCTCTCGGATATTTATGGGCAATTCTTTGGTGGATTGTTTCAGACAATCTCGGCTTTTTGCCAAAGAAAACGGAGCGAAAACTATACGGAGTATATGTTGGTTCGGCGCTGCTCGGATTATTTATGATATTCTTTAATTTTGAGCCCTATCTTCCCGATACAGCATTGGTAAGAACGCTGAACTCCTTCAGGGGAATAACCGCCGCCTCGTCCATTAAGATATTGGGAACCTTCATTCTCAATTCAGGCTGGAAGGGCGCTCGTAATATCTTCTGGAGAAAGAAGCTCCTGCCGAAATTCGGAAGATATAAATATTCGCTTTACTGCGACTATATTCCGATGAACGTTATGGTTATTGCAATCGGCTGGCTTCCGTTTTATAACATCGGCGATGAGGTTACAAGAGTTTGGGTCGCTAACCTTATGTTCGCAATCTACAGCGTATTCGGTTTCGCAAACAACCTTGAAATGTGCGCTCAGAACATCTCGCCAAACGTTCGCGAAAGAATTTTTGTTAGAACCTATCCTATCAAGCTTTCGCATTTATTCCATTCAATTTTAGCTATTCTTGTTCCCGTATTCATCGGTATGACCAAGGATAACTGGGCTGATATTGCCGTATTCAAATGGATTATTCCTATTATCTTCTTTGTATTCTCAACCCTGACGGTTATTCTTGCAGGAAGAATCAAAGAGCGTATTCCGCAGCCGCCCCTTGAAGCAAAGGTTAACATTAAAATCTGGGACGGTATGTTCGGCGTAATGCGTAATAAGTATAAGTGGACTTTAACCATTGTCGGACTTCTCGACTCTCTTGGAAACGGTATGCTTGCGTTTACAACAATCCTTTATCTCTATACCTTCCGTTTAAGCGGACTTGCGTATAGCTTGATTGTTGCGCTCGTATCCTTTGCAGGAACGCCGCCCGATTTCTTTACACCGTATTTCATAAAGAAATTCAGCTATAAACAGATAATGATTTTCCACCAATATACAAGAGCGATAGGCTATACCATTATTGTTTTGGCTTATACCTTCCTCGGTCATAATCTGAAGCTATGCGGTATTATTTCCGTTGTTATGCTCTTTGTTATGGAAATGTGTAAAACAGTTCCGACTGCTGTTGGTCACGATATGGATATTCGTATTTCCGACTATCAGATGTATCTTTCAGGTGAGCGTCTTGAAAACTTCTCGGGCGTTTTCGGCTGGTTTACTGGCCCGATAACAACCTTCGTTGGCCTTATTATTCCTCTTCTCATGCTCAGAGGCGGATTTAACTCAAACTTCGACGTTCTCTTTATTGATGAATCAAGAAGCAAGATAATTGTTATCCCGATTATTATGGATATTATCGGATATGTTCTTATGTCCATTCCGTATTTCTTCTGGGATTATGATGATGATAAGCAGAACAAGGTTATGGAAGTTCTCCGCCGCCGTGAAGAGGTTACAAGAAAGAGAGCTGAGGAAAACGGCGCTATTGAAGAAGCACCTGCCGAGGCAACCGAAGCGGTAATGGAAGAAGCGGAGGTGATGTCATGAGCAGAAAAAAGAAAAAGAATGTGAGCGAGGCTGCTGAAAACAAAGACGATTTTCTTGCTCAGGAAGCAAAGGAAATGGAAGAGCAGGCTCCTGAATATACTCTTGATATCCCCGAGGATGAAATCTGGACTTATCAGATTGAAGGTCTTCAGGCTCCGAAAATCAATTATTCATATGACAATGCTAAAAAATCAAAAATCGCAGTTGTTGTTATTCTTCTCATTGCAATCTCGCTGAGTATTTTCTTCTCGGTAAGAGCGCTTAAAACAACTGAATACACCTTTGATGAGGTTGAAAGCGGAGGATATGAGCTCGTTTCATATGTAAACCCTGGAAGTATCAGAGAAGTAACCATTGACTTTGTTGTCGGTGATAACGGTAAAAAAGATACAACTAAGCCTATAACAGAGCTTCACGATTATGCTTTCAACTGCGACGGCGCTATTGAGAGAATCAATATCGGTAAGGACGTTAAGAGAATAGACGGAAAATCAATCTATTCCTGCTGGAATCTTCAGTATATTGATGTTGATGACGAAAACCCGTATTTCTGTGATATAGACGGCGTTCTTTATAATAAGGATAAAACTAAAATCATTCTTTATCCTGTTGATTACGATAGAACTCGCAGACTCAAAGAGGGCTATGCTCATCTTGAATGGGAATGCGAGGTCTGCGGAAGAAAGTATGAAGGAAAAGACGGCATTTTAAGAGGCGTTGAAACCTCTGAAACACCTCCTGCCGGCTTTGAATACGACAAAGAGCATCCTGAAAAATTCGTTTGTCCGGGTGTTGACGGAAAGAAATGCGATTCCAAGGGAATGTCGTATTACTGGGCTTGCCATCCCGACCTTAAAGATGACGACGGAAACGATATGTGGGAGCTTTGGGGAACAACCAAGAAATATGATGAAAAATTCTTTGATGAATATAACCTCAAAACAAGAACATATGTAATTCCTTCAACGGTAACTGAAATCGGTCAGCTTGCGTTTGCGTACTCGAATTTAACAGAGATTTATATGCCTGAAGGAATAAAAACAATAGGCGATCAGGCTATATTCAAAGATGAGGAATTAAGACATTTTTATTCCTATAAGGCTGAAACTCCTGTAACAGGCACCTTCGGTGATACAGTTAAAGAGCTTAAGGGCGTTTATAACTCTCTTCCCGAGGGAGTTGAAACAATCGGCTCGGATGCCTTCTATCACCTGAGAAGACTTGATTATATCTATTTCCCGTCATCGGTTAAAAAAATCGGTCACCACTGTATGTGGGAGGCTGTTTATCAGGACGAGGAGTCAAAAGAGCTTTCAGGCTTAACCGAAGTTTATGTTGCTCTTGATGAAGAAAGCCTCAAAGAAAACTGTGACCTCGGTGAAAACTGGGTTCCCGAATATAATAACGGACTTTTCAATAAAAAGGTTCCGGTTAACTATTCGGCTCAGAGAAAATAATTAAATAATCTTTAATCCGCTGAATACTTGAGTATTCAGCGGAATTTTCTGTTGGTCTTAAGCACAGAAATAAACCCCCGGTTCTACCGGGGGAATGAAAAAGCTTTAGTAAAAATAAGCACGGCGAGCTTAATGCAAGCCGAAAGTCTTGGCGAGAGATAAACCTCCAAGTATAATAGGTAACGGTTTGGC
>JAFSRX010000041.1 GCA_017445905.1 Eubacterium sp.
CGAGTACGAAGCAGCAGGATGATTTAATATACCGTGCATTCCGTCAATACCCCGATATCTGTATGTACCCCGAATTCGATTCATACGTAAAGAATATGACGAAGGCTAATGCGTCTGAACTGCTCTCTGCTATCGCGGAAAGAAATGCAGATACAATCGCTGATTTAAAAACGCTTATGCATTATGTTGCAGAGCGCCCAGGCGTTGAAAAACTCGGCTCGCACGGTTTGTTTTCCGATACGGATGACGACATTGATTTGGAAAAAGCGGCGGAGGAAGTTGCTTCCGTCAACGGAATTGTATTCTCTGATGTAATCAGTTTACGCAGAGAAGATGCGTCCCGTTTAGGTTACGATAACGCAGAGGCGTGGAAGAATTGCGTGCGCCGTAACATAAATGAAATTGCAGAAGCGCATAAAATTCCCGTCAGCGAACTGAAATGGTATGCGGCGTTCCATAACACAGCGCATCATCCGCATATTCACCTTATGGTATATTCTACCAACGGTAACGGATACATTACCAAGAAGGGTTATGAAAAACTGAAAAGCGCTTTCGCTAACGATATATTTCGTAACGAGCAGTACAAATTATTCAAACTCCAAACGGATATTCGTGAAGAGCTTAAAGATAAGTTTGATGAAATGCTTTACGATATCGGCAGAGTTAATATTGACGATAATCTGCTTCAGCAATTCCTGAAATTAGCAGAACAGTTACAACAATGTTCAGGAAAAAAGCAATACGGTTATCTGCCGAAGGAAGTCAAGAAAAGCGTTGATGATATACTGAAATCGCTTGCACAGATACCTGAAATCAGTAAGTTATATTCAGAATGGAACAGGCTTAACAGAGAGAAACTATCCGTATATTATAATAGCAGTAATGACCCTGACATACCGCTTGAAGATAATAACGAATTCAAGGTGTTGAAAAACAAAATCATCAATTACGTTCTGCAAATGGATATGAGTCAGGGCGAGAATCAAGTTGCTACTGATAATACGAACAAAGCAATCATAAATGACATTGCATATATGGTTGGTTTCTTTATTAACACTGCCTGCAGCAAACGGCTTGACGATTTACACTCGCGGCTTGATGAAAAGGAAAGAGAAAAACTGCTCCGCAAGAAAAGAGCTCTCGGACAGAAGGACGGCATAACACAAGACACCAAGAAAGAAAAAGACGAGAGCGAATCCGAGCGCGCGGCGGACAATGCTGTTGCTATTGTTGACCTCGGCGCAGCAGGTGTAAACAAGCTGTTCGAATCTGCAAAATCAAAGCGTGAGCAACAGAAACGGCTCCGTCAGGAAGCAGAATTACAAAAGCAAAATTATGCTGACGAATATTACGATGATGAGGATGAAGATGAAGGCTTCACAATGACTATGTAAATTTTATATAACCCCATATCCAAAATCTTTACACAGAACTAAAAAAAGGGTTTTTTAGAAAAAGGAGTGATTTTTATGTATACAAATTTTGATGAAATGCCGGTAACACTATCGGTGGAACAGGCGGCGGACGCGCTTTCCATTTCTGCCGTCAGCTTGTATAAACTGATTAAAAAAGATAAGTCCTTCCCTGCTATCAATATGGGAAGGCGTATTGTCATACCAAAAGAGAATTTAAAGAAGTGGTTAGATAATAAAGTTAACAAATAATTATCTGGATATTTATATTACTTTGTGGTATTTGTTTGTGTTGGAGGTGATACAA
>JAFSRX010000042.1 GCA_017445905.1 Eubacterium sp.
ACCATCAAATATGAAGGTAAAGTCTTCATAAATATGTGGAGTAACACTGAAATTATACATTTCTGCATTTCCGCCCACTGTGATTTTTCCGTTGTAAAATGGTTTTGTTCTGCCGTAATTATCATTAGAGCCATAAAGGTAATTTACAAGAAAATCTCCACCTATAATCTCTTCGCCTGAATTTGTCATATCAAAATAAGGGTAGGTGTCTTTTTCAGCGGTACCGATAATATGGCTACCTCATACCGTCAGCTTTCCGCCGTTTATGTTCAGTCCGCCGCCTTTTTGCTCGTAGTTTCCATCTATGAACAGATAGGAATTGCCAGGGATGGTAACACTGCCGCCTGTTTGTATAATACTTCCTTTAACTTCAACTATTCCGTTATTGCTGAAGGTTCCCGAACCGATAAACACATTTCCGTAAATTGTTAGTTTGTGTCCGTTAGTGTTTAATGTTCCTGATTCGAGATTAACAACACCATAAATCTCTTTGTCAGAATATATGGTTTTGTCTTTTTTAACATCGAAATAAAAAGTATCCTGATTTTGCTGAACGTATTCTTTCTTCTCCTCTGCATCGTTAATAGGCAATGCATAACAGCCAACGCCTTCTAATCTATCTTCGTAGCGCTCACTGCATTTTGCATAGTCGCTTTCCGCCTTATGATAGTCATCATCGATAGAGGCATTCCACGCGTCTCTTAATTTCTCGGCTTCATTCAATATTTCGTCATATTTTCCTCCGTTAACACTTGGCATTATCTTGTTTAATAAGCCCTGCTCATACATTATATTGCAATACTCTAACCAACAATTAAATGCCTCATTAACTACTTTTTGATATAATCTATATCCAACATAATATTTTGAAGCGGCATATTCATCACCCTGTGCAGCCTTCTCAGCCATTAGAAATAAATCATAAGCAAGAATAAACTGAAAATCAAAATAAACCTCAAGCTCGCTAAATTTACTGTACTGAGCATCCAACGGATTAAGTTCATTTGCCGCAAATTTTCCGAGTGATGCAGCCGCATCAACAGCAAAAAGAGTAGGAACCTTCTTTTTAAGAATATTCCAAACTGCCTGCGGAGCAATATCCATAGCTTCTCTTAAAGCTGTTTCTCCGGAAAAAATTGCTGCAGCCTGTTCATAGCTAATTGATTCATCTAAATAATCTGAAAAATTGCTAAAAGTTGATTTATAAGCCTCATTTTCGGTTAATTCAACACAGTCAGCGAGCAAGTCGCTGATATATTGATTGTGACCGCAAATCTCCTGTAGTTTTGCAAGACCGTCAACATATTCTCCGACTGTTTCAACATAACCAAGCAGCTTCATTGCATTGCTTGCTGTTCCAACCGCACTGCCCAATCCGCTCAATCCGTCGCTTTTAATCATTGTTTCAACGAACTGTTCCGAAACTTCACCCTGCAGTTTAACCGATTTGTTCAGCTCCCCGTTGAGCTTCAAAATCTTGCTCATTTGAGAAAAACCGTGTTTTTCTACCAGGGATCTCACACTGCCAACTACATCAGTATAGTTCGATGTAAAGGTTGGATAAAAGCTTCCGCTGCCTTCATCATAAAGCAGATTAAAAAGCATTGCCTCTGTATATGCTTTTTCCTTGTTTGAGTGATTCCACTCATCAAATTCCAGAGTCATCATCCTCCAATAAGTCACAGCTTGCCGATACGAAGCGCTATTCCTGTTATTAAAGACCGTTGAAACATAACCCGGCTTAAAGGTATGGTCTATGAATTGATCCTCAAAATTCCCCTTATTTACCATATGCCATGTCATATAATAATCAAAGCCTTTTTCATATGCCTGTTTTTCCGACACCCTTTGCAACCAAGTTTCGTAATTCCATTGATCATCTGCGAATACATTAAAATTCACGCAGCATACCGCAGAAATCAGCATAACAAGTGCCATCATAAATGAAATCAATCTTTTCATAACCATACTCCCTTAATTTTATAAAACTATACACTTTAATATTAACATATAATTCCATTATTTGCAAACAAAAAAAGCTGTCTCACAAATCAATGTGAAACAGCTTTTTATTGTTATTATAAAACTTCCTTTTCAACCCAATCGGTTATATCTTTCATAACCGTTTCTTTATCAAGTTCATTAAGAACCTCGTGGCGGTCATTCGGATAAAGCTTTATTGTAACCTTTTTGTGGTCGGTTGCAAGAAGCTTCTGATAAATATCTCTAATTCCCTTTGAATATTCGCCGACGGGATCCATCTCACCGCTGACAAGATAAATCGGCAAATCAACCTTAATTCCCTTATACCAAGAATCGCTGTTTGCAAGAATATTGAGCTTAACAAGGTCGTTCATTCCCTGAGCCGAGAAGAGAAATCCACAATATTCATCGGCAATATATTTATCAACGATTTCGGTATCCTTTGTCAGCCAGTCGAAAGCAGTTCTTTTTTCGGTTTTGTTCCCGTATGAACCAAAGGTCATTTTATCAAGAGTTTTGCTCTTATACTTTGTTCCCTTGATTTTAGCAACGAGAGCAGATATCTTATCGCCAACCCCTGCTATCGGGTTAGCTCCACCCGTTCCCATATATATTGCGCCTGAGAAATCAAGGTCATTATTCCATGCAGTAAAACATCTGACTATGAAAGAGCCCATTGAATGACCCATAACGATAATCTTTTTATCGGGATATTCGTTTCTTGCTTTTTCAAAGGTTGTTTTAAAGTCTTCAACAAGAGCCTTATAGCCTTCTTTATCGCCAAAATAGCCTGTTTCATCAAAATCAACATTTGATTTTCCGTGATTAGCCATATCGTGCATAAAAACAGCAAATCCCTGAGATACAAGATATTCAATAAAGCCCCTGTATCTCTCCTGATGCTCAGCCATACCGTGATGAATGGCAAAAACTGCTTTAACGTCACCGTCGGGCTTATATGAGTTGCCGACTATTTCGCAAACTCCCGTTGCAGACGGAAAACGATATTCTTCAATCTTCATAATTTTACTCCTAACCTTATTACCTCCCTTGTCAAAGGGAGGGGGACCGCTTGCGGTAGAGGGATGGTCGCCTAAGTTTCAGAACGCATTACTGCAACAAACCCTAAAACTCAGCAAAATCCCTCAGTCACTTCGTGACAGCTCCCTTTTGCAAGGGAGTCAAATAGGTTTCTCGCTGCGCTCAATCAAATTTATTCTGCTTCAGCAGGAATATCAGCTGTACAATGAGGGCACTTTGTTGCGTCAATAGCAATTTCACTCTTACAGAAGGGGCAAACCTTTGTTGTTGCTTCTTCTTCAACTTCTTCTTTCTTAGCTGCGAGTTCTTTTGCCTTGTTTGCACTCTTAACGATTACAAATACAACAAGTGCAATAATAAGGAAGTTGATAATCGCTGAGATGAAAGCACCGATATTAAGCGACTGACCTTTGATAATAGGAACAACAAATCCAATATCATTTCCTCCAATGCAAGCAATAAGCGGATTGATAATGTTTTCAATCAACGCATTAACGATAGCTCCGAAAGCTCCGCCGATGATAACGCCGACTGCCATATCAAGAACATTGCCCTTGTTGATGAATTCCTTAAATTCCTTAATAAACTTCTTCATTTTTTATTCTCCTTTAATAAATAATATTTTGACCACTCTATATTACCACATTATTCCGCTAAAATCAAATGCAGGAATAAATTTTTCATTAGCTGATGATAATTCCTGAATAAAAAGCTTTGAAACGCCTTTATCAAGGGCGTAGTTTATAACCTTCTCATATTCTCTTTTTGTTATTTTTCTGTTTATTTCCTGATAATCTTCAAGATTACCGCAGGGAACATACTGCGCCATAAGCGAGAGATATGTATTGGGAAAATTCTCTCTTAAATAATCTATTATTTCAAGCGATGAATTTGTGTTTGACGGAAGAATAAGATGGCGAATAATAACGCCTTTTTGCATTATTCCCCTTTCATCAAAAACATCCTCTTTTTGCTGATTTCTCATTTCATGTAATGCTTTTTTTGCAATTTCGGGATAGTTTTCGGCTTGGCTGTATCTCTTTGCCTTGTCTGATTTTATGTATTTGAAATCAGGAAGATAAATGTCAACTAAACCGCTCAGCATTTTCAGCGTTTCTTCGCTTTCATATCCCGATGAATTCCAAATAACAGGCAGTTTGCCCCGCCATTTTTCAAGAACAGGAACAAGCCCCCTTGCATAGTGGGTGGGGTTAACAAGATTGATATTATTCGCTCCCTGCTGCTCAAGGGACTTAAAAATATCAAGCAGCTTCTCCGGAGTTACAATCCTCCCCTTGTTTTCGCTGCTGATTTCATAATTCTGGCAGTAAACGCATTTAAGATTGCACCCGCTGAAAAAAACAGCTCCGCTCCCCTCTTTTCCGCTTATGCAGGGCTCTTCCCAGAAATGCAAAGACGCTCTTGCAAGGCGAAACTCATTCAAACTTTTGCAAAAGCCTGTTATTTCATTTCTGTTTATATTACATTTTCTCGGACAGTCATTACAGTTCATATCGTTATCGCGTAACGCGCATCGCGACTCGCGCGTCAGATCAGTTCTTTATAAATATCACTCTTTTTAAATGGCGTTATTGATGAAATTTCTTTTGCTGCAGCGTTAACACTCATTCCACCATCAACAAGCTTTTTCGCCATTTTGATAGCATCTTCAAGGGTTAAATTGCTCTCTTCCCTCTTTTTGCCCTCAAGAATAACAACAAATTCGCCCTTTGGCTTATCTTCAGTATATTTTCTTATTGCCTCTTCAAGAGTTGTTCTTATAACCTCTTCGTGAATTTTTGTTATCTCACGAACAAGGGCAATATTTCTGTTTCCGAAAGCTTTATAAAAATCTTCAAGGGTTGAAAGAAGCTTATGGGGAGCCTCATAGAAAACCATTGTTCTCTCTTCGCTGATAAGGCTTTCAAGATGCTCTCTTCTTGATTTTTTAGCAACAGAGAGAAAGCCCTCAAAGGTAAATCTTCCCGTATTCATTCCCGATATTGCAAGCGCAGTTGCAAACGCTGTCGGACCCGGAACAGCTTCAACCTTTATACCGTTTTCGTGGCAGAGAAAAACCAAATCTTCACCGGGATCGGAAATTGCAGGCATTCCTGCGTCGGTTACTATTGCACAGCTTTCACCGCCAATAATACGACCAACAATTATCTCGCCGCGTTCTCTTTTGTTATGCTCAAAATAGCTAATCATCTCTTTTTTGATATCGAAATGATTAAGCAGTTTAAGAGTTACCCTTGTATCCTCAGCAGCGATAAAATCAACCTTTTGGAGCGTTTCAACCGCTCTCGGAGATAAATCGCCCAGATTACCTATCGGAGTTCCGACAACATATAAAATTCCACTCATATAATCACCATAAAATCGGGTGTGGGCAGAGCCACCCTCAATTTTCAATTTTACATTCTCAATTTTCGATTGAAGATAAAGTCACCTGATTTTATCTTCGTAACCGTCAGCATACGAGCCATATATTTCAATCATCTCTTCTGTAAACTTTGACTCTTTATTCTTGATTACCAAAGTAGGCTCAACTCTTAAAAACGGCTTTGCGCCTTTTTTGCCCTCAACAAGAAACAAAAACGGCTCTTCGCCCTCTTTGTCGCAGACGAATCTGAGGCGTTTCGGCTCAAGTTTATAATTTCTCATAATTGTTAAAGCATCTACAAGTCTTTCGGGACGGTGGCACATACAGAAGCGTCCGCTGTATGTCAGAAGATAATTCGCCGCTTTGACCGCGTCCTCAATATTGCAGCAGACCTCATGTCTTGCAATTCTTGCGCTTTCGCCAAGTGACTCAAAGCCTGTATTTATCGGTTTATAGGGCGGATTCATTGTTACAAGAGTGAAGCCCTCAGCCTTAAATTTCTCTCTGATTTCTCTTAAATCACAGAGATGGGGAAAAAGTCTTTCTTCAAAATTATTCTCTTTGATTGAACAGTTAATCTGTTCGATTGCATTTTGCTGAATATCAAGGCAGTGAACGGGGCTTTGTTTTTCATCCCTGAGCCATAAAAACGGAATAATTCCGCAGCCGCTTCCCATATCGATTGCCCTGTCTTTTCTCTTAATTTTAGCAAAATATGAAAGAACAACCGCATCCGTTCCAAAGGTATGGTCCTGAGATACAGCTATTTTAACATCGTCGCTGAGTCGTTCAAAATTATACATCAGATTATACCGCCGTTTACACCTAATATCTCGCCTGTTATATATTCATTTTCAGCAAGGAATAAAATTGCATTTGCAACCTCTTCGGGCTTTCCAAGTCTGCAAAGAGGCACTTCACTTTTCAGTTCTTCTTTATCAAAATAGTCGTTCATTCTTGTTTCAATAATCCCGGGCGCAACACAGTTAACTCTTATATTCGAGGGCGCAAGTTCCTTTGAGAGCGCCTTCGTCAACCCGATAACCGCCGCTTTCGTCATTGAGTAAAGCGTTTCGCATGAAGCTCCACCTACGCCCCATATTGATGAAACATTGATTATCGCTCCGCTGTGTTTTCTTATCATATCAAGCGCAGCGTATTTTGAACAGAAATAAACCGCTCTCTCATTGACGGCGCTGATTTTTTCAAAGTCTTCGGGAGTAACATTGTTTATCATTTTAATCAGCGAAATTCCAGCGTTATTAACGAGAATATCAATATCCTTTATTTCGTCAAAAAGCGCCTTTATCTCGTCAACATTTTCAAGATTGCATTTAACCGCTCTGATATTTTCAGCTTCCGGCAGAGTTTTATTATATGTTATAACAACATCATATCCCCTGTCTCTGAATAATTCGGCGCAGGCTTTTCCTATTCCTGTTGCACCGCCCGTTATTAATACTCGTTTCATATCTTTGCTCTTCTCCGAGGCTGTCGAAAACGAAAGCCCCTACATTATTTTTTCTTTGCCGTGCGCAGCACCAAAAAACTCGGAACTCGGCACTCGGTACTCGCAACTATTATAATATTTATTATTGAATTTTTCAATTACATAGTATATAATTATTAAAAATTATTCGGAGAGATATTATGGAACACGAATTTTATACCATATCTGTTTATGCAGACAAGGATGAAAATCTTATCGGAATTCCCTGTGGAGAAAGCGATAAATACGGAATTGCCGATATTGATACCGTTATGCTTTTAAATGCGCCATACACCGATAAAGCGCTTGAAAACTTTATTGAAAAGGTTATCAATGCCTGCTACACAAAAAAGCATAATGATAATTCACCCGTTTCAACCATTGAAAGATATACAAAAAAGAGCGGATTTGTTAACGCAACTGCTGATTTTGAGCTTATTTCAATAGTTAAAACCCAGACGAATTACTCGCTTATGCCAACCTTTAACGACTACGAAAAAGGTCCGCTTGCGATTGATGATGATGAACATATTCTTCCACTTAACTATAAAGAGGGAGAAATGGCAGAGGTTATAAGAGGTTTCATAGAAATCTATCTCAAAGCCAATATGTTTTATAAAGAAAAAAGAGAGCTTGAAGAAGAAAAGAAAAGACGATAGTTCCGAGTTGCGCGTTGCGAGTTGCGAGTTCTCGGTTACTCGCTTCGCTCAAACAATTATTTTAATATCCATTGGAGAAACAAAATGCATCTTTTATCAGTTGATTCAAATAATTACATCGGTCAGGCAGACCCTTACATATTAAAATCAAACGGAAGATATTATATCTACACAACAGGTCACGATGGAATTTACGCCTATCATTCAGATAAGCTCCTTGAAGGTTGGGAATTTGCAGGCAGAGTTATGACCTACCCCGGAGTTAAGGATTTCTGGGCACCAAGCGTTATTGAGCTTGACGGAAAATTCTATATGTATAACTCCTTTGAGTTCTACGGAGACACTCCCGATAAGGGCGGTCACCGTCAGACTATGTTTGTTTCAATTTCAAATAGTCCGCTCGGACCTTTTGAAAATGCGAAACAGATATTACCTCCGTTTTCAATCGACTCCCATATAGTTAAAAACGAGGCGGGCTTATTTCTTTTCTATTCCTCAAACCGTTTTGAGGGCGAAAGAATCGGAACATGTATATACGTTGATAAAATGCTCGACCCGTTTACTCCCGCATGCAACCCCGTTTTAGTTGTTGAGCCAACTCTTGACGAGGATATCTACAGAGAAAACAGATATAAAGAGGGTCAGCACTGGCATACCATTGAGGGCGCCTATTATTTCAAAGAGGGCGACTGGCAATATGTTATGTATTCGGGCAACTGCTTTGAAAAGCCGACTTATTATGTTGGCTATGCAAGAGCTAAAACAGATGAAACCGATTTAACAAAAATCAAATTTGAAAAATACCCCGATGATAAGACATACTATCCTGTTTTAAAAGCAAATGAATTCGAAGAAGGAACGGGACATCATTCTCTAATCAAAGAGGACGGTCAGTGGTATGCAATTTATCACGCGAGAGATTATAACGACGGTCTCGGCGCAAACGCCTTTGACGCAAGAAATGCAAGAATCTGCAAATTAAACGTTAAAGACGGAGTTATTACGGCTGAGAGATATAAAGACCATATTTAGCAGTCTGACGGCGAACGAATCGGACGTTCCTCTACAGCACACGGGGACAAAACAATTAAGAGTTAAGATTTAAGAATGAAAAATTTCGGGTCGCTCCGCTCCGATTTAATATATTTAGGAGTGAGGAGTTAGGAATTAGGAGTTTTGGGCGGGAACCTTGGAGCGGTCGCCAGACCCTTTTGTCACCTTCGGTGACATTTCCCCTAGCAGGGGAATCTCCCGCACCC
>JAFSRX010000043.1 GCA_017445905.1 Eubacterium sp.
ATGTCAGCGCTCGCGCTGACAGAGGGGAGCGTCTGCGCTAGCAAAAGAGTTATTCCCTTGATAAGGGAAATGTCGAGCTTGCGAGACAAAAGGATGACGCTTGCGGTGGATGAGGTGTTTTCCCTCTTTACATCAGTTAAGAATTAAGAATTCATAATTCTATTTTTCATCGAAACTGCAAAAAAAATTTTGATTGACTTTAAATAATATATAATATATAATTAAGGGGTTAAAAAAGAATTTTAAGGAGTTTTTAAATATGGCAGCTAAAGTATTTAAAATGACAACCCAGGGCAGAGAAGAGCTTCTTGCCGAACTTGAAAGACTTGAAACAGTAGGCAGAAACGATATCGCCGAAAAACTCAAGGTTGCTCGTTCATACGGTGACCTTTCTGAAAACAGCGAATATGATGAAGCTAAATCAGAGCAGGCTAAGATTGAGGCTCGTATTAACGAGCTTAAATATCAGCTCGACCACGCTGTTATCATTGATGCAGCTGAAAGCGGCGGAAAGAAAAACGTTGTTTCAATGGGCTCAAAGGTAACCGTTGTCAGAAAAATTGATAAAAAAGAACTCACATATGAAATAACCGGCTTCTCACAGAGTGACCCCGCAAACGGAAAAATATCTGATGAAAGCCCCGTCGGATCTGCTCTTATGGGAGCAAAGAAGGGCGACACAGTTGTTGTTGAAGCACCTATGGGAAATCTTGAGTTTAAGATTAAAGACGTTAAATAATTAGGAATTAGGAATGAGGAGTGAGGAGTTCAGGTTACTCGCTTTGCTCAAACAATTATAATTGCTGTGCGCAGCACCCGAAATTCCTAACTTCTAACTTCTAACTCCTAATTTTATTAGAAAGGCAAAACTATGGCAGGAAAGTTTGAAATAACAAAGCACAGTGACAGCGAGTTTTCATTTGAATTCATTGTTGATGAAAAGGTTCTCGGAAAGTCACCTGTTTTTGATAAGGAAGATGCTTGCAAGAGAGGCGTTAAGGCTGTTAAGAAAAACAGCAGAATGAAGGTTCAGAACGCCATTGCAGGTGATGAAGAAAAAACAAACCCTAAGTTCCTTGTTGAAAATTGCGGCGATAAGGTAAAATATACTCTCTTCCTTCAGACGGGCGCAGTCGCTCTTGAAGGCGAGGCAAACAGCGAGCAGGAGGCTCTCGAAGCTATTGAAGCAATCGGGAATAACGCCGCTGCTGCTCAGATGGCTATGGCTGAGGTTGTTCTCTCAGAAAACGAGCAGAAGCAAATCAGAATTGATAAGCTCAAGGCTATGCAGGAGGAGGGCAAGGATCCCTTTGTTATAACTCTTGCCGAGCAGACCCATCACAGCGATGAAATCAAAGCTAAATTTGATGAGCTTGAAGAAAAGGATGTTGTTATCGCAGGAAGAATTATGACCTGGCGAGATATGGGCAAGGCAAACTTCATCGATATTCAGGATAGAAACGGAAGAATTCAGGCATATGTTCGTATGAATGATGTTGGCGAAGAGGTCTTCAAGGCATTCAAAACCTGGGATATTGGCGATATAGTTGAAATAAAGGGCTTTGTTTTCAAAACAAGAACGGGTGAGATTTCCGTTCATGCAAAGGAAATAAGACTTATTTCAAAGTCACTTCTTCCTCTTCCCGAAAAATTCCACGGTTTAACAGATACCGACACGAGATACAGAAAACGCTATCTTGATATGATAATGAATCCGAATGTTAAGGAAACCTTTATCAAGCGTTCTAAGATAATAACTTCAATAAGAAACTATCTTGATAATCTCGGCTTTATCGAGGTTGAAACTCCTATTCTTAATCTCATCCCCGGCGGTGCTGCTGCAAGACCGTTTATAACCCACCATAACACTCTTGATATGGATATGTATCTTCGTATCGCAACTGAGCTTTATCTTAAAAGGCTTATTGTCGGCGGTATGGAGAGAGTTTATGAAATTGGACGTAACTTCAGAAATGAGGGAATGGATGTTCGCCATAATCCCGAATTCACCTGCATTGAGCTTTATCAGGCATTTACAGATTACCACGGAATGATGGATATTGCAGAGAATATTATCAGAAATGCAGCAAATGAAGTTTGCGATAATCTCCACATAACCTTCAACGGAACCGAGATTGACCTCGAAAGTCCGTTTAAGAGATTAACTATGATAGACGCTGTCAAGGAATTCAGCGGAGTTGATTTTGCTTCCTTTATGAGTGACAACGAAAAGGCTGTTGAAATAGCTAAGGAAAAGGGAATCGAAATTGAGCCAGGCAAAGCAACCTGGGGCGATGTTCTCAACTCCTTTTTTGAAGAATTTGTTGAAGAAAACCTTATTCAGCCGACATTCATTATTGATTATCCTGTTGAAATCAGTCCGTTAACAAAGAAAAAGCCCGACTGTCCTGCGCTGACAGAACGTTTTGAGCTCTTCATTCTCGGAGGAGAATACGGAAATGCTTATTCCGAGCTCAACGATCCGATTGACCAGATGGAACGCTTTGAAGCTCAGATGAAGTTAAGAGAAGCAGGCGACGATGAGGCTAATATGATTGATAACGATTTCGTAACTGCACTTGAATACGGAATGCCTCCGACTGGCGGACTCGGAATCGGAATAGACAGACTGGTTATGCTTTTAACAGACAGCTATTCAATCAGGGACGTTTTACTCTTCCCGACAATAAAACCTATAGAATAGTTGCGAGTCTTCACACCTTCCCCTTGAGGGGAAGGGGGACCGCTTGCGGTGGATGAGGTGTGTTGCCTTTTGGAGCGTGGTTCATTAATTATTCGCCGAAAGCATTCAAAACATCAAGCCACCTCATCAGTCACTTCGTGACAGCTTCCCCTCAAGGGGAAGCTAAATAAGATTAGGAGATTTATATTATGAGATCAGATTTAATTAAAGAAGGTCCTTCCAGAGCTCCTCACCGTTCACTTCTCAGAGCTCTTGGAATTGATGAACTTGAAATGAAAAGACCATTTGTAGCCGTTGTTAACTCAAAGAGCGACTACATTCCGGGTCATATGCATCTTGATAAAATTGCCGAGCAAGTTAAAGCCGGAATAAGAAATGCAGGTGGTGTTCCGTTTGAATTCAACACAATCGGCGTTTGCGACGGAATTGCAATGAACCACAGGGGTATGAAATATTCTCTCTGTTCAAGAGAGCTTATTGCAGATAGTATTGAAGTTATGCTTACTGCTCATCCGCTTGATGCAATAGTATTTATTCCGAACTGCGATAAAATCGTTCCCGGAATGCTTCTTGCAGCGTGCAGACTTAATCTTCCCTGTATCTTCATCAGCGGAGGCCCGATGCTTCCCGGAAAAAGCACCGAAACCAAAAATTCAATCGGTCTTTCAGAGCAGTTTGAATATGTCGGCTCAAACGCAGTTGGCAAAATGAGCGTTGAAAATCTTGAGGCAACCGCATTCACAGCTTGCCCGACCTGCGGATCATGCTCAGGTATGTACACTGCTAACTCAATGAACTGCTTAACCGAGTCAATCGGTATGTCGCTTCCGGGATCGGGAACTGTTCCTGCAGTTTATTCAGCTCGTCTTCGTCTTGCTAAGATGGCTGGTGAAAGAGTTATGGATCTTCTCAAAGAAGATATCAAGCCTTCAGATATTATCACCGAAAAGGCTATTGAAAACGCAATGAGATGTGATATGGCTATTGGTTGTTCAACAAATACCATTCTTCACCTCACAGCAATAGCTCATGCAGCAGGTCATGATATAGACCTCAATGACCTCAACGAAATGGGCAACACAACTCCTCAGATTTGTAAGCTCAATCCTGCATCTTCGGTATTCATCACCGATCTTAACGATGTTGGCGGAATGCAGTCAGTTATTAAGGAGCTTGCAAACGGCGGACTTATTCATACAGATTGCTTAACAGTTAACGGAACTGTTAAAGAGAGAATAACTGCAGCGCGCGAGGCTGACGGCGAAGTTATCAGAAAACTTGATAATCCGTTTTCAAAGGATGGCGGTATCGCAGTTCTTAAAGGCAATTTAGCCGAAGAAGGAGCTGTTGTTAAGAAGGGCGCAGTTGCTCCCGAAATGATGCAGCACAAGGGTCCTGCAAAGTGTTATGATTCCGAAGAGGAAGCTATTGCAGCAATAACCTCCGGAAAGATTGTCGAGGGTGACGTTGTTGTTATCCGCTATGAAGGACCTAAGGGCGGTCCCGGAATGAGAGAAATGCTTTCTCCAACCTCTGCTATTATCGGAATGGGTCTTGGCTCTTCTGTTGCTCTTTTAACAGACGGAAGATTCTCAGGCGCAACAAGGGGCGCTTCAATCGGCCATGTAAGCCCGGAGGCAGTAGTCGGCGGAACAATCGCTCTTGTTGAAGATGGCGATGAAATTGAAATTGATATTCCTGCAAGAGTTCTCAGAGTTAATGTTTCTGATGAAGTTCTTGAGCAGAGGAGAGCTAAGTGGCAGCCAAAACCGCTTGAGCTTACAGGTTATCTTAAGAGATATGCGCAGCATGTTACATCAGGTTCAAGAGGCGCAGTATTTGAGGATGATTAATTAATGAACAGCAAAACCGAAAAAAGTAAAACAGCTCCCGAAAGCGGCAAGAAGCATAGCAAGAAATCGAAGAAGAAAAAAGACAGGGGAATTATTCCCTATATAACAACTCCTTTGATTTTTTGTCTGATATCGCTTGTTGTTGTTTTACCGATGCTTATATCATTTACTAATATCGCGGTGAAATCAGTTCACAACGTTCAGGAAAAGATTCCCTATGGCATTAATGATGCAGTTGTTCATAGCGAAAGATTTGATAATAAAACTCTGGAATACGATGTTGAGAAAATTGGATTATGCGAAAAAGTCGGCGTTCTCAGATGCGAGAGAGTTGGTATAGATACAGAGGTTTTCTTCGGAGTTAACAGAGTATCATTAAGAAACGGAGTCGGTCTTTCGGCTAAAAGCAAGCTCAACAATAACAATAGCAAACTTGATATTGCCGGCTATTCAAGCGCTTATTTCAAAGGCTTGAATAATGTTAAGAAAGGCGATGTTATTGTTTTTGAAACAACCGATAAGATTTATGAATATGAGGTTGTCAGCAACAGAGTTGAGCTTTCTCCCGAGGCAAAGTATTCAACGGGAATGATTCTCAGCTGCGATAAAGAGTCAAAGGCGTTTTCGGCATATAACGAGAAAAAGAGATATGTTGTTGCCGAAATTATGTCGATGAAAGATAAGAAAGGGGAGTAGGCATGAAAGAAAAAAACAACTCTGCTGCAGTTGGGCAGAAAGATGATGCAAAAACCCCTTCCAAGAAGTCTCACAGCAGTTCTTCTCATCATCATCATTCATCAACTTCATCATCGCATCATCATCATTCATCAACTTCATCATCGCATCATCACCATCATTCTTCAACTTCATCATCGCATCATCACCATCATTCTTCTTCAAGCAAGTCATCAAAAAAGAAGACTGAGTCAAACAGTGATCACAGCGGTTTAAAAATGTTTTTCTCGTTTTTGTTATTCCTCTCAATCGCTGCAACAGCGGTTTTTGCAGGACTTAAAATAACAGTTGTAAACGAAAATCGGGTTGCTGAGATTTTTACTAACAGTGAATATGTTAACGCGCTTTATAACGATGTTCTTGATTATTCAAAGGATATGTGTTTAAAATGCTCAATCCCTCAGGACAGCATTAATGATGTTATAACATATAAAGCTGTCAGCGATATTGAGTCGGCATATATTAACGGGGTTTTCAACAAGGATGAAAAATATTCCGAAACAACGTATTCGGATATGATAAACGAACTGAAAACAGAGCTTGAAACTTCAACAAAGAATATGATAAGCGCAAATGGTCTTGAAATATCCGAAAAACAGACCGATACAGGAGTTCAGACTTTCTCTCAGGAGATTGCGTCATATATTAAAGAAAGAGTTGAGTTTGAATTTGCATCGAATATTCAGAGTGTACTCAATGTAAGTTCACCTGTAACTAATATCGGAATTATATTATTTGCAGTTTTTTCACTGGCGTTTTTCCTTCTTGCAATTTCTATTGAAGGAAAGAATTACAGATCATTGAGACCCGTTGCGTTCAGCTTTCTCGGTGCGGCTTTACTTAATTTGCTTTTGGTTGCATTCGTCGGTATAGTTGCAATATTTAAAGATCTTGTTATTTATCCGAGTTATTTATGCAACTCAGTGATGCAGTATATATATTCATGTGTTTTAACTTTCCTGTTTATAGCATTTCTGCTGTTTGTTGTTGGAATTGTTATTTGCACACTGGTATGGAAGCTAAAGCGAAATAATGAATAATATCTTATGAAAAGGAACAGTACTATGGAAGATATTAAGCAAGAAATTATCGATGACGAAGAAAGAGAAACCGTTATCAAGGTTGACCACCTTTCGATGAAGTTCAACCTGAATAAAGAAAAGGTTGATAATCTTAAGGAATATATGATAAGGCTTGTTAAGGGCAAGATTGAATATCAGAAATTCGTTGCGCTTGATGATATTAATTTTGAAATCAAAAGAGGCGACAGGCTTGCTATTCTCGGCTTTAACGGAGCGGGAAAAAGTACTCTTTTAAAGGCAATAGTCGGAGTTTATAAACCAACAGAGGGAACTATTTATAAAACCGGCGTTATCGCGCCCTTGCTTGAGCTCGGAGCAGGCTTTGACCCGAACTATACGGGAAGAGAAAACATTTATCTCTACGGAGCAATTCTTGGCTATTCCCACGAATATATCGAGGAGAGAATAGAGGATATTATTGCTTTTTCTGAGCTTGGACATTTTATAGAGGTTCCTGTTAAGAATTATTCTTCGGGTATGAGAGCAAGACTCGGATTTTCAATCGCAACTGCAGTTGACCCGGATGTTCTGATACTTGATGAGGTTCTTTCAGTAGGTGACGCAAAATTCAGAAAAAAGAGCCTTGCAAAAGTTCAGTCAATGTTTGATAACGGCGTAACAGTTCTTTTCGTTTCGCATAATATTGAACAGGTTAAGGCAATCTGCAATAAAGCAATTCTTCTTGAAAAAGGAAAAATCATCGCTCAGGGAGATGTTAACGACGTTGCAGAGATATACGAAGAAAAAGTTAAGAAGAAATAAAGGCTTCTGAAAAGTGCATAATCACGCCATATTATATATTTATTGTAATATTCGTTTTATTTATAATATTTCTAGATTAATAAAACCGCCGAGGGCATCGAACCCTCGGCGGTTTTGGCGTTTTCAATTTTTTCAGTACGCCTTAATATTTATTCAGTTAGCTTTTATTTGATTTTTACTGTTTCAAAAACAATGTGTGCGCTCGGTTCGTCTTCATAGAGAATGCCGAGTGTTTCATCATTAATTTTTGCAAGGCAGGAATAAGCGAAGAAGCCTTCATTAATTATAATATCTTCTTTTGCTTTGTTCCATTTAATGCCCTTGAATTTACCCTTTTTATTGAATTCAAATTCACCCTTTGAAATAACGCCGTTTTCTCTCTTCTTACCGGAGGGGTGGGATACGAAAATATTATTGTTTATTGCAATAGCGCTCTTCTGACATTTGGGTGCTTTAAATGCAGCTTTTTTTGATTTCATCCAGGTGATTGCGTTGTCAGCGGAAACCGAAACAGGAGTTTTTGAAAGCTTTTTAGCTCTTCCGAAAGCATAAATGCTATTGTTAGGTGCTTCAACAGCACACCATTCATCTTTATTTTCTGAATACGGGAATCTCTTGTTTCTTTTAAATGTTTCGCCGTTATCGTCTGAATAAATGCTGAGTGTATTTTTAAGAGTATAAAGCGGGAATATAAGTCTTCCGCTCTCAGTTTTTAATGCTGAGCCGGGTGCAATACCAAGAAAAACGCCGTCTGTTTCAGCGTATATATCGCGGGTAATATCCTTGCCCTCGCTCCAGGTTTTGCCTTCATCAGAGGATCTGAACATATATATGTAGCTTCTTTTTGGAGCTTTGAGTGGAGCACCAAAGGTTGTTGAAGTGTTTTCGCTGTCGGTTTTTCCTTTTGCACCGTTGAGATAAATATTGCCTAAATATTCATCCTCCTTATAAAGCTCACCGATTCCTTCAACACGGTACGGAGTTTTTGCCTTTTTTGAATCTAAAACCTTTCCGTCATCAAGAACGATATAATACTTGCCGTCGCGGTCATAAATTACGGGATAGGTTTTTGAATCAAAGCCTGTAAAAGCAGCTTTCTTTTCAAGATATTTTTTATCCATTATTCCCTTTGATTCGGGGAAGAAGGTTGCAAGAAGAATTATATCGCCGTTATCTGCAACGGTCATACTGGGATCGATGAAAAACGCCGATTTACAGCTTTCTTCATCGCTGCTGATTTCCCTTGCGGGAGGCGCTGCGATGAGCTGAATATCGCCCCAGGTTTTACCACCGTCTGAACTTGTTTTGCAAACAAGCTCCATATATCCGTAATCCTTATCATTTGTTTCCCTGTTACATACAGCAATAAGCGTTTTGCCTGTATTAACAAGGCTGGGTATTCTATATACCGCTTCTTTTCCGAAAAGACACTGTTTTTCAGCCATAATTTTCACTCCTGTTTTAATATTTTATCACATTAATATAATTATAACAAATAACTATTGAAAAGTGAAGATATTTTTAGTAAAATATAACTGATAATTATAGAAAAGGAGGATAAGCGATGCTCTGGACTTTAAAAAAAGTTTGGTACAGAATTTATCAAAAAGTTTTTAAGGTTGCTATGTGCTTGATGGACTGGTCCGAGCCCGAGCTTCTTGAGGGAGCAGACAGCGTTCTTAAACTTCCCGAGTTTATTAAAAACAAGGGAATTAATAAAGTTCTTGTTGTTTCCGATAAAGGACTTATGGGCTTACATCTTCTTGACCCGCTTTTTTTGAAGCTCGAAGAAGTTGGAATTGAATACGTTGTTTATGACGGCGTTCAGCCAAACCCGACTATTCCGAACATCGAAGAGTGCAAGGATATGTACACCCAAAACGGATGCCAGGGAATTATTGCATTCGGCGGCGGCTCTCCGATGGATTGCGCTAAGGCTGCGGGTGCAAGAGTTGTTAAACCTAATCAGTCTGTTCGTGATATGCGTGGCTACCTTAAAGTTCTCAAAAAGCTTCCGCCTTTCTTTGCAGTTCCGACTACTGCAGGAACAGGCTCGGAAACAACTGTTGCTGCTGTTGTAACCGACCCCGAAACTCATGAGAAAAATGCAATCAACGATATCTCACTTCGTCCGAAATACGCGGTGCTTGACCCGGCTTTAACCGTAGGTTTGCCGCCGCACATAACATCGACGACAGGTATGGATGCATTAACTCACGCGGTTGAGGCTTATATCGGAAAGAGCAACACAAAATCTACTATACGTTATGCAGAGGAGGCAACCAAATTAATCCACGAGAATTTGGAGAAGGCTTATGCTGACGGAAAGGATCTTGAAGCAAGGGGCAATATGCTCAAGGGCTCATACCTTGCAGGATGTGCGTTTACCCGAGCATTCGTAGGCTATGTTCACGCTATTGCTCATAATCTCGGCGGGCTCTATGGAACTCCTCACGGTCTTGCTAACGCAGTTATTCTTCCCTATGTTCTCGACTGGTACGGCGAGGCTGCATATCCTCAGCTTGCAAAGCTCGCAGATATCATCGGAATAACAAACGGTGAGATGTCTGTTGAAGAAAAGGGCAAGGCATTTATAGCAGAGGTAAGGAGAATGAACAGGGAAATGAATATCCCCGAAAAATTTGATTTCATCAAAGAAGAGGATATGCAAACCCTTGTATCCCGTGCACTTAAAGAGGGCAACCCGGGATATCCTGTTCCGAAGATTATGGATGCAGCTGAGTGCGAGAAGGTTATTCGCTCATTTATGATATAAAACAAAAGGTTTCGGAGAAATCCGAAACCTTTTTTATATATTCATTCTTAATTATTTTTATTAACAATAAATTCGTGGACTTCATCGGCGAGCTTGCCGTGAAGTTTAAATTTAGTTGAAAAAACAATTAGTGAAATTGCAATAAGAATTGCGGGGGCGCCGAAAGCTATGAAGCCGATGGCGCTTTTTGTTGTTTCATTTATCTGTTTAGTTGTGCTCGTTATCTGCTCATTATAGTGAACAAGACCGAGTCCACCGAAAAGGATAATCGTTTGAATGGTGTATGCCATCTTCTGTAGAAAACCTTTCATTGAGAAGGTTATGCTTTCGTTTCTTTCACCGTTTTTATATTCTCCGTAGTCAACAATATCGGCAAGAAAAACGGTCTGGGAAACAAACATTGAAGCAATACCGGTTGAAGATACTATGTATGCAATATCAAGCGCAATAGTTATCTTTAAAACAGGACCGAAGATGAACATTAAAATATATCCAAGAATAGTTGCAGAAAGTGAAATCTGATAAATCCGTTTTTTATCGAGCCATTTTGAAAGAATCGGAATAACAAGGAGACCTAAAACTGAGCCTACTGCACCGATGGTCTGGAAAAGTGACTGGTCTTTCGGTTTGCCGAGAACATCAGAGAAATAGTAAACAGCTGTTCCCGAGGTTAAATACCAGCCTGCATTTGAGAGCATTGCAAATATCATAAAAACAATAAGCTGGTCGTTGCTTTTAATAACCTTGAAAATTTTAGTAAATGAAAACTTTGATTTGTTATCGGGAACTTTTTTCTCTTTTGTTGATAAAACGCAGATTGTTGAAAAGAGAACAAGCGCAACTGCGCATATTCCTGCCCAGCGCGAAAATCCGCTTGCGCTGTAGCCCTTATCGGTTGTCATTCCAGTTGAAAGCATCGGAAGAATAATCGGAGTTAAAACGGTTATAATTCCCTGACCAAGACCGGAAAATGTTCTTGCAACGGTTGAAACCATATTTCTGTCGTCGGGGTCGGAGGTGAAGGAGGGAATCATACTCCAGTAGGGGATATCAGCCATTGTGTTGGTCATTCCCCAGAGAATGTACATAACGCCGATATAGATATAGAGCTTTGTTCCGCTCATTCCGAAAGAGGTGAAGAGCAAGAATAAAACTGCGGCGTTGCAGATTGCACCGATAACAATCCAGGGACGATATCTTCCGTGCTTAGTATTAGTGTTATCAACGATTGTTCCCATCATAGGGTCATTGATTCCGTCCCATATTCTTGCAATGGGCGTCAGCAAAAGAAGAAATGCTTCTTTCAGTCCGAGAACACTTGAAAGATAGTAGCTCAGAAATGAGTAAAACATTCCGTAGCTTAAGTCAAGTCCGACTGCGCCGATACCGTATCCTATTTTTTCTCTCCAGCTTGTTTTCTGTTCCATAGTCTTGTTCCTTTTATTATATTAATAACATTATAATAGCACATTGCGCCTGATTATACAATAAAACCAAACAAAATTGAATTAATTACAAATTTATTACAATTATTTTTGCGCTGATAAAACTCTTGACAATGGCATAAACGCCCTATATAATAAAGACAAGTGGTGAGAAATCCCATAAAAAACAACCAAAATCCCATAAAAGTGGTATGGGATTTGGGTCATATTCTGTTTTATACCATTTTTCAGAAAGGAGTGAGAGCATGGAAGATTATTTTGTTGGTCATAAGATTCATAAGATAGACAACAAGGGAAGAATTTCAATCCCCGCCAATATGCGTGCAGGTTTGGGACAGGAATTTATCGCTTCCCGCGGTTTCGGAAAATGTATTGCTCTCTTTCCCCTTGAAGAATGGAACGCGTTTTTAAAGAGAATTCACGATGATGTCAGCCAGAGCGACAGAAAACAGCTTGAATTCTTCTTCCTGGCAAATGCGGAGAAGCTCTCCCTTGACGGACAGGGAAGACTTCTTCTCAACGAAAACCTGAGAAAACAGGCGAGCCTTCTTGATGAAGACAAAGCCGAGGTTTTCGGAAATAACAGAAGGATTGAAATCTGGAACAGCTCTCTTTTTGCTCAGCAGCTTAACTCTATCAATGAGGCTGATGTTGAGAGCATACTCGATAAATACGGTATTTAATTATGGAGTTTGTTCATAAGAGTGTTCTGTTTGATGAAGCAATAGATTCACTTAATATAGATAAAAATAAAATAATTCTCGACGGAACAGCGGGAGGCGGAGGTCATTCAAAGGAAATCTCAAAAAGAGCAAAGCTTCTTATCGCTGTTGACCAGGACCCCGACGCTATCGAAGTTTTAAATGAAAGACTCGGAAATCTTAACAATGTCAGAATCGTTCAGAACAACTTTGAAAACATAAAAGATATTCTCAGCGAACTCGGTATTGAAAAAATCGACGGTGTTCTTCTCGACCTCGGAGTAAGCTCGTTTCAGCTTGATACTGCTGAGAGAGGTTTTTCGTATCACTCAGACGCCCCGCTCGATATGAGAATGAGCAAAAGCGGACTGAGCGCAAAAGACGTTGTTAACACCTATAGCAAAGAGGAACTCATTGATATTCTCTATAAATACGGTGAAGAAAAGTTTGCGCCGAGAATAGCTCAGCATATTGTTGAAGAAAGAAAAATAAATCCGATTGAAACAACAGCTCAACTTGTTGAGATAATTAAAAAATCATATCCGAAAAAGGCGATGAGAGATTCTCATCCTGCAAGAAAAACCTTTCAGGCAATCAGAATAGAGGTCAATGCTGAACTGGACAGGCTTTCAAAAACGCTCGATGACGCGCTTGAATGTTTGAATAGCGGCGGAAGGATTTCGGTTATAACCTTCCATTCACTTGAGGATAGAATTGTTAAAGATCGATTTGCAAAATGGGAAAACCCCTGCACCTGTCCGAAAGAATTTCCTGTATGTGTATGCGGGAAAAAGCCACTCGGAAAAAGGCCGTTTAAATCAAAGGCACCGAGCGAAGCGGAGCTTAAAGAAAATCCAAGAGCAAGAAGCTCAAGGCTAAGATGCTTTGAAAAAATTTAGAATTAAGAATTTAGAATGAAGAATTGTGGTTACTCGCTTACGCTCAAACAATTAATCATAATCGGGTGCGGGTGACCCGCCCAAAATTCTTAATTATTAATTCTTAACTATTAATTCTATAAGAGGAGGTGATACGGTGACAAATACAAATGATTTCAGACAGTATTCTTACAGCAGTGATACGTCGTACTTAATTGAATCGTTTAGCTATAACAGAGGCTCCCATGCTCCAAAGCTCAGACCTGAGGAAGACCCAAAGTTAAAGCTGCGCGAAGGAAAGTCAAAGCTTAAAAGCAAAACACAGCTCAGAAAAGAACAGAAGCTCAGCTTCAGAAAAGCTGCTGCTGTTGTTTCGGTTGCCGTTATCTGCCTGCTTTTAATCGCATTTGCGCTTCATTCGTTCGCACTGAAAAATGAGCTTACTCGCGACATACAGAAAACTCAGACAAGCATTGCAAATGCAAACAGTGAGCATATCAGTCTTGAAAGTCAGCTTGACGCACTTGTTTCAATAAGCACGATTGATAAATACGCTGTTGAAAAGCTTCATATGAGCAAGGTTAAATCCAATCAGATTAAATACATCAGCGTTGATGAGTTTAAAACAGAAAGAGAAAATGTTCTCACAGATAAGAACAAAGAAATAAGTAATAAAAACGATAATTAAACAGTATTATTAAAGAGAGTTCAAATGAACTCTCTAAAACTGTTTATATATGGGTTGTTCGAGCAAAACGAGTGACTGGTTTGCTCCACTTGCTAAAAGGGAGATGTCACGAAGTGACAGAGGGGATGGTCGGTTCCTTTAGAATATCTTGCAGATAGGTGCTCTTAAACTTAAGTGACCATCCCTCCACCGCAAGCGGTCCTCCTCCCTTTGATAAGGGAGGCAAATAGGTTTGATTAATTGAAAAAGGGGTGATAACATGGCAAATGAATTCAAAAAGGGTATGCTCAAAAGAATACTCATTTTAGCTATGGTTATCGTCTTTTTATTTTGTGCTGACGGAGTAAGAGTTTTCTATCTTCAAACAGTTCGCTCAAACGAACTTGCAAGCAAGGCTCAGTCCCAACAGCTTTCAGATACCGAGGTTTCGGCAATGCGCGGAACTATCTATGACAGCGAGGGAAATGTTCTCGCTCAGTCGGCAACGGTATGGAATGTTTTTGTTGACCCAGGCAATATCAACGATGAAAAAGAGCGCTCTCTTGTTGTTGACGCTCTTTCTGAAAAGCTGAAATTCGATGATGAGCAAAAAGAAGAGCTTATCGAAAAAACTAAAAAGAAAACAAGATATGCCGTTGTTGCAAAGAAAATCGAAAACGATATTAAAGAAGATATCGCCGCATTTTCCGCTGAAAACAAGCTCGGCGATGTTATCGGATTTGAACAGACAACAAGGCGTTATTATCCCCATAATTCTCTTGCCTCATCGGTTATTGGCTTTACAGGAAATGATAACCAGGGCTTAACGGGAATTGAAAGCTATTATGAAAAGGATTTAAGAGGAACAAACGGAAGAATTGTAACCGTTAAGGATGCAAACGCAAATAAACTTCCGACTGACTATGAAACTTCAATCGATGCCGTTGACGGAAATTCTCTCGTTTTAACAATTAATCAGACAATTCAGTACTACCTTGAAAAAGGTTTGAGAACAACAATGGAGGAATATAAGGCAAAGGGCGCATACGGAGTTGTTATGGACTGTAATACAGGCGCAGTTCTCGCAATGAGCTCAATGCCCGATTTCGACTGCAACGACCCATACAAAATAACATACTCAAAGACTAAAAAAGAGTTAAAGAAAATAAAAAAGAAAAAGGAAAAAAGCGAGGCGCAGAGTGCAGCGATTCAGAATCAGTGGAGAAACTTTACTGTATCCGATACATATGTTCCGGGTTCTGTATTCAAAACCTTCATGGCAAGCGCAGCGCTAGAAGAAAACGTTGTAAATCTTGACACAACATATACCTGCACAGGCGCAATTCAGGTTCAGGATTACAGAATGAAGTGCCACTATCATCCCGGTCACGGAACTCAGACACTTACTCAGGGCCTTGAAAATTCCTGTAACCCGTTTTTCATAACAATAGGACAGAAGCTTGGCGTTCATAACTATTTTAAGTATTTCGATGCTTTCGGCTTCACTCAGAAAACGGGAATTGATATCCCCGGTGAAGCAATTTCGCAATACTATAAAGAGAACCAATACGGAATTGTTGAGCTTTCCTCAGCTTCCTTCGGACAGACGAACTCTTTAACTCCCATACAGGTTGCCTGCGGAATCAGCGCAATAGCAAACGGCGGAACACTTCTTAAACCTTATATCGTTTCTGAAATCAAGGATGCAAACGGAAATACCGTTAAGAAAACTCAGAAAAAAGAAGTAAGAAGAGTTATCAGCGAGGAAACCGCTCAGAAGGTCAGAACAATGATGAAAGCCGTTGTTGATGAAGGAACGGGTAAAAACGGTTATGTTGCAGGCTACAGAGTCGGCGGAAAAACCGGAACTTCAACAAAACTCGGCGAATCAAAAGAGGGCGAGAGAACAAAGTATATTGTATCCTTTGCCGCAATAGCTCCCGTTGATGAACCGAGAATAGCAATGGTTATACTTATGGATGAGCCAAATGAAGACCTCGGAGGCGGCGCGCTTTGCGCTCCGATAGCAGCTCAGGTTATTGAGCAGGCAATGCCTGTTTTAAATGTTGAGCCGAAATACGATGAAGATGAAACTAAAAATCTTTCAATCCAGACCCCGAATGTTATTGGCTTAAGCGTTTCTAATGCTCAGAGCACTATCGAGTCAAAGGGACTCAGATGTAAAATAGTCGGCGAGGGCAAAAAGGTATTAAGTCAGTCACCCGGTTCCGGTAACAGCATTCCTTCAAAGGGCGTTGTTGTTATCTATACCGAAAACGGCAAAAAAGAAAAGGTTAAGGTACCCGATTTTACAGGGCTTACTGTCAGCGAGGCTAATTCAGCCGCAGCAGATGCAAACCTTAATATTGAAATCAGCGGAAATAACCTCTCTTCATCAACTGTTGTTGCCTACAGGCAGTCAACGGATAAGGGAACAAAGGTCGATATCGGCTCGGTTATAACCGTTTCGTTTAAAAATACAAACTCAGTGTTGGATTAATTAATCCGCATTTATGGAGGCAAACAAAAATGAAGCTTAAAGAAATACTCAAGGGTATTGACGTTAGAAATGAATATGCTGATAAAGAGGTGATTAATGTTACCTCGGATTCACGCCTTGTTAAAGAGGGCTTCCTTTTTGTGTGTATCAAGGGCGCGTCGTTTGACGGGCATAATGTTGCCGAAGAAATGCTGAACAAAGGCGCAGTTGCAGTTGTCTGTGAAAGAGATTTAGGACTTAAAAATCAAATACTTGTTGAAAATTCAAGAGAGGTTTATTCTCCGATTTGCGCCAACTTCTTCAACAATCCCGCTAATTCCCTTAAACTAATCGGACTGACGGGAACTAACGGAAAAACAACAACCACCTTTATTATCAAACAGATTCTTGAAAATCTCGGAAAAAAGGTTGGACTAATTGGAACTGTTCAGAATATGGTGGGGGAGGAAATATATCCAGCCCACTATACAACTCCCGACCCCTATGAGCTTCAGTCACTGTTCGGAAAAATGGTTGACGCAGGTTGCGAATACTGCGTTATGGAGGTTTCTTCACAGGCGCTAGCACAGGGAAGGGTTGCAGGAATAAGATTTACCCTTGCAGCATTTACAAATCTTACTCAGGATCATCTTGACTATCATAAAACCTGGGAAAACTATTTCTTATCAAAAAGAATGCTTTTTGAAAACTGCGACATAGCACTGACAAATTTAGACGATAAAAACGGTCTCAAAATTGTTGAGGGGCTTGATTGCAAGGTTAAAACATATTCTGTTGATAACGTAAACTCTGACTATACAGCGAAAAATGTTTGCTTCTCCTCTGATGGAGTTAAATATGAGCTTGTTACCGATAGAATAGGAAGAGTTCAGTGCCATATCCCCGGACGTTTCAGTGTATATAATTCGCTCTGCGCCGTATCTGTTGCAATAACTCTCGGCTTTGATTTTGAGGAGACCTTATTAGCAATAGCAAAGTGCAGCGGAGTTAAGGGAAGAATTGAAGTTGTTCCTACTGATACAAATTACACAGTAATTATCGACTATGCTCATTCCCCCGACGGACTTGAAAATATCATAACCTCTCTCAGAGAGATATCAAAGGGAAGAGTTGTAACTCTTTTCGGATGCGGAGGCGACAGAGATAAAACTAAACGTCCTTTAATGGGCGAAATAGCATCAAGGCTCTCAGACTTCTGTATTGTTACCTCGGATAATCCGAGAAGTGAAAATCCGAGCAAAATAATTAATGATATTCTCGAGGGAATGAATAATTCAAAAACGCCCATCAAGGTTATTGAAAACAGAAAAGAGGCAATTAACTGGGCGCTTGATAACGCAAAAGAAAATGATATCATTCTTCTTGCAGGAAAAGGCCACGAAACCTATCAGATATTAAATGAAGGAACAATTCATTTTGATGAAAGGGAAGTTGTTGCGGAACACTTTGAGAATTAATTACGAGTTACGAATTACGAATTTCGGGTGCTGCGCACGGCTATTATATAATTGTCGCTTGCGACCCTAAACTCCTCATTCCTCACTCCTAACTCCTAACTAATAATAAAATAAAGGCAGGATAAATTATGGAAAGCATTATGGTTATAATAAGCATAGTAATCTCATTTGGAATAACAGCAGCTCTCGGCTTTGTTATTATTCCATATCTGAGAAAACTCAAATTCGGTCAGACTATTCTTGAAATCGGACCGTCTTGGCATAAGTCAAAACAGGGAACTCCAAACATGGGCGGAATTATGTTTATTATCGGAATAACAGTTTCGTTTATAGCAACAGCGCTTATATTCCATTTCAGCGGCGGAAATCTCTATTCAGGATATATGAACGACCTTCAGAAAGATGCAAAAAGCGATTTAGTTCTCCTTGTTGCAGGACTTCTCCTTGCTCTTGGCTGCGGAATTGTTGGTTTTCTTGATGACTTTATCAAAATTAAGAAAAAGCAAAATGAAGGACTTTCTGCAAAACAGAAAACATTAGGTCAGCTTCTTGTTACCTTCGGTTTTATCCTGACGCTTTGGCTTTCTCATAATACAACCTGGTATCTTCCTTTTATTGGAACAGTAAACTTTGAAAAAAATGTTGTAACAGGCGTTGTTTTCTGGCTTGTTTCACTCTTTATAATCTACGGTACAGTTAATTCAGTTAATCTTACAGACGGAATTGACGGACTTTGTTCAAGCGTTACCGTAACAGTTGCTATTGCATTCATTATTTGCGGATCTCTTTTAAAATTCGCAGGACTTGAAATTCTTGCAGGAGCTCTTCTCGGTGGCGTTTTAGGCTTCCTCTGCTGGAACTGGAACCCTGCTAAAACCTTTATGGGAGATACGGGCTCGCTCTTCCTGGGCGGACTTGTTGCAGCTCTGGGCTATGCAATTAAATGCCCGATACTTCTTCTTCCCATCGGAATAGTTTATGTTTGCGAAACAATGAGCGATGTTATTCAGATAGGATATTTCAAAATTACCCACGGTAAGAGAGTTTTCAAAATGGCTCCCATTCATCATCATTTTGAGATGTGTGGATGGAAGGAAAAGAAAATCTGCGTAGTTTTCTCACTTGTTAATGCAATAGGCTGCGCAGTAGGAGTTCTTTTATTAGCCTTCGGATACTAAGTAATTGAAAATTGAAAATTGAGAATTGAAAAGTTTGGTTTCTCGCTTCGCTCGGTCAATTATATAATTGCCGTCTGCAAGACCCTAAATTTTCCATTTTCCATTATCCATTATTTAATAGAAAGAGAGGTGAAAATATGTCAGACAGACTTGAACCGCCAAAAAGATATAAACAGCCAAGTTCAACTTCCCAAAGAAGAGATCCTTCAGGGGAGGATAATACAATAATAAAAAAGAATAAACCGCTATCATTTCTGAAATCTGATATATTCACTCTCGGCGGAATTGATATTCCGTTTTTCGCGCTGACCATGGCGCTTTTGACAATTGGACTTGTGATGCTCTTTTCATCATCTTATCCATATGCACTTCAGCACAGGGGCGATTCATATTATTTCTTCAAACGCCAGCTTCTTTTTGCTTTAGTTGGTGTTGTTGCAATGCTTCTCGCCTCAAAGCTCAACTATAAGCTGTTGAAGATTGCAGTTAAACCGCTTTTTGCAGTTACTGTAATTTTGTTAGTGGTTGTTTTGTTCTATCATACAAATCAGGGTGATTTCAAACGATGGATTCCGATATCAGGCTTTACTCTGCAGCCCTCTGATATAGCAAAATTTACCGTTATACTTACTTTAGCGGCATACTGTTCGAAATACTATGATAAGATGAAACGACCGATTCACGGTATAGTCATTCCGCTCTCAATAATCGCTTTATTCTGCGGTCTGATTTTTATGGAACACCATCTTTCCTGCACAATTCTTGTTTTTTGTATCGGCGCATCAATTATGTTTTGTTCCGGAACAAATGAAAAGCTCTTTTTTGTAGGTGTCGGCGTTATTGTTGCGGTTATTGCCCTCGTTATTCTCAAACCCGATGTTTTAATGCACTATGCGGGCGAAAGAGTTGAAGCATGGCTTGATAAGGATTTCGACCCAACGGGCGCAAGATGGCAGACTAATAATTCACTGTATGCAATCGGCTCGGGCGGTCTTTTCGGAGTAGGACTCGGTAATTCAAAACAAAAATTCCTCTACGTTTCAGAGCCTCAGAATGACTTCATTTTCTCAATAGTTTGTGAGGAACTCGGATTCTTCGGAGCGGCGCTCATTCTTTTGCTCTTTGCTCTTTTGTTCATAAGAGGAATACAGATAGCGATTAAATGCAAGGATAAATTTGCCTCACTTATAGTTATAGGAATTGTTGCCCAGGTGGCAGTTCAAACAATTCTCAATATTATGGTTGTAACAGATACAATACCCAACACAGGAATAGCGCTTCCGTTTTTCTCATACGGAGGAACGGCAATAATGATGTTGCTCTTTGAAATGGGCGTTGTTTTATCGATATCAAGGAAGTCTAATCAGAAGAAAGTATAGTTAGGGCATAGTGCATAGTTGCGCGCTTCACGTTACGCGTTGCGCGTTCTCGGGTGGACGCTGTCCACACCTGATAATATAATTAAAGGAAAATATTATGAAATTTTTGTTTGCAACAGGCGGAACAGCAGGACATATTAATCCTGCTCTCGCATCAGCGCAGTACATAAGGGAAAATAATCCCGATTCAGAGATTATGTTCATCGGAACAGCTGACCATATGGAAGCAAGACTTGTTCCTGCGGCAGGCTTTGAATTTAAAACGATTGAAATAAACGGTTTCAGACGTTCGCTTTCCCCAAGTGCAATTATCTATAATGTTAAAACTGTTATAAAGCTTCTCAAATCCGAAAAAGAGAGCAAAAGAATTATTAAAGAATTTAGTCCCGACGTTGTTATCGGTTTCGGCGGATATGTTTCGGGGCCCGTTCTTGATGAAGCGGTTAAGCTCGGCATTCCGAGTTGCATCCACGAACAAAACGCATATCCCGGAATAACCAATAAACAGCTTGCTAAAAAAGTTGATAGAGTTATGCTTACTGTTGAGGATGCAAAAAAGCATCTTGAATATAAAAACGAGCCTGTTTTAACAGGTCTTCCCGTTAGGGGAGAAATCCTCAGGAAAGACAGGGCAGAGGCAAGAAAGGAACTCGGCATTCCCGAGGATGCAATGCTTGTTTTATCCTTTGGCGGATCGCTTGGAGCAGCTCCTCTCAATGAGGCGATGTTTGATATAATTCTTTCCCACAGCGAGCAAAACGCAGTTTATCATATCCACTCCGTTGGAACAAACGGAAAAGATTATCTTGACAAATTTGAGGAAAAGGGTTTTGAAAAAGTAGGCGAAAATGTTTTAAGAAAAGGCTGCTGTGAAGTAAGACTTTATATTGATAATATGGATAGCTGTATGGCTGCGGCAGACCTCGTTGTCGGAAGAGCGGGAGCCTCCTCACTTTCAGAAATCGAGGCAATGGGCAAAGCCTCCATTCTTATTCCATCGCCATATGTTGCAGAAAATCATCAGTTCCATAATGCAATGGCACTTGTTAACAGAAACGCTGCAAGAATAATTGAAGAAAAAGATTTATCCTCAGAGAGCCTCGGCAAAATGATGGATGAACTCCTTTCAGATAAAGAAACTCTTTTTGAAATTCAGAAAAACGCAAAGGATATGGCAATCCTAGATTCAAGAGAAAAAATTGCAGAAATCATCCTATCGTTAGTTAGCTGATAATATAATCGGAGCAAAGCGACCCGAAATTTTGCACTTTGCATTTTGCATTTTGCACTAAAAATCATCTTCTTCATATGATGAAGTGGGTGATTTAATGGAATACTTAGAGATAAACGGCAAAGCAAAGCTCGGCGGAGAGATTGAAGTTCATGGAGCAAAAAACAGCGTTCTTCCTATTCTGGCAGGCGCTGTTTTAATAAGAGGAACAAGCGTAATACATAACTGTCCGGATTTATCCGATGTAAGAGTAACTTTGGAGATTCTAAAACACCTCGGTGCAAAGGTTGAAAAAGAGAGAAGAACTCTTATTGTTGATGCTTCGAATATAACTGAAAACAGCATTCCAGAAGTAATGATGAAGGAAATGAGAAGCTCAATAATCTTTCTCGGAGCTCTCGTTTCAAGAACAGGTAAGGCGTGTTTATTCCTTCCGGGAGGCTGCGATATCGGACTTCGTCCTATCGACCTTCACCTTAAAGCACTTGAACGGCTTGGCTATAAGCTGAGCTTCGACGGAAGAAATATCTGCTGTGAAAAGGGAAAGGTAAAGGGCAGCAGAATAGTTTTGCCTTTTGAAAGTGTTGGCGCAACCGAAAACGCAATTCTCTCATCAGTTTTTCTTGATGGAACAACAACGATTATTAATGCTGCGCGCGAGCCTGAAATAGAGGATCTTGCAAACTTTTTGAACAGCGCTGGCGCAGATATCAAAGGCGCTTCAACATCGGTTATTGTTATTAATGGAACAAACTCACTGAGCAGTACTGAGCATACTGTTATTCCCGACAGGATTGAAGCCTCAACATATATGAGCCTGGCAGCGATAACGAAAAGCGAGCTCTATATAAAAAATGTTAATCATATTCATTTAGCTCCCGTTGTTCCTCCGTTTTATGAAATGGGCTGCGCTCTTTTCGCTTATGAAAACGCGCTAAAAATTAAAGCACCGAAAAAGCTCAGAAGAGTTAAACTTATTCAGACAAGAGCATATCCCGGATTTCCGACAGACTCTCAGGCAATGCTGATGGCAGCGCTTACTGTTGCAAACGGAAGCTCACTTATTGAAGAAAACATTTTTGAAAACAGATTCAGACATGCAAGCGAACTTATGAAATTCGGCGCAGATATAAGTGTTCAGTCAAAAATTGCAGTTGTTCACGGAGTTAACTCTCTCCATTCAACAAAGGCTGAATGCACTGACCTCAGAGGCGGAGCGGCTGTTGTTATTGAGGCGCTTGCGGCTGAGGGTAAATCACATATAACTAATATTCATCATATCGATAGGGGATATGAGAAAATTGAAAAAAGTCTCAGTTCCATAGGGGCTGAGATAAAGAGGATTAAAAATGAAGAAGAATGCTAAAAGCAAGAACTCAAAACAAGTTAATAATCCCGAAAGAAGAGATTCAAGACCTGCCGGAAGTGAGCTTGGAGCATACGGACTTGAGCCTCCGAAAATTTATAAGAAAAATCAGAAATTAGCTGAAGAAAAGGCAACCGCTTCAAAGAAACAGCCAAAGAAAAAAGAGCCTAAAACAATTCAGCAGCAAAGAGCCCAGCAGAATAAAAAACGCAAACAAAAGATGATTATAAGAAAAGCGATTCTTCTTTTAACTCTTGTTGTTGGTATTGCGGCAGTAATAATTGTTTTAAGTCTTACAGTATTATTTAAAACTCAAACAATAACAATTAAGGGGAACGAAATATATTCTGCAAATGAAATAAACGCAGTTCTGCCTGTTCAGAAAGATAAGAGTATGTTTCTTGCAGACCTTTCGGGTGCAGAAGAAAAGCTCGAAGAAAGCCTTCCCTATATATATGATGCTAATATAAAGAGAAAACTGCCATCAACAATAGTTGTTAATATAACCGAAACGCCTCAGATTTATGCAATAAAGAATAAGGATAAAACCTATACAATGGTTGATGATAACTTCAAGGTTGTTGAGGCAAACTCGGCTAAGAGACCGAATAAATCAATTCTGATTAAAAAAGCCGCACTTTTATCGGCAATACCGGGAAAAACTGCTCAGTTTTCGGATAAAAAGGTTAAAGAGAATTTGACCCAGCTTATTAAAGCGGTTAAAAAGGTTAAATTTGAAAAAATAACCCAGCTTTATTCTGTTGATATAAATAATAACTATCTTGTTTATAATTCAAGAATAAAAATAAAGCTCGGTTCAACTGATAATCTTGATGAAAAATTATATTCCGCTCTGGCAGCGATAAACAAACTTGATGAACAAAATCCTCAGGCAAGGGGAGAATTGACTGTCGGAACAGGAAAGCAAATTTACTTTACAGAGAAATAGTTGAGAAAGAAAATAATCGAAAAAAAACGAATTTAGCATAAATCAACAAAGAACTTCGAAAAGAAAATTAAAAAATTGTAAAAAATAAGAGGAATATTTTTTAAAAAGTATTGCAAATTGGTTACAGAAGTGTTACAATGCATTTTGTAACGGTCAGAGAACCGAAAACTAAAGTATAAGGAGAATTAAAATGGGAAGATACGAAATCGATACCGATGACAACAAGGTTGTTCAGATTAAAGTAGTAGGTGTAGGTGGCGGCGGAGGAAATGCCGTTAACCGCATGGTTAAATGTAATATAAAGGATGTTGAATTTGTTGCAATCAACTCTGATAAGCCGGCTCTCAGCAAATCAGCTGCAACTCAGAAGATTCTTATCGGCGAAAAAGCAACAAAGGGCAGAGGCGCAGGCGCAAGACCTGAGGTTGGACTCAAGGCTGCTGAAGAATCAAGAGAAGCTATTACCGATGTTCTTCAGGGAACAGAAATGGTATTTATTACCGCAGGTATGGGCGGCGGAACCGGAACAGGCGCTGCTCCTGTTGTTGCTAAGATTGCAAGAGATTTAGGAATCCTTACTGTCGGCGTTGTAACAACTCCTTTCGCATTTGAAGGAAAGCGCCGTATGGACCAGGCTCAGGAGGGTATCAAAGAACTCGCTGAGTATGTTGATTCAATTATGGTTATTCCTAACGAGAACCTTAAACTCGTTTCAAAAGAAAAAATTACTCTTCTCAATGCATTCGAAATCGCTAATGATGTTCTTCGTCAGGGCGTTCAGTCAATTTCTGACCTCGTTAATGCAACAGGTCTTGTTAACTCAGACTTTGCAGACGTAACAGAAATTATGAAGGATGCAGGCTATGCTCATATGGGCGTTGGCAGAGCACAGGGTAAGGATAAGGCAGAAATTGCTGCTCAGCAGGCTATTTCTTCACCTCTTCTTCAAACATCTATCGACGGTGCTCGCGGTGTTCTTCTTAATATCACTGCTTCAACCGATATCGGACTTGAAGAAATTGATGCTGCATCAAGTGTTGTTATGAACGCTGTTCATCCTGATTGTGAAATCATCTGGGGTGCAAACTTCGATGAAAACCTTGAAGATGAAATGATTATAACTGTTATCGCAACCCGTTTCGGTGAAGACGGACCCGGTAAAGAAATCAAATCTGTAACAGCAACAAAGGAAGTTGCTCCTCCATCAGAGGTTGCAGCAGCTGCAACAAATTTCTCAGCAAACGATGACGACGCTTTCAGCGATATCGTTAGCTTCTTTAAGAAATAATTACATAAAATAGTTTGCAAGCTCCGAGACCCGAGTTTCGTGATTTCGGGTGCTACATACAGTAATTTATAACAAAATCCTATGCATTTTATTGCATAGGATTTTTTGTTTTATGTAAAGGATATCTGCTTTACATAAAGTCTTTTGTTAAAAAGCTGTTGAAAACTATGTTGAAAAAGTTAAAAATTGAGGCTATTTCTGTTTAAAACTATGTTGAAAAAGTTGAAAATGTAAAGCAACTAACTTGCAATTAACAATTTTTTCCACATCGGTGTAAAGTGAATAACTTCTCCCCATAATTTTGACTAAAAAGGGGTCTGACCCCTTTTTAGTCAAAATTATTATCAATTATTATTTATATTTGAAGAAAAATCTTGCATATTTTTCAAAATGTAATATAATTAGTATTATTTATTTTGAGGTGTTTATATGGAAAACAGAAGTACTTTCAGCGGAAAGCTCGGATTTATTCTTGCTGCTGCAGGCTCTGCAGTTGGACTCGGAAACCTCTGGCGCTTTCCATATCTTGCTGCTAAATATGGCGGCGGAGCATTCTTGCTCGTTTACATCGTTCTTGCAATAACCTTCGGTTTTGTTTTAATGGTAACCGAAATTGCAATCGGAAGAAAAACTCAGCTCTCTCCTTTAACTGCTTTCTCAAAACTCAATAAAAAGTGGGGATGGCTCGGAAAACTTGCAACAATAGTTCCTGTTTTAATTTTCCCGTATTACTGCTTAATCGGCGGTTGGGTAACAAAGTATGCAGGAGTAATGATTACCGGCAAGGTAGCCGAAGCGGCTAACGATTCCTTCTTCGGTAATTATATTTCAGCAACAGCCGACCCGTTAGTATGGTTTTTAATATTCATTGTTGCAACAACTCTTGTTATTGTTTCAGGAGTTAACAAAGGTATTGAAAAGCTCAGCAAGATATTAATGCCCGCTCTCCTTGTTTTAACTGTTGGTCTTTCCATCTATGTTATAACAAGACCCGGCGCATCGGGAGGACTTAAATATTATCTTCTTCCCAACCTTAAAGACCTGAGCGGAAAAACCTTCCTTGCTGCTCTTGGACAGCTCTTCTATTCAATGTCACTCGCAATGGGTATTATGATAACCTACGGTTCATATTTCTCTAAGGAAGAGCATATTGAAACAGCAACAAGACATATCGAGATTTTTGATACATTAATTGCATTTCTTGCAGGACTTATGATTGTTCCCGCTGTATTCGTTTTCTCAGGCGGCGATAAAGAAGCGCTTTCAACTGGTCCTTCATTAATGTTTGTAACGCTTCCCAAGGTATTTAACTCAATGCCCGGCGGAACAATTATCGGCTCACTCTTCTTCATTCTTGTTTTCTTTGCCGCAATAACAAGCTCTATTTCAATTATGGAAGCCATTGTTGCAGGAATGATGGATGAGTTTAAAATGAAGAGGGGAGTTGCAACAGCTCTTGTTGCAGTTTATGGAATAGTTGTTGGAATTGCTTGTTCATTCGGCTTTGGAATCTGGAGCAATGTTAAGATTATCGGATTTGATATTCTTGATTTCCTTGATTTCGTTTCAAACAGCATTCTTCTTCCTCTTGTTGGTATGCTTACCTGCATCTTTGTAGGCTTCGTTATTAAGCCTGATGCAATTATTAGCGAGGTTGAACTCAACGGCGAATTTAAGATGAAGCATTTCTATATTGCAATGGTCAAATGGATTGCGCCGATATTCATTTTTGCAATTCTTGTTTCAAGCATTCTTCAGGGCTTCGGAATACTCAGTATCTAAGTTGCGCTAGTTGTTATAAAAATGACGTAACGGGGTTGGACCCCATTACGTCATTTTTCTTTTACCATTCAGACTTTGTATATGACCTGATAATATTTGTTATAATATTATCTCTTTTAAAGCCCTGACCCTTTCCGCCTTTAATCTGATCCTGGATTTTGCCGGCTCTGATTGTTATAAAGTCGGCTTTATCAATAATCTTATCAATGGGAGGAATGCTGCCAAATTCATATTCGCCCTCAACCTTATCAAAAAGATTGGTAGCAAGATATGTGTTTGAAAATCTTTTAACCGCTGTCATAGCGAGAATAACAACCTTGTTTTCCTCGGGAAGAATGAGTTTCTTGCAGTTTCTTACATCAATTTCATAAATAAAGAAATATGCCTTTTCGTTTGCAAGATTTCCTTCGGGGTGATGGGTGTGGGAGAGAATTAATCCGATTTTTGCGTCTTTAATCTTTGCGCTCTGGCTGAGACCCGCCATATCCCACTGAAAAACATTCTCCCTCATTGAGTGGATTGTTAAATGCTTTTCCTTGTTATCGGTATAAATGGTTATATCCTTGTCGCCGATAGTGCTTGCGGCGAGCATATAGAGCTTGGTTGTTCCTTTCGGAATATCAATTTCCTGTTCTCGAGCAATCAAAACGTTTTTAAGAGTTTCGCTGCTCGGCATTCTGAAGGTTATTCCCTGAACAGTTCTGCTCTTTTTAAGAAGCTCATCGGGGAGTGAACATCCGCTGCCCTGAAGAATAACATTGACTTTATTTGAGTCGCTTGTTATTCCCTGAGCATTGAAGTCGAGTTCAAGTTTTCTGAAATTCTCCTTTGCGGTGTTCTTCTCACAGTTCAGTTTCAGCTTGAAGGTTTTTATTTCATATGGTTTAAGTGAGAAAATAAGGCTGTTTTTATCTGTTTTAGCCTTTTTGATAACCTCTTCGCTGCCATAGGTTTCATTAGCTTCAAGAATATCGGCAAAGAAGCTTATTTTTGCATCTTTGATTTCCTTAACCGATGAGGAATTAACTCTTATAACAATATCATCGTCTCTTTCAGCCTTCTTGATAGCTCGTATAATAACATTATTCGAGCTTGATTTAAGAAGTGAAAAGTCTGAATCGAGATTTCCTTTTCTTCTCGAGCTTGTCTGAAATGCAACAAGGGGAAAGCTAAAAAACTGACTTTGCTGTGAGGTTTTTGAGGATATATCACCCTTGTGGGAGAATACTCCGAAGGAAAAAATATTTCTTCCGATATCCTGTAAATCCTGCCTTGCATCCTTTGTGAATGCGCCCGCAGGGGTATGAATACAAGTTAGCCTCAATGTGTTATTACTCGGCTTATCCCAGCCGTATTTACAGTCTGAGAAAATAGAAACGCCGTATTCATCACCACTGATATCAGCCCATTTCTGAGCGGGAACCTCATAGAGATTATCCTGATTATTTCCTCGCTTGATACAGCCGAGACCGAGGTCATAGCTTGCCTCTTCATTTTCACAGGCAAAGGGGAACTGCGCCTTGAGAAGCGTTCTTCTCTCCTGCCAGTCGATGAAGTTATCAACCTTAATGAACTGTGCGCCCGCTTCAAGTGAAATAACCTGCTCGATTTTTGAACTCTGAGCGTGACGGCTTACCTTTAGAGCAATTCTTGCAGGTCCGTTTTCGAGAATTTTAAATTTGGGCGTGTTAGCAAAAAGATATGGCTCGGATTCAATATCCTCTTTTCTGATTTCCCAGCTCGGATAGTTGAGCTCGCCGAGGTTATTGTGAAGCGCAAGCTTTATCGGCTTATCAAGTATCTGTTTGCTAAGCTCTTTATCAATTATTGAAGCAATATCGCCATTTTTGTTGAGAATAAGACGGTATTTGCTGTTTTCAAGAGTGTGTTCAGTTATCTGCAAATCAGATTTAAGGGGACATTTCTTGTCGCTCGCCCTGACGTCGTAAACCTTAAAAGCGGTGCTATCAATATCGGCAAGAAAAACAATGTCAAATTCTTTTCCCTGTTTTCTAATAACTTGGGAGGGAACTTCTTTTCCTTTTGAGTCGAAAACGGCAACGCTCTTTGAATTATGCTTTAACTTAATATGAGCCTCAACGCCTGATTTTCTCTTTATTGCAACGGGATTGTGAACTATAACAGCGCATTCCTCACACCAGGAGGTATCAAGCTCATTTGCTATTGCGCCGACAGCGCCCTCATATTCATTCTTAAACTGAAGAAGCGAGAGATAATAGTCGTTGTAGCTGTCGTTATACTGCTTCATCGTTGAAGTTCCCGTTATATCATCGTGGAACTGATGGGCAATAACTCTCTTCCATGCCTCGTCAAGATTATCCGAAGGGTATTTATATGAGGTTAAAAGGCTTGCTGCAACGCATGCCCGTTCGGTTTGGTCTGCAAGAATTTCATTCTTTGAATTGAGTCTCTTGCTCATTGTCCTTGAAGTGTATGAGCCGACACCGTGGGAGCGCATAACAAGCTCGTTATTCCATATCGGAAGAGATGCTTTTTCACTTTTTGGGAGTTTTTCAAGCTCTTTGAACATCTCGTCGCTTGCAGCAGAAATAACTTTGGTGTTGTTATCCTTCTTATTCTTTCTAACACTGTAGGCAACTGATTTAGCACTTAAATCATCTGGAGCGCCACCCCAGTCACCGGTACCGTAGAAAACCTCTGTCCATGGAAGGGAACCGTTAATACCCGCATCGGCAAGCTTTGATATAACGTTAACGTTTGCGCGAACATCGCCGTTGATTTTATTTCTGTATGAAAGCGGGTTTAAAACAGCGTAAATTTCCGATGAATCAACGCCTCTCCAGATACCGAGGTCAAAAGGTCTTTCGTATGCACCGCCCCAGCCAAGCTTCTGAGTTGCAAAGCCAAGAAGATTGCAGTGCTTTGCAATCGACGGAAGCGCCCAACCGAAGCCAAAACCGTCGGGCAGGAATATATCCTTACAGTTTTTGCCGAACTTATCCTCAAAACACTTGTTTCCGTAATTGATATTTCTTATTATTGCCTCGGGAGAGGGAATATTGACATCACCGTTTTCATACTGTGAGCCGGAAGGGATCCATTTTCCGTTTTTGATATGCTCTTTAAGCTCTTCAAACGCATCAGGATAGTATTCTTCAATAAGCTCATAACGATATGCGCCCTCGAAATTGATTTTGTATTCCGGATAACGCTCAATTAAGTTGAAGTTCTTCTCAAGCGTGTCTGGAAGAAATTCGTTAATTGTTTTAGGAAGCTCCCATCTCCATACAGTATCAAGATGGGAGGTTGCAACAGTAAATATCTTATTTTCAGACATAGTTTAATTCCTGTTAGTTATTTTTCAATAATTTCATATGTAAATTCGTATTTTTCCTGAAGAGCCTTAACCTTATTCTCGTTATCTTCAATAAAGCTCTCGGAATAAACGCTCTTTCCGTCAACGGAATAATCCTTAACGATTTTATTTAGCTCTTCCCATGCCTCGGCTTCCTTATCGTAGCCCTGTTCAAATTTGATTAAAAACTCTCTGTGTTTCGGAATTCTTACTTTCATAATAATATGTCCTTTCAATTAATAAAGTTATTATATAATTATATAAGCATTAATTCAAGGTTATTTTTTCTTTTGTAATAAACCGATTATTTTTAATATAAATGCTTGACAAACTCAAATAATTAGTGTAATATGAACTTGTTATTAAATGTCTTCATTCGTTTAATAACCAAAGGGTTGACAGTTTAGGGGTAAGACTGTCAAGGAAATAATTTTTATAGGGTAGGGCAGTATTTGCAAATTTGCAATGCTGCTCTTTCCCTTTTTTATAAGCAGATATAATATATATAAAAAACTGCTTGACAAATAAATATTATCTGCTATAATTATATAGCACTTAAAAAACGCATATATTATATCGCGGGGTAGAGCAGTTGGTAGCTCGTCGGGCTCATAACCCGGAGGTCGCAGGTTCGAGTCCTGCCCCCGCAACCACAGAAAAAGCACTTCGTTCGAAGTGCTTTTTTCAATTTTATCTTTTATTAAATCAAGAAGCGCCCGTCATTTTGTAAATTTATTTATTTTTTGTTTATTGAATACTCATTTTCAAAGGAGTATAATATAGGTGAATAAATTAAAGGAGGAAAATGTTATGAATCAGGCACTGACAAAGAAGAAAAAGCTCGGCTATGCTTTCGGAATTTTTACTGAGTCGCTTGTTTATAATATGTTTTATACATATTATTTAACCTTTCTCAATGAAATTGTTGGAATACAGCCAAAATTCAGCGCAATAATCATTTTTATTTCGATTGCTTGGGACGCTGTAACAGACCCTCTTATAGGCAACTATACCGACAGACCCGGTGTTGATAAACGAAAGGTTATGAAGGTTTCAATTCTGCCCCTTGCGATAACCTCAGTTGTTGCGTGGACAAGCTTCGGAGCAGGGCTTTCTTCTCAGGCACTAAAAATAGTTCTTTACACCTTTGTTTCAATGCTTATCTGGATTTTCTATACCCTTTATTCAATTCCTTATTATGCCATTGTTGCAGAGCTTACGGAGGACTACGACGAAAGAACTCAGATTCGTTCGATTTCCTCCCTTCTCAATGCGTTTGCAGTCGGACTCGGAAATATTCTTCCTGCGCTCGTTCCAACAGTTGCAGTTTTGCTCGGCAAGAAATATGAGAGCAATTCATATGCCGTTATAGCAGCAATTATAGCTATTATTTCAATGACACTCGGTTATATCTGCTGTGCTTCGCTTAAAGGCGTATATGAACCGAAAAAAGCTCTTCCCGGTGTTAAATACGAAAAGATTACTGTTGTTACAACAATAAGAAATTTCTCGGATATATTCAAAATGAAGCCAACAAAATGGTTTTTGATATTCGTATTCTTCTATCTCGTTTTCTCTTCAATGATTCAGTCTAATTTAACTTATATGGTTATCGATTGCATTGGTATGGACTACGATACGGGAATTGCGATAGTTATTATTACCCTCGTTATATCAATGGCAATTTCTGTTCCGATAGTTGAAAAGGTTGCCGAGAAAAAAGACAGAAGATATGCTTCAATTCTCTTTCTGAGCATTGTGCTTGTCGGTGAAATTCTGATAAAGATTTTAGGACTCGATTTCACAGTTGGCTCATTTAAAATTATGGCTGTTTTAAGCCCTGCATGTCTCGGTCTTGCAGCGGGAACCTTCTGGACTCTTTTCTATTCAATGGGTTATGACCTTGTTGAACTTAACGAGTTTAAAACGGGTGAGAGAAGGGAGTCGATAATAACCGCTCTTCCTCAGCTTATTCAAAAATTCGGCTCAGCCTTCGGAATACTTATGGCGGGTATGTTTCTTTCGGCATACGGCTATGATTCATCAAAGGATATTGCAGGAAAAGAATCGCTCTTTACTAAGGTTACAGACGTTAAAATAATCAATGGAATGGAAAATATTTCAACCATTATTCCTGCAGTCTTCCTCTTGATTTCAATTATCGGAGTTGTTATTTATCCGATGACAAGAAGCCGTTTCAACGCTCTTATGCTCCAGCTTGAAAAGAAGAGAAAGGGCGAGGAATATTCAACTGAAGGACTTGAAAAGCTGTTATAGTTTTTCTGAGCTGTATCAGTTAACATAGAATATAAAAATGCGTCAAAGATTATATCTTTGGCGCTTTTTGTTGCATTTTTTCACCAATAATGTATTATTAAAATATAAAGATAAAAAGTTGGTGTTTTTATGGATTATAAGAGAGCAAGAGAAAAGGCAGAGAAGCTTGTTTCAAAAATGACTGCCGAGGAAAAAATGAGTCAGCTTTTATATGACTCTCCAGCCATTGAAAGACTGGGTATAAGCGAGTATAACTGGTGGAACGAGGCATGCCACGGAGTAGCGAGAGCGGGAATTGCAACCGTTTTTCCTCAGAGCATTGCACTTGCTGCGAGCTTTAATCCTGAGCTTGTCAGAGCTGTCGGAGATGCGGTTTCAACCGAGGGCAGGGCAAAGTATAATTCAAATATAGCCTTCGGCGACAGAGGAATTTATAAAGGACTTACATATTGGTCGCCTAACATTAATATTTTCAGAGATCCAAGATGGGGCAGGGGTCAGGAAACCTATGGCGAGGACCCGTTTTTGAGCGCTGCTTTGGGATGTGAATATATAAAAGGCTTACAGGGTGAGGGCGAATTCCTTAAAAGCGCTGCATGTGCCAAGCATTTTGCTGTTCATTCAGGGCCCGAAAGTCTGCGCCATTCATTTAATGCACAGGCAAGCGAAAAGGATATTAATGAAACATATCTTCCTGCTTTTGAATATGCAGTTAAATCGGGTGTTGCAGGGGTTATGGGCGCATATAACAGAACAAACGGATATCCCTGCTGCGCTCATAAAGTATTTCTTGATATTCTAAGAAATAAATGGAATTTCAAGGGGTATTTTGTATCAGACTGCGGAGCAATTAAGGATATATCGGAAAATCATCACTATACCGAAACTCAGAGCGAAGCTGCAGCGCTTGCGCTTAAAGCAGGCTGTAATCTCAACTGTGGAGAGGCTTATAAATACCTTGTTGATGCATACGAAGAAGATCTTATTGATGAAAACGATATAACTGAGGCGGCTGTTCAGCTTTATACAATAAGAGCGCTTCTCGGTGAATTTGAAAGCGAAAGACCCTACAGCGATATTCCCTATAGTAAGCTCAGCTGTAAGGAGCATAAGACACTGAATCTTCAAGCGGCAAGCGAGAGCATAGTTCTTCTTAAAAACGAAAACAGTTTTCTTCCAATTGATAAAAAAACACATAAAAAAATTGCCGTTATCGGTCCAAATGCCTTATCGCAAATTGCGCTTGAGGGTAATTATAACGGTCATTCCGATGAATATGTAACTGTTGCCGACGGAATACGCAAAGTCTTTAAAAACGCTGATATAACCGTTGCAGACGGATGTCAGCTTTTCTTTGATGAAACAAAGTATTTTGATGGCTTTAACGACCTTGAAAGTGAGGCGGCGGCAGTTGCGAAAAATTCGGATATAACTGTTTTATGCCTTGGTCTTGACAGGGGTATTGAGGGCGAGGATACCGGCTGTGAAACCGAATATACCGACAGAGGCGACAAGAAAACCTTGTGTCTTCCGAAAACCCAGGTCAAGCTCTGTGAAAAAATCTGTGAAGCGGCTGAAAATATAATTGCTATAACAATGTGCGGAAGCTGTGTTGACCTCGGAGAGAAGCTCAGGAATAAGGCAAAAGCGATTATCCACGCCTGGTATCCGGGGGCGCTTGGCGGTCTTGCGATATCCCAATTTCTTTCGGGGGATTATTCACCGAGCGGAAAACTTCCGATAACCTTTTACAGCGAGAAAAACAGCCTTCCAGACATAAAGAATTATGATATGAAGGGAAGAACATACAGATTTATTGATGAAAAGCCTCTTTATCCCTTTGGCTTCGGACTCGGATTTTCCGAGAGCGAATACAGTGATTTAACGGTTAAAGAAATAAACGAAAAAGAGATAAAGCTCAGCGTTACTCTGACAAACAGGGGAAGGATGAAAGTAAAAGAAAAAATTCAGGTTTACTCGAAATTTTCTGATAGCAGAACTTCAACACCGAATTTTCAGCTTTGTGCTGTTGCCACTGCTGAGCTTGAAGAAAACGAAACAAAAACTGTTGATATAACAGTTGATTGCTACTGGATTAAAGCCGTTCTTGATAATGGAGAAAGAGTTAAGCCAAACGGAAAAATAACTCTTTTTGTCGGCTCGCATCAGCCTGATGAAAGAAGCGAGGAGCTTTGCAGATATCCCTGTTTAAGCATAGAAATCTGATTTAAATATTTATACATACTTATAATTTACTATATTGACATTTTTCTATGTTTTATTTATGATTGATTTTGAGAGAATGTTATCAAAAAGCGAAGTGAAAAGATGAATTATTATATTGGAATTGATCTCGGAACATCAGCTGTTAAGCTGATACTGGTTGATGAAAATTCCGCAATTATCAAAACTGTATCAAAAGAATACCCGCTGAGCTTTCCAAAACCGAACTATAGCGAACAAAATCCGCTTGATTGGTGGAAAGCTGTTCGCAACGGAATTGAAGAAATAACGCTTGAAATTGATAAAAAGAGCGTTAAGGGTATCGGCGTCGGCGGTCAGATGCATGGGCTTGTTATGCTTGATGAAAACAACAGTGTTTTGCGTCCTTCAATTCTCTGGAGTGATACAAGAACGGGCAAAGAAACCGATTATCTTAATAAAGCTATCGGCAAAGATAAATTGCAGAAATTAACGGGGAATATCGCATTCGCAGGCTTTACCGTTCCGAAAATTCTCTGGGTTAAGGAGAACGAGCCTGAAATTTTTGAAAAATGCAAAAAAATCTGTTTGCCAAAGGATTATATTAATCTTATGCTGACGGGGAATTTTGCAACGGATGTAAGCGACGCTTCGGGTACACTTTATTTTGATGTGGAAAACCGAGAATGGTCAAAAGAAATGCTCGATATTCTCGGCATTGACGAAAGTTATCTGCCCGAAGTTTATGAAAGTTATGATATAATCGGCAAAACAAAGTTGTTTGGTCTTAACTGTAAGGTGGTTGCAGGCGCAGGCGATAACGCCGCAGCCGCAATCGGAACAAATACGGTAAACGAAGGGCAATGTAATATCTCTCTCGGAACAAGCGGAACGGTTTTTATTCCGACTGATAAGTATGTGAAAACCGAAAATCCTGCTCTTCATTCCTTCTGTCACGCAAACGGAAAATATCATCTTATGGGATGTATTCTCTCGGCTGCAAGCTGCAACAAATGGCTTAATGAAACCGTTTTTGAAAGTGATTATAATGTAGGGGTCGGCGACGAAAACAATCTGTTTTTCCTGCCCTATTTGTCGGGAGAAAGATGTCCGCATAACGACGACGATGCTAAGGGCGCTTTTATTGGCATAACTCACTCAACAACAAGACAAGATATGCAAAGAGCCGTTTTTGAAGGCGTTTCATTTGCTATCAAAGACTGCATAGCTCTTTGTCCGAATGAGATAAAAAAGGCGACTGTGTGCGGAGGCGGAACAAAGAGCAGAGAATGGATGCAGATTTTAGCTGATGTTCTTCAGATTGAGCTTGATATTATTGAAAATGAAGGACCTGCCCTTGGTGGAGCGCTTCTTGCTTTTGGCAAAACTATCAGTCCGATTATAAAATATACAGTTAAACCCAATAAGGATTTTGCCGATATATATGATAAAAAATATAAAAAGTATAAGAAATTATATCCTGCATTAAAGGACTTATTTAAGGAGTAAAATTATGAAGAACATACCTGAAGTAAAGCTTGGAATTATTGCAGTTTCGCGCGACTGCTTTCCGATTGAGCTTTCAAAGAAAAGACGCGAAGCGATTGTCGGCGCATATAATGGCGAAATCTATGAATGTCCGATAACGGTTGAAAACGAGCTTGATATGCTTGATGCAGTAACTGATGTAACACTTGAAGAATGCAATGCGCTTGTTGTTTTCCTCGGCAATTTCGGTCCTGAAACGCCTGAAACTCTTATTGCAGAGAAGTTCGACGGACCCGTTATGTTTGTTGCTGCAGCAGAGGGCGACGGCGATTTGATTAACGGAAGGGGCGATGCGTACTGCGGAATGCTCAACTGCTCATATAATCTTGCTATGCGTCATCTTAAATGCTATATTCCGTCATATCCTGTTGGAACTGCTGATGATATAGCAAAAATGATTGAAGAATTTATTCCGATTGCAAGAGCAATTATCGGAGTTAAAAACCTTAAAATAATAACCTTCGGACCGCGTCCCCAGGATTTCTTTGCCTGCAACGCTCCGATTAAAGGTCTTTATGAAATAGGAGTTGAGATTGAAGAAAACAGCGAGCTTGATTTGCTTTTTTCTTATAAGGCTCACGAAAACGACGAGAGAATTCCTGCTGTTTGTGAGGATATGGCGAACGAGCTTGGCGTTAAGGGAAATAATTATCCCGATATACTTCCGAGAATGGCTCAGTTTGAACTTACACTTCTCGACTGGGCAGAGGAGCATAAGGGCGCAAGAGAATATGTTGTTTTTGCGGATAAATGCTGGCCCGCATTTCCCGAGCAGTTCGGGTTTGAGCCCTGCTACGTTAACTCACGTCTTGCTTCAAGAGGTATTCCCGTTGCCTGCGAGGTTGATATTTACGGCGCTCTTTCAGAGTATATCGGCGCTTGTATATCAGGCGATGCTGTAACACTTCTCGATATTAATAACTCAGTTCCTGCCTCCCTTTATGAAAAGGAAATCAAGGGCAAGACGGATTATAAACTAACTGATACATTTATGGCGTTCCACTGCGGTAACACTCCTTCCTGTAAGATGTGCGCTGACAGAGCTGTTAAATATCAGCTCATTCAGCACAGACTTCTTGAGCCGGAAGGATCTGACCCCGATTTTACAAGAGGAACTCTTGAGGGCGATATTGCAGCGGGCGAGATTACTTTCTACCGTCTGCAGTGCGACAGCGAAGGTGTTTTGAGAAGCTATATTGCTGAGGGTGAGATTCTTGATGTTCCAACAGGGTCATTCGGAGGTATAGGTATTTTTGCAATTCCTGAAATGGGAAGATTTTATCGCCATGTTCTTATTGAAAAGCACTATCCTCACCACGGTGCAGTTGCTTTCGGTCACTACGGAAAAGCACTTTTTGAGGTTTTCAGATATCTCTGTGTTGATGATATTGCGTATAATCAGCCCAGGGAGCTTCCTTATAAAACTGAGAACCCGTTTGATTAATTATTAATTATGAATTGAGGGTTGCTGCGCTCCGATTATAGTGATTATTCTAAAAAACATATTGAAATATAGTATTTTAATATTTATTTAACTATGATATTTTATATAAAACAATAAAAAATAAGGCAGGTAAATGCTATGGGAAAGAAAAAGGTTTATACCGTTGCAACTTCACATCTTGATACTATATGGTCATGGGATTTTGAAACAACAGTCAGCACGTATATCTATAAAACACTTGTTGATAATTTTGCGCTGTTTAAAAAATATCCGACCTATACTTTTTCCTTTGAAGGCTCATACCGTTATGAGCTTATGCAGGAATACTATCCTGAGCTTTTTGAGGAGCTTAAAAAGTATGTTGAAGAGGGAAGATGGAATGTAACGGGCTCTGCTTTTGAAAACGGCGATGTTAACTGCCCTTCACCTGAAGCACTTTTCAGAAATATTTTAATCGGTAATACTTATTTTTATGAAACCTTCGGCAAGCGCTCCTGCGATATTTTCCTTCCCGACTGTTTCGGCTTTGGATGGGCGCTTCCTGCTATTGCTCATCACGCTCACCTTATGGGCTTTACTACTCAAAAGCTCGGATGGGGCGGAGCATATGGCGTTCCGTTTGATATTGGTAAGTGGTATGGCGTTGACGGCAATTTCATTTATGCCTCAACTAATCCCCACGATTATTATTTCACCTTAACAAAGCTTCGTGACTGGGATTTTGTTACCGATAAACTGAAGAAGAATGAGGAATATTCTTTTGACTGGACCTATCTTTTCCACGGTATCGGCGACAGGGGCGGATCTCCTGAAGAGGCGAGCGTTAAGTTTGTTGAAGAAGAGATTAAAAAGAATGACTCCTCCGATATTGAGGTTGTTGCTGCCAAAGCAGACCAGATATTCAGAGATATTGAAAACGAGCTTCCCGATGAGGTTAAGGATAAGCTGCCAACATGGAACACTGAGCTTGTTATGAGAAATCACGGCGTCGGAGGTTATACCTCAAGAGCTATCGGAAAGCGCTGGAATGCAAGAGCTCAGGAGCTTGCCGATATTGCCGAGAGAACTTCTCTTGAGGCTGAGTATTTTTCGGCTTCAACATATAATGAAAGTGTTCTTGAAAAGAGCTGGAAGAGAATTATTGCTCATCAGTTCCATGATGATACTCCCGGTACTTCTGTTCAGAGAGCATACAGACGTTCTTGGAACGACTACGCAATGAGCATGAATCAGTTCTCGGGTGAAATTGAAGCATCTCTTGCCGGAATGAGTAAACTAATGAAAAGTGATTTCTGCATCGGAACTCCGATTCTTGTTTCAAATTCTGTTGAAGCTAAGAGAAAGGGCGCAGTTATAATAAAGCTCAGAGGAATTGAAACTCCCCACGTTCGCGTTTTCAACGATAAGGGTAGGGAGGTTAAATCCCAGGTTATTTCTGATATTGACGGCGTTAAAGAAATTCTCTTTATTGCCGAGGTTGATTCTCTGGGACTTCGTGTTTTCGATGTTCGCCCATCGGATAAGCCCTGTGCACTCCCAAGTGCATTAACCGTAACCGAGAGAGGCATGGAAAACCAGAAATACATTGTTTCTCTCAATGCAAGGGGAAATATAACCTCAATTATTGATAAAGAGGATGACGAAAGAGAGCTTCTTGAAGCTCCGATTGTTCTCGGTTTGTTTAACTATACAGGCTCAAAGGACTGGCCCGCATGGGAAATGAACTATGACGAGGCGAACAAAGAGCCCGACAGAATTCCCGAAATCGTATCCGTTAAGGTTGCTGAAACAGGACCTGCAAGAGTTGCTATCGAGGTTAAGCAAAAGGATAAAAAGAGCGAGTTTACAACCTATATTTCACTCACCGACTCAGGAAAAACAGTTGATGTTTTCAACGAAATTGAATGGCAGTCGATGAGAACGCTTTGTAAAAACCGTTTTGCTTTATCTGCTTCAAACGATAAGGCAACCTTCGACCTCGGACTCGGCGCAATTCAGAGAGAGAATATGAATGAAACTCTCTTTGAAGTTCCTGCTCAGAAGTGGGCTGATATAACCGACAAGAGCGGTGAATTCGGAATTTCAATTTTCTCTGATTGCAAATACGGTTGGGATAAATATAACGATAATACCCTTCGTTTAACTGCAATACATACTCCGAAAAAGAACTATCGAATTGACTCAATGCAGTCAATGATGGATTTGGGACTCAACAGATATTCCTATGCAATTTTCTCGCATAAGGGTAATGTTGGAGAAGAAACTCAGCTTGAAGCTCGTTTGTTTACCTCTCCGATGACTGCTGTTGCTTTTGATAAGCACCAGGGTGCGCTTAAATCGAATTATTCCTTTGGTAATGTAAGCACAAATGATGTTATTATAAGAGCATTGAAGAAGGCACACCATAAGGATAACGGTGAATATATTGTTCGTTTCAATGAGGGAAGCAATAAAAAAGTAAAGGGTTTCACCTTTACACTCGGCGAAGGAATTGAGAGTGCGAGAGAGATTTGGGCAAGCGAAGAAGATAGAGGCGAAGCCAAAGTTGAAAATGGAAAACTCATTTGCGATTTCCAACCTTATGAAGTAAAGTCATTTGCCTTTACACTTAAAGTGCCAAATGTCAAGGCTAAGCCAAATGAATCAAGTCCCGTTGAACTTGAATATAACGATGAAAACAAAGCTCTTCCTAAAGAGCTTGTTCCCGAAAAAATAAATGTTTTCTCTGCTGAGTTTAAACTGGGCGGAAAAGCATTCATCGGTGACGGTAATAAATCAGTTAAGATTAAAAAAGATGCCAACAAGCTGATGCTTCTCTGTGCTGCAAGTGAGGACGGAAAAATTGAATTTGCCGTTGACGGCGAGAAGGTTATAAAAGAAGTAAATGCCGTTGATAAGCCTTTTGCAGGCTGGGATTTATATGATTTTAAAGAAACCGCTTTTATTAAAAACGGTCATCTCGGCTTTGAGGCAACGCACTCGCTTGATGAAAACGGCAAGGTTGCTTTTGCAAAGGGTCTTTATTACTGGGTTGTTTCCCTCGATGTTAAAAAGGGCAGCGAGGTTGTTATCCCTGAGGGACTTATTGTTATTGCAGCAAGCGAGGTTAAAAATAGCGGCGCTTCTCTTGTTTCACCGCTTTATGATGAAGTTGAAAACAACAGACCCTGCACCTTTAAGAAGAATTTGAAAGAGCAGTGGTGGTATCTTACTTCAAAGCTACGCCACAATATCAATGATAAAGACGATTATTTCCGCCATAATAATAACGGAAAGAACGGAAAGAGAATTGAGCAGTCGGGCAAGAGAGCTGTTACAAGGACGATTGAAACAGTAGGACATTAATTATGTGCTTAGTGAATAAGGCATAGTGCATAGTTATTTGGTGGAAAGAAATGAAGATTAAACTTGATGAAAACTGGACAACTAAAAATAACGGATATGCGCTGAATGACAGCGAGGTTGAGCGCTATATCTCTGTTCTTCCATCTCCTGCTCAATTTGAGCATGCAAAAAAGCCTTTTTACTGTTTTTTGCATTTCGGAATGAATACCTCAACAGGAAGGGAATGGGGAAACGGAACTGAAACAGTTGATGATTTCAAGATTGTAAGAATCGACGCTGCTCAGTGGATAAAAACGGTGAAAGCCTCCGGAGCAACCGGGGTTATTCTAACCTGTAAACACCACGATGGCTTCTGCCTTTGGAACACCGGAACAACTGATTTTAATGTTATGAAAAGCGCATATGCCGAGGATGTTGTTAAAAAAGTATCTGAGGAATGCAAAAAACAGGGGATTGATTTCGGAGTTTATCTCTCCCCCTGGGATATGCACGAAAAAACCTACGCAACGCCTTTATATAACGACTTTTTCTGCCGTCAGCTGACTGAACTGCTGACAAATTACGGTGATATTTTTGAGGTTTGGTTCGACGGTGCAAAGGGCGCCGAGGCTAAGGAATTTGACTATGACTGGGAGAGGTATTATAAGATAGTCAGAACGCTTCAGCCAAACGCAAATATTGCAATCTGCGGTCCGGATATCCGTTGGGTCGGCAATGAGGCGGGTCAGGCAAGAGAAAATGAATACTGCGTTGTTCCTGAGTTTTTAACAAGGGCTGAAATAGTTTCTAAAAGCTCTCAGCATAGTGAGCAGGATGCAAAAAGCCTGCAGAAAATAACCTCAAAGGATGAGGACTTAGGCTCGAGAAAAGTTCTTAAAAAGAATGCATATCTTACCTGGTATCCTGCCGAGGTTGATGTTTCAATAAGAAACGGATGGTTTGCCTCGGATGAAACAGCTAAGAAAATAAAGAGCGCAAAGAAGCTTTTTGATATCTATCTGAATTCAGTCGGCAACAACAGTTTTCTTCTTTTAAATGTTCCGCCGACGGACAGGGGAGTTATCTCGAAAAAAGAAACAAAGATTTTAAAATCCCTCGGCAATATGATAAAAGAAATAACCGAAAAGCCTGTTTATGAAAAGGATTTCGGCGAATTTAAGGAAACAGATGGATATATTGAATTTCGCTTTGATTCTCCGAAAAAGCTAAAATACTGCGTTTTAAAAGAGAATATCAAAAAAGGACAGCGAGTTGAAAAATTTGATTTATTCCTTCTCAAAGAAAACGGAAAATATAAGAAGGCTTATAAAGGAAGCGTTATCGGAATGAGAAAGATAATCAGATTAAAGGGAAAAGCATCAGGAGCTTTATTAGTTATTCGCCAATCAAGAGGAACTCCTAATCTTTCTCATATAGGATTCTATGAATAAAAGCAGGCGCAAGCCTGCTTTTAATAATTATGAATGATGAATTATGAATTTTGGGTCGCAAGCGACGATTAAATGATTATGTATATTCTGTTATTATTATTTTGACATATTTCATATTTTCTGTGACTACTTAATGAGGGAGGTGGATGCTTTGGCTCGCAATAAGGAAGAAGTTGATAAATTGCTTCATAGCGCTTATGAGGCTTACTATGAATCTTCATATTACTATTGTATTGCAAGAACAAAATATGCAAAAGGCAGCGAAGAGGATTCGGTTCAAAATGCTTTTTTAATCTATTATAAAAAGTTGCTTGCAGGTGAGAGTTTTAAAAATATTAAAGCGTTTTTATACCGCACCTGTGAAAATATGTGCCGCCAGGCAGACACCAAATTTTTGAGGGACTCTAAACGAAGTGTTGATTTTGAGGATATGACAGATCTTCCCGCAAAAGAAACGGACCTTCTTGCTTCAGAACTTGATTACGACAAAATTAAGGAAGAGCTGCTTTTGTTGCTTAGCGCTGAGGAACAGGAGCTTTTCTCCTTAAAGTATGAGCAAGGAAAGTCGCTAACAGAAATCGGAGATATACTCGGCATATCGCCAAATGCTGCTTCACTGCGTTTTGTACGTCTCAGAAAGAAGATAAAAACTCTTGTGACAATAACTATTGATAAATACAGGGAGGGAGGAATACTATGAGCATTTTAGTTAACGAAAAAACGCTTTCTGAAGTTATGACAGAAAAACAGTGCAAAAGCGAATTGATAACACTGCTTAATGAAATCATTGATGAGGAGCTCACTAAAAATGAAATGAATACAGAAATTGTTGATGAATGTGTTCAGGCAATTCTGGATTTAGAAAGCGGTGAAACAGTTCATTTCTCCAAATCGTTTCAGGCATTAGTGCGTTATTGCCATTCCAATGCTTTTTCAAAACGAATTCTATTAAAACGCGCTGCGCTTATTGCAGCTGTTTTAACAATTATTGTAAGCGGTGCATTTTCTGTATCACCGGCTTTGGCAGAGCAGGCAAAGAATGCGTTTTATTCTATTATTGAGCACCTCGGTATTGCAGCCGAAAGTACAGACAACGGAAAAAGTGAGATTGTATCCATTTATATAAAACCGGATGAAAAAACGGATTTTACCGTGAAAAGTGAGGATGAAATTAATCCTGAGAACGTTAAAATCATTGCAGTGGATAAATATGATTTTGAAAAAGAAATTCCATTGTCGGAATGTAGAATAACCAGGGAGCATACCGACGGCAATCATATAATGATAATCTATTCTTATGAAGGCTGCGCCTGCTCCGTAATTTATACTCTGGAGGAAACACTATGAAAGCATTAAATAAAGCTATATGCGTTTTTCTTGCGCTTGTTATTGCAGTGGCGCAGGTTCAAATTATATCATTTGCCAAAAACGATAATGTTCCCTCATATCAGACAACGCAAACCGATGTCATTTCACAGGACGGTAATTGGAAATATGATATAGCATTAGATAAAAATGATGAGAAACGCGTATGGATAACCGATTATTTCGGAACAGAAAAAACAGAGTTTACCGTTCCATCAATGATAGATGGAATGCTCGTTCAGAGCGTTGAAATGTCTTTAACAGCAAATGTAGTTAATTATGCAAGAAAGTGCTCAAAAATAGTTTTTGAAGAGAATATTGAAAGAATCGCAGGCAATTTTGTTTTTGGACTGAAAAATGCTCAGATTGTTCTTCCGTCTTCTCTTCTGATGATTGATTCCGATACTTTTTATTCATCAAAAAATTTAACTATCAATTTTCCTGAGGGGCTATGCAGTATAGGTGATAACGCCTTTAAGGGTTGTACCTTCAGCAATACTGATATTGTTTTCCCTGAAAGTATGAAATATATCGGTAATGCCGCATTTGAAAACACCAACATAGAATCTGTTAAAATCGGCTCAAAGGCAAATTTCAGCCCTTCGAATTTTTCACAGACAGCGGGTGTTTATTATGAGAGTCTTCCAACATATCCCTGCACTCCGTTTTCAAATTGCAGCAGTTTAACGTCGGTTAAAATTGATGAAAACAACCCATATTTTAAAACAGAAGACGGAGTTATATATACTGCTGATGAAAAAGAACTTGTATTCATCAACAGCCATGCGCGAAACTTTGTTATACCCAAAGGAGTTGAATATATCTGTTCTGGAGCGCTTAATAACAAAACCTTTGAAAGCCTTTTCCTTCCTTCAACAATTCAGAACTTTGCAGGAGTTACCTTCAACGGAACAAAAATAGGTAAATTGAGCTTTGAAGAGGATTGGACCTATGATCGCATAGGAACTAATAATTTTAAAAACTCCAAAATTGACGAAATTAAAATTCCGAAAAGTGTTAAAGTTATTGAGTACGATGCTTTTTATAAATGCTCAATAAAGAAGCTTGAATTTGAAGAGGACTCAGAGCTGAGAGAAATCGGTGCGCGTGCGTTTAAAAGCAACGACTTCGAAACGCTTGATTTAACAAATTGCAAACTGCTTATGGAGGCACAAGAGGAAGCGTTTTGCGGTAATAAGCAAATGACCTCGGTTGATATGACCGATGTTCCTCTTGAGGCGCTTGCAACAATGATGTTTTGCCATTGTTATGAACTCAGAGAATTTAAAATTTCAAAATATACAAAAATTATTGGCACCGAAGCATTTGAATACGACAGTAAACTTGAAAAAATTGATTTAAGCAATATAGCCCAGTGTTATACGATGGCATTCAGAAATTGCGACAAAATCAACATTGATGATTATATCCTCTCAAGCTCAATAACTGAGGATGGATATGAATATAACGAATTTGAAAATCATATTTCCTTAGTCGGATATACAGGAGAGTCAAATGAATTGATTATGCCAGATACAATTAATTCAAAGCCTGTAACCGATATTGTCTGGTCAGCCAATATGGTTTTCAGAAACAGAAAGCTGAAAAGCATAAAGCTTCCTTCTGAGATTGCTTTCATATCATCAAGAGCCTTTCAATATACATCAGTCAGCGAGATAAGTGAATTCCCGAAAACACTTTGTTTTATAGGCGAATACGCTTTTTCGGGTTGTAATTTCAAAAATGTTAAGCTCAACGAAGGCTTGGAATATGTTTTATCCTGTGCATTTCAGTGGTGTCCGCTTGAAAAAATGGTTGTTCCCGATTCCGTTATATATTATTGTGCAGGTATGTATGAAACTGAGAGTAGTATAACATTTGGAAAAAATGTAAGAAATATAAAAGAAACGCTTGATATAACAAACGCCGAGTACAGGGCAAGAAATGTTTATATCAGCGAGGAAAATCCATATTACTGCTTTGAAAACGGAGTTCTTTATAACAGGAATAAAACCCGAATTTATAAGTATTATCCTTTTTACAATATTTTTGAGATAAAGTATAATTACCAGATACCCGAAGATGTTAAAATAATAGACGATTTAGCATTTAACGAATGTAAAATTCTGAGAGATTTGAATGTTCCTGCAGGTGTTGAATATATAGGTGAAAAAGCCTTTTGCCGTTCAAGTGTAAAAAGTGTTAAATTTGCCGACGATTTTAAAACGGAAACTCTTAACAGAACATTTTTATATTGCGATAACCTGAAAACCGTAAACTTCGGAAAAGCAAAAGTTAAAAATCTTATCTATACTTTTGCTGACAGCGGGCTCAGCAATCTTGATATCCCCGATAGTGTTGAAAATATTACGGGCGCATATGAAATGACAAATTTAGCCTCTGTAACAGAACTGAAACTTCCCGAAAATTTAAAGGTTTTGGGGAATTGGTCATTTGGAGAAAGTCACCTCGGAATAAAAGAACTCAGCATTCCAAAGGGAGTAACATCGCTTGGATATTCAGCATTTTCAAGATGCCCGTTGCTTAAAACAATAGATTTTGGTAATGTTAAATTCTTATCAAGGCTGACTTTTGAAAACTGCGTTTCGCTTGAAAGCGTTGATTTAACAGGTATAAAATACATTGCGGAAAACCACTGGAGCGGAACTTTCAGCAAATGCTATAATCTTAAAAAGATTACCTTTAACAGAACGGACGGCATTTATAATATTGAAGATGGCGCAAACAAAAATAACGATATAATTGAAACCGTTGTTATCGGAAACGGAATAAGTAATGTAAACAGCAAGGCATTTGCAGACTGCAAAAACCTTGAAACTGCGGTTATTTCCGATTTCGTTGAGAACATAGCAGATGACGCTTTTGAAAATTGCGACAAGATGACAATTATTTGCACCAATCATTCAAATGCCATGCTATATGCTCAGCGCAACAATATTAAATACAAAGCGTTTAAAATTCTTCCTATACCTGATCAGTCATATACAGGAAAAGAAGTAAAACCGCAGTTGCATATAACAGTGGGAGAAAGCGAGCTTAAGCTAGGTAAAGACTATAGTGTTTCCTATAGCAATAACATCAAACCCGGAACAGCAAGAGCAACCGCAGTCGGGCTTGGTGACTACAGTATATATGCCTCTACAGTGAAATTCAATATTGTAAAACATCAGCATCAGTTTACGAAAAAAACAGTGAAGCCGACCTATGAGGCAAAGGGTTATACTCTTTATATCTGCACTTGCGGTTACAGTTATAAAAGCGATATTAAATCAAAGCTGACTGTTCCTTCAACAAGCGTTAAAAAACTGACTAAGGGTAAGAAGGAAATAAGAGTTACCTTTAAGAAAGTCAAGAATATCAGCGGGTATCAGATTCAGTATAGTCAATATAAGAATTTCAAAAAGAGCAAGACTGTTAAGCGCAGCGCTGATAAGTCATCGGCAAAGCTCAAAAATCTGAAATCAAAAAAACGCTATTATGTTCGTATCCGCACATATAAAAAGGTTGGAAAGAAAACATATTATTCCTCGTGGAGCGCAGCTAAGAGCATTAAGACAAAATAAATCATAAAAAATGAGGGCGATTCTCCAATCACTCTCATTCCTTCATTGTATTAAAAAAACTCGGCGAAGGGGCACCCTAAATAAATATGGTGTGCTCTAAAATCGACTCTTTTTCTCTATAACGTCATTAAAAATCACCGTCAGGCGTCAGCCTTACGGTGATTTTGTGCTTTGTTCTAACAAAAAATAGTCCGATTTTAGAGTGCG
>JAFSRX010000004.1 GCA_017445905.1 Eubacterium sp.
GCACCTCATTTTTAGGATTTTTGTTACAAGAACGAGGCATAAATTAAAGGCAAGGCTTGGCGCCTTGCCTTTAATTTTAACGCTGTTATTGTGCAAAAAGACAAAATATGAGGCTTAACATCCTTTAGAACAGGTGGGCTTCGCCTTCTGCTTTTTGTTTTGTTATAATCCGAATGCGATTCCGCCATTATGACCGTTTGAACCTGTATCCCAGGCATCTGAAACAGTATCGAGTGATGCGGTTAAAACATCCTGTGCGTTTGTTGAAACAACCTTAAATTCAGGCTCTTTATATTCAAATTTTTTCATATTTTTCGCCCTCCTTTAAGCTTCAAAGTATGCAACTGATTTTGCATAGTAGTTTCCGATTCCGTCTGCAAGTGTGCCAAGGCTTCCGCCAACACTCTGTGCTCCGATAACCCACTTGATTGGGGTGTACTTAAGAAGCACAGTGTCGCCGTTCTTAACAACTATCTGCTTTCCGAAATCAGTTATATCAATGTTTTTAATCTGAAGAACAATCTGATTTGTTCCTTCAAGCTTAACAAACTTAGCTGTTCCGATATTGCAATTGATGTTTTCATTAATATCGCTTGCATGATTCTGAGCAATGCATCTATCTGTTACATAGAAACGAAGCTCCGGAACTGATGTTGCAACATATGAAACTGAATCAATTGTGAATATGCCTGTTTCAACATAGTTGTTTTCATAATCGTCTGCATTGAATGAAGGAGCATCAAAGTAATAATCATCAGTGAATGCAGATGCATTATAGCCAAAGTAGTTAGCTGCAGCCTTGCCGTAGTCAAGAGTTGCTTTTGCAAGGTCTTTGAGGTCATCATCAAAGTTGCCTTTGATAATTATGTTGCAATACTGAGCAACCGATGTTTCAATTGTTCTTACAACATTGCCGTTTTCACCCTTTGCAACAACAGTTATTGTGTCTTTAATCTGAGCAGGTGCAAGAACAACCTTAAGAGGAATATTTCCGTCTGCATCGTTCTTTGCAGCAACGGTTTTTGTTGTTGGAACATTTGTTTCCTTATCAGGAGTTGAATTATATGTTATATCAACCGACTTGATATTTTCATCATCGTTGTCAACATAGATGTTGAGGTCAACAGTTGCATCAACAGTTATGCTCATCGTGTCCTGAACATCACCGGTTTCAACTGTATATTTTCCGTTTGCATCAGGCTCAGTTACAGGAGTATAGCCTTCTGCACAATACTCTTCGGGAACAACACTGTTGAAAGTACCGCCACTGACTTCAACAGAAACATTGGTGGAATTGTTTACAGTGCTTGTTGAAGGAAGCTCTTTGATTTCACCGCCGTTAACAGTTATTGAAATATCCTCTGAACCGCCGTCAACAGTGATAGCGTTAACATTACCGCCGTTAACAATCCAGTTTGATTCGCTTTCTGTTCCGAGACAAGCAAAATTACCGTCGTTAACTTCTGTTGTTGCGCCTGAATTAGCTCTTACAAATGATGAACCGCCTGTGAAATTACCGCCGTTGATAACAGTATATGAGTTGTTCTCTGATGACAGTGCAAGCGGATTACCAACATATGTTCCTCCTGCAACTGTGAGGTTAGGAGTTGTGCTTGAAGTTGATCTGTTAACAATAGCGCCCTTATTTGTTGTTACATTAACAGTTGCAACGCCATAGTTCATAACTGCAACGCCGCCGTCACCAAGAAATCCAGGGAAATACAGACCGTTGTTAACAAGAGTTCCGCCATAAACATTAAGCGTTCCTCTGTTTGTGATAACAGGGGTGGAGGAGCTTGATGTTGTTATTGTGTGACCGTTAAGGTCAAGGCTGACATCAAGACCTGCAGGAATGGTGAAGTTGCCTGTTACGTCATCAAGAAGTGTGATTGTGTCGCCGTCCTGAGCAGCCTCGATAGCCTCTTCAAGAGTCGGATAGCCAACGCCGTTAACTGACGCTACGCCTGTCGCAGGAATGTAATAGGTTGTGTTGATTTTCGGCGTTCCTGTGAAGGTTCCGCCGGTGCCGGAGAACATATTCATCAACGAATAGTTTCCCATATCTCCCGTTCCCGCTTTAGGAATACTGTACGGGACACTGTATTCAGCAGTTTGTTCAGTTGATAATTTGATACCGGTGCAGTTCTGGAACATACCACTATAGCAAGAATCCGCCAGGTCTATTGCCGGTAACTCCGATGGCGTTGTCAGATTTGCGCAACCATAAAACATATAAGAATAGCAATTGCTTGCCAGGGTTGTTGCCGGTAACTCCGGTGCTGTGGTAAGACTTTCGCAACCATAAAACATATAAGCATAGCATTCATCTGCCAGGGTAAGTGCCGGTAACTGCGGTGCCGTTGTCAGACTTCTGCAGCCTCTAAACATATTGTAATAGCAATTTCTTGCCATCATAGTTGCCGGTAACTCCGGCGCCGTTGTCAGACTGCTGCAGCCAAAAAACATACTGTGATAGCAATTTCTTGCCAGGGTTGTTGCCGGTAACTCCGGTGCTGTGGTAAGACTTTCGCAACCATTAAACATATTGTAATAGCAATAATCAGCCAGGGTCGTTGCCGGTAACTTCGGCGCCGTTGTCAGATTTGTGCAGCCATTAAACATACCGATATAGCAACCGCTTGCCAGGCTAGTTGCCGGTAACTGCGGTGCCGTTGTCAGACTTGTGCAGCCATTAAACATATTAGCATAGCAATATTGCGCCAGGGCCGTTGCCGGTAACTCCGGCGCCATTGTCAGACCTGTGCAGCCATTAAACATATATTGATAGCAATAACTTGCCAGGGTTGTTGCCGGTAACTCCGGTGCTGCGGTAAGACTTGTACAATTATAGAACAAATAAGAAAAACAATTAGCATCCATACTGGAACTCTCAGGTTCAGCATAATTCAAAAGCGTTCTGATATCACCGCTGCATTCAACAGTACCCTGGGTGGTAATCACCCAACATCTGTTACTATTACCGGCTATTTGCGTATTCCCTGTTCCACGCAAATACAGTACATTATTAACCGAACTAATTTCCGAAGTACCATTCCATGTTGTCCATGTGTTGGTATCCGTAGAATACTGCAGCGTTCCGTACCAGTTATGCCCACTGGTTCTGATGCTGAAGGAATCCGTGCCGGTAAAGGTCAGGTAAGGATCGCTTGCCGCACTCGCAGTTACAGCAGAAAACGGCATCATAGAGATTGCCATTAATGCTGCAAGGACTGCAGCAAGAATTTTCTTTGAAAATTTCATATGAAATTACTTCCTTTCGTAATTTTTTAGTTTGCTATTTTAATGGGAATTGCGCCGAACGGCTGACCGCATACAGAATTTATATTTTCAAGTATCCGCCGGATTTTGCCCTTCCCGATAAAAGCCATATTTATTAAGTTGCGCGTTTCGCGTTTCGCGTTGCGAGTTGTCGGGTCGCTACGCTCCGCGAATTAGGAATGAGGAATGAGGAATTTCGGGGAGCTACGCTCCGATTATAGTTGCGTGAACCGTGGTCCGTGGTCGTGGTTCGTGGTTATTCGTCGCCGATAATATAATCGGAGCGGAGCGACCCGAAACTCTTAACTTTTCACTCTTAACTCTTAACTAAATATATATCATCATTTATCATTCCTTTGATTTCTCGGTGCCCGATGCATCCTCGGGCACCGAATTGAAATGAAAGGAAATAATTAAAATGAGAATTGTTAAAATGAGAATTGTTAAAAAATAATTAATCAAATATAATATATAACATATGAATTCATTTATCAATATAAGTTTACAGAATGTACACTTTTTTTACGAAGTTGATTGGATTATATAAATGCATAATGCAAAGTGCAAAATTGAGGGTCGCAAAGCGACGATTATATTATCGGCGGTCGAAAAGCCTCACACCTTCCCCTTGAGGTACTCCCCGCTTAACGGGGAGATGTCAGCGCTCGCACTGACAGAGGGGAGCGTCTGCGCTAGCAAAAGAGTTATTCCCTTGACAAGGGAAATGTCGAGCTTGCGAGACAAAAGGATGACGCCTGCGGTGGATGAGGTGTTTCGCATTTTCCCATCAGTTCAGTAATACCAACCGTCAAATCAAGGGGACACACCTCTTTCAGAGGAATGTCCCCATTGATTTGAGGGTACGCATTTCTATCGGCAAACCACGAACCACGGACCACGAACCACGGTTCACGCAACTATAATCGTCGCTTGCGACCCTAAATTCCTCATTCCTCATTCCTCATTCCTAATTCGCGGAGCGCAGCGACTCGTAACTCGTAATTTTTCCTTGACAAGCCATATCTAACTTGCTATAATGTTATGGCTTGAAGTATCAAGTAAATATCCTTGCGCGAGGAGATATCGCGCCGAATGTCCAGAAGGAGGTGCTGAAGAATGGCATTAAGAAACTATGAAATCGTTATGGTTTATTCACTCACAAAGGGTGAAGAGGCAGTTGAAGCTTTAAAAAATAAGTTCACTGACCTTATTTCTAAGAATGGCACTCTTGGCGAAGTTGAGGATTGGGGCAAAAGAAAACTTGCTTACCCGATTAACTACGAAGCTGAGGGACACTATGTTCTTATCAATTTCTCTTGTGATGAATCATTCCCTGCAGAGCTTGACCGTGTTATCAACATAACAGACGGCGTTCTCCGCTCGCTTATTGTTGCAAAAGGAGAATAATTATGATTAACACAGTTGCATTAATGGGAAGATTAACTTATGATCCCGAGTTAAGATCAACTCCAAGCGGTGTATCAGTTATTCGCTTCCAGGTTGCCTGCGACAGAAACTATCAGAGATCAGGCGAAGAGCGTCAGGCTGATTTTATTGACTGCGTTGCATGGAGACAGACTGCGGAATTCATTTCACGTTATTTCCGCAAGGGATCAATGATTGCTGTTGAAGGCTCAATTCAGACCAGCAATTACACAGATAAAGACGGAAACAAGAGAAAGCAAGTTGAAGTTGTTGCAAACAATGTTTCCTTCTGCGGTTCAAAAGCAGAATCAGGAACAGAGTCAGGAAATAATTTCACTCAGGCTGCTCCGAGTTATTCAAATGCGGATAACAGCGATTTTGAGGAAATTGTTGACAGCGACAGCGAAGACGATCTTCCGTTCTAAAGAAGTTCACCAATAAACAAGGAGGAAATATTCCATGGCATATGTTAAAGGACCAAGAAAAGGTCGCAGAAAAGTTTGTCAGTTCTGCGTCGATAAGGTTGAAGTTATAGATTACAAGGATGTTGCAAAGCTCAGAAAGTTTGTATCTGAGAGATCAAAGATTCTTCCCCGCAGAGTAACAGGTACCTGCGCTAAGCATCAGAGAGAACTCACAACTGCTATCAAGAGAGCTCGTCACCTTGCTCTTCTTCCTTACACATCAGACTAAAACAAAAAATACCGTATTCTGTAGGGGGGACCCTCTGTGCCCTCCCTCGTGCGTAGCACCCTATAAAAAATACAACTGAAAACGGCAAGAACATCGAGTTCTTGCCGTTTTTGGCGTTTTTCATTTTTTGCGAACAAGCGGTACCGTCGTACAGCAATTTTCGCAAGAAAATGAAATTCTGCACCTTTCTTGAAAGTCTGCCAGTGTGTGAAGATTCCAATGATAGAGAACTGTTAAAACAGATGACAAAAGAGTCCCGCCCTATAACTCGGAGTTCTTCTTAGTCTATTCACTATTCAGCTTCTCTTTTTATTCTGAACTCAACAGACCTTTTAAGATATTCAAGATAATCATTATCCCTGCACATTGCTTTTGAAGGTATATCCGAAAGCTTTGCAACTGGTCTGCCGTTAACATATTGCAGCTTGATAACTATATTAAGCGCTTTTTCGCAGGTATCGTTTGAGCAGAAGGTTCCTATTCCGAAAGACACCTTAGTTCTGTCTTTAAAATAATCAAAAAGCCCCTGTGCTCTGTCAAAATCAAGGCTGTCACTGAACAGAAGGAGTTTTGATTTGGGATCAACTCCGTATTTTTCATAGTGCCTGATGATTTTTTCGCCCCATTCAAAGGGATCTCCGCTATCATGACGAACACCTGAATAATTATTTACCATTGAACGGTTAAAATCAAGCAGGAATAAGTCGGTTGTTATTGTATCAGTAAGCGCAGTTCCGTTATCGCCGTCGTATTCAGCGTACCAATCCTTCATAGCATAGTAATTTGTATATGCCAGCGGAATTTTATCAATTCCCTGATACATCTGAACAAATTCGTGGGCATATGTTCCGATAGGAGTAAGATTATATTTCATTGCGAGGAAAACATTTGATGTTCCAACACAATTTTCTGTTTCAAACGCAAGACGCTTTACAACCTCATCTTCCCATTCTCTTGAAAGCCTTCTTCTGCAACCGAATTCTGCAAATTTAAAGGTATATTTCCCGCTGCCAAAATCCTTTATTTTCTGTTCAAGTCGTTCCTTTGCCGAAGAGAGAAGCTTTTCATAATCGAATTTCATTCTGAAATAAACTTCATTAACGATTTCAAGAAGAAAAATTTCAAACTGCATTGCAGAGAAAAGCGGACCGCTAACAACTATTGAAAGCTCTCCGTTTTCGGAAAGCTCGGTTTTAACATATTCGCGAATCGGATGCCAAAGCCTTAAAAACTCAACAAAATCATTTTTTATAAATCTTATTGAACGCAAATAATCAAGCTCTTCTTCAGTAAAATGAAGGGTGCAAAGATGGTCAATCTGCTCATTAATTTCATCAAGCATTTCCTGCGTAAAAACAACATCGTTATTTCTGCATTTGAAATAGTATTCACCGCTTAAATCTGTATGCTTGTGAAAAATAACCTGATTCATATTGAATTTATATAAATCGGTATCGAGTAAAGATATAATAATCGGTTCAAATTTCATTTTTTATCCTCTCAGATTTTCAGTCAATGGCAGTAGCAATTTCAGGATTAAATGATGGCATAATTTCAAGTTTGAATTTATTAATCCTGTGCAGACGGTCGATTCTCTCTTTTGTCTGAGGGTTATCAATTTCGCCGGTTCTTATATATCTGTCAAGCTCGGCATAGGTAAAGCCGAGATTATCCTCATCGGTTTTTCCGCAAAGTCCGTCTATCGGAACCTTGTTAACCAAAACATCGGGGAGGCCAAGAAGTGAGCCAATCTGTTTCATTTCCTGAACTGTCAGATGGGAACAGGGACTGAAATCGCCTACGGAATCACCGTAGCGAGTTGAATATCCGACCCAGTCCTCCGAAAGATTACAGGTGTTTGCAACTCTTCCGTTATTGCTTTGAGAAACGGCATAAAGGGTTGCCATTCTTATTCTCGGAGGAATATTTGTAACGCTCTGCTCTGAAAGCTCAAAAGGAACTGCGGCTTTTAAACCGTCTATAGCCTCTTTAACGTTGATAATATAATGCTTAATACCCAAATGGCTGACAAGAAGCTTTGCCATATCAATATCTGCCTGCTCGCCGTATGGCATTAAAACGCCGATAACCCTCTCTTTGCCGAGAGCTTCAACGCAGAGTGCGGCAACAATGGAGCTATCCTTGCCACCCGAAATACCAATAATGGCATTACAATCCTTTCCGTTATTCTCAAAAAAATCTCTTATCCAATTAACACATTCATCTTTAACTTTTTTTGCATCAAACATAACTTCTCTCCTAAATTATATCTATCTGACAGCTTCTCATTGTAACAAGAGCGCAGTTATGAGCATCAGGGGTAACGCCTGCGCAACAATTCTCTTTAACACAAATATCTTTTTCAGAAAAATTTGCCTTTAAAAGAAGTGCGTTAGAAACAACACAGATATCAGTACAAAGCCCAATGAGTTCAACAGAAAAATCATCGTTCCCCGCCTCTTCCTTTATGAGCTTTGGCAAATCAACGCTTCCGAAAGTGTTTTTTATCACTGATATAAAGCCTTTTTTATTCAATGCCTCTTCAACAGCTGAATTAAGCTGCCATCCGTCAGTATCCTTTATGCAATGCTCAACAGGGAGCTTTTTGCCCTCGGAGGTCTGAAGATAATCTTCATAGTGGGTGTCATAGGTTGCAAAAATTTTTCCGTTAAAATTTTCAATTTCGCAAACAACATTATCAACAATGCTCTCAGCTTCTTTTGTTCCGAGCGCACCGTCAACAAAATCATTTTGCATATCAACAACAATTAAAAACTTTTTCATGATTTCTCCATAAAACTGCTAAATAATATTTATAACCATATTATATATTGCAAATACAAGCTTTTCAATATCTATCGGTTAAAACTTATTTTTTAGTATTCAATTCTAAAATAGTCTAAATATTTCTTGAATTTATCCTGTGCAGTAAGGCAGGTATCCATCAAATAGCCTTTTTCTACTGACCACTCGTGCAGTCCGCGATAATAAAACATTTTCATATCGTCATCAATGATAAACGGGACGATATTGTTCTTCAGGCTCTCCTTAAACAGAATAAGTCTGCCCACCCTTCCGTTTCCATCCTGGAATGGGTGTATTCTCTCAAATTCCACATGAAAAGCAATGATATCTTCAAGTGTCACATTTTTCTTTTTATTATAATTTTCAAGCAATTCTGCTATTTTACTGTGTACTTCTTCCGGAGCAGCCGTTTCTCTGTCGCCAACTTCATTCGGCAATTTTTTATAATCGCCGACTGCAAACCAATCTTTTTTACTATCAGCCGTTCCGGTTTTCAATATAAAATGCAGTTCTTTTATCAGGTTTTCCGAAATGGGGGAAGATGCTTTATCAATCACTTTATCAATGCAGCGGAAGTGATTAACAGTCTCTATAACATCATCTACATTGACGGCTTTATCTTCTATGCCGATAGTGTTTGTTTCATAAATGTATCGTGTCTGGTCGCGCGTCAGCCTACTGCCTTCCATATGGTTGGAATTATAGGTCAATTCTATTTGGATTCTGTGGTAGATACCGCCTTTAGTGCCGGCTTTTTTCTGTTCTTTTAAGGTTAATAACAATGGATTGTTCTTAACGGACTTGTTAGCACGAGCCGGTTTTTTTGCCGTTTCAGGTATCAGCCATGAACTGTTCTCCTGAACAGCACCTTCGACTCGTCCGCTTGCACAATAGTTTCTGACGCTTCTATCCGAAACTCCCCATTTTTGAGCGGCTTCATAAACATTCATATATTTCATAATTATCACCTGAATATATTATAACGCCTCTTCGGCAAAATATCAAATATTTTTGAAATAATTATCAACTTTTTGCCGCAAAACAGTAAAAAGTTGCAATAAATATATTTATTTTTTTCTACAGCAAAAAATAATTTTCCAGAAAATCACATTTTTAATTTAGCATACATTCCCTTTTTATGTGCAAAATATTACAGTAACAATTTTGAATTAAAAGGGAGAATGAAAATGAAAGCAACAGGAATTGTAAGAAGGATTGATGACCTCGGAAGAATTGTTATTCCAAAAGAAATTCGCAGGAGCTTCCGCATAAAAGAAGGCGATCCGTTGGAAATATATACCGACGCTGAGGGTGAGGTTATTTTTAAGAAATATTCGCCGATTGGTGAGCTTTCTAATTTCGCAGGGCAATATGCCGAGGTGCTTCATAAAAACGCAGGGCTTCCGATTGCAATAACGGATAACGACCATGTTATTGCAGTTTCGGGAATAAGCAAAAGAGAGGTTTTGGAGAGAAGGGTTACGAAAAGCCTTGAAGAGCTTATGGAAAACAGACAGATTCACATTAAAACCGACAAAGTTCCCTCAATGAATGCTATTGAAGGATATTCGCGACAGGCTGAAATTGTTTATCCGATAATTTACGGTGGCGATGTGAGCGGCTCAATAGCAGTTCTTGAAAGCGATAAAGGCGATATGCCGAGCGAATCGGATATTAAACTCGTTCAGGTTGCCGCCGCATTTTTGGGAAAACAGATGGAATAGCCTTGTGCACTATGCACAAAAATTGCTGCGTTTAATTGTTTATTATGACGTATAGTTAGAAGATACAAAAAAGGTATTGCAATTTAAAAATGTATGTGTATAATGTATGCAAGTTGAGGGACAACGACCGATAATCTACTAGGTCACCCTCGTTTACATATAACAACTACGGCTGGTAATTCAGCCTTTAATATATAGCTTTTTAGATTTTTTACATAAATTTTACTCCACCAAATACAAAAGCCGCGGAACTGACCGCGGCTTTTGTATTTGTTTCTTTTTTATTTTAGTTTTTTATCGAAGCCTCTTTTAATAATTGCAAAATATAAAATTGTTCCGAGAGTGAGCATAACGCCGAGCTCGCCGAGAGCAACATTGCCGCCCTGAGTTAAGAAACTTGTAAAATGGAACGGCCCGTCGATAAAGAAGACTTCAATTTCCCAACCGATGATTATCCCGTTAAAAATTGCCGGCATAAGCATTGAAAGCAAGGGATATTTTGCAATTTTAACATTTCTTAAAAGATAAATGCTAAGCGTTGCGCCAAGTGTTGCAATAGAGCCGAAAATCATATCAAGCGGAAGTCCTGAGCCTATATTATAGAGGTTTGAAAGAACACATCCGAGAGTTAACCCCGGTATTGCCTCAGGCATAAAGAGCGCCAAAACATTAAGCGCTTCAGAAACTCTGAATTGTATTGCCGCAGAAGTTGTTCCGGGTGCAATAAAATTCTGAGCATAGGTTAGCGCTGCATACATTGCAGCAATTACAGCAATTCTGACAAGTGTTTTTGTCTTTTTGTTTTTCATATTCAGTTTCTCCTTAGTTTTGTTAAAGCAGGTTGTGCCAAGTACTGCTTTGCCGATTTTAAACCGACTGTGCTATTATAACACAGAAAAAATAAAATGCAATAGGATTGATAATATTTTAAAGTGTGGTATAATTGATATTGCAAACCCGAACTGTTCTGTTAAGGGAACTAAAAAGATAGGAGATAAAAAATGAAATGCAAAAACTGCGGGGCAAAGCTAAGTGAAAATGCTGTCGTATGCCCCAACTGCGGCGCGCGGATAGATAATAATGATGAATATGTTCTTCTGACTTCGGATGATATGATGTTTGATATATACGCCGATACTCCCGACGATGATAATTTTAACGGCAAAAAGAAGAAAAAAACCGGCGGTATAATCTGGTTTTTAAGCATTCTTTTAACGCTTGCGATTATCGGCGGCGGAGCATATTACTATTTTGCAAATATTTATAATCCGACTCCGGACAAGCCGGTGCTGACTTTTGAAGGCTCCTCCGGAATAATAAACGATGACGAAGAGATTGTTTATGTTCTTTTAAAAGAGGATTCAAAAATTGAATATATCCACGGTGTTTCAATTTATGATTATGATAAAACCGATAAAAATACCGAGGAAAAAGAGGCTGTTTCAACGGATTATGAATATACAAAGAACATAGATTCAACCTTCAGAGCGATTTTCTTTGATATCAAAGATATAAACGCAAAAAAAGGCAAAAATGTTTATACCTTCGAGATGAAGTTCAGTTTCTATGATTCCGATGAGATATATACCTATTTATATCCCGTTTCATTTACCTCTGAGCCAAATTCAGACATTGCAGATTTAATCTTTGACCACAGCGAGGAAGAAACAACCCTTCCGTCAGAAAACAATCAGCAAAATGAAGACGAGAAAACAACAAAGGCTCAAAAGACGACCAAGCTTTCCAAAGGGGACTACTCTTTCATCTATAATTTTTATTGGTACACCGAGCCTGTTCAGAACGGTGATGAATACAGCATTTCAGCGCTTAAACTAAACAGGGATAACACATATGTTTCAACAAGTTATTTTAAAAATGGTGACTCAAGCTGGCAGATAACAACTTCAAACGGAAAATACAAAATCGAAAACGGATTTGTTGTTATTGATAACGGCGAGGCAACGGAAAGCACATACTACAAAATTGACACCGATAATAATTCACTTTTCGAAGAGGAGAACGGAAAAAAGGCCGCAACTCTTTCATCAAGAAAATACAATAGCATAAAGAATGCTGAAGACTTCTTCGGAATTTAACTCAGAGCGGAGTTCCAAGTGCCGAGTAACAAGTTCCGAGTTTTCGGGTCGCTTCGCTCCGATTATTTAATTGCCGTGCGCAGCACCCAAAATTTTGCATTTTCATTTTTTAGCACGCCTCACACGCCACGCACCACTAAAAAAGCTTTCTCAAAAATTTGAGAAAGCTTTTTTATATTCCCTTAAGTGATGTTCCAAGGTTCTTTATTATTGTTTCGTAATCGCTTTTTTCTTCCTGAATTGTTTTAACAACGAGCGCAGTATAGGCTCCCGCAGTATATGAGATAACATAATCTGCATTTTTTCCGAAATTCTGATCGGCGCTTCGCTTTGCTGCAATATATGAGGTTATGCAGTCATAAAAGCTCTTCTCAATACGATTGAAAACGCCTATAAATCTAATTGATTTCAGAGCCTTTCTCAACATAACATCATATTTATTGAAGAACTCTATGTATTTCTCTTCGGTTGCTCCCCAATCATCAGGATTCTGAAGCGCACATATACTCTTTGTTTCAGCTTCAAAAGCCCAGTCAAGCATTTGATGAATATCATCAAAATGATAGTAAAATGTTTGACGGCTGATACCGCACTTTTCAACGAGGTCGGTTACTGTTATTCTATCGAAATCATCTTTCTTTACTAACTCGAGAAACGCAGATATTAAGGCCTCTTTTGTTTTCTTTGGCATCCTTTTTAATCCCCCATAATTATTTTTTGAGTTATGTGCCGGTGTTATTATAACATAAAAATATATAAATATCAATACAACTGTATAAATATTTTTTATATTTTTTTCATAGAAAATTATATTGAATTACAAAATAAATAATAGTATAATAACATTAGTTGTCGCGAGGCGGCATATACTATCTAAAGAATAGAGTGTGAATATGGCAAAAAAAATCAGAATCGCAGGAATTCTTTTAATTATCCTGATAATAATTGCTGCCTTTTCTGCAATGGCAGTTGTTCAATCAAAAACAGTTTCAGATGTTGAAAAATTTGAGGTTGTTAAAACTTCAAGTGACAGCGTGTCTTTTTCATGGAAAAAGGTTTCATCCGCTGACGGATACTATATCTATAAAGCCGATGAGCAGAATACTGAATTTGAAAAAGCAGCAACAATAAAAGACGCAAAAACAAAGGAATATACACTGAAAAAGCTTGAACAGGCAAGCAAATATAAATTCTATATAACCGCATATAAAGGTGAGGATGATGTTGCCGAGAGCAAAGAGCATCCTTCTGTTTCAGCCTGCACTCTTCCCGAAGCTCAAAAAATTCAGAATATTGAGTCTCCTGATACAGGTTTGATGAAGGTTAAATGGACCATTAACAGTGAGGCTCAGGGCTATCAGCTTCAGTATGTTCAGGGTGACGGCAGCGATTTTTCAGGCGCAAAAACAGTCAATGTTAAAGACAAAGCAAAGTCATCATATACTCTTAAGGACTTAAAGCAAAAGAAAACATACAGCGCAAGAGTGAGAACATATATTTCCTATAACGACAGAACTCTCTATGGAAAATGGAGCGACATTTCTTCTGTTAAAATTCAGGAAAAAATCACTATGTCGAGCGATATAAACACCAAACAGCCGATGATTGCGCTGACGTTTGATGACGGACCCGGATATAACAATTCTTCAGATAAAATACTCGATGTTCTTGAAAAATACAATGTCAGAGCAACCTTCTTTATGGTGGGAAGAAATGCAAAGGATCATCCCGACAATCTCAAGAGAAAAGTTGCTCTCGGATGTGAGCTTGCAAACCACACATGGGATCACAATCACTACGGTAAAAATGTTACTGCAAGTGATATCAAAAAGTGTTCAAAGGCAATTTATGACGCCTGCGGACAGTATCCTACAGCATTCCGTTCACCCGGCGGAAATACAACATCGGTTATCAGAAAAGAATGCAAGACTGAGAATATGCCGCTTTACTACTGGTCGCTTGATACTCAGGACTGGAAATCAAGGGATGCAAACAAAGTATATAAAGCAGTTATGAATAATGTACAGGACGGCGATATCATTCTTATGCACGAAATCTATGATTCAACTGCCGAGGCTGTTGAAAAGATGGTTCCGAAGCTTCTTAAAAAAGGATATCAGCTTGTAACCTGCGAAGAACTTGTTCTTGCAAAAACAGGCAAGCGCCCTGTTCCGGGAACTCAGTATGTTAATGCAACATCAATAAACAACACAACATCATAAATTAAAGCCTCGCACTATATAATTGCGAGGCTTAATTAAATTACGAGTTACGAATTACGAATTTTTGGTGCTGCGCACAGCTACTTTTATAGTCGGAGCGAAGCGACCCGAAACTCCTCGCTCCTCTTTCCTAATTCCTAACTAATATAAGGAGTAAAACTATGCAAAGACGTTGGTTTAAGGGCGATACCCATCTTCACACAACTAATTCAGACGGAAGCCTTCATCAATATGAGCTGATTGACCGCTGCAAAAAAATCGGGCTTGACTGGATAATTATAACCGACCATAATTTCAACACCGTTGAAAAATCTTATTCAAGCGACGGTTTAACAGTTATTCAGGGTCAGGAGCTAACAGGATATAACGGCCACATAAATGTTTGGGGCGCAAAAATTCCGTTTGAGCCTCCATATACTCTTGAAAATATCGATGATTATAAAAAGATTACCGAAAATGCGAGAAAAAACGGCGCAACCGTCAGCGTTAATCATCCGTTTTGTTCAAACTGTCCGTTTCGAATGGAGCTTGACGCCTATCCTATGGACTGCGTTGAGGTTTGGAACACAATTCAGCACACCGATAACACAAAGTGCATAAGCTGGTGGGCAGGAAAACTCCTTGAGGGAATACATCTCCCCGCAGTCGGCGGCTCTGATTTTCACAGAAACTATGCGGGAATTGATTTGCTCGCAATGCCGACAACAATAACCCACGCAAAAAGCAATTCACCCGAGGATATTCTTGAGGCACTCAGAGAGGGCAGAAGCGTTATAACCAACAAGCAGGACGCTTCAATGATTTATCTTAAAGTTGAAGATGCTGAGCTGGGGGATACAATAGAGCTTAAAGACGGTTTAACGGGAGAATGCACGGCAACTAAGCTCAAGCCCGGCTTTACTCTCAGAATTTTTAACAACGATAAACTCATTTATTCCCATACTGCAAGCACTTTTGAAAAAGAACACAGAGCAGTTTTCGGAATTAAAGAGAAAGGCTTTATCAGAGCCGAAATTGATTACAAGGTTAAAGGCGCTGTTAAAAAGCTTATCGGCTTTGCAGAAAACAAATTCCTCTCAAGCAGAAATGTTGCGCCTCCTCCGACAGCGGACGAGCTCTTCTGGGCATTTACAAATCCGATTTGGATAAAATAAAACAGTAAAAGGATAACCATTTGGCTATCCTTTTACTGTTGCCCTATCGTTTATCTTAACAGTATAACTATTAATTAATAGTTTCGTAAAAGATATGCAAAATCTTTTGCATTGACAATTCCGTCTTCAACAACATCAAGAGAAGCGCAGTATTCATTAATATGCTCTATAAATACAATCTTCGTTTCTTTACCGAAATCATCCGTCATATTAACAACTTTACCATCGAATGAAGATACTGTATATCTGCTTAGTGGATCAAGTTGCCTAATTGCGCTAAGGATTTCTTCAACAGCTGAATCATATTCACTCTGAGGAGCAACTCGATTTGCCAGTTGTACATAGCTATTAGCAACTGAATAAAGATATTCAACTGATTCCGAAGTATATTCGGCTTTTGTATATGAATGCGCCTCTTGAATAGAAGCTACAAGAGCAGAAGAATCCGACGGTTGATCAAGAAAATGAATATTTGCGTTTAAAAGTGGCGTATTATCAACTCCGATAACAATATTATTCCATTCTTCCTGAGTTCCGAAGTAATATAAATCTTCAAACTCATAGCAATCATTAAAAGCGTATGAACGAACTTCTTGGACTGTTGAAGGCATTGTAAACGAACTTGCTTTAGATCCTTGAGGATAAAGAAGGAATTGGCTCATATCCTTGCTGTATATGCAATTATTAACGCTGCAGTACACGCAGTTGCTTTCAGCAACCTCAATAATGCATAAATTATAGTTTCTATAGAAAGTCCCGTTATTTAAATTCATTTCTGCCATGGTGCTTGGAATATGGATTTCTCTTATTCCGCGGCTTTCCCAAAAAGTGTTTTTTCCGATAACACTAACGCCTTCGCTAATTATTACGCTGCAATCATTTGCATATTTCCAGGGTCCGAAATTGCCTTTTCTTGTCGAATAGAAATAGGATTGTTCTGATGTATACTGCGAATCCGGAATTATTCCGTTTGTTCCCTTCGTTATAACAACTTTCTCAACGTTTACATCTTTATCAAAACAATACGAACAATATGATGTTGAAGCAGGAACAGTAACTTTTTTCAATGCAGTCATATTTGCAAATGCTCCATAACCGATAGAAACAACATTGTCCGGAATGGTCAATTCTTCAACAGAGGTGCAGAATTCAAAAGCCCTTTCTCCGATTCCTGTTAATGATTCGGGCATTGAAATATTTTTAACATAAGCATTACTGTAAAAAACTCGGGTTCCGATGTTCGTTATTCCCTCTTCTATAATAATATTTTCTGTTTGGAAAATAAAGTCATTCCAATCCGATGAAGAAGGAAGCGTGCCCGTTCCAGAAAACGTTAAGTTTTTGCTTTCCTTTTCCCATCTCCATGAAATATTCTCATTCAGCCTCTTTTCATAAGAATCAACTAATTCAAGTGCGGCTATTGCTTCAAGTATTTCATTAGTAGCATTATCAACATCGACTTGATTTGTTAAGATATCGGGATCATTTTTATGATTTTCATAAACTGTGCTAAGCTGTGATTTGCTCAGTGGCGTATAATAATCCTTCTCAAGCTTATTTTTGGCAGTGTTGATGGAACTTTTCAGAGCAGTACCATCAAGCATTTCAGTTTCATTTTCTGTTTTTGTTTCGGAACAAACGGAACAAATATATACATCATAACCTTTTGAATTGCAGGTTGCAACAACGGCTTTTATATACTTATAATTATGTCCTGTGGCAGAAGTATAGTCCGTTGTACAAGTATATCCGCAATTAGAACAACGATTATATGTATATCCACCTTCGGTACAGGTTGGTTTAATAACCCTTACAATATATGAATGGTTATGACACGGCTGTATTAATTTTACATGCTTAAGAATAGGATATCCTGATTCAACATGTTCCCATATATTATCAAAATCCCAATTGCTATAAAGAGATTCGTCATTTTTTAAAGCATTACTATATTTAACACCTGAATCTACAATAAAATCTGTGTTTGTAGGTTTTGATGAACCAGAAAACATTGCATATGTCATACACAAATATAAAAAATCATTGGTGTTTGTATTTAAACTTGAAGAAGTTCTAGTTTTAAGTGTTGTTTTTCCAATATCAAAATAAGAATTGATAACTTTAATATTTATTCTTGTTGCATCTGTATTGATAATTGCAAAAGCTGCAATATAATCTGCATTACATATATTTGAACAATAGGAGTTTTTAATATAACATTTGCTTTGATCTAAAATATTGTCAAGGTATAGCCTTCCAATCATTCCTGCACAAAATGATTCTCCATTAACACACTCACTTTCTATTCTTGCAAAAACGCCACAATTCTCTATTTTAAATGATGTCGGAGAAAATACGCTTACAATTCCTCCTGTATTTGTATAGTAACTAGTTCCCGAAACAAGTCCTCCAACTGCACACTCTGAAATCAAATAATTCCCTTTATTAGCCGTTCCGATTATTCCACCACAATAGCTTGTTGAATATCCTCCTTTAAGCGATGCATAAAGACTTCCGCTGTTATAACATCTAAAAAAGCTAAAATTATCTGTATTGCTCGCCTGAATTGAACCGACAATACCGCCTGTTGAATTGCCTCCAAAGGCATTATAGGTTGAAAGGATATTTTCGTTTGAAGATTCAGAAATATTGATTGTTCCCTGTCCATTGCTTTCAATTTTACCTATAATTCCTCCCCGTTGATTCATCTCATCTAAATCAGAAACATTTGTATGAATATTTTTTATTGTTAGTTTTCCCGAATACTTTATATTAGCATATCCAATTAATCCTCCGACATATTCTTTAATCTCCGGCTTAATTCCACTTATTGTTATATTTGAGAAACTTGAATTCTCTGCACTAACATATCCAAAAATTCCGCTGTAATTGTTTATACTTGAAGCTCTATAATTATAAATCCTGTGATTATTTCCGTTAAATGAGCCCTTGTACGGCATCTCCTGAGATTGACCGATGGGGTTAATCGCTTTATTGTTCAGATTTATATTACTATCAACAACTATCTTGAAACCATTTAAATCCGCCCCATTTTTTACCAAATCCGATATATAATTTAATTCTGCAGCAGTATTAATATGGTATTCTTTATTTAATGCAGCGATACCCCATTTTGTATTGCCATTCCAAGCTACATTCCTAGCAACAAAGCCTTCGTTTTGATTACAAAACTGTACTGCTGAAGAAGGCATATTACAATACACATAGGTGTTTCCGATAGTCTGATTTGCTGCTCCCAAATTCCAATCAAATGCTTTATCTCCGATTTTGACATTATCATTTAAAATAGCAATTATATCAAGAGAAGGATTATTATAGAATGCTTTATTCCCGATTACTTCAACAGATTCAGGAATAATTACGCTCTCAAAACTTGCATCTTCAAAAACTCCTGGGCCTATTTCAGTAACATCTAACCCAGCAATTTTACCAGGAATTGTGACATAATGATACTTTCCTTCATATGCATTAAATCTTGTGATTTTCACTCCGTTTGAAGTCTTTGTATATTCGAGATCTGTATCTTCAATAACATGAGAAAGAGTTATTTTAATCTTGTAACTCTTTTGTTTATAAGTAATTGTTTTGCCACTCGAAGATGTAATAGTAACATTGGAAATGCTACTGTCAGTCATTATCGGATCAACATCTTCTTCACATGCACGCCTCGAGTATTCATAGAAATGTGCCCACTTTTTCATAAGCGCTATACGAGAATCGGTATTCCAATCAAGCCAATAATCATTTAACTTTCCAAAACGATCAGCCAACTTTACTATTGCTTCTATCGCATTTACCCAAAGAACTCTTTCATTATGCAAATCATATGCATCTTGTGTAAGCTCCACTATCATCTGAGCTATTCTTTGATTTTCACCACTAAAATCAAGATGTGTTCTAACACTGTAAATATATAATGCAAACTGGTTATACATATCAGCGTGCTGTACAGAACTAGTAAACTTTGCGGTATCGAAAATTGCCTTAATACATTGATAATATTCATCTACTTTTTCTTTGTAATTTACAATTACTTCAAGCGTGGAAAACAATGTATCTACTGCCTCTATTTCTACACTGTCTGTTTCTGTTGCAATAGCAACAAATTCTAAAATAACATCCTTAATTGAACGCAATTCCGCATTAATCAACGGCTGAACAAGTTCAGCGTCCATATTTGTTCCATACTTGTTTTCTAAAAATGTTATAAGATCAGCAGAGGCTACATTGGCATTACTTGTTTGTTCATCAATACGCTCATTCAAGAGTCTGTTTGCAATATATACAAATGCCATGCGAGCCTTATTTTCTCTATCTCTGTTTTCGAAAAGTCTACCTGTCAGATAATAGTACACATCTGTATTCCACAAATCTTCATCAACATCATTTTCACCAAGCAAAAAGCCAAGATATGCTTTTGCTTCAACATCTGAAAGATATGAAAACTTATAATGAATAAAATCAGTATCCTCAGCCTTTGCTATATAATCGATACAGCAAGTTGTGCAAACAAGCATAACTATCGATAAAAACAGGCTGATTATCCTTTTTGAGAATGACCTTTTCATAATATCTCTCCAAATAAAAGCATTTATACTTAATACACTTTATTATAATGTATGCCTATACTCTTTTTAACGAAAATTCAAAAGAGTCAACACATATGTCTGTTCTTTTAATTATACATATTCCAACACATCAATTATATCTTCAATAACGGGAACGTCGGGGCGTAAATCCTGGTCTTTAAACCAGCCATAGTTCATCCTTATTGCTTTCATTCCGGCATCAAGCGAGCCTTTTATATCGTTAATCGGGTGGTCGCCGACATAAATACATTCCTCGGGTTTCAGATTCAGCTGTTTTGCGGCATATCTGAAAAGCTCGGGGTCGGGCTTATGAACGCCAACGTCACCGCTTACAACAACAATATCGCAAAACTCCCTGAGTCCGCTTGTATCCATTTTATGATTCTGAAGATATGAAGGGCCGTTTGTTACAACGCCGACTATGTATCCCCTCTTTTTAAGTTCCTTTAAGAGTGGCTTTGAATTTTTGAAAATAACATTATGATCGCCAAAGGTTACGTCATAATGATTTGCAAGCTCTTCGGCAGGGGGAGCATCCTTCCAGCCCCACATATCGCACAGGAGCTTGCACCACTCAACTCTGTTGACATATCCGCCCTTGCCTGTTACACGCATATCCTCTTTGCAGATTTCCCTTTCCTCTTTGGTAAGTTCGGGGCGGAAAGTGTTAAAAAAGGTATCCATATAATGTTCAAAGGCTTCTGTTCTGTCCTGCAGGGTTTCATCAAAATCAAATAATACTGCTTTTATCATTCTCAAGCTGTTCCTTTAAATCGTTGATTGAAGAAAACTTCTTTTCTTCTCTTAAATATCTGAGAAGCTCTATTCTTACCGTTTTATTATATAAATCTCCGTCAAAATCAAAAATATGACTTTCGCTCAAGGGCTCTTCAAGTTTAAAACTCGGACGGATTCCGATATTTGTAAACGCCTTATAAATCTTCCCGTCAATTTCAGCACGGCTTTCATAAACTCCGAATTTAGGAAGAACAAGACCCTTGGGAAGCTTTTGGTTTATCGTTGGAAAACCGATTGTTCTTCCCCTTTTATCTCCGCTTTCAACCTCACTTTCAAAAGTGAAATTATAGCCGAGCATTTTATTTGCGTCTTCAATTTCGCCTTCTTTAACGCATTTTCTGATTCTCGACGAGCTTATCGGCTCGCCCTTGTAGTCAAGATGTTCTAGTATTCTTACCCAGACATCCTTTGGCTCAAGATATTCTCTTAAATCAAAAGCGCCCATACTCGCATTTTTACCGAAGCGGAAATTAAATCCGCAAAGAAGCACCTCGGCGCCAAGCTCATCAATCAGAATTTTATTGATGAAATCCTCACCGCTCATATCTTTCAGCTTCTCGAAATCGGCAAATACTGCACTTTCAAAGCGCTTTTCAAAAATGCTTTTCTGTAGAAGAGAAAATTCATTGTTTACGCAGTATATAATTACATTTTCAGCGCCTGTTACAACGGTTTTATGCGCTAAATGCATTCCGTCAAAATCGCCGAGTGCAACTGCTTTTCTGTTTGTTTTCATTCTATTTCCTTATCAATAAACGAAGAACTCTGAGTTGTTCGTTTTCATTTTTCCCCAGTCCTAAAAAACGATTGTCAAAAGAATACACCGTGCATAATCCTCTGTCTTTCGGGGGATTTTTTACTCTTTTAATATCAAGCGCTCCGCCGTTTGAGAAACGAACACTCTGCGCCTCGGATATAACAACCTTATGGTAGCTTTCAAAAATTCTTTCTATTCCCATAACAAGGTCGTCAAACCCTTCGCCGCTGTCCTTTCGCCTCTGAAGCTCTGAGAGAGCTACTGTATCCTCAGACGAAAAGCCGCAGGCAAGCGTTCTTCTAAGCTCGGTTAAAACTGCTCCGCAGCCAAGCGCTTTTCCTATATCATCGACAAGCGAGCGGATATATGTTCCCTTTGAACAGAGAACATCGATAGTATATTCATTTCCCTCGCTTCTTATTAATTCAAGGACCTTTATTTCAACCTCACAGGGTTTTCTTTCAATCTCAATACCCTGCCTTGCCAAATCATAAAGACGAACTCCGTCAACCGATTTAGCGCTGTACATCGGCGGATATTGCAATATTTTGCCTGTAAATTCAGGAAGGATTTTTAAAATATCCTCTTTTTTTGCTGTTACTTCATTCTCGCTGAGAGTTTTGCCCGTTATATCCAGCGTATCGGTTGTTTTTCCGAGAAGAAATTTAGCTTCATAACGTTTGTCGCTCTGAGGCAAAAAGTCTAAAAACTTTGTAGCTCCTCCGAGCATAACAGGCAAAACCCCAGTCGCCATAGGGTCAAGCGTTCCCGTGTGACCTGCTTTTTTCTCACCGAGAATACCCCTTAGCTTTGCAACAACGCCGAAAGAGGTTATATCCTTATCTTTATCAATGCAAATTATACCAGTCATTTCAGTAATTCTTTACACTTCTCTATAAGCTGCGCCTTTGCCTCTTCAGCAGAGCAATCAAAAAGGCAAGCGGAAGCCTGCTTATGTCCTCCGCCTCCGAAAGCGGCAGCGAGCTTTGATGCATCAATACTCTCAAAGGTTCTTATTGAGCACTTGCAAGCTCCATTTTCTTTTTCGCGGATTGTCAGCCCTATTTCAACGCCCTCAATCTGTCTTGTTAAGGGGGCAATAGCCTCTGTTTCGTGCTCCTTAGCGCCTGTTTGCTCATACATATCCTGGGTTATTGTTATAACGCAGACTCTGTCATCACAAAAGAACTGCATTCCCTCAAGCGCAAGACGTTCAATCGCAGCATATGTTTTTGTTTTTGTTTCAAACATAACGCGGTTAATCTTTCCGTTATCTGCGCCACGGTCAACAAGCTGAGCGGCAACTCTGTAGGTATTCGCAGTTGTGCTTGCATATCTGAAACAGCCTGAATCGGTTGTAAGTCCTGTAAACAGGCAGTCTGCAATAGCTTTATCAACTTCAACGCCGAGCGCATTGATAACCTCAAAGATTGTTTCGCAAACTGCAGCTGCATCAACATCAAGAAGCAGTTTATCTGCAAAGTTAGAATTGGTTCTGTGATGATCAATGCATAAATCAATTCTGTTATCAAACTTTTCGCATAAATCGCCGAGAAGGTTAGGAGTTGCAACATCAACCGCAACAACATAATCCTCTTCAAATTCAGGCATATCGAGCTTTTCAAATACGTCAAAATATTTACTTGGTATTTCGTCTGCGCAAATAACCCTTGCCTTTTTGCCGAGTTTTAAAAGCGCTCTGCAAAGTCCGAAGCCTGCTCCAAGCGTATCACCGTCGGGGTGAGCATGGGAAAGAATAAGGATATTATCCTTACTGCTGAGTATTTTTGCACATTCTTCAACATTAATTCTCATCTTTTGTTTCCTCAGGAATATCAAGTGAATTTAGTTTTTTAAACAGGTCAAAGCCCTTTTCGATTGATTCATCGGCAATGAACTTAAGTTCAGGGGTTTTTCTTAGATGAAGGGAGGAGGAAAGTCTTTTTCTGATAAAACCGCTTGCGGCTTTTAAACCTTTAACCGATTCCTTTGCTATTTCCATTCCCCCGATATCGCTTATATAAACCTTGGCGTAGCTTAAATCATTGCTGACATCAACCTTTACAACGCTGAGCATATCGCTCACTCTCGGGTCTTTAACCTCTCTGAGAATATGAATAAGCTCACGCTTAATGTCCTCAGTTATTCTGTCTATTCTGTAACTTGGCAAAACTATCACCTCAAATTATGAACGTGAAATAAAATCGGGTGCGGGCAGCGCCCGCCCACAATTCGTAATTCGTGATTCGTAACTCGTAATTCTTTAATCACGGTATTCTTCAACAATATACGCTTCAAAAACGTCGCCCTGACGGATATCGTCGAAATCTTTAAGGGAAATACCGCATTCGTAACCTGATGAAACCTCTTTAACATCATCCTTGAATCTCTTTAGGTTTGCAAGTTCAACATCGGCAACCTGCTTACCGTCACGGATAACGCGAACCTTTGAATCTCTCTTAATGGTTCCCGAGGTTACAATCGAGCCTGCGATTGTTCCTGCTGAAGAAATCTTATAAACCTCGCGAACTTCAGCGGTACCGGTATCAACATCGCGGTACTTAGGAGCTCTCATTCCCCTCATTGCGTTTTCGATATCTTCAATTGCGTCATAGATAATATTATATGTTTTAATCTCGATTCCGTCACGTTCTGAGCTTTCCTTTGCAACGGGATCAACATCAACGGCAAAGCCGACAATAATAGCATTAGACGCATTGGCGAGCATAACATCGTTTTCATTAACAGTTCCGACTGCGCCGTGGATAATCTTAACGCGAACTTCATCGTTTTCAATCTTGAGAAGCGACTGTTTAACAGCTTCAACCGAGCCCTGAACGTCAGCCTTAACGATAATGTTAAGCTCTTTCATTTCTCCGTCCTGAAGAGTATCAAAGAGAGTATCAAGAGTAACCTTCTGGAACGCCTTGAATTCTTCTTCCTTAGCCTCTTCCTTACGCTGTTCAACAAGACGGCGCGCAAGCTTTTCATCCGATACGGCATTAAAGAGCTCACCGCTCATCGGAGCTGCGTCAAGACCCATAATTTCAACGGGAACGGAAGGACCTGCCGAATTGATTTTCTTGCCCTTGTAGTCGGTCATTGCTCTGACCTTACCAACTGCAGTTCCTGCAACAATAACATCGCCCGCTTTAAGAGTTCCGTTCTGAACAAGAAGTGTTGCAATCGGACCTCTTCCCTTATCGAGCTTCGCCTCAATAACAACGCCCTTGGCAGTTCTTTCGGGATTTGCTTTGAGTTCACTCATCTCTGCAACAAGATTAATTGTTTCAAGGAGCTTATCAATTCCCATCTTTGTTTTAGCAGATACGGGAACACAGATAACATCTCCGCCCCATTCTTCGGGAACAAGCTCATGCTCGGTTAACTGCTGCATAACTCTGTCGGGGTTTGCACCCTCTTTATCCATCTTGTTTATAGCAACGATAATCTCAACTCCTGCTGCACGGGCATGGTTGATTGCCTCAATCGTCTGGGGCATAATTCCGTCGTCTGCTGCAACAACAAGAACAGCGATATCGGTTGCCATTGCTCCTCTTGCTCGCATTGAAGTAAATGCAGCGTGACCGGGAGTATCAAGGAAAGTTATTTTTGAATTATCTGAAAGTGTTACCTGGTATGCGCCGATTGCCTGAGTAATTCCACCTGCTTCGGTTGAGGTTACATCAGTATTTCTGATAGCATCAAGGATTGATGTTTTACCGTGGTCAACGTGACCCATAACGCAAACAACGGGTGAACGAGGAATTGCGTTATCATCGTTTTCAACCTCTTCTTCAATAATCTGCTCTTCGATTGAGATTATTACCTCTTTTTCAACCTTTGCGCCAAGCTCGGTTGCAACGATTTCAGCGGTATCATAGTCGATAACCTCATTAACGCTTACCATCATTCCGAGCTTCATAAGCTCTTTGATAACCTCGTTTGCAGTCATTCTGAGGAGGGAAGCAAGCTCGCCGACGGTTATTTCATCGGGAACGGTAATCTTAATCTGTTGCTTCTTTCTCTGTTCTGCAATACGAGCAAGGCGCTGAGCCTCTGTTTCTCTCTTCTTTGAAACAGGTCTCTTCTTTCTGTACTGCTTTGATTTCTGAGAAAGCTTCTGTTTCTTCTGATTATCGTTATAATTACTTGCAGGTGCAATATCCTCGTATTTCTGATTGTATTTTTCAAGGTCAACCGTGTTTGCTCTTGTATCAATACGGCGAGCCTCTCCCTTTGTTCTTGCCTGGGGAGTTTGGTTAGCCTTTTTCTTTGCCTTTTCTTCGGCGCGCTTTGCAGCCTGCTCAGCCATCTGAAGAATTGCAGCCTGACTCTGATGCTTTTTAGCCTTTGAATCATCCTTCGGCTTGCTTTCCTTCTTTGGCTTATCTTCCTTTTTATCCTCTGCTTTAGTCTTCTTGCTTGCAAAATAGCCATCAAAATTCTTTACGGAATTTTCCTGAGTTATTTTGTCAAATAAGATATTAAGCTCATCCTCTTCGAGAACAGTTCCCGCTTTTTTTGCAGGACCCTCGCAGTAGGCTGAGAGTATTTCAATTATCTCTTTGTTTTGCTTTCCGAAGCCCTTTGCAACATCAGAAACCTTAACTTTAATCACCATGAGCAAATTCCTCCTTGATTAGTTCTTCTATTCTACGCGAAAAATTTTCATCGTTAACGGTTATGACTCCCGCTTTATAACCTAAAGCCGAATGAATATCGTTTATTCTTTCTTCAATATTCAATATATTAATTCCGTCATAATCGCATGCTCTTTTAAATTCTTCAATAAGTCTGGGAGAAACATCGCTTGCAAAAACAACAATCTTTGCCTTTTTCTCTTTAACAGCTTTAAGCGCCATATCGTGACCCATTGAGAGTTTGCCCGCTCTTCTGGCAAGCCCGAGCATTGATAAATATTTTTTATTGTTCATTATTGATTTCTTCTTCCATTTTATCATAGACATCGCCGTCTATCTGAACATCAAATGCTCTTTCAAAAGCCTTTTTCTTTCTTGCTTTTTTAAGACATTCAATATTTTTGCAAACATATGCGCCTCTGCCTGCTTTCTTGCCTGTTAAATCAAGACTTATTTCGCCGTCTTTTGATTTAACAACACGAACAAGAGTTCTTTTATCAAACATCTCGCCGCATCCGGTGCACATTCTCATCGGAATTTTTTTAGCTTTCATAGCTTATCCCTCATAGAATCCCGATTCAGGCTTTATATCAATCTTCCAGCCTGTGAGCTTTGCAGCAAGGCGAACGTTCTGACCCTTGTTTCCTATCGCAAGAGAAAGCTGGTCATCGGGAACTGTTGCTCTGCATGATTTTGAGCCTTCATCAATAATTTCAACACTGATAACATCCGAAGGAGCAAGCGCTTCTGAAACAAAAGCAATCGGGTCTTCGTTATATTTAACAATATCAATCTTTTCTCCGCCGAGCGCTTCAACAATGTTTGAAACTCTCTGACCTCTCGGACCTATGCAAGCTCCGACGGGATCAACATCCTCATCCTTTGAGAATACGGCAATCTTTGTTCTTGAGCCTGCCTCACGGGATACGGATTTAATTTCGATTGTTCCGTCGAATATTTCGGGAACCTCGCTTTCAAAAAGTCTGCGTACAAGACCCGGATGAGTTCTTGAAATCATAATCCTCGGTCTCTTTTCGCCCTCCTTGATTCCAACAACAAAAATCTTTGTCATATCGCCCTCACGAAGCTCTTCTCCGGGAACCTGCTCAGCTTTTGGAAGAACTGCTTCGTTCTTTCCGATTTCAAGAGTAACATTTCCCGTTGTTGGGTCAACTCTTACAACTTTAGCTGAAAGGAGCTCCTGATTTTTGCTCTGGAATTCCTGAAGCATCATTCCTCTTTCTGCATCCTTTATGCTTGAACGAATAACATGCTTCGCTGTTTGAACAACTATTCTTCCGAAATCCTTTGTTTTAAGAGGAATATCGATTGTTTTTCCAACCTTTGCAGACTTTCTGATAAGCTGAGCCTGCTCAAGGGTTAAATCGGTGTCGGGGTCTTCAATCTCCTCAACAACATTTTTTCTTAAATAAACCTTTATTTTCTGTTTTTCGGGGTCGATATCGCAGTGAACAATGTCTTTTCCGTTGTAGTTACGCTTTGCGGCAACAACAATCGCACCTGAAATCTTTTCATAAAGATAATCTGCAGGTATTCCTTTTTCTGCCTCAAGCATTTTTACTGCTTCAAAAAACTCTTTACTCATTTTTTCAATCACCTTTCTTTATATACTTAAATTTATACAAAATCATTTATATCAAAGTCATCGAGCTTAACGAAGGCTGTTTCTTTCTTTTCAACACACAGCTCTTCTCCGTCTTGCAAAACAACTGTTATCTGATTGTTTTCAAAGCTTTTGAGCGTTCCTTTGAAATCGCGCACGCCGTTGATAGCCCTTATCATTCTGAGCATAATCGGTGAGCCTATAAATTTCTCGAAATGCTCTTTTCTTGTCAGCTCTCTTTCAACTCCGGGAGAAGCAACCTCAAGCATATAGCTTTGGGATATCGGGTCTTTCTCATCAAGCGGCTTTGAAATTGCATGGGTTAAATCAACGCAATCGTCAATACTTACCCCGCCCTCTTTGTCTATGAAAATTCTCAGATACCACTCACTGCCTTCTTTGGCAAAGCGAACATCCCAGATTTCAAGACCGAGCTCTTTAGCATAGGGCGAAATTATTTCTTCAACTAATTTAACTGTGTTTGGCTTAGCCATAATTCACCGTCCTTAACTGAATTACGAGTTTCAATTATAATCGGGTGTGGGCAGCGCCCACCATCAATTCTTAACTCTTCACTCTTAATTCTTTTTATTCGACTAAGAATAAAAAGAAGCGGACCGTCTTGGTCCACCTCGCTTTGTTTATATCCTTACTAAGCATATTATATAATCAATTTTTAATTTGTCAAGAGTTTTTTAATAGTTAGGAGTGAGGAGTTAGGAGTTTCGGGTGCTGCGCACGGCTATTATAGTTTCGGCGAATTGCCCCCATTCTCAATTCTCCATTCAAAAAAACGGAACTTAATGTCCGAGCGTAGCGAGTAACAACAATTCCTAACTCCTCTCTCCTCACTCCTAACTAAATTAAGCCTTGATTTATATCTTGTATAATAGTATAATAATAAAACTAAATAGTTTAATGTGGAGTAGTCTATGGAATTCAAAATTTCACCGTCAATTCTTGCAAGCGATTATGCAAACCTTGAAAGAGAACTGAAGTCAATAAGCAATTCAGATTTAATTCATATTGATGTTATGGACGGGCATTTTGTTCCAAACATAACAATCGGCGCGCCCGTTATTAAGGCACTTAAAAAGGTTTGCAACATTCCTTTTGACGTTCATCTTATGATAAGCAATCCCATTGATTATATTGATGATTTTGCTTCGGCGGGAGCTGATATAATCTGTTTTCACACCGAAAGCAACAGCGATATAGAAAAAACAGTTGATAAAATTCTTTCTCTCGGAAAAAAAGCTGCGCTTGCAGTTAAGCCGAAAACCGATATCGGCGTTGTTTTGCCCTATCTTGACAAGCTCTCAATGGTTCTTGTTATGACAGTTGAGCCGGGCTTCGGCGGACAGAGTTTTATGGAAGAGGTTATGCCGAAAATCGAAAAAATCAGAGAGATAAACAAAGAAATTGATATTGAGGTTGACGGCGGAATAAACGAAGAAACAGTTAAAATCGCTTCAAGAGCGGGCGCAAATGTTTTTGTTGCGGGGTCATCCGTTTTCAAAAGCGAAGTTCCGAACGAAATGATAACGCTCCTCAGAAATAATGCCGAATTATGAAAAAAAGAAAAAGATTTTATAACAACAAAAAGCGCAACCAAAAATGGACCGAAGAAGAAAAGGGAAGAAAAATCGAGTTTGCCGATAAATATATTGAAAACGGAGATTCCCCGAATAAATTTGATTCAAAGCGCACGAAAAAAGTTAAAAACAGAGCAAAAAGACAGAAACGTTTAAAAAATGCTCTTATCGCCGTAATGTGTGTTGTTTTAATCGGCGTTGGCTACACCGGTATGGACGCTTATATGGGTATTAAGGAAAACTCATATAACAAAAAAATCAGCTCCTCTGACGAAGAGTCGAACTTCAAGGATATGCAGCTGAATTTCCGTTCGTTTAAAACAGACAGCATCAGCCTTGATTCCTCGGTTATGCTAAGCTCGGTTATCAACGATACTGCCTCACTCGGCTTTACGAGCATAACCTTTGATGCAAAAAGAAGCGACGGAACTATCGGATACGCCTCACTTCTTGCCTCGGTTGATACATTTAATGCTCAAAGCTCACCCGCTTCAAAGCCGAAGGCATCGATAAAAGAGCTTCTTGCAAATGACCTTCTTCCGATTGCAAGAATCTCCTGCTACAAGGATAATATTGCGCCGAAATATATTCCCGATTCTTCAGTAAAAAGCGGCAAAAAGAAACTTTTCAAAGATGATGAGGGCAACACATATCTTAATCCCGACAGCGAAGCAACCTACAACTATCTTAAAGATATTGTAACCGAGCTTGTTTCAATGGGAGTAAACGTTTTTGTTTTAACCGACTGCTCTCTTCCCGAAGAAATTTCGGATAAATATGGCGACGGTTTTGACATTCTTTCAAAAAAACTCTACAAAGATATAGGAAACAACATTAAGCTTCTTGAAGAAGAGGATGTTGAAATTAAAGGAATCGACAATAATTCAGGAAAAATAACAAATTCTGCAATCAGAGAAGAAATTAAAAATTTCACTGAAATCGATAAAAACAAGGTTTACTGTATCAGCAGCGAGCTTGAGAACGATAAGCTCATTTCTCAGCTCGAAAAAAGCAATGTTTCAAGTTATATAGTTATTAGTTAAGATTATGAAAAAGATTTTAAGTATTTTTGTTCTTGTAATATTTTTGATGCTCCCGCTCAGCGTGGCAGCTGATGAGCCGGATAACGCTTGTGAGCTAACCCAAATCGAGTTTAATAACGCAACGATAAACGAAGAGTTTTCAAAAGATGTTTTTGAATACACCGTTACCCTTGAAGATTCATCGGTAACGCCTACTCTTAAAAGCTACAAGCTCTCTTCAAAGGGAAATATTCTTGTAACCTATGAGCTCGACGAGGCAAAACACCAAACGGGAATTATTGTTACTCTTGAATTTGAAAACGGCTCAGCTTTTTATAAATTCAAGTATTCAAATCCCGCTGAATATAATAAAAATTCAAACAATCTTCTGAAAAAAGTTGATTGCCGACTCGGCGAGGTTTATCCCGAAATCAACGATAATCAAACGGAATATAAGCTCTATATTCCCTCTGATTTAACCGAAATAAATCTTTCTGCGGCAACAAAGGATACGGGCGCTTTCTGCGATATCCCGAAGGCAATTAATCTCGGCGTTGACCAGGAGCCCGATATATCCGTAACCGTTACCGCTTCAGACGGTTCAACAAGGGTTTACACCTTTGAAGTAACAAGACTCGACAAGACTTCCGAGGAAGTTCAAAAGGAAATGGAAAGCCCTGATTTTGAGTCACTCGTTAAAGGTGAGCTCTTCTATCAGAAGCCGTCGTTTATTATTGGAATTGCCTGCGCTGCGGCAGGAATAATACTAATAGCTTTATTCATAATAATTGCAAAACGCTTAACCGTTAAGGTTGAGGATGAGGATGAAATAAGCTTTTTTGAAGAATAAATCCAATTTCTTAACTGTAGTGAAGAGGGAAAACACCTCATCCACCGCAAGCGGTCCCCCTTCCCCTCAAGGGGAAGGTGTGAGGCTTTAGTTCGCCTCGTCCAAACATATTACGGGATTAAAGAATTTTGCGAGCAAAATCCTAACAATCCCTTCATATGTTTCTCCTCTCAAATCAAAATGTTTTGCATTTTGATTTGTATTA